>NZ_JACOPB010000015.1:0-158835 GCF_014288005.1 Hungatella hominis
CAGGATATTGTCGGGCGGAACCGATGTAACAAAGAACTATGCAGTAAGCCTCGGAGACGGAAAGCTGACAATTAATCAGAAGGGTGATCTTAAAGTCACAGTAGATGCAGAAAGCTTAACCCATGTATACGACGGAGCAGGCCACGGAATCAAAGCGGCGGAAGCAAGTGACGCAAAGGGAACGACCATCGAGTATTCAACAGATGGTGAGAGCTGGAGCGGAACGATCCCGCAGTTTACGGAATACCAGGAAGGTGGATATCCGGTTTATGTAAGGGCGACGAATGATAATTACAGCAACGCAGCAACAGCCGAGGTTGAGTTTAACATAACAAAACGTCCGGTAACTGTATCAGCTGGAATCATGACGGCCGAGTATGACGGAAGCGAGAAGGAAGTAACAGAAATCCGCTATACGGAAGCAGACAGTGAAAATACAGAAGGTGTACTGGCAGACCATACCGTAACCGCAAAGCTGTTGAACAGTAAGAGGACAGACGCAGGGGAGCAGACAGTAAGAATAGAAGACGGAAGCGTCAGGATATTGTCGGGCGGAATCGATGTAACAAAGAACTATGCGGTAAGCCTCGGAGACGGAAAGCTGATAATTAATCAGAAGGGTGATCTTAGAGTCACAGTAGATGCAGAAAGTTTAAGCCATGTGTACGATGGAGAAAGCCACGGAATCAAAGCGGCGGAAGCAAGTGATGCAAAGGGAACAACTATTGAGTATTCAACAGATGGTGAGAACTGGAGCGGAACAATCCCGCAGTTTACCGAATACCGTGAAGAAGGGTACCCGGTCCATGTAAGGGCGAAAAATGATAACTACAGCAACGTGGCAGAAGCAGACGTGGTCTTTAGAATCACCAAGCGCCCGATTAACGTAGCGGCGGGAACCCTGGAAACAGAGTATGACGGAAGTGAGAAGGAAGTAACAGAAATCACTTATACGGTATCAAACGCAGAAAACACAGCCGGAGCGTTAAAGGATCATACGGTAAGTGCAGTCCTGAAAGATAATAAGAGGACGGAAGCCGGAGAGCAGACGGTAAGTGTGGAAGAGAAGAGCGTCAGGATACTGTCGGGAGAAGCTGATGTAACAAAGAACTATGCAGTAAGCCTCGGAGATGGAAAGCTGACAATTAACCAGAAGGGCGGCCTTAAAGTCACAGTAGATGCAGAAAGCTTAAGCCATGTATATGATGGAGCAGGTCACGGAATCAAGGCTGCGGAAGCAAGTGATACAAAGGGAACGACCATTGAGTACTCAACAGATGGTGAGAGCTGGAGCGGAACAATCCCGCAGTTTACCGAATACCGCGAAGAAGGGTACCCGGTCCATGTAAGGGCGAAAAATGATAACTACAGCAACGTGGCAGAAGCAGACGTGATCTTTAGAATCACCAAGCGCCCGATTAACGTAGCGGCAGGAACCCTGGATACAGAGTATGACGGAAGTGAGAAGGAAGTAACAGAAATCACTTATACGGTATCAAACGCAGAAAACACAGCCGGAGCTTTAAAAGACCATAAGGTAAGTGCAGTCTTGAAAAATAATAAGAGGACGGAAGCCGGAGAGCAGACGGTAAGTGTGGAAGAGAACAGCGTCAGGATATTGTCAGGAGAAGCTGATGTAACAAAGAACTATGCAGTAAGTCTCGGAAATGGAAAGCTGACAGTTAACAGGAAAGACGGCCTTAAAGTCACAGTAGATGCAGAAAGCTTAAGCCATGTGTACGACGGAGCAGGCCACGGAATCAAGGCTGCGGAAGCAAGTGATACAAAGGGAACGACCATTGAGTATTCAACAAATGGTGAGAGCTGGAGCGGAACAATCCCGCAGTTTACGGAATACCAGGAAGGCGGTTATCCGGTTTATGTAAGGGCGTCGAACCCGAACTACAGTAACACCGCTATGGTAGATGTAATATTTATGATAACTCAGCGTCCTGCCCATATCCAGGCATCAAATAATGGCAAGGTATTTGGCACAGAAGATCCTGAATTGATGGCTTCTATAACAGGTATTGTAACTGGTGAGAAATTAAATTATAATCTGAATCGTATAGCTGGAGAAGATGTTGGAACTTATCCAATTGAAGTTATTCTTGGAAGTAATCCAAACTATTTAATAACTTACGATAACGCAGTATTTGAAATAACATCAGCTGATACAAACAAAGTGTTTATAACAGGTACTACAGCAACTTACGATGGCAAAGCATATGGCGTAGATGCCAGCGCAGTGCAGAATGGTTCCACGATTCTTTATTCTACGAACCAGACGGATTGGAGTGAAACAGCCCCAACCTTCACCGAAGCCGGTACCTATACCGTATATGTAAAAGCCACAAATCCGAATTATAACGAGACTCAGGTAGCAGAAGGAACCGTAGTAATCAGCAAACGTGAAATTACAATCACTGCCGACAGTGCCGAGAAACGTTATGATGGTACCGATTTAACAGCCCCGACAGCAACGATTACGGGCGGAACACTGGCAGAAGGCCAGACCCTTGACAGCGTAACGGTAACAGGAACTCAGAGAATGACTGGAACCAGTGCAAATGTTGCAAGCAATGCAATTATTAAATCTGGTAATACTGATGTTACTGCAAACTATGTAATAACCTATACTGATGGCCTCTTAACCGTAACATCAGCGGGCGGCAATAGCGGCGGCAACCAGGGTGGAAACGGCGGTGGAAGCACTCCGAATGAAAACACACCGTACCAGCCAGGAGGTCCTGGAACTGATGATGGTCCTACCGTAACAATCGATCCGGATGCAGTACCATTAGCAAATGCACCGGTTGACGGTAACCCGACAGACAACTTAATCCTGATTGATGATGGCAATGTGCCGTTAGCGGGTCTTCCAAAGACTGGCGATCGCGCAGGAGCTCAGGCAGGATTAGCAGCAATACTTTCCGGATTCCTGTTAGCAGCGTTTACAATGCTGAATAACAAGAAGAAAGAAGAAAACAAGTAATTCAGGGATGATTTAACAAGTAACAAAGAAACAAGCAACCAAGAAACAAGCAACAGAGGAAGACCAGCCGGCAGAATGTACACTCTGCCGGCTGGTCTTCCTCTATTTTTGTTCATTCCCCCGTTTCTGAAGAAACCACTGGTAATCGTGGAAAAGTTGTGATAGATTATATACTTGATAAAATTGACTCGTGATCTGCGACAAAACAGGGAGCATGTAAAGATGACAAAGGATATGACACAGGGAAAGCCGCTGAAGCTGATTCTGGCGTTTTCCATTCCGCTGCTGATCGGAAATATTTTTCAGCAGTTTTACAATATGGTGGATTCCATTATTGTGGGACAGTTTATTGGAGAGGAGGCACTGGCGGCCGTGGGTTCCACCGGTTCCATGGTGTTCCTCGTAATCGGTTTCTGTAATGGAATCGCCAGCGGATTTGGGGTTATGATATCTCAGGCCTTTGGAGCGGGTGACAAGAAACGGCTGCGAAATTACGTCGCTGTGGCGCTGATGCTCAGCGCAGCGGTTATGGTGGTTTTAACTGCGGTAACCATGGTAACGACTGAACCGCTTTTAAGGCTTATGAGAACGCCTGACAATATTATGGAAGGCGCCTCCTCATATCTGATGATGATTTATGGTGGTCTGGGGGCAACGCTCTATTATAATGTGCTTTCCTGCATTCTCAGAGGTGTCGGGGATAGCCGTACGCCGCTCTATTTCCTGATTGTGTCATCTCTTTTAAATGTGGTACTGGATCTTTTATTTGTCATCACATTCCATATGGGAGTGGCCGGCGCCGGACTGGCTACGGTAATCGCTCAGGGAGTTTCCGCGGTGCTGTGTCTTGTCTATATGTTTAAAAAGTTTCCGATGCTGCGGCTGGAAAAGTCGGATTTCCGGTGCCGGTGGTATACGGTGGTTCAGATGTTCAGTGTGGGACTTCCGATGGCGCTGCAATTTTCGATTACTGCGGTTGGCGTTATGATCCTTCAGAGCGCCATCAATGACTTTGGGTCCACTGTGGTGGCTTCCTATACGGCCGCGTCCAAAGTCGAGAATTTATCTACGCAGATTATGATTACACTGGGGGCAGCCATGGCGACGTATTGCGGACAGAATATGGGCGCTGGCCGGTTCGACCGGGTAAAGGAAGGCGTGCGCCAGTCTTACATGATTGTACTGGGGGCTGTGGCGGTCGCGGTATTCATATCGGCTGTGTGCGGTGAAAGCATTGTTCGGTGGTTCATATCCAATCCATCGGAAGAGGTGTTAGGATATGCGACTACTTATCTGCACACCATATCGTGGTATTTTGTATTTCTGGCATTTTTGTTTCTGTACCGCAACGTCCTTCAGGGCCTGGGAAATGGAATTCTTCCCATGCTGTGTGGTGTGGCGGAGATGGTTGTAAGAACCATTATCGCCTTTACGCTTACCGGCCAATGGGGATATATGGCGATCTGCATGGCGAGCCCGCTGGCATGGATCGCAGCGTGTATTCCGTTATGGCTGTGCTATCAGATTCAGATTCGTGATCCACAGAGATGGTTTTTGAGAAAACGTGTCTATCCCGGGAAGAATTGACTTCCCGGGTTTTTGTTTTAATTTTAATAGGATAAAATGCGTATGCTGAAGCATCGGACAGAATAATTTAGTAATATTTAAGAAAATTGAAGGAATAGCGGGGCTTCCACGAACCCTTTGTTTATGGTATACTGTAAAGGAAAATTATTAAATTTTACATAAAATAATAACATAAATGGAGGAGAGAAACATGAGTGAAGAAAAAAATGTAGCTCTGGAGCAGGACGTGCTCGTAGAGAAAGAGGTGGTAAACGCACCGGCTGAACCAGTAACAGAAGCGGAGTCAGCAGAATCAGCGCCAACAGAATCAGCGCCAGCAGAATCAGCGCCAACAGAATCAACGCCAACAGAAGCAGCACAACCACAACCGGAAGCCCGCGTAGAAACCATGGAAGACTATGCCAAAGAACTGGAAGCTTCCTTTAAGCGCGTAAAAGAAGGCGATGTCCTGACCGGAACTGTAGCAGGCGTGACGGAAGACCAGGTTTTGGTTGACTTGAAATATTACGCAGGCGGTGTGATCAACAAGGAGAACATCAACGGTGATCCTGATTTCCAGCTTCAGGCGGAGATTCATCCTGGCGATGAGATTACAGCCACGGTCATCAGCACCGACGACGGGGAAGGCAATATCGAGCTTTCCATGAAGGAAGCCAACGAAAACATGTTATGGGATAAGTTTGCAGCGATGCTGGCCGACCGCACCATCGTAAACGTTAAGATTGCAGAGATCGTAAAGGGCGGAGCCGTTGCGTATCTGGAGGGCGTCAGAGCATTTATTCCGGCTTCCAAGCTGGCGGCGGAATATGTTGAGGACTTAGAGGAATATAATGGAAAGACAATAGAAGCCACCGTTATTACCGCTGATCCGGAAGCAAAGAAACTGGTGCTTTCCGGTAAGGAGCCTGCGCGTGCGAAGCTTCAGGAAGAAAAGAATAAGAAGATCGCCAAGTGTGAAGTGGGAGCCGTCATGGAAGGAACCGTGGATACACTAAAAGAGTATGGCGCCTTTGTAAACCTGGAGAACGGCTTATCCGGACTTCTTCATATTTCACAGATCAGCAACCAGAGAATCAAACATCCGGGCGCTGTCTTAAAGGAAGGCCAGACGGTAAAAGTAAAAATTATCTCCATTAAAGACAACAAGATCAGCTTAAGCATGAAGGCCCTCGAACCGGAAGAGGAAATCGATTTAGAAGGATTCGATTTCAAGGGCGACGGAGAAGTGACTACGGGCCTGGGCGCACTGTTAAAAGGATTAAAATTTTAGAAAGTCAGGAAAAAGAATATAAAATGCCGGGTTTCTATGGTATACTAATTCTAACGGGCAGAGGCGTTTTGTCGCGGTTCTGCCCGGACTGACTAGAATGCGGACACGTGGTGAGGAAGGGAGGAATGAAGATGAATATTCCCAATTCATTTAACCAGGTTGACCAGTGGAAATCTGTGATGTTTTTGTATGACTCGGCATTAAAGGAAATCAATACAAAGATTGAGATACTCAATAATGAGTTCGTGCACATCTACAATTACAATCCGATTGAGCACATCAAGTCCCGTCTTAAGACACCGGACAGTATCGTTAAGAAGCTGAAGCGCTACGGATTTGAAGTGACGATCGACAACATGGTGGAAAAGTTAAGCGATATCGCGGGAATAAGGATTATCTGTTCCTTTACATCAGATATCTATCAGATCGCTGAGATGATAACGAAACAGAGCGATGTTACGGTGCTCTACGTAAAAGATTACATTAAGAATCCAAAGCCCAATGGCTATAAGAGTTATCATATGGTTGTGACGATTCCGATTTATCTGACTGACGGACCTGTCGATACGAAGGTGGAGATTCAGATCAGAACCATTGCCATGGACTTCTGGGCAAGTTTGGAACATAAGATCTATTACAAATTTGAAGGAAATGCCCCGGCGTATTTACAGCAGGAATTGAAGGCCTGCGCGGATGTGGTGAATATGCTGGATGTAAAGATGTTTTCCTTAAATCAGGCTATTTTGGAACTTGCGGAGGCACAGCGGTCGCAGGATCAGGAGATGCCCGATGACGAGGAAGTGGCAGAGGAAGAATTACCGTAGAATGTGGGCAGCCAGAGCGGATTCCATCCGTTCGGGCTGCTTTTTAGCAGATCAGGCGGGGACGGAAACAACGGGATATGGATTGGAATGACAGGCTATGGATTGAAAATAATAACCCTGTAGAAGAAGGTTGTATATGAGGACATTGACGAAGGAAACATGCCAGATTCTTAAATTTAATCAGAAGAATGCATTGCTTTTTGAAGTCCTGTACCGCCTGCTTACCGGGCCGCTTTATCTCTTCCTGCTTAATAAGGGATTAAAGTGGTCTTTAAAGATGGCCGGATACAGCTATTTAACTGCGGGCAATATTGGTTATTTTTTTCTGAAGCCGGGGACGATCGTCATGATTCTTGTGATCGGTATCATTGGCATCCTCTTTCTTGCGCTTGAGACCGGATGTCTCCTGACCCTGTTTCAGGGGGCGGCGTATTTCCGGAAGCTCAGTGTGGGAGAGATCTTTTTAGGCGGATTATCGAAGCTGTCTGATGAGATTAAGAAGAAAAACTGGCGGTTAGGGCTTCTGATTCTGGCCGATTATGGGATTTCCAACCTCTATTTAATCTACCGGGTGTTGACCCATGTCAAGCCGCTGAATTTTGTTATGTCGGAGCTGATGAAGCAGAATGCCGGCCGCCTGGCGGTCTGCGCGGCGGTGGTGCTGGTCATCCTGGCGGTTGTACCGGGGCTGTACACGTTTTACACCTGTATGATCGAACAGAAGAACTTCCGGGACGGTTACAGGCGAAGCCGGAGGCTGTTAAAGGGCCATCTGGCGAATACCGTGTTTTTGCTGGGCGGATATTATGCGGGACTGATCGTTTTGCTTCATGTGATCTATATTTTCTGTATCCTGGTGGCGGCGATCGGTATGAGCCTGTTTACGGATAACCGCCTGGCGCTGGCGATTCTGCCGGCGGTCGGGGACCGGATCGAGCTGGTTCTTATCTTCCTGGCCAGCATGGCCCTGGCTCTGGGGAATTTTGCGGCGCTCAGCGTCCAGTATTATCAGTACAGCAACCGTCTGAGCCGGGAGCCCCGATGGGATTTCTCCTATCCCTCCAGAAAATCGTTCCGCGGACGGATACTGGGAGCGGGCGTGGCTGTGGCGGCGGCGCTCAGCCTCTTTTTTCTCTTCAATCTTGTGAGAAATGGTTCGGCCATAACCGATGATATCCTGACGGAGATCCAGATCACGGCTCACCGCGGAAGCTCTAAATCAGCACCGGAGAACACCATGGCCGCGATGGAACTGGCAGTGGAGAATCTGGCCGATTTTGTGGAGATCGATGTGCAGGAGACGGCCGACGGCGTGGTGGTTCTGGGGCATGATTCCACACTGAAACGGGTGGCGGGAGTGAACCGGACTATCGGCTCCTACACCCTGGAAGATCTCCAGGATCTGGATGTGGGGAAATGGTTTTCCAAGGAGTTCGAAGGAGAGCGGATTCCGACGCTCGCAGAAATTATGGAGTTCTGCAAGGGCCGGGTCAAGATGAATATTGAAATTAAGAACCTGGGAAAGGACAGTCCCCTGCCGGATAAGGTGGTGGAGCTGATCTCGGATTTTCAGATGAAGGAACAGTGTGTGGTAACGTCCACACGCCTCTCCTATCTGTCCAGGGTGAAGGAATTAGATCCGGATATACGAACCGGATATATTATTTCTGCCGCGTACGGCGATTATTACTCTGATGATGATGTGGATTTTATCAGCATACGGTCCAGCTTTGTCAGCGGTAAGCTGGTGGAAGCCGCCCATGAAAAAGGAAAAGCGATCCATGCGTGGACGGTGAACAACAAGAGCGAGATGGAGCGTATGAAAATGCTGGGAGTTGACAACATCATCACAGATTACCCGGTTCTGGCGAGAGAGATCGTCTATCGGGAGCGGGCGACGGAGACGCTGTTTGAATATCTCCGGCTTGTATTAAAGTAGACGTAACAGTCTGAACTGTTACTAATAGACAGGAGTTATTGGCATGAAGGTTGTACTGCAGAGAGTTTCCCGCGCGGCAGTGTCCGTGGACGGGAAAGTAATTGGAGCCATCGGCAAAGGTTTTCTGCTTCTTCTGGGTGTCTCAGACACGGACACGGAGCAGACAGCGGACCGGATGGTGGATAAGATATGCAAACTGCGTATCTTTGAAGATGAGAATGGAAAGACGAATCTTTCGCTGGCTGATGTCGGAGGAGCGCTTCTGGTGGTAAGCCAGTTTACGCTTTACGCGGACTGTAAAAAGGGCAACCGGCCCAGCTTTGTAAAGGCCGGGGGGCCGAAACTGGCGGAAGAACTGTACGAATATGTGATTGCCCGGTGCCGTGAACACATTCAGACGGTAGCGCATGGAAGCTTTGGCGCACATATGAAGATAGATCTGGAAAATGACGGACCGTTCACCCTGGTGCTTGACAGCGGCGAACTTTTCTGAAATAGGATACAGCTGCCCTTTGAGTGATTACCGGGCGCAAATTGAAACAATAAAATAAACAGACAAACATGGAGGTTATTTACACAATGGAAAAGACAAAGGGAGAAATTTTAGCAGAAGAATTAATATGGGAATTCCCGAATATTGCAAAGGAGGCGCCGGAACAGCGTGAAGCTGCGGAAGCCTTCTCGGCAGGATACAAGGCATTTCTGGATAAGGGTAAGACAGAGCGGGAGTGCGTAAAGGAAGCTGTAAAGATCCTGGAAGCCGCAGGCTATACGTCGTTTGAAGCCGGTAAGAAGTATTCTGCAGGCGACAAGGTATATCTGGTAAACCGGAAAAAGTCGGTGATAGCGACAACGTTCGGAAGTAAATCTGTAGAAGAAGGACTTCGCTTAAACGGAGCGCATATCGACTCCCCACGCCTTGATCTGAAACCGAATCCTGTCTATGAGAAAAGTGATCTGGCGTATTTTAAGACTCATTATTATGGTGGAATCCGCAAATATCAGTGGGGGGCCACCCCGTTATCCATGCACGGCGTCATCGTGAAGAAGAGCGGCGAGATTGTAGAGGTGAATATCGGGGAACAGGAAGGCGATCCGGTCTTCTGTGTGACGGATCTGCTTCCGCATCTGGCGGCTGAGCAGAATATGCGCCCCTTAAAGGATGGACTGAAGGGGGAAGAGCTGAATGTAATTATTGGCTCGATTCCATATGTGGACGAAGCAAAGATCAAGGAGCCGGTTAAGCTGCTGGCGCTTCAGCTGTTAAACGAACGTTATGGAATTACTGAGGCTGATTTTTTCCGTGCCGAGATAGAACTGGTTCCGGCTCATAAGGCCAGCGACGTAGGTTTGGACCGCAGTATGATCGGCGCTTACGGACAGGATGACCGAGTGTGTGCATACACAGCGCTGATGGCGGAGATTGAGACAGAGAATCCGGTCTACACCACTGTAACCATTCTTACCGATAAGGAAGAGATCGGCTCTGTGGGAAATACCGGACTAAACTCCGATTATGTACTCCATTATGTAGAAGAACTGGCGGAGACACAGGGCGCAGATGTGAAACGCGCACTGAGGAATTCCATCTGCTTATCATCCGATGTGAATGCGGCTTACGATCCTACATTTCCGAATGTCTATGAGGAGCGGAATTCCTGTTATTTAAATAAGGGATGCGTATTGACTAAATATACAGGAAGCCGTGGGAAGTCCTCATCCAACGATGCCAGCGCCGAAGTGATGGCAAAGGTCATCGCTATGATGGATCAGGAGGGCGTGTACTGGCAGATCGGTGAGCTCGGTGCTGTCGATGTGGGCGGCGGCGGAACAATCGCTCAGTATGTAGCGCATATGAACGTGGACGTAGTCGATCTGGGAGTGCCGATTCTTTCCATGCATTCTCCGTTTGAGCTGGCCTCCAAGCTGGATGTATATAATACATACAAAGCGTTTCTGGCTTTTTACAGGGCATCCTAAGGGGCTGCGGAGCCGTAAACGGCAGCTGCGTATTCTGAAATTTTTGTTAATTTCGGTAAAAAGCTTTTTTTACATGCTCCGATATGGTATAACTGTCAGGAAGCATTTTATATATTTATTATTTTGATTAAAGGAAAAGGAACGTATTATGAGAAAATTTTTAAAAGTTGCTGCCTGTGGTCTTATTATGGCGGCAGTTGTGACAGGCTGCTCCAAGAAGGCGGCAGAAGAGACGACACCTGCGGAAACCACTGCCGAGACTACTACGGAGGCCGGTTCAGAGGCGGGCGCGTCTGAACAGCTGCAGATGATGGATTTATCCGGAATCGATAACGGTACTGTGACACTCGGTGATTATAAGGGAATCGAAGTGACCAAGACACCGGTGGAAGTATCTGACGAAGAAGTGGACGCTGCGATCTTATCAGAGCGCGAGAGCAAAACCACCTATGATGATGTGGACCGTGCTGTTCAGGATACAGATAAGGTAAATATTGACTATGTAGGAACAAAGGATGGCGTGGCGTTTGACGGCGGTACCGCTCAGGGACAGGATCTTGTGATCGGTTCTCACCAGTTTATTGACGGGTTTGAGAGCGGACTGATCGGCGCAAAAAAGGGCGATGAGGTGACGCTCGACTTAACCTTCCCGGAATCCTACGGCAACGCGGATTTAGCCGGCCAGGCAGTTGTATTCAAGGTAACTGTCAACAACGTACAGGAAAAGAACATGCCGGAATTAGACGAGGCGTTCGTTCAGGAAGTATCTGATTTCAAGACGGTTGACGAGTATAAGGAAAGCAAAAAGCAGAGCCTTCTGGAGCAGAAGGAAGGCCAGGCGCAGGCGGCAGTTGAGAATGACATCCTGAAAGCAGTCGTTGAAAACTGTCAGATCGAGACGACGCAGGAAGCCGTTGATGCGAACTTCAATAATTATCTGCTCAACTATACCAATCAGGCAGCGATGTACGGCATTGATTTAAATACATTTACATCCGCGTTCTACGGTGTGGATGAGGAGACCTTTAAAGAGAACTACGTAAAGAATATTGCAAAGTCTGCGGTTGAGCAGAGACTGGTATTCCACGCGATCGCGGATCAGGAAGGTATAACCGTATCTGACGAAGATCGTGATAATCTTGCGACAGAGATGGGATACGAGAGTAAAGATCAGATGATTGAGTCAGCCGGAGCATATAATGTGGACGACTATCTGATTTCTACCAAGACCATGAAATTTTTAGTTGATAATGCAGTAATCAAATAAAAAAATTTTACGAGTAGGGGGAACCTTTATGCAGCTTTTAAAGGACAGGATACGGAAAGACGGAAAGATTAAATCCGGCGATGTATTGAAGGTAGACAGCTTTTTAAACCATCAGATGGATATTAAGCTGTTTGAAGAGATCGGAAAGGAGTTTAAGAGACGTTTTTCCGATGACAGTATCAATAAGATCCTTACAATTGAGGCTTCCGGAATTGGCATCGCGTGTATTGTTGCCCAGTATTTCGATGTTCCGGTAGTTTTTGCGAAGAAGTCCAAGACGAAGAATATCGCCGGGGATGTCTACACCACCAAGGTGGAATCTTTTACACATGGTAAAGTCTATGATATCATGGTTGCCAAAGAATTTTTAGGCGCTGGAGACAAGGTTCTGCTGATCGACGATTTCCTTGCTAACGGCAAGGCTTTAGAGGGCCTGGCAGCTGTTGTGAAGGATTCGGGAGCGGAGTTAGTCGGTGCAGGAATCGTGATTGAGAAGGGCTTTCAGCCTGGAGGAGACCGTCTGCGTGCGGATGGAATCCGTGTCGAATCCCTTGCAATCGTAGAAAGCATGGATGAAAAAACGGGCAGTATCCGTTTTCGGGGTGATGAATGACGAGTAACAGAAAAGCATTATTTTTTGATATAGATGGGACACTTCTTTCTGAAGTGAACCGGAATGTACCGGAGAGTGCCAAGCGTGCGGTTGCGAAAGCGCGGGCCAATGGGCATCTGGTATTTATCAATTCCGGCCGTACATACAGCCTGATCGGTCCGATCAAGGGCCTGGTTGAAGTGGACGGCTACTGCTGCGGATGCGGCACAAGGGTGATTGTGGATGACGAGGTGCTGTTTTCCTTTACCATTCCTCATGAGCGCGGCCTGCAAATTAAGAAGGACATTTTAAAGTATAATATGGAAGGAATTCTGGAAGGCACGGAGCACTGCTATTTCAGAAAAGCCAAAACCAGATTTACCCAGCTGGAACAGATCCGGGAAAATGTCGAGAAAGACGGCCATGGAGCGCCTTATACCTGGGAAGATGACTGCTATGATTTCGATAAGTTCTGCGTATTCGCAGACGAGCAGAGCGATCTGGCCGGATTTTCAAGGGCGCTGGGGCTGGAATATAACATCATAGACCGGGGAGACGGGTTCTATGAATGTGTTCCGGCGGATTATTCCAAGGCGACTGCCATCGATGTGGTTCTGGAGAAGTACGGAATGGCGCTTGAGGACGCTTACGTGTTCGGTGACAGCACCAACGACCTTCCGATGTTTGAACATGCGAAGAACTGTATTCTCATGGGACACCATGATGTGGAGCTGGAGCCATATGCCACGTTCTTTACAAAGAATGTGGAGGATGATGGAATTGAGTATGCCATGAAGAAGCTGAAGCTGATCTAAGCGGCATACAGAGCCAGTGCAGCATTGCACTTTCACTGCGATATTCATGCAATGCAGGAGACTGAAGTGATATGAGAGTAACAGGCGCCACGGCCGTTAATTCGGAGTGGCGCCTGTCTTTGTTTGAAAAGAGGTTGACATTCCAGGGAAAAACAACTAAAGTTAATCGTAGTTTAACAAAGGAATGGGTTAAAGTATGAAAGCAAAAGTGAATGTGATCGTGGCCATGCTGATGTTTGGAAGCATTGGTCTGTTTGTACGGGGGATCGCGCTCCCCTCCAGTGTGATTGCCCTGGTGCGGGGCGTGATTGGCTGCCTCTTTCTGGTCACGGCCGGAGGTCTGATGAAACAGCTGGTCAACTGGAGCGCGATTAAGGGCAACTGGCTGGTGCTGGTGCTTTCGGGAGCAGCAATCGGTTTTAACTGGATTTTTCTGTTTGAGGCCTACCGATATACGACGGTGTCGTGTGCAACGCTCAGCTACTATTTTGCCCCGGTGTTCGTGATCCTTGTGTCGCCCATTGTGCTGGGGGAGAAGCTGACAAAGAAGAAGTTGTGCTGCGCGGTAGGAGCGGTCATTGGAATGCTCCTGGTATCCAATGTACTCTTTCTGGAGAATGGTGAAAATGGCCTTCTCGGCATATTCTTCGGCCTGATGGCCGCGGTCCTCTATGCCAGTGTCATGATACTCAACAAATTTATGAGGGGCCTGACCGGGCTGGAGACAACTGCTGCACAGCTGGGCGTGGCGGCTGTTATCCTGCTTCCCTATACGGTGCTGACCGCTGCAGAACCGTTCTCTGCGGTCTGGGCGTCCGTTCCGGCGGTATCGTGGGTCCTGCTGGCATTTGTGGGGATTGTCCATACCGGAGTGGGATACCTTCTGTATTTTTCGGCTATGAAGAAGCTGCCGGCGCAGACTGTGGCGGTCCTAAGCTATATCGATCCGGTGACCGCGATTCTCTTATCTGCGGTAATACTCAGGGAGACAATGAGCGTAGCGCAAATGGTCGGAGCCGCGCTGATTCTTGGGATGACGTGGATGGGCGGCAGGGGGCCGCAGGACAGATAAATCGTAAGAAAAAGCTATGGAATTATTGCCCGGCAATATTTCCATAGCTTTTTCTTATCCTTATAATTATTCTGCGCTGCTTACCGATTCTGCGGGTTTGCTGCTCTCGGCCTCCGCTGGACCGTTGCTGTCTGGAACGCCGCTGGCGCCTCCAGCCATGCCCCCATCCGGAACCTCACTGCCAGGTGAAGGCGATTTAAGAGGGACATCCGGTTCAGCCGGAGCCGTTGCTTCATCATCGGATATCTGCTTAAACTCCAGATTGTCGAACGCGGTGGCAATACAGATTCCGGTACCACTCGCCATATAGTTGATCTTTACGCGGTCACCCGGCTCTGTGAGGGCCAGTTCATTGCTCAGATCGTAGGAAATGGTAAAGATCTGATCCGGTTTCTCCTTCAGGATCAGCTTGTAGGTGATGCTCTCACCTAATGCCTCACTGGCGATCCGGTAGACCTTTCCTTCGGCTTCCTTTGCATTCTGCCCTGTGATGATGCCGTCATTGCTGCTTCCCATAACCTGCCGGAAATTACGGAGCGCGCTGTCGATGGTCTCCCCGGTTCCGACATTCGTATAGTTGGATACGGAGACGAAAGCGTACTGCTTGATCAGACCGGCTCTGTCCTTCAGTGTCATGAAGTACGTGGCCTTTCCGTCCAGATTGATGATCATCGGGAAGGATGCGGAATAGCCATACTGCTGAACCTTACCCTGGGCGGACTGCTGGGCCGCCATCTCGGTGGCGCCGCTCATCTGGTACATCTTCGGTTCCTTCGTTACCATGTCCACCATGATAAATCCGATGGCGGATTCATCGGAGCCCACGCTGGTGAGTCCTGTGAAGAGGTAGCAGTCGGAGCCGTTGTAGACGATGATGTTGCCCTGGCTGGTTCGGAACTTATCCTGGTTGGAGAAGTTGAAGATACCGTGAACATAGGCGCCCTGATTCTGAATCTGCTGCATGATAAATTCTTCCGGCTGAACGCGGTCTACCCATTCCGGCAGATCATCCACACCATAATAATTAGTTTCACCAGTGGAGGCGTTTACAATCGCCACGCCGCTTGCCTCCGGAAGACTGAACAGCCAGCGGTTCTTATAGGTAGTGATTACCCAGTAGGGAACGCCGTCGTCATCCAGCTCGAAGGAGTAATCCGTCATACCCCGGAAGAGGCCGCCTTCAAACAGGCGTACATGGCGGTTTAAATCGTCCAGCAGGTAGGCATTCTCCTGATACTTGATCTTGTGATCCGTTACCAGATCCACATCGCTTACATCGGTCGCGGATACGACGATGTATCCGGCGGAGCCGTCCAGATTCTTTAACCATTTGAAGAAGCCGGAGTGCTCCAGCGGAACAACCCACACCAGTTTTCCATTGACCTTCTGGATCACGGGAGTTCCCAGCACGACCTGGCTGCCAAGTCCCGGATTCTCGCCCACCTTCTTATCGGCCAGTTCCCTGGCCAGTGCCTTGTCCATGACCGGAAGCTGGTTAAGGGCCAGCGGCTGTACCGTCTCGGTGAACTCCGAGATTTCGGGCTGCCCTAGCTGGTCGCGGTACGCCTTGTAATTAAACAGAGGCATGGAGAGTACCGTGACTGCAAAATACAGCAGCCAGAAAATGATCAGCAGCGTAATTCCTGTTTTAATTCCCTTGACGTTCTTGTCCAAGCTGACGGACATGTGGGAGGATTGATCCGTAGTAACACGGATTCCGCCCAAACCAATCAGGAAATTTAAGACGACGTAGGAGCTGAATATAAAACACCAGGCGAAT
Source organism: Hungatella hominis (assembly GCF_014288005.1). NCBI lineage: Bacteria > Bacillati > Bacillota > Clostridia > Lachnospirales > Lachnospiraceae > Hungatella > Hungatella hominis. Next base: position 16,122 of record NZ_JACOPB010000015.1, read on the forward strand.
GCGCCATCCGAATACAGCGGATTTAAGTTGGGGCCCTTGACAATGATCATAATCAGGAAAAACAGAGTCAGAGCAAGGTTTAAGAGTAACTTAGTCTTTTTTTTCATGCGAAACTCCCTTTTGAGAAATATTGAATAGTAATAGTACTATTATATTGCAAAATAGAAAAAACACAAGGAAGGTTTCGCATTCTGAGTATAAAGATTTTATAAAGATAAAAGAGTGCACAGCTGTACTGGAAAAAAAGTATGATTGGTTGTATTATAGGAATGGAACGCAGATCATGGGAACGTTTCGGGGGCTGTCCTCGGATGGACTGCACCCTTCAGACGCGGGTCACACCATGATCGCACAGAATTTATCAAACTTTATGAGAGCACATGGCCTGTAAGACAGGGCGTGGCTGAAATGGAGGATTTTATGCAGACTTACAAAAATCCGGTATTGTACGCGGACTATTCGGATCCCGATGTGATTCGGGTCGGAGAAGACTACTATATGGTGGCGTCTTCCTTTACTTATTTTCCCGGGGTACCTCTCCTGCATTCGAAGGATCTGGTGCACTGGGAACTGATCAACTACTGTGTGAAGGAGCTGCCGTATGAAAAATACGCGGTGCCTTCCCATGGATCCGGAACCTGGGCACCGGCGATCCGTTACCACAACGGAACCTTCATCGTGTTTATCCCTCTGGTGGACGAAGGGATTCTGGTGGCCAGAAGCCGCGATCCCTATGGAGAATTCCAGCTGAACATGCTGTGCGAACGAAAGGGCTGGATCGATTCGTGTCCTTTCTGGGATGATGACGGGAAGGCATACATGATCTTTGCCTACGCGGGCAGCAGGGCTGGGGTTAAGCACCGCCTGATGGTGGTGGAGATCGACCCCGACTGCCGGGAACTCATCGGCGAACCGGTCCTGATCTTCGACGGCGAGCAGATCGCCCCGACCACAGAGGGGCCGAAGATGTATAAAAAAGATGGATACTATTACGTTTTAATGCCGTCCGGCGGAGTGGAGAACGGATGGCAGTCCTGCCTTAGATCCACGTCTGTGTACGGCCCTTATGAGTATAAGATCGTCATGCGTCAGGGCAATTCCCCCATCAATGGCCCTCACCAGGGCGGCTGGATAACGGCCCCGGACGGAAGGGACTGGTTCATCCATTTTCAGGATGTCCTGGAACTGGGGAGAATCATCCATCTACAGCCCATGTGTTTTGTGGACGGATGGCCGTTTATGGGACAGGATACGGACGGAGACGGAATCGGCGAGCCTGTGGCGGAATGGAAAATGCCGGCGGAAGGCATGCCGGAGTATGAGATAGCGCGTGCGGATGATTTCTCTTCGGAGACCCTGGGTCTCCAGTGGCAGTGGCAGGCAAATCCCAATCCGGAAAACTATTCCCTGACCGCCGCACCGGGCCATCTAAGGCTGTACTGCCGCAGAAATCCGGACAGGGACAATCTCCTTTGGTACGCCCCCAATGTGCTGACCCAGATCCCCCAGCAAAAGGAGTTTTCCATGATAGCCAGGCTGGAACTCCACGGAGATAAGAACGGAGATTTCGGCGGCATCGGCATGGTGGGCCATTCCTACGCCTACGCCGGCTTATACCAGGGGCCGGACGGACCGGAGCTTCGCTGCTATGAGGGGACCGTTTCGGAGAAAATGTTCCTCGGTGAAGCGGAGGAGCGCTGTGTCCTTAAGGCACCCGCGGCCGGCAGCAGCCTGTGGCTGAAGCTTTCTGTCTCCGGGGACAAGACATACCAGTTTTCATGGTCCGCCGATGGCACCGTGTTCCAGAAGCTGGAGCCGGTATTTAGGCTGTGCCGGGCCACCTGGACAGGAGCGAAGCTCTGCCTGTGGTCCTGCTCGCGTGAAAATGAGGAATCGGCCGGATACTGCGATTATGAGTACGTCATGTTTGAATAAATAGGTGCCAGTGCGTGGGGGAGACCATTTATCTCTGCAACAAATAAAAAGCGTGAGAACACCGAGAAGAATCTGCTCGGCGTTTCCACGCTTTATTTGTTATCCATGATAGATTATATGATGATTCCTAACTCTCCATTTTTTTCAGGATGCTCCTCGCCACGCTGATTCCGTTGGCAGATGCCTGCTGAAGCCCGCGCGTAACGGAGGCGCCGTCTCCGATGGCGCGAAGTCCCGTGACACTGGTCTCGAAGTCAGAATTGACAACAACCTTGTTGGAGTAGAATTTTACTTCCACACCGTAAAGCAGTGTCTCGTCGCTGGCGATACCTGGAGTGACCTTGTCTAAGGCCAGCAGCATTTCCTTAATATCGACCATGATGCGGTGCGGGAATACCAGAGATAAATCGCCGGGAACCGCGTCCTTTAAGGTCGGGATTAAGTTGTTGCGGCAGAGACGTTCTTCCGTGGTACGTCTGCCGCGCTGGAAATCGCCGAAGGTCTGAACCAGAATCTTGCCGTCGCAGAGCATATTGCTGAGCTGGGCGATGTGCTTGCCGTATTCAATCGGCGTCTTGAATGGCTTCGTAAAGTTCTTGGAGACAAGAAGCGCGAAGTTCGTGTTGTTTGTCTTGTATTCCTTGGATTTATAGGCGTGCCCGTTGACAACGGCCAGTCCGTTTTCGTAGTATTCTGTGGCGACCTCACCGGAAGGATTCGTACAGAAGGTACGCACCTTGTCATCAAAGGTCGGGGTATAGTAGACCAGCTTCGCTTCATAGAGATTCTTGTTTAAGAACTCCATGATCTCGTCGCGGACCTCTACGCGGACTCCGATGTCCACAGTTCCGACGCGGGTCTCGATGCCGTGCGCGTCGCAGATATGGCTGAACCAGTCAGAGCCTTCGCGGCCGATGGCAGATACGATCTCCGGCGCGTAATACGTCTCGCCCTTATCGGTAACGATAGCCTTCGCCTCGTTATCTTCTATAATAATATCCTTTACCATGGTGTTGAATTCCATCTCAACGCCCTGAGCCAGTAAATGCTCCTGAAGGCGGGTATAGATCTTGTAGCCTTCCTCTGTGCCGAGATGGCGGATCGGACATTCGATCAGTTTTAAGTTGGCGTTAATCGCCTTTCTGCGGATCTCCTGAATCTCTTTCTGCTTGTCGATGCCGTATACATTCGTGTCGGCGCCGAACTTCAGATAGATGTTATCGGATTCCTTTAAGAGCTCCACTGTCTTATCATATCCCAGAATCTCCGGGAGATTCCCGCCCACGTCTGGAGAGAGTGACAGCTTGCCGTCGGAAAATGCACCCGCTCCGGCAAAACCGGTGGTAATGGAACATGGCTTGCATCCCACGCAAGTCTTGGTCGTCCTCTTCGGACACGTCCTGTTTTCGATTCTGCGCCCCTTCTCGACCATCAGGATCTTTAAATCCGGTTTCTGCTGAATCAGCTCATAGGCACAGAAAATACCGGAAGGCCCCGCCCCGATGATGATGACATCATAGTTACTTGAATTTGAACTCATGAACAACACTCCTTTTCCCATAAAAATACCAACCAGCCTTATAGTCAACTATTCCGGTAGTTGGTAGAAACGTTCAACCTATTTTGAACCTATATAAGGTGTGATTCAGTGACATTAGCATTTTACCATATTGGGAGGGGCACCGCAAGATGTGCGTTCGGGTAAATTTGGTAATTAAGAGTATAGGTTGAGCCTCCGCCATCTTCCGGGAGCGGGACAGAGGCTCAACTTATACAATTTAAACTGTGATTCAGCAAAGGATCTGATATAATACTTCTATATAAATAATATAGAAGGTGGGGTCTTACATTGAAGACATATAAAATCGGAGAAATCTCAAAGATGTTGGGGATTAGCTCGGAAACCATACGAAATTATGAAAAAAAGGGATTAATCCGGCCCTTCAAGGATGAGTATTCGAATTACCGATATTTTGATATTATCCAGATCAATCATCTGCTGAATATCCAGAGGTTTCACAAATATGGATATTCGCTGCAGGAGGTGGGCGATATCATGCAGCAGACTTCCATGGCGAATCTGGAGATGTCCTTGGAAAATAAAGAAGCGGAGCTGATAAATGAGGCTTTTTATATGAATCTGAAGTTAAACAGCATTCATTCTGCTATTTCCAGTATGACACAGGCGCAGAATGCAAAACGGGGATGCTTTTTAGGGATACGGCCGGCTCTGTACCGGATGAATTACCAGAAGCAGTTTGATTTAATCTTGGATAATCAGGTACAGGCAGAACTGGTCAAATGGTTAAAGCATGCAGATCTTCCATTTATGTCAGGTTCTGCCTCGCCGGAGGTCATTAAATCCGGAAAGCATGAGTTTGATTTTGGTTTTTGTCTGGATAAGGCGACGGCGGAGTTTTTGGGTGTTCATGAGAGCGAGATTGTGAAATACTATGAAGTCTGCCCGGCAATCATATTTTATTATGAAGCAACACCGGAAAGCACGATGCCAGAAAAGTCAAAAATGCTGCTGGATTTTGCCGCAGAAAATCATCTGCAAATAAAGGGAGAAAGCATTTCACGGGTGATATTTGCCAGTTGGGAACCTGAGAATTATTATATTTCTCATTTGGTATGGGTCCCTTATGAAACACGTGACGAAAAATAAAATATTTTTTCATTTTACTATTGACTCTCAAGCTGATTGAAGGTTTATGATGTTTGTGTTCAGAAGAACAGTTCAAGTAGAATGGAGAAAAGGTCATGAAATTAACAAAAAATCAATGGATTGTATTTGGTGTAATTTGTTTTATCGGTATCTTTGCAAACCTCGATAAAAGTATGATCGGATTTACAGCAGATAAATTAATTAGTACATATGGGTTCACAAAAACACAAATGGGGAATCTTTCTTCCGTGTTTTATGTCAGCTTTATCCTGGTGACGATTCCCGGCGGATGGCTGGTGGACCGCTTCGGTTATAAGCAGTTTGTGGTTATTTCATTAGCGCTGCTGACCGTATTTTCATTCCTGTTTGGTAGTGTTACCGGTTTGGGGGCAATCGTGTTGCTGCGTTTCATGGTTGGATTCGGGCAGGCGGGATATACCAATGGCGCGCCGAAGATCATCAGCGAGCATTATCAGAGTGATCAGTGTGCAAAGGTACAGTCCTTCGTTGTTGCAACAGCAGGAATTGGGGGTATCTTGGCGAGTACCGTTGGTGAAAGTATGATTAACAGCAACTGGCATTATGCTTATTATTTCCTTTCAGCAGGCTACCTGGTAGCGCTGTTGGCCGTCATCTTTTTGATGAAGGACAATTTTAAAGATAAGGGAGCCGGAAATGCGGTGGTTAAGGCTCCGCAGCAGAAGGCTGGCTTCTTTGACGCATGGAAGAATAAAAATACATTACTGCTGGCACTCGCGGTATTGTTCAGCAACCTTGTGGGAGTTGCCATGCTGTTCTGGCTGCCCAATGTGCTCCGGATTAATTTTAACGTGGAGAATCAGGGAACTTTATCAAAAATAATGGTTGCTTTTTATATCATCATGACAATTGCGATGGCATCAAGTGGTTCCATTATCACCAAATTTTTTAAAGGAAAAGAATTAAAATTTATTTTCGTATCCTCGATTTTGACAGCTGTATGTTTAGTGGTATTTATAACAGCTCCCATTTATATGCTTGCGATTGGAGCTTTGTATGTATCCGTATTCACTATGATGCTGGCATTTTCGGCGCTCTTATCGGTACCTTATCAGCTTGTGCCAAAGCAGATTATCGGAGCCGCATTTGCCGTATTAAATATCGGCGCTTTCGTAGGCGGAATTATTTCACCGCAGTTAGTTAGCTTATTCGCACAGCCGACCAGCTATTTATATTCCTTTATCTGTCTGAGCGTATGCATGATTATCTCAGGCGCTTGCGCCTTGTTTGTGAAAAAACCTGTAGAAATTGTAGGAGGTACTGAAAATGAATGAATGGTTTGATAAAATCCCGGTAGAGGAAATGATAGAATGGAGAAGACATATCCACCAAAATCCGGAATTGTCTTTTAAAGAGTATAACACAGCGGCATACGTAAAAGAAAAACTGCGTTCCTTTGGGCAAATTGAAATTGCAGAGCCGACAGAAACCAGTGTATTGGGTATTTTAAAAGGAGATTTTGGGGGAAAGACTATTTTGCTTCGCGCCGACATGGATGCACTGCCGATGCAGGAAGAAAGTGGGCTGCCTTACCAGTCTGTAGTAGCAAATGCTGCACATACCTGCGGTCACGACACCCATACAGCCATGCTTTTGGCAGCGGCAAAGGTTTTATCAGGAATGAAACACCAGCTTCACGGAACTGTGAAATTCATATTCCAGCATGCAGAGGAGGTCAATCCCGGCGGGGCAAAGTCAATCGTCGATAGCGGACTCATTGATGATGTAGATGCCGTAATTGGTCTGCATATTATCTCCAATCTAGATGCAGGCTCCATAAATGTTCACACAGAAGGTCCTGCGACAACGGCCGCAGATGGTTTTTTCCTAAACATACAGGGAAAAGGAAGCCATGGCTCCATGCCTCAGAAGGGAATTGATCCCATCATTGTGGGAGTACAGATGATCAATGAATTTCAGACCGTCATTTCCCGCTATGCGACGCCGGGAGAGATGGCAGTTCTTACTGTTGGGGAATTTAAAGCAGGGGAAGCGCCGAACATCATCTCGGATAAAGCCTATATGAGTGCATCTGTCCGTACGGTAAACGAAGAGACAAGACAGAGAATCGCGCAGCGCATAAAGGATATCGTGGATAAAACCTGTCAAATATATGGCGCATCCTATGATCTGGATTATCAATTTTCTTATCCGTCGGTTATCAATGATAAGAATCTCTCTGAATTGGTCATGAAAAGTGCGAAAGAAGTGCTTGGCGCGGAGATGGTGAGGGAAGTGCCGATCATCAGCGCAAGCGAGGATTTCGCATATTATCGTCAGATAGCCCCGATTTCATTTGTCCAGCTGGGCGGTGGTACTGCGGCGGACGGGTGTGGCTTTGCCAATCATCATCCAAAGTTTATGATTAAGGAAGATTCGCTTATCTCTGGTGTAAAGACAGAGGTACAGAGCGTGTTAAACTTTTTAAAGTAATTGATCCAAGGGGGCAGCATTACTTATGTTATATATATTTCTCAATATGATAGGAATCGAAGCCGGAGGATTTCTAAGTGGTTTAGTTAAAAAAATCATATCTAAAAAACAGATTGATGCCGGGCTGATTATTGCAAACCTGTGTATTGCGGCAGTCGGAATCCAGGGCGCAATAACGACAAAGAATTCAGCTCTGATGATTATCAGCTGTGTTTTAGGCGCATTGGCCGGCGCCGGCTGCGATCTGGATGGGAAATTCAACCGGTTTGGTGGTTTCCTTAAATCAAAGTTTAAAAAAGCGAATAAAAATTTTGTGAAAGGTTTTATAACAGTCTTCATGATTCAGTGTGTTGGTTCCATGGCAATTGTGGGGCCGCTTGACATTGGTTTAAAGGGCGATGCGTCCATATTGATATTTAAAATAGTCCTGGATACCTGCAGCTCCTTAATTTACGGTGCGATTTATGGCCCCAGTGTTATGCTGTCCGGCCCGTTTGTGTTCTTATATGAGACGGTGATTTTTCTCTTAGCGGGCGCGCTCCATCCGTTTTTAACAGATGCGGTTATCAATGAAATCTCGGCTATAGGTTCTCTTCTTATTTTTGCCATGTCGCTGGATTTATTGGATATCCTGCATTTAAAGGTTGCTAATTACCTGCCCGCACTGCTGGGGCCGGTGGCGTATTATCTGATTCTAATGGTAATTCGTTGATATTGAACCGCAGCATTCTCTTAAATCTTACTGGATAAATTCCTCTCTTCCCCCTTTACATCAAGGTTTCAAACTGTTAAAATGAGTAAACCAGCCAGCGTTAGATACCCCCTACAAGGAAATCTAGCGCTTTTCGGGCGTTCTGAAGTCCAATACCCCGCCGCTGGCAGCAGGGAATTGGTTCTCGCGGCAGTCGCCGGCCGGACATGCGGGTATGTTCGCCTGGTTCGCTGCCCGCGTAAATAATTGGCATGAACTCAGAAATAAATTAATATAGAACATAGTAAGGAGCGGAAAATATGTATTTGATCGCAGGACTTGGAAATCCAACAAGGGAATATGAAAAAACGAGACATAATGTAGGCTTTGAAGCCATCGATATTCTGGCGGACAAGGCCGGAACGACGGTGACGGAGAAGAAGCATAAGGCGCTGTATGGAAAGGGATATATCGGCGGTCAGAAGGTGGTCCTGGCGAAGCCCCAGACGTATATGAACTTAAGTGGGGAAAGCATCCGGGAAATCGCGGACTTTTATAAAATAGAACCGGAGAACATCATCATTCTCTGCGATGACATTAATCTGTCAGAAGGTCAGCTGCGCATACGCTTAAAGGGAAGCGCAGGCGGCCACAATGGCTTAAAAAATATCATCAGCCATCTGGGAACCCAGGAATTTCCGAGAATACGCATCGGGGTAGGCGAGAAAACGCGCGGCATGGATCTGGCGGACTACGTGCTGGGGAGATTCCCGAAGGAGCAGCAGGCAGTTATGGAGGAGGCATACCGCGACGCGGCGGAGGCGGCCTGCATGATGATCGAGGACGGAGCAGATGCGGCGATGAACCATTATAACAGAAAAAATAAGGAGAATTCATGAGCGATGTGTTTGAAAGTCCATTAAGAGAGCTGAAGGAATTTGAAGACTTAGACCGCGATTTAAACCGGAAAAAAGGGCCGGTTCTGGTCAGCGGCTGTATGGATTCCCAGAAGGTCCATTTAATGTACGAGGCGGCGAAGGAGGTGCCCTGGAAGCTGGTGGTCACTTATGACGACACCAGAGCCAGGGAGATTTACGAGGACTACCGCAATTTTGAGCCTGGAGTCTCTCTGTATCCTGCCAGGGACTTACTGTTCTTTAACGCGGACATTCACGGAAATCTTTTAACTAAACAGCGTATGGCCGTATTCCGCAGGCTGATGGAGGAGAAGTCCGGCGTGGTCGTCACTACCTTTGACGGGCTGATGGACCATCTGCTTCCGCTGGCCTTCTTACAGAAGCAGGTTCTCGAGGTGGGAAGCGGACAGACTTTAGATATCGCAGAGTGGAAGGAAAAACTGGTGGAGCTGGGTTACGAGCGCGTAGCCCAGGTGGATGGCATGGGCCAGTTTTCGATCCGGGGCGGCATCATTGATGTATTCCCGCTGACCGAGGAACTGCCGGTGCGTATCGAACTGTGGGATGATGAGGTGGATTCTATCCGTACCTTCGATATCGAGAGCCAGCGGTCCATCGAAGAACTGGAACGTGTCCTGGTCTATCCGGCCACGGAGATGGTGCTGACGAAGCAGCAGATCGCAGACGGACGGGAAGCGATCGAAAAAGAGGCAAAGAAATACGAGAAAGATTTGAGAGCGCAGCTTAAGACGGAGGAGGCAGCCCGGATTCATTCCATTATCTCGGAACTCTCGGATGGCCTTAAAGAAGGCTGGAAACAGCACGGCCTGGACGGTTATATTCATTATTTCTGCCGGGACAGTGTGTCATTTCTCGATTATTTCCCGGAAGAGGACACGGTCATCTACTTAGACGAGCCGGAGCGGTTAAAGGAAAAGGGTGTGACGGTGGAGGAAGAGTTCCGGGAGAGCATGATATCCCGTCTCGAACACGGATATCTGCTTCCGGGACAGACGGGACTGCTTTACCCGGCTAAGGAGATGCTGGCCAGGACGCAGAAGAGCCGTACCGCGTATCTGACCGGCCTGGAGCAGAAGCTCTCCGGATTTACAGTAAATGGAAGATACAGCCTTTCCGTGAAAAATGTGAACTCCTATCAAAATGGATTTGAACTGCTGATCAAGGATCTGACCAGATGGAAACGGGAGGGATACCGTGTAATCCTTCTTTCCGCCTCCAGGACCAGATCCAGCCGTCTTGCCAGCGACTTGAGGGAGTACAATCTGCGGGCGTGGTGCCCGGATGAGAGCCGGGAAGAGGTGGAGGTGAAGCCAGGTGAAATCCTGGTAACCTATGGAAACTTACACCGCGGCTTCGAGTATCCGATGATCAAGTTTATCGTGATCACGGAAGGCGACATGTTCGGCGTCGAGAAAAAGAAGCGGAAGAGGAAGAAGACCACCTACGAGGGAACGAAGATTCAGAGTTTTTCTGATCTGTCCGTGGGGGACTATGTGGTTCATGAGGACCACGGCCTGGGTATCTACCGCGGAATTGAGAAGATCGAACAGGACGGAGTCATCAAGGATTACTTAAAGGTAGAGTATGGAGACGGAGGCAACCTCTATCTGCCCGCTACACGCCTGGACGGGATCCAGAAGTACGCCGGTTCCGAGGCGAAGAAGCCGAAATTAAACCGTCTCGGCGGAGACCAGTGGAACAAGACGAAGACCAGGGTGAAAGGCGCGGTTAAGGAGATTGCCAAGGACCTGGTGCAGCTATATGCAGCCAGACAGGACACCCAGGGCTTTCCGTACGGGCCTGATACGGTATGGCAGAAGGAATTCGAGGAGATGTTCCCTTACGAGGAGACGGAGGACCAGCTGGATGCCATCGATGCCACCAAGGGCGACATGGAGAGCCGGAAGATAATGGACCGCCTGATCTGCGGCGACGTGGGCTACGGAAAGACGGAGATCGCCCTGCGCGCCGCGTTCAAGGCGGTGCAGGACGAAAAGCAGGTGGTGTATCTGGTGCCGACCACGATTCTGGCCCAGCAGCATTACAACACCTTTGTCCAGAGAATGAAGGATTTCCCGGTGCGTGTGGATCTGATGTCCCGGTTCCGCACACCGGGCCAGGTGAAGAAGACGCTGGAGGATTTAAAACGCGGACTGGTGGATATCGTGATCGGCACCCATCGCGTGCTGTCAAAGGATGTCCAGTTTAAGGATTTGGGGCTTCTGATTATCGATGAGGAGCAGCGATTCGGCGTGGCTCACAAGGAGAAGATCAAGAAGCTGAAGGAAAATATTGACGTTCTCACCCTGACTGCGACTCCGATTCCCAGAACGCTGCACATGAGCCTGGTGGGAATCCGCGACATGAGTGTGCTGGAGGAACCTCCTGTAGACCGTATGCCCATCCAGACGTACGTGATGGAGTATAATGACGAGATGGTCCGGGAGGCCATTAACCGGGAGCTTTCCCGGGGCGGCCAGGTGTATTACGTATACAACCGCGTCAGCAACATCGACGAGGTGGCGAACCATATCGCCAGTCTCGTGCCGGAGGCCTCAGTGACCTTCGCCCATGGCCAGATGCATGAGCATGAGTTGGAGCGCATCATGTTTGATTTCGTCAATGGGGAGATCGATGTGCTTGTCTGCACCACCATCATCGAGACGGGACTCGATATTCCCAATGCCAATACGATGATTATACAGGATGCGGACCGCATGGGACTTTCCCAGCTGTACCAGCTGAGGGGGCGCGTGGGCCGGTCGAGCAGGACTTCCTATGCGTTTCTCATGTACAAACGTGACAAGATGCTTCGGGAGGAGGCAGAGAAGCGTCTCCAGGCCATCCGGGAGTTTACGGAGCTGGGCTCCGGCATCAAGATTGCCATGCGTGACTTAGAGATCCGCGGGGCGGGCAATGTTCTGGGCGCGGAACAGCACGGCCATATGGAAGCGGTCGGGTATGACCTTTACTGTAAACTGTTAAATCAGGCGGTATTGGAATTGAAGGGCCAGCGGAGGGAGGAGGACACCTACGAGACTGTGGTGGACTGCGACATCGACGCTTATATCCCTACCTCTTATATTAAGAATGAATATCAGAAGCTGGATATTTACAAGAGGATTTCCAGTATTGAGAATGAGGATGAGCACATGGATATGCAGGATGAGCTGATGGACCGTTTCGGAGATATTCCGAAGCCGGTTGAAAATCTCCTGCACGTGGCGGCCATCAAGGCGCTGGCTCATGGTGCTTACGTGACCGAGGTGAACATCAACAGCCAGGAGATCCGGCTCACCATGTATCAGAAAGCGAAGCTTAACGTGGCGGGCATACCGGCTATGGTGGAGCGGTACCGCGGCGATTTGAAGTTCCATATGGCGGATGAACCGTACTTTACGTTCATCGACAGGCGGAAAAACCAGACCACGGCCGGTATGATGGAACAGGCGGAAGAGCTGCTGAAACAGTTGCGTGAATTGACAGAAAAATAAAGAGTATTCTGAAAAGTGTTTATAAAAATTTAAGCTTACGATGGTTGCTATTAGCCTATTTTATGATATAATAATAGTAGAAGAAGGGATAAAAATCCCCAATGCATGCTATATTTCCATAATCATAAAATATAAGAAAGGTGGTAACCATGGACGTTTTAGGTATGTATCTTCTGCAGAGAGTTTCGAATGAGCTGACCATTCAAAGGAATGAATCATTTGAGAACAGATTTGTAGCTCCGGTTCCTGACAGCACGGCGGCAAGGGTGACGCATGAGGCGTATGTATGCTCCTCAAAGGACGTATCACCAAGGGTCACGAAAGGAGCGTTCTGATTCAGACAATGAAGATTGCGAAAGAGCAGTAGGAGTTTCGTAAGCAGGCGGCTGTTCCGGATTCTGTAAGGAGCATGCTTAAAAGATTTTGAAAGGGAGCTGCTGCACCGGCTGTGTAAGACCAGCGGTGCGCAGCTTCTTTTTATCGGGTAAAATGATAGAAAATACGATTTGGGGAAAGGATAACATTTATGAAGCAGAATTACATCGTATATGCAGGAAGCTATGCAGCGGCAGAGGAGGCCGGAATTCACGGGTACAGGCTGATCCGGGGAGAAGGCGGGGAGCCGCGGCTTACGGAAGTTTTTGCGGCCGCAGGAGTGTCGAATCCGTCGTACCTGGCGGTTTCCTCCGATGGCCGGTTTTTATACTCCGTTATGGAGGACATGACTTATGAAGGAAGGAGCGGAGGCGGTGTGGCTGCGTTCCGGATTCACAGCGATTCGCTGACGCTTCTTAACACACGGGGAACGGAGGGAACGCTGCCGTGTCATCTGCTTCCCGATGAGAAGCGGGGCTTTCTGTACGCAGCCAACTATATGAGCGGCAGCGTATCCATGTTCCGGTTAAATGCGGATGGCTCCATCGGGGAACTGTGTGATTTGAAACAACATTCTGGCCACGGACCCAATGAAGAGAGACAGGAGGGGCCTCATGTTCATTATACAGGGTACTCTGCGGATGAAGAAGGTCTCTGGTGCGTGGATTTAGGGATCGACCGGATCAAATATTACAGGATCGATGAAAAGAATGGGAAGCTGGAGCCAGACGAGAAGCGCGATATTGTATTTCCGGGAGGTACGGGGCCGAGACATTTTGTCTTAAACGGTGAGAAGAGAGAGCTGATGTATGTGGTGAGTGAACTGAGCTCGGAGGTATTTGTGATTCAATGCAGCGGCGGGGAAAACCGTATCCTGCAGAGAGTCTCCACACTGCCGGAGCAGGCGGAGAACAACACGTGTGCGGCCATTCATTTATCCGGCGACAGACGTTTTCTCTGCGCTTCCAACCGCGGGCACGACAGCATCGCGGTGTTTGCGGTGGACGCCGGTACCGGACTTCTCGCGTTCACCGGGCGGACCGGGACGAGGGGGAAGACGCCCAGGGATTTCTGCCTCTGCGGGGACGTAATCCTTTCCGCGAATCAGGACAGCGATACGATTACCATGTTTCGATTTGATGAAGAAAATGGAAAAATCGATGACATGGATGAGGAGATCCGCTGCGGATCGCCGGTATGTCTGATCGGCGCAGCGGAACGGTGAGGAGAAGACAGGCAGGAAGAATATAACAGAACAGCCATCAACCACAAAATCTGATCGTATTTGCGCCAGTTCAAAAGAACTGGCGCATTTTCTTACGCCATACTCTGCAGTCATGATACTGCGGAAGCCGCATTCAGAGCGGTCTTCACGGCTGTAAATCAATTTTAAAAACCTCATTCGATGGAAAATGACAGGGATATATTACGAAAAATGGCAGACATGAGTATAAATCTCAGCGTTCGTAGCAAAATAGTATCAGTGATATAAAATTGTACACCATGGAGGAGTTTTATATGAAAGCAACAGGTATTGTAAGGAGAATTGATGACCTTGGCCGTGTGGTAATCCCGAAAGAAATCAGGAGAACCCTTCGTTTGAGAGAGGGTACGCCGTTAGAGATATTCACAGACAGGGAAGGCGAAATCATTTTAAAGAAATATTCACCGATGGTTGAACTGACGGCGTTTGCATCCCAGTATGCGGAAGCCATGGCACAGACGACGGGACTTACCGTCTGCATCAGTGACAGGGACCAGGTGATCGCGGTTGCCGGTGGTTCGAAAAAGGAACTGCTCCAGAAGACGATCAGCAAACAGCTGGAAAATGTAATTAATGAAAGAACCGTATTGCTGGCTGGAAAAGATGATAAGAATTTTACTCCCCTGACTGGAGAAGCCCTGGAAGGGATCACAGCCCAGGTGATCGCGCCGATTATCTGTGAAGGCGATGCGATCGGGGCGGTTGCTTTGTTAAGCCGAGAGCCCAGAGCAAGATTTGGAGATATGGAAACGAAGCTGGCTACGACGGCAGCAGGATTCCTTGGAAGACAGATGGAAGGCTGATAACAGCCGTAAAAAAGGAGGTGACAGAGATGGCAGCGTATGATCCGAAGGAAGATGATTACGGTGATGGAGATATACCCGAAGTGGATACAGAACCCTACAAAGACGGCTTCTATGTGGAGCCGCTTCCCGAGTCCACACGTCCCAGAAGGGACGGCCCCGGCGGGGACTGATGATGAAAAATAAAAACGGCCTGTCAGCTTCATGGCGACAGGCCGTTTTGTTTAATTGATTATCTGATCGCCGTCCTTGATGCAGTAATTGACACGCACGCCCAATTCCTCCATCCACTGACGGGTCTCCAACGTCTTCCAGTCCCCGCTTCCGATACCGCCGCCGTTGTCATTGTCCCAGAGCCACTGCGGGCAGGGCCATAAGGCGATCTGAGGATTGATGGCCGCGTAGACATCGCGGTTTACGCCGTACTGTCCGTGATGGGACATCTGTACGATATCGCTCTTAAGCTCGGCGGGCGTGTGCTCGTTCATTAAGAGCTGTCCGCCTTCCGGTCCCAAGTCGCCCAGAACCAGGATGCTGACGCCGTTTAAGTAAAACTTAAAGACGACGGAACTGTTGTTAACAGAGGTGGCATCCAGGAGGTACGGATCATTCATTACGACGGCCCGGATATCCCCCAGCTGTATTTCCTGGCCCTTGGTGATGTCGCCGTGAAGCTTCTCCGGCGGAAGCTTTGCCAGGGCGTCCCGAAGGCTCACCACGAAGTCGCCGCGTCCGGAACCGTGGGTATCGTACCATTCCTGGTCTGTGAATTTATAGTAGACGTTGTCAATGGTGATCTGGCTGTCCGGATTATTTAAAATCTCAATCAGGGCGCCTGCATGGTCGGAATGGGGATGGGTGATGAACCATCCGGAGACATGGCCTCCCTTGGAGCGGATCACATCGAGTAAATGGGCGGAATCACTGTCCCAGCCGCCGTCAATGACGACGAGAGTGCCATCCTTTGACTGCATGACCATGGACAGCATCTGACGGTTGCCGTGGTCAGCCAGCAGAGACAGGCTTCCGCCGTCAAAGAGCTGGCTTCCCGGCCCGATGGACAGTTTGGAAGAAAACCCCATACGCTGTATGGCCGGCTGTGCTTCCGTTCCTTCTGCGGCCACGGGCTGTCCGATAAAGCCGGTCAGTGCAATATTTAAAAACAGAATTCCCGCGGCTATTTTTTTCCAGATATTAAATGATTTCATGTTTCCCTCCGGTTTCTTTTTTGACTATCCCTTATTATATAAGATCGTCCCCGTTTTTAACAGGTGGAGGCGTAAATTGTCAGGAAATCTTCAGAAATGGCGAAAGCTGCCGCTGTTTTTTGGAAATTATTTCAAAAAAAGATTGACAGACGGCGCAGCCTCCTGTACAATAACACGCAATACATAGCAAAGAGATATGAATACTATGAATCGAACGTGTTCCGCATGAGGAACGGGGAAAGGATGGATGCATATGTCAGAGAAAAAGAAATTGAGGTTTGAAACATTACAGATCCATGCAGGCCAGGAGGAGCCTGATCCGGCCACAGGGGCCAGGGCGGTTCCGATCTACCAGACCACGTCGTATGTATTTAAGAACTGCAAAGAGGCGGCGGACCGTTTCAGCCTTTCGGCTGCAGGCAATATCTACGGACGCCTGACCAATCCCACAGAGGATGTGCTTGAACAGCGGATCGCGGCTTTAGAGGGCGGCAGCGCGGCGCTTGCCGTGGCCAGCGGAGCGGCGGCTATTGCTTATACCTTTCAGGCGCTTGCCAGGGAAGGCGATCATATTGTGGCGGCTTCCACCATCTATGGAGGCACCTACAATCTGCTTGCGCATACGCTGCCGGAATTCGGCGTGACGGCCACCTTTGTAGATCCCGACGAGCCCGGGGCGTTTGAGCGTGCCATTCGCCCCAATACAAAGGCCGTCTTTATCGAAACGCTGGGAAACCCCAATTCCAGCATCATCGATATGGAAGCTGCGGCCGCTGTGGCCCATGCCCATAAAATCCCCCTGATTGTGGATAATACCTTTGCTACCCCGTATCTGTTCCGCCCGCTGGAGCACGGGGCTGATATTGTGGTACATTCCGCAACCAAATTTATGGGTGGTCACGGTACTGCGCTGGGAGGCGTTATCGTGGAAGGCGGAAGCTTCGACTGGGAGGCATCAGGCAAATTTCCCAGTCTTGTGGAGCCGAATCCCAGCTACCACGGCGTCAGCTTTACGAAAGCGGCCGGACCGGCGGCCCTCGTGACGAAAATCCGCGCAGTACTTCTGCGGGACACGGGTGCTACCCTGGCGCCTCTGCACGCGTTTTTACTGCTTCAGGGACTGGAGACGCTGTCGCTGCGTGTGGAGCGCCACGTCTTTAACGCTGTCCGGGTTGTGGAATACTTAAATGCGAATCCCCACGTAAAGAAGGTAAACCATCCATCACTCTCCGACAGCCCGTACCATGAACTCTACAACCGGTATTTTCCGGAGGGAGCCGGTTCCATCTTTACCTTTGAGATAGAGGGCGGGGCGGAGAAGGCAATGGAATTTATCGACCATCTGAAGATATTTTCCCTTCTCGCCAATGTGGCCGACGTAAAATCCCTGGTGATCCACCCGGCCAGCACCACACACGCCCAGATGACAGAGCAGGAACTTGCGGCCAGCGGCATCAGGCCGGAGACCATCCGGCTCTCCATCGGAACCGAGCATATAGAAGACATTATTCAGGATCTGGACCAGGCATTTGCTTGTGTTTTCTGACAAAAAAGCGTATAATTTTCTGGTATAGGAAATCATTTTCGGGCCGGATGGAGCAGCTGCCCATCCGGCCCGGATTATTTACGCCGGCGGCGAGCCAGACGGACGTGTCCGCATGGCCTCCGGCGGCGGCATGCCCCGCTTTATCGGGTACTGTTAATAGAAGGGGGAATACAGATGTATTCATTTGAGGATCTGGTAAGAATTACGGCACAACTCCGCTCGGAGCACGGCTGTCCCTGGGACAGGAAGCAGACTCATGAGAGCCTGAAGCCATGTTTGAAAGAGGAGAGCGAAGAGGTATTTGCGGCCATCGACAATCACGATATGGAGAATCTCTGTGAAGAACTGGGGGACGTGCTGTTCCAGGTGCTGATGCACAGCCGGATTGCAGAGGAAAATGGTGCGTTTACGATGGACGATGTGGTAAACGGCATCTGTGAGAAGATGGTAAGGCGCCATCCTCATGTATTTGGCGACGCGAAAGCGGCCACTCCAGAGGAAAGTCTGGAATTATGGAATGAGATAAAACGCCAGGAGAAGCTGGGGAAGAAATAGAATAATTGTTTCATAAAAAGCCGTTTTTATGCACAAACTATTTTTAAGGGCAAAGCCAATAAAAAGGTAAAAAACCTTGACAAAAACAGGAGAAACAGCTATAAATGATATAGTATCGTATTAACGAGAAAAATCGTAGTTAAATACTACATTCTAGGAGGAAGATATCAATGAACAAAACAGAATTAATCGCAGCAGTAGCAGAGAAGGCAGAACTGTCCAAGAAGGATGCAGAGAAGGCAGTAAAGGCTTTCACAGATGTAGTATCTGAAGAATTAGTAAACGGCGGAAAAATCCAGTTAGTTGGTTTTGGTACATTTGAAGTTTCTGAAAGAGCAGCAAGAGAAGGAAGAAACCCGAAGAGCGGCGAAGTTATGAATATCCCGGCTTCCAAGACACCAAAATTCAAAGCTGGCAAGGCATTAAAGGATATGGTGAACGCATAATTCATGAGACTTGATAAGTTCCTAAAGGTTTCCCGGCTCATCAAGAGAAGAACTGTGGCTAATGAAGCCTGCGACGCAGGCCGCGTGGTCGTGAATGATAAACCGGCGAAGGCTTCCTTAAACGTTAAGGAAGGCGACATCATCGAGATTCATTTCGGGACAAGCTCTGTAAAGGTGGAAGTCCTCGATGTAGCGGAGACTGTAAAAAAGGATGAAGCGAAAGAGCTTTATCGCTATATTTAACAGGAATAAAGAGGCGCGCCTCCTAATATACTTTAGACAGGTATATTAGGAGGTTTTTTAATGGAAGAGAAGATGAATATCCGCCCGCATAAGCTTACACTGGAAAACAGAGGGGCCGGAACCGTTACGGGGGTCCGGGAGGTCGTGTCGTTCGATGAGAATCAGGTGGTGCTCGATACCGATTTGGGGCTTCTTACTGTCAAGGGGAAGGACTTGCATGTCAGCAGGCTTACCCTGGAAAAGGGAGAGGTGGACTTAGACGGCACCATCGACAGTTTAAACTATTCCTCCAACGAGGCCTTAAGAAAGTCCGGAGAATCCCTGTTTACCAGATTATTCAAATAAAGAGCCTAAAGGAGTCCTATGAGCGTCCATATTGTATATGAGGTGAGACTTCTGCTCTACAGCTTTGCCACGGGCGCAGGGCTTATGATGACGTATGATTTTTTAAGGATCCTTCGCATCTTCATTCCTCACCTTCCCGTCATCGTGGGCGTGGAGGACATGGTATACTGGGTCTACGCGAGCCTGGTGACATTCTCCCTGCTGTATGAACAGAATGACGGAGGCTTAAGAGGATACGTCATCGCAGGTGTCTTTATCGGAATGTTTTTATACGACCGGCTGATCAGCAGGTTTTTTCTAAAGTTCTTGAAAAATACATGGAAATATCTTAGAATGAAGCTAGACAAGTGTTTCCGCCGCAGAAAGAAACGGCAACGATAGAATAGCTGGTGATAAAGAGAATGAGTAATTTGGGAAAATCGAGGAGAAAACGGAAAGATAAATGGGGCAACCGTATGGCCCTGATCGGAATCACCTTTGTGGTATTCAGCCTGGCAGTCATCGTTACGGTCAAGGGCGCCTCCTTAAAGGACAAGGAACTGGAATACCAGATTCGTGAGGAGAATTTAACCGCTCAGAGGGACAAGGAGCTGGAACGCTCAAAGGAACTGGAAGAGTACCGGATCTATGTCCAGACGAAGCAGTACATAGAAGAGGTGGCGAAACAGAAGCTGGGACTGGTGAATCCTGACGAGATTCTGTTGAAACCGAAAAAAAAAGAATGAATCCTGTCGTAATATTTTTGGGACAGGGTGTTAAGATTTGACAAATATTTCCCTCCAACCTGTATATAATGTGCGTTAGGAACAGTATGCATAAAAACAGGCAGGAGGGAATTTTTGTGTTCAGACGTAAGGCGGAGCATCACGATATGGCTGATGTGAATGTATATACAGCGAAGAGATTAAACGACATGGCAGGCTCCCTCGGAGAGCTGGCCAGAGCATGTACAGATGAATTGTCCGCCGGACAGGGACTTACGAAGGAAGATGGGATTGCGGCGATGCAGACAGCCGCAGCCATGGTATGCGCGGGCTGCAACAAGTGCAATATCTATTCCAGCCAGGAACAGGAAAATAACTACTATCTGTATTATCTGATTCGCTCGTTTGAGCAAAAAGGAAATCTGGATTACGGGGACATGCCCCGCATGTTTCTCGAGACCTGCAAACATCGGGACGAGTACGTGGACCAGTTAAACCGCAGTCTCGGAAAAGCAACGATGAATTTAGCCTGGAAGAACCGGTTCCTGGAGAGCAGGGATGCGGTCATCATCCAGTTTAAGGAGCTTGCCGTTATCCTGGAGGAATTTTCCCACCAGATGGAAAAGGCGGTGGACATTACCCAGGACAAGGCGGATGCGGTGGAGAAGGAATTCAAGCGCCGCCACATTATCATTGAAAAAATGCTGATTCTGGAGTATGAAAACCACCAGAAAGAGGCATTCCTCACCATGCGGACCGGAAATGGGCGCTGCGTGACTGCGAAGGAGGCGGCGGAGCTGCTGGAGGAAGCCATGGACGAAAACGAGTGGTGTGTCGCCCACGACGGCAGAAACTTAATCACGAAGCAGCCGGCCACGATCCGTTTCGTGGAAAAGGGGCGTTACCGCATGGTCTACGGCGCCGCCCGCGCCATAAAGACAGGGGAGGCCGTCTCGGGGGATAACTACAGCTTCAGCCAGATCATGCCCGGCCAGGTGATCATGAGCCTCTCCGACGGCATGGGAAGCGGTGAAATAGCGGAGGAAGAGAGCCGTCAGGTTATTGAGCTGACAGAGAGGCTCCTGGAAACCGGTTTTTCCGCCCGAGCCGCCTTAAAGCTTGTCAACACGGTGCTTCTTCTGACCGGCAACGTGCAGCATCCCGCGACTCTTGACTTAGGATGCATCGACCTGCATACCGGAATCCTGGAGGCTATGAAGCTGGGGGCTGCGGCTACCTATATACTGACTCCCAGCGGAGTGGAGCTTCTGGAGGCCGGCGAGGTCCCCATGGGCATCTTAAATCCGGTAGAACCGATTCTTCTCTCAAAAAAACTGTGGGACGACAACCGTATCATCATGGTCAGCGACGGCGTCTTAGACGCCCTGCCCGGTGAGGACAAGGAACTGTCACTCCTGGAATTCATAGCCGGAATGCCCATAAAAAATCCACAGGACATGGCCGACCGCATCCTTCTCTTCGCCCGCTCATTCAACGAGTACGTGGGTGACGACATGACCGTCTTAACTGCCGGTATCTGGGACCGCTGACGGTTTAGGGGATCTGTCTGTGCCATGCGGCAGTCGTTGTCTGCCGGCCCATACGAATTCAGAAGGCATGTACCCTGCGCCTTCTGAATTTGTTACAACCGTCATCCGATCCTCCCATACGCCTCCATACAATCCTCCCGTTTAAAATTTCCAGTCAACATTTCGAGTCGGACTTTCACGATTTTCCTCTTTATGGTATATTTATAATTATACCGGGAAAAATCTACAAAGGCGGTGTTACCATGCACAGAAAAATACTGGAAACCATCAGGGAATTCATCCGGGAGCACGGTATGCTCGCCCCAGGCGACCGCGTAATCATAGGATTGTCCGGCGGCGCGGATTCGGTGAGCCTTCTGATGATCTTAAGCGAACTGAAGAAAGAACTGAACATAGAGCTTTTCGCGGTCCATGTCCACCATGGGTTAAGGGGGAAGGAGGCGGACCGTGACAGCGCATACGCACAGGAACTGTCAGAGAATCTGGGAGTGCCTTTTGTTTGTGTGCACGCGAACGTGGCAGAGTACGCCCGTGTGAACGGAGTCTCAGAGGAGGAAGCGGGAAGGCATCTGCGCTACCAGATTCTGGAGGAACAGCGCCTTTTTTGCCATGCGGCGAAGATCGCCGTGGCTCATCACGCGGATGATCAGGTGGAGACTGTGCTCTATAACCTGTTCCGCGGAAGCGGCTTAAAAGGGCTCGGCGGGATGAGGCCGGTGCGGGACGCCGTCATACGGCCTCTGCTTTCGGTAACGAGAAAAGAGATTCTTGCATATCTGGAAGAAAAAGAGATATCATATTGTGAGGACTCTACAAACAGCGGGACGGATTATATCAGGAACCGCCTGCGCCATGAGATCATTCCCGCTGTCAGGGAACGGATCAACGAGGGGGCGCCATCCAATATCCTGCAGGCGGCAAAGACGGCCGCGGCCGCGGATGCCTGTTTTGAGAGGACCGCAAGGCGGATTCTGGAGAGCGGCGGCATCCGGGAGAGACGGGAGGACGGCGGCGTTATTTCCATTGGAATTTCTGCGGAGATATTAAAACAGGAAGAGTCCATTGTCCGTCAGTACGTGATCCGGCAGATGATCGGAGAGACGTATCTGTCTTTAAAGGATATTGCCTCCGTCCACGTGGAGGAGGCCGAAAAGCTTCTTTTTAAGCCGGTGGGACGGCAGATCCAGCTGCCGGATGGGGGATATGCCCTACGGACCTACGAGGAATTGTGGATAAAAAAAGAGGAAAAAAAGCTTTTTTCCCAGAGCGGCGGCGAAGAAACCGGAATAACGCCCGTTATGACGACATTTCCTTACAAAAAAGGGCAGGAAATTCCCAAAAACAGGTATACGAAATGGTTTGATTATGATAAAATCAATAGTGCGCTCTCTGTGAGGTATCGGGAAACCGGAGACTATATTACGCTCGCCGGCGGCGGCAGAAAGACAGTCAAATCGTTTATGATCGATGAAAAGATTCCGAAGGAAGAACGCGGTAAGATTCTGCTGGCGGCGGACGGATCACACATTCTCTGGATCATCGGATACCGGATCAGTGAATATTATAAAATTACAGACGATACTCATACAGTACTGCAAATACAAATAGACGGAGGAAAAATTGATGAATGATAAGATACGTGTATTGTTATCGGAAGAAGAAGTAGCAAAGAGAATCAAGGAGATGGGGGAGGTAATCAGCAGTGATTACGAAGGCAGACCCCTTCATCTGATCTGCATCTTAAAGGGCGGAGTGTTCTTTACCTGCGAGCTGGCAAAGAGAATCAGCCTGCCGCTGACCCTGGATTTCATGTCTGTATCCAGCTATGGCGCAGGCACCGTATCCAGCGGAATCGTAAAGATCGTAAAGGATTTGGATGAACCGATCGAGGGAAAGGATGTATTGATTGTGGAAGATATCATCGATTCAGGCAATACGCTTTCTTATCTGATTGAAGTCCTGAAGCAGAGAAACCCGAGAAGCATCGAGCTGTGCACCCTGCTTGATAAGCCGGAACGCCGTGTGAAGAAACAGGTTACGGTTAAATACACCTGCTTTACCGTACCGGATCAGTTCATCGTGGGATACGGTCTTGATTATGACCAGAAATACAGGAATTTGCCGTATATCGGAGTAATAGAACAGCAATAAGGAGGCAGCCCGTTGAAACAACAGCAACCATTTAGAGGGTTAGGTCTCGTTCTGATCCTCGTGATCATGCTGATCGTAGCAAGCATGTTTCCGAGACAGAATGAGAAGATCAGTAACCAGGAATATATGAAGGCCATCGAGGATGGCAGCGTAGTCGCAGCGACTATCAAGCAGAACCAGCAGACGCCCACCGGCCAGGTCGTGCTGATTATAAGCGACGGATCGGCGGAACAGGCCAAAGTCGTGAATGTTCCGGACGTCATTGCAGCACAGGAGCTGCTGGACAGGAACGGAATCGTCTATACCACGGAGAACGTACCCCAGGAGAATTATTTCCTGACCATCGTTCTTCCGATTATCCTGACTGCCGTGGTTCTCGTTGGCATGTTCATGCTGATGAACGCCAGAGCGGGATCGGGAGGCGCCAACGCCAAGATGATGAATTTCGGCCGCAGCCGGGCGCATCTGGCCAAGGACGCCAATAAGGTCAACTTTGGAAAGGTCGCCGGTCTAGAAGAAGAGAAGGAAGAACTGGCCGAGGTGGTGGACTTCTTAAAGAATCCACAGAAATACACCAGTGTCGGAGCGCGTATCCCCAAGGGCATTCTGCTTGTGGGCCCTCCGGGAACCGGTAAGACGCTGCTCGCAAAGGCGGTGGCAGGGGAGGCGGGAGTTCCGTTCTTCTCCATTTCGGGTTCCGATTTCGTGGAGATGTTCGTCGGTGTCGGCGCATCGAGAGTCCGCGATTTATTTGAAGAAGGCAAGAAACACGCCCCCTGTATCATCTTTATCGACGAGATCGACGCCGTTGCCCGCCGGAGAGGTACCGGTATGGGAGGCGGCCACGATGAGAGGGAGCAGACCTTAAACCAGCTGCTGGTCGAGATGGATGGATTCGGTGTCAATGAAGGCATCATCGTCATGGCGGCCACCAACCGTGTGGATATTTTAGACCCGGCCATTCTGCGCCCGGGCCGGTTTGACCGGAAGGTCGGAGTGGGGACGCCTGATGTCAAGGGCAGAGAAGAAATCTTAATCGTTCATTCCAAGGAAAAACCTCTGGGAGAGGATGTGGACTTAAAGCGTGTGGCACAGACCACATCAGGGTTTACAGGCGCTGATTTAGAGAATCTGATGAATGAGGCAGCCATCAACGCAGCCCGTGATGACAAGAAGTTTATCAACCAGGCGGATATTAACAAGGCATTTGTAAAGGTTGGAATTGGCGCGGAGAAGAAGAGCAAGGTCATCTCCGAAAAGGAGAAGAAGATCACCGCTTACCACGAGGCCGGCCATGCGATTCTGTTCCATCTGCTTCCGGATGAAGGACCAGTCCATACTATTTCCATCATCCCTACAGGCATCAGTGCGGCGGGTTATACCATGCCTTTGCCGGAGAGCGACCGGATGTTCAACACAAAGGGAAAGATGCTGCAGGATATCATGGTGGATTTAGGCGGCAGAATCGCAGAAGAACTGGTCTTCGGTGATATTACCACCGGCGCATCCCAGGATATTAAGCAGGCGACAGCGACGGCCCGTTCCATGGTGACTCAGTACGGTATGTCTGACCGGGTCGGTATGATTAATTACGACAATGACGGCGACGAGGTCTTCATTGGCCGCGATCTGGCTCACACTAAGAGCTACGGCAACGAGGTTGCCAATGCGATCGACAGCGAAGTGAAGCGCATCATCGATGACTGCTACACCAAGGCGAAGGATATCATCATGAAGCATGAGGATGTACTTCATTCCTGTTCCCAGCTTTTGATTGAGAAAGAGAAGATTGGCCAGCAGGAGTTTGAAAGCCTGTTCCCGGCAGAGATTTAATGGCAGCATAGCTGCTATGTCATTCAATATGCAGATGCCCGGTAAAATGCCTAAGATTGGCGCCGGGTGCCTGCATTTTTTTGTCTGTAAAATGGGGGGGAATCAAAAATGACGGAAAAATAGGAATGAAAAAAATGATGTTTGTGCACACTTATTTCTGAAAGCATGATATATTATTAATCGTAAACCCCCCCAATACATTATATAGTTTTTGCTACACCCCATAAGAAACGAAATACCTTCTCCAAAAAACGGTCAGCTCCCCCGCTGACCGTTTTTTATTTCAGCAGGAAAGTGATCCCGGGGAATACGGAAAAGGTTGGAAGAAAACGAGGGATTGGGCATGAAAAAATGAAGAAACTAAGAGCCCACGGGGTTGTATATTTAGGCCTGATCAGATAAAATAGATACAGGAGTAAATGAGAAAGGGAAGGATAACCGTATGTGCTTCCAGGCAGAGGCGTTAAACAGAGAGGCGTTATTTACCGACGAGACAGAAAATTTCCGGTTTCCCACAGAGCCTTTAGAAGGAGACGACGTATACTTACGTTTCCGAACCGCAAGGGATAATGTGGATTATGTATATTATATAGAAGATGGCAGCAGGAACGAAGCCATTATGGAGAGGTCAGACTCCGACGGTTTATTTGATTACTATGAACATAAGATTACAGTCGGCAGGGAAAGACTCAGCTACAGCTTTAAGGTGGTAAAAGGCAGCGAGACCTGTTACTACAACCGGCTGGGGGCGACGATGGATAATCAGGAGTGTTTTCATTTCCGGATTGCTCCGGGATTTAGCACCCCGGACTGGGCCAAGGGCGCCATCATGTATCAGATCTACGTGGACCGGTTCTGCAATGGCGATCCGTCCAACGATGTCGTAGATAACGAGTATTTTTATATAGACCAGAATGTCATGCATGTGTCGGATTGGAGCAAATATCCCAGTCAGATGGACGTGGGCTGCTTCTACGGCGGTGACCTGCAGGGTGTATGGGATAAGCTGGATTATATTCAGAATCTGGGTGTGGATGTCATCTATTTCAACCCGATTTTCGTGTCACCATCCAACCACAAGTATGACTGCCAGGATTATGACCATATTGATCCGCATTACGGCGTAATTGTAAAGGACGGCGGAGAGCCGCTGAAGAGCGGGTCCGCCGATAACCGCCAGGCGACCAAGTATATGATAAGAAGCACGGCAAAGGAGAATTTGGAGGCCAGTGACGCGTTTTTTGCACGGTTTGTGGCTGAGGTTCACCGCCGGGGGATGAAGGTCATCCTGGACGGAGTGTTTAATCACTGCGGATCCTTTAATAAATGGCTGGACGGAGAACTGCTTTACCAGATGTCCGGCGACTATGAAGCTGGGGCGTATGTCTCGGAGGACAGCCCGTACCATACATTTTTTAAGTTCTATAAGGATGACGCATGGCCCTGCAACGATTCCTACGACGGCTGGTGGGGCCATTCCACGCTGCCGAAGCTAAATTATGAGGAATCACCGAAGCTGTATGAATACATCATGAAGATTGCCCGTAAATGGGTTTCTCCGCCTTACAACGTGGACGGCTGGAGACTTGATGTCGCCGCCGATTTAGGCCACAGCAGCGAGTACAACCACCAGTTCTGGCGGGATTTCCGGAACGCGGTGAAGGAGGCCAACCCAAAGGCGATCGTGCTGGCAGAGCACTACGGCGACCCCTCCAGCTGGCTGGCAGGAGACCAGTGGGACACCGTGATGAACTATGACGCGTTTATGGAGCCTGTAACCTGGTTTCTGACAGGCATGGAGAAGCACAGTGATGAGAGTAATCCCAATCTCTACGGGGATGGGGAGAGCTTTTTCCGCTCCATGAATTACCATATGAGCCGGATGATGACGAATTCCATGATGGTGGCCATGAACGAACTGTCCAACCACGATCACTCCCGTTTCTTAACGAGGACGAACCGAATGGTGGGACGGATCAGCACGAAAGGGGCCAAGGCTGCTTCCGAGGGTGTGAACTACGGCGTGTTCCGTGAGGCCGTATTGATCCAGATGACCTGGCCGGGAGCGCCGACCATCTACTACGGCGATGAGGCCGGAGTCTGCGGCTGGACAGATCCCGATAACCGGAGAACGTATCCGTGGGGCAATGAGAATCTGGAACTGATTGAATTTCATAAATATATGACGGGGCTTCATCACCGGATCGCCGCTTTGAGACGCGGCTCCTTAAAGCAGCTGCTGGCAGGAAGGCAGCTGATCGCATACGGCCGGTTCTGCGGCGACAGCGTCTGTGCCGTGATCGTCAACAACCGGGCGACGGAGCGGGATGTTCAGCTTCCGGTATGGCAGCTGGGCCTTTCGGACGGAGATACGCTGGTACGCCACATGCTGACGTACGAGACAGGATACAATGTGGGCAGAATCAGCTATGAGGTCGCAGACGGTCAGGTATCGGTCTTTATGCCTGCTAACAGCGCGATACTGCTTGCGACAGACCGGGTATAGACCAGGGCAATTTTAAAACACGCTCTAAACTGGTCCGGCAGAGACGAAAAAGGCCGGGCCAGTCAGAGCGGGATGTCCGAATGGAAGAAAGAGGATGAAAAAATAATCGCGCAGCCGATGAAAACTGCTTGATTTTTTATGCTCTCTGTGATAAAATAATCACTGCTTGTCAAAGCATTTTGGATGGTTTCCCGAGTGGCCAAAGGGGACAGACTGTAAATCTGCTGCAAATTGCTTCGGTGGTTCGAATCCACCACCATCCATATGCCGGCGTGGCGGAACTGGCAGACGCACAGGACTTAAAATCCTGCGGGCCTAATCGCCCGTACCGGTTCGATTCCGGTCGCCGGCATTAAAAAAGCTGCAAAAGTGAACATTCACTTTTGCAGCTTTTTATTATCTATAAAATTCGTGCCAGGGACTCCTTGTTTCTGTGGTCTCCAAAGGACTCGGAGGACTTAGAGGAATTGTTGATGAAGAACAGATAGCGCCGTCCGGCCTCTTCTCCAGGAAGGCTTTGCCTTCCTCGGTCCCCTGCATCGATTTTCTGGTGGGCAGATATCCGGACTCGGAAGCCCGGATTATATTTCCAGATTGGAAAACTGTACGGTCAGTCCACTCCGCTTAAAAAATATAAAAAAAGAGCAAGGCTGTCGTGTAAACACATGCCTTACTCTTCGTCTCATTAGCATCATTAGTTTGTATTTTAGCAAATAAACGACATGAAGTAAATGAATTTTTGATAATTAACGAGTGGAAAACAGTAAAAATATGGTCAAAATTAACAAATATATAACTATAAACATAGAACATCCTACCAATGATGACTTAAATAACTAAAAACTATTGACATATACACAGATAAAATATAATATATAGACAAACAAAGGTAGTACGTTCTACATATAAGAACAGGAGGTAAAAAACGCGAGGAGATTTAAAAGATGATTGAAACTATTAACCGGTATTGAGGAGGCGGTGGAGCCGCATCCGGGGAAAGGGAGAAGAAATGAAGAAGAAAACTTTAAGCATTATGTTATCAATCGCATTAGGTGTGTCCGCGCTAATGACAGGATGTGGTGGATCAGGAACACAGACAGCAGAGAGGGACGGAGGGGATAAGGCTTCAGAAGGAAAAGCTGAAGGTGCTAAAGATGCAGCGGCCTCCGGGAAAGAAGTGGTTAGAGTTGTGGTTCCCGGTATCAGTGAGGAGACAACCGTAGATCCTATATCAGGGATTAAAAAGAAGGGACTGGGAGAATTTGAAGCATTTTTAGAAGCGCAGATTCCGGATTATGACATTGATTTAGTTTCTATTCCGTGGGACGGATGGATTCAGAAAATGGAGACTCTTGTAACCTCTGGTGAGGTCGATGTTGGATTTTATACAAATCAGGAAGCAGTTCCCGGGTGGTATATTGATCTGACGGATTATTTAAAGAAGGATACAGAAGTTAATTTCGACAATCTGAATCACTTGTTTATCGAACCGGCCGTTTTTTATACGAAGTATAATTCCTTTAACTATCCCGAAAACACAGGACAGGTATTCGGTCTTCCAATGACTATGGCAAGCAATATTATTGTATATGACAAGCAGCTTTTTGAGGATTGGGGAGTAGAGGCACCTACCGAAAGCACAACTTTTACGGAACTGGTAGACATGGCAGAAAAGATGACCGGTAAAAATCCTGCAACAGGGTCCACCAACTACGGTGGATATTTATTCTCAACCTGGATGGAGTGGTATGCGATCAGCTATGATGCGGTAAAGACTTATAAAAGTGATACTATGATGCTGTCAGACATGGATACAGATGAGTATGTGGAGTATGTAAAGAATTCTCCGGAGGTTCTTAATTATTTTTCCGATATGATAAGGCTGGTTAACTGTTGTCCGGAAGGTGTGGCAACCGGAAACGGCAGCGAAAAATTCTTTACTGATGAAAATGACATTGCAATCAATTTCGATACCAATAATGTTGGAACCAATTATATGAAGTATGTGTATGCGGGCGACAGCGCGATTTGTGACAGATATATTCCTTTGCTTATACCGACGGGCAAAAATGGAATGGAAGGTTTCCCTGAATTTTTCCGCTTTTCTATAACCAAATCAGCTAAGAATCCGGACGCTGCATGGGAAGTTATCAAGAAGCTGACCACGACACCTGAGATCGTAGACTTCTATTTAACAAATTACGCTCAGGATAAGGTTACAGCACTTGCAGACACCAGCAAAGTCACCATGATGGATTATGAAATTAACAAGAAGCGTCACGACTATCAGATTAATGCTATGTTTAAGACAGATGATTACTGGTTCTGGAGAACTCCGCTTCAGGCAGTGAATAATCAGATTTTGTCAAAGCAGCTGACGGCAGAAGCCGCCCGTGAGGAGTTCTATAAAGGAGTATCTGACTGGGTTAATAATACAAAAGCACAGTTAGGGCAATAGCACCTGTATCCACGGGATACTGCGGGTGCGGTATCCCGTGAAATGTCGTTAGGAGGAAACGGTGTGAGATGGTCAAAGACTAAAAAAATACTGAGCTGGTACCTATTATTGTTAATTCCGCTGACAGGAACGGTAGTTTTTAACGTGTACCCATTGCTTCGTACGCTTGGAACAAGCCTTGAAAACATAAAAGGTACTTTTATCGGATTTACAAATTATAAAATACTGTTTGGAAATGACGAATTCAAGAAAGATGTAGTAAACACACTGTATATGGCAGTGCTCGGCGTCGGTTTCAATGTGCCTGTCGCATTTATTATTGCTAATATGCTTAACCATGTGCGAAGGGGAAAGAATGTTTTTAAGGTTATTTTCTTGCTGCCAATGATCATGTCAATGGTGACAGTAGCCACATTATTTAAATATCTTCTTATGCCGAATGAATCAGGTATTGTCAATTACTTATTAGGATTTTTAGGAATCAGTCCAAAACTTTGGCTCAATGGTGCGGCTACGGCAAGGGAATCGCTTGTCGCTATGGCGATATGGAAAGGAATCGGTTATAATATTATACTGTTTTTTGCCGGTCTGCAAAGTGTATCAAGAGAACTTTACGAAGCATCAGAGATTGATGGGGCCAATGAGTGGAATAAATGGATTTATATTACAATTCCATGTATAAAAAATACATTTGTTTTTGTGCTGATTACTTCATCTATTTCCGCACTCAAACGCTTTACAGAAGTATATGCGGTGAGTGGTGAAACAGGAAATCCAGCGGGAGCACTTGGAACTATTATGCTTTTTATCTATAAAAATTCTTTTTCAACACTGAATTATAAAGATGAAGGGCAGGCCGCTGCCGCCTCCATCATGCTGTTCGTTATTATTCTTGGTGTAACCCTGATCAACTATCTGGTTACCAATGATAAAGAGGAAAGGCCCCCTCGCAGGCGCTCGGCGAAATGTGACGACGGGACTGGGAAAAAGAGAAGAAGCAGAAGGAGGGCAGGCAGGTGAAAAAGAAATTAGGAATTGCAGATATTATTTATTATAGCGTACTTTCCATTATGGCGCTGGTCATTTTACTGCCATTCATATGGCTGGTCTCTACAAGTTTTGATTATTTCAAATCATATACTTTGCCATATCCACCCAGAATGCTGCCGAAAAAACTAAGTACATTTAATTACGAGATGGCTCTGACCAATGTGCCAATTGTAAGATATTTATTTAATACCGTCATAATTGCTGTTTTGGATGTCATATTTAATGTGTTTATTGCCACTCTTACGGGATTTTGTATTTCAAAAGGAAAATTTCCAGGTAAAAACTTAATTATGATATTTATACTGTCTAATATGATGGTGCCATTTGAGACTAAGCTGATGCCTATGTATCAGATCATCAAAAGATTAGGGCTTTCTAATCAGTTTATGGGGGTCATTCTTCCGGGAGTTATGACAAATGCCATGTTTATGTTCTTTGTTAAGAAATTCTGCGATGATCTTCCGGATGATTTATATGAGGCGGGAGTAATTGACGGAGCCAGCAAGTTCAGAATATATGCGCAGCTGTTTCTGCCGTTGATGCAGCCCATTATAGCAACTATCGTTATTCTTGATGTGGTCAATGTATGGAACGACTTATTGTGGCCAATGATCGTGCTAAATAAGAGTCAGAACTATACCATCCAGATTGGGCTGGTATTGTATAATGCAAGTGCCAATGGCCAGGTTCATGCCGGAATTGCCCTGGCGCTGTCAATTTTAAGTGTAATTCCTCTGGCAATAGTTTTTATATTCGTACAAAAGTATATTGTACAAAGCATTGCTTTTTCCGGACTGAAACAGTAAATGTGGTAAAAAAATTTAATTAGTCCAGTTTGTTGCCCCTATTTGTACAAAATTGTGTTATATTAAAAATAAGTTGATGAAGAGGATGGTACCATTTATGGCGGAATACGATAAAAGAAAGTTAAAACCAATCGGGCAGAAAACAATTGTGGATCAGATTATCAACACAATCATCGACTCTATTATTAAGGGGAACTACAAGGCTGGTACAAAACTGCCCAGTGAATACGAGCTGATAGAAGAAATGCAGGTGAGCCGGAATTCACTCAGAGAGGCTATGAAAATACTGTCTACCATGGGAATTGTGGAAATTAAGCGGGGAGATGGAACCTATGTGTGCTCTCAGGTCAATCCTTCCGTATTTGATAGAGTGGTCTACAGTATGATTTATGATGTCAGCACAAGTACTGAGCTTTTGGAATTGAGACAGATTCTGGATGAAGCAACAGTTCAGCTGGCAGTACAGAAGATAACCTATTCTGAGATGGAAAAACTTCAGGAGAATATTGATCAGATGAAGGCTGCGATTCAGGCTCAGGATATTGAACGCATGCAAAAATATGATATGGAATTTCATATGACGCTGATAGAAAGCTGTAAAAATGTTTTTTTTATCAGAATTATGAAAGGGGTCTATAGTATATTTGAAAATTCCATTGGTGAAAATGTCCGTACTGAGAAAATCGACTCTCTGGCGGCAGTCTATCACCAAAGAATTTTAAACTGTATTAAAGATAAGAATTACGATGATATTCATGCGGCAGTAGAAGATTCTCTTAAAACATGGAGAAACAGGGTCTAGTGTATAATTAAGTAACATACTGAGAACAGGCATCCCTGTTCTTAAAAAAATAGGTAGGACGTTCTACTAATTTGTTTTGACTATTGATAATATACAGACAGGTAAAAGAGATGAGAGAAGAGAAAACGGATTATTTACAAAAAAAAGCAAATGAAATAAGAAAGACGGCACTTACCATGATTTATCATGCGCAATCCGGCCATCCGGGAGGTTCCATGTCCGCGGCAGATATTGTTACAGCGCTCTATTTTGATGTGATGAATGTAGACCCTGAAAACCCCGGCTGGGAGAATCGGGATCGGTTTGTCCTTTCGAAGGGGCACGTCTGCCCGGTTCTATACTCGGCATTAATTTTAAAGGGCTATATTGGACAGGAAGAAATCTATCAGTTAAGGAAGCAGGGTTCAAGACTGCAGGGACATCCGGATATGAAAAAATGTCCGGGAATTGATATATCCACCGGTTCTCTGGGACAGGGAATATCCTGCGCTGTTGGTATGGCTCTCGCTGCTAAACGAGACAGTAAAAGTTATATGACCTATGTACTGCTTGGCGATGGAGAATGTGACGAGGGGCAGGTCTGGGAGGCGGCGCAGGCGGCCAATAAATATCACTTGGATAATCTTGTAGTATTTGTAGACAATAACAGGCTTCAAAATGATGGATTTGTGGCTGATATTATGCCTTCCATGGATCTAAGAGTAAAATTTGAGGCATTTGGATTCGAAGCTATCCGGATAAATGGCCATGACATGTCTGAAATTCTGACAGGCACCAGGTCAATGCTTGACAGCAAAAATGGAAAACCCAAATGCATCGTATGTGATACCGTGAAGGGAAAAGGTGTGTCATTTATGGAAAATGTTGCATCCTGGCATGGTACGGCGCCGGATACGAATCAGTATAAACAGGCAATGAAAGAGCTGGGAGGTGGTTTTTGTGAGTAAAAGGGCTACCAGAGAGGCGTTAGGGGATGAGGTTTTAAGCCTTGGAGGAGAGTGCGATAAGATCTATGTGATTGACTGTGATGTATCAAAATCCTGTAAGACCCAGTCATTTGCAGCGGCATTTCCAGATCGCCATGTCAATGCAGGGATATCAGAACAGAATGCGGTCGGTATGGCGGCTGGATTGGCAACTACGGGGAAAATTCCTATGGTGGTTACCTATGCCGTGTTCGGAAGCATGAGAGCTTTGGAGCAAATTCGACAGGAAATCTGTTATCCTGAACTCAATGTAAAAATACTCTGTTCCCACGGCGGTCTGACACCTGCTAACGATGGCGCCTCTCATCAGTGTGTAGAGGATATGGGGATTCTCCGTACCATACCAGGGATGACTGTTATTATGCCTGCCGATTACCATTCCGCGAGACGTCTGATTCGCGCGGCTGCAGATTATAAAGGTGCAGTATATTTAAGATTTACCCGAGATGCGGTAGACAATATATATGGGGAAGAAGAGACATTTGAGATAGGCAAAGCCAAATGCCTGAAAACTGGAAAAGATATTACTGTGTTTGCAAATGGAGACACTGTCTCTATTGCCATGAAGGCTGTAAAGGCTCTGGAAGAAGAAGGAATCAGCGCGGGCCTGTACGATATGCACACAATAAAACCATTGGATACAGAGACTGTAAGGCGGGCAGTCCGGGAAACAGGGCGAATTATAACTGTAGAGGATCATAATATTATCAATGGCCTTGGATCTGCAGTCTGCGAGGTCGCAGCTGAGATGGGAAGAGGCATGGTAAAACGAATTGGGGTCAGGGATCATTTTGGAGAATCTGCACCCTATGAGGAGCTGCTTAGAAAGAACGGAATAACGTGGGAGATGATTTGCAGTGAGGCGCGTTGTATGATGGGACGGGGTGTGTAAAATGATTACAGAATCCAGTATGCAGCAGGCAAAAAGAAGAGCAGGAGATATGATCAGAAAAGCCGGAATCAGGTGCTCAGATCAGGAGCTGGATAGTATGGAGGTTGCTGATTTTGGCCTGTCCAACCTGTTTGCAGAAGGGGCAGAAATTTTGCCGCTGGCAGAAACGGAAAAGGTGGCGTGCAGAATTATCGCACTGTTTCCTGGGCAGACAGAACCGGAACACTGGCATGAGGAAAGTAAAGAAATTGGGAAGTCTGGTGTGATACCGGGGAAAGAAGAAACGCTTCGGGTCATAACGGGAACACTTCGGGTTTTCATTGAAGGCGAGCCAAACACCAGCGAATCCGTAATCCCGAAGGGAAAAGAGGCATATTATACATGCAGACATCAGATTGTGCTGGAGCCATGCGAAAATCTGACTCTTTATCCGGGGATGAAACACTGGTTTCAAGCAGGAGAGGAAGGCTGTGTCTTTTATACCATATCCACAACTGCTAAAGACGGCAGTGACCCATTTACCGATCCGTCAGTAGTGAGAAAGACGCAGATAATACGTGAAAAATGAGTTTGGAGGACATATGAGAAAGACAAATTATAAAATCCTGGGCGGCGATTTCTACATTAATGGAATTAAAACATATACAGATATTGAGGGCAGCGATGAGAAGATTCATGGGCTTCTGTTTAATACAAGATTTATCCAGGGAATTTTTGATGATGTAAACCCTGAAAATTCAGGAAAATATGACCGGTTTGGCATTAAATTTAATGCTGAAGAGAATACAGAAAGAATGATAGCGGCTCTGAAGGACTGGTATGAGGCCGGAGTCAGAGCAATCACAATCGGCCTGCAGGGCGGAGGTCCTATTTATACCTACGATGACTGGAGCGTCATAGATACAGGCAGTTTTTCCAGTGATGGAAAACAACTGAATGAAGCATATAAAAACAGGCTGTTAAAAGTGCTGCAGGCTTGTGATGAACTGGGAATGCTGGTGATTGTCAGCTTTTTGTATCAGGCTCAGGAGCATCTGTTTCATGATGGTACGGCGATGATGGAAGCAGTGCGCACTGCCAGCGTATTTTTAAGGGATTCCGGATATGAGAATGTCATCATAGAGGTTGCAAACGAACATGATGTGGGAAATTTTAATAAGCATCCGATGATTAGCAGCGGAGAGGGAATCGCCAGCCTGATTAATCTGGCAAGGGAATGGTCCGGCAATAAATTTGCAGTAGGATCCAGTGGCGGAGGCGGAATCTGCAAACAGGAAGTGATTGAGAACAGTGATGTGATACTGATTCATGGTAATGGACTGCGAAGGCAGGAGATGTATGATTTTATCATAAGTGTTCATGAAAAGGCACCGGATAAGCCAATCGTATGTAATGAAGATTCACAGATGTTTGGTCAGCTTAAGGTTTCCTATGCAACACATACTTCCTGGGGATACTACAATGATTTTACAAAGCAGGAGCCGCCTTCTGACTGGGGAATTACTTCAGGAGAGGATGCATTTTTCGCCAGAAGGCTGAAAAATATGATTTCAGGTGTAAAGATGGGTGAAAATGAATTTTATCTGCAAGGATTTGGAAAAGATTACCATATTGAGGGAAAGAGGTATGTGAGACTTTCCAGCCTTTACCCTGAACAGATTGATTATGTGGAGTTTTACCAAGATGATAAGCTGTTGTACACTTCATTTGCTGAGCCATTTATGCTTTATTCTTTAACAACATGGAACCAGGATCCATATGTGATACCGGAAGAGGCCTGTGAGTTTACAGCACGAATTTATTTGCACGACGGAAATGTGAGACAGGAGACAGTAAAACTTACGGATCTACATAAATAAATCTGTCGGTTAAACTGAGTGAGGAGAAAAAATGGAGAGAAAGTATTCAATTATTACAGGGTTCATGGGGACGGTAAAAGACAGATTTATCGATTATCAGCCTGCCCGATCCATGGAGGAAATGGTAAAGATGGCATCAAAAGTGAAGGGCTGTTCAGGATTAGAGGTTGTCTATCCACAAAACTTTACCAATGCTGCAGAACTCAAAAAAATGCTTGATGCTTATGGACTGGGAGTTTCCACTGTAAACTTAAACGTTAAGGGGGACGAAATCTGGCGCTATGGTTCCTTTACCCATCCGGATGCCTCTGTGCGGAGAAAAGCGGTGGATGCTATGAAAGAAGCCATGGACAGAGCGGCACAGCTGGAATGCCCAATCGTAACCTGTGCCCTTTTAAACGACGGTGTTGATTATCCTTTTGAAATTAACTATATGGATGCATTTTCCCATGCGCTTGAGGGAATCAGAGAAGCGGCAGAATACAGAAAGGATGTAAAAATCAGTCTGGAATATAAACAGTCTGAACCAAGAGTACACTGCCTGCTTAATAATGCCGGGAAGATGGCATATTTTGCTCAAATGACGGAACAGGATAATGTAGGTGTGACACTTGATTTTGGCCATGCACTTCAGGCACTGGAGGTTCCGGCTGACTCCGCCAGTTTCCTGGGGCAGACTGGGAAATTATTCTATGTCCATGTAAATGATAACTTCCGCAACTGGGACTGGGATATGGTTCCTGGTACTGTTAATCTTTGGGACTATATTGAATTCGCTCTGGCCTTAAAACAGGTGGGTTATAAAGGCTGGATTACAGCCGATGTCTTCCCACAGCGTCACGACCCCATTAGGATAATGGAGAAAACATTTGAGTGGATGGATTATATTTTCGATGTGGCAGAAAAAATTGACGAGGACAAATTAAAACAGATGCAGAAAGAACTGGATACTTTTGAAATAATGGATTATATCCGGTCGCTTCTGTAGGGAGAGTTCCAATGGATTGTCAATATGTGAAACTTGAAAAAAAGGGCGCCATAAGAAGTATAACCTATCATTCTGATAAAGAGCAGAATCTTCTGACCATTCAGGGAATGCAGGAAATATTGTGGGCAATTGAAGAATGCAGATATGATGAGAACTGCAGAGCTCTTCTTTTTACCGGCTGGGGGGATTGCTTTTGCATGGGCGGATACCTTGGGGATTATAAAAATCAGGGGGCGGAGAAGATTATTCAATTTGCTGATATGCTGACAGAGCTTCATAAGCAGATGAGCCGTTTCCCAAAGCCTACGGTAGCTGCAGTAAATGGGCATACTGGAGGAGGGGGGTTAAGTTTTCTGGAAACCTTTGATATGGCGGTATCTGTTCCTTGGGCTGAGTTTTCGCTTCCTGAACGGCAGAACGGTCTTGCCCCTATGATCTCTCTGATGGGTATGCAAAATTCATTTAGCAGAAAAATATGCATGGAGCTGGCCGGATTGGGAACGAGACTTCATGCAGATCAGGCAATGGGAGCGGGAATTATTAACCGGATTGCAGAAAATGATGTCATGGAGGAAGCAGCAGAATATGCCATGCGTCTTTCTGACTGCAATATCAGGGCGTTTGGTGTGTGCAAACAATTTTATGTGACAGCCTCGGGGCTGTCGTATGAACAACAGCTGGAAATAGGGAAACAGTATCTGGTAACGATGTTAAAGAGTAAGGAGAGGATGCATACGTGAAAATTGTTGTCTTAGATGGATATACGGAAAATCCCGGTGATTTGAGTTGGAAAGGGCTGGAGGATCTGGGAGACTTGGAGGTTTACGACAGGACTCCAAAAGAACTGTGCGCTGAAAGAATTGGAGATGCGGAAGCTGTATTTAGTAATAAAACAGTCATTTCGAAAGAAATTATGGAGCAGTGTCCATCTCTTAAATACATTGGAGTGTTGGCTACCGGCTATAATGTAATTGACGTTTCTGAGGCCGCTAAAAGAGGAATAACGGTTACAAATGTTCCGTCTTATGGGACAAATGCTGTAGCACAGTATACAATGGCTCTTTTGCTTGAACTGTGCCATCATGTGGGAGATCACTCAGATTGTGTAAAAAAGGGCGGGTGGACTTCCTGTGAGGACTGGTGTTTTTGGAACTATCCGCTGATGGAGCTTGCAGGTAAGACTATGGGAATTATCGGATTTGGAAAAATAGGTCAGGCTGTGGCTGGTCTGGCGCTGGCATTTGGAATGCATGTGGTTTTCTATGACGCTTTTCCCTTTGGTCGGGAAAGCCTGCAAAATGGGTGCCGGCAGGTCGCTTTAGATGATTTATTCAGCCAGGCAGATATTATTTCGCTTCACTGTCCGCTTTTTGAGTCCACAAAAGGCATTATTAACCGGGAAAATATAGCAAAAATGAAGGATGGAGTTATGATATTAAATGACTCCAGAGGGCCGCTCATTGTTGAAGAAGATCTGCGTGATGCATTAATAGCCGGCAAGGTATCAGCCGCTGCCGTGGATGTGGTTTCCACAGAACCGATTAAGGCAGATAATCCGCTGCTGACAGCACCTAATATAATTATTACACCGCATATTGCATGGGCCTCTAAACAGTCCAGGCAGAGGCTTATGGATATTGCGGTCAATAACTTAAAAGCATATCTGGATGGGAATGTATGTAACCAGGTGTAATACTGGGTGCGGCTGTTATAGCCGCACCTTTTTGTTGTTAATCATCCAATATCTTTTCTTAAAATACCGGGTATGTTCTTTCCTGAAGTTTTGTGATATGATGAAAAAAATAAGGATAACGGCTCTGCCGGAAGGAGAAGAACATCATGAAAAACACAGAAATTAACATCAGAGATCCATTTGTACTTGTGGAGGACGGAACGTATTATATGTACGGAACGAGGGCCGCTACCTGCTGGGGGGAGGCAGACGGTTTCGACTGTTATGTCAGTAAAGACATGGAGGATTGGGACGGACCGTTCGAAGTGTTCCATAAACCGGAGGACTTCTGGGCAGATCGGAACTGCTGGGCTCCGGAAGTGCACAAGTACCAGGAATTTTATTATATGTTTGCAACCTTTAAGGACAGCAGCGTTCATGGGGGAACTGCGATCTTGAAGTCGGAGAGTCCGCTGGGGCCGTTCGTCATGTACAGTGACTGCCAGATCACGCCGAAGGACTGGGAGTGTATCGACGGCACATTCTATGTATCACCTGACGGGACGCCGTATATGGTGTTTGTCCATGAGTGGGTGCAGATATCGGATGGCAGTATCTGCGCCGTGGAGCTGAGCCGCGACTTAAAGGAAGCCGTGTCCGAACCGGTGACCCTGTTCCATGC
This sequence comes from Hungatella hominis, assembly GCF_014288005.1. Classification (NCBI taxonomy): domain Bacteria; kingdom Bacillati; phylum Bacillota; class Clostridia; order Lachnospirales; family Lachnospiraceae; genus Hungatella; species Hungatella hominis. The sequence goes on from NZ_JACOPB010000015.1 coordinate 56,044, forward strand.
TTCGGAGGCAGTGGGATGGGTGCAGACGATTACCAATAAAAACCGGCCGGGACTTCATTACGTGACAGACGGCCCGTATCTTTACCGGACAGGCGGCGGACGCCTGATTATGCTCTGGTCCAGCTTTGGAAAAGAGGGCTATACAGAGGCGCTGGCTTACTCGGATAACGGGGACATTACGGGTAAATGGACACAGGATGACCGCCTGCTGTTTTTAAAGGACGGTGGTCACGGCATGATATTTGAGAGCATTTCCGGAGAACTGTATCTGACCCTGCATACGCCGAACGAGCATCTGAAGGAGCATCCGGTATTTTACCGTCTGATTGAGGAGGAGGACACGCTGCGCGTAGCGGAACTATCATGAAAGAAGTATTTTTCACGGGAAAATGCGACGGAATCGGAATCAGCCACGTCGCCAGGGACTGTGATCTAACGGAGACGATCGGATTTTATAAAAATGAATACCAGATTTATTATATTCTGGATGGGGAACGTTTTTTCTATCAGGGGAGCAAAAGCTACCGGATGGACAGGGGAACGCTTACCTTCATCGACAAACGGCAGATCCCCTTCACCAATGTGATCGGGGGAAAATACCACGAGAGAATATTGATTGAGGTGGATGAGAAATGGCTGGTCAGTATGGGGAAGGCCATGGAGCTGGACCTGATCGGTTTTTTCACAAATTATCACGGCGTTTACCGGCTGGAGGGAAAGCATCTGGCGGCAGTTGAGAAAAAGCTCAAAAAGATGGAAGAGGTGATGGCGCAGAAGAGATCCTGCGCGCCCGCGGAGGTGAAGAATCTTCTGATTTCCGTTATAATATCCATGCTGTATGGCGCGGGCACCAGGTGTGAGGAGTACAACATGCCAAACGGAAAGATGCTCCGTTACGCCAAGGCAAGGGAGATAATTCAGTATATCATGGAGCATTACTCGGAGGTCTACGGACTGGAGGATCTGGCTGGAATCTTCTACATGGACAAAAGCTATTTAAGCCGGATCTTCAAAGAGGTGACGAATTTTACCGTAAACGAATTTATTAACTGCCAGAGAATCGGCCATGCCAGGGATATGCTGCTGGATGAGTCGCTGTCCATGGAGGAAATTTCTCAAAAGCTGGGCTATGAAAGATTATCCTATTTTGACCGTGTTTTTAAGAAATATGTGGGGATGTCTCCGCTGCAGTACCGTAAATCCAAACGAAAAAAGAATGAGGATGAAGAAAACCAGTCAATATAGTGCAAAAACCGGAGATTTTTTGATGGATTGGTGAAAGTGCCCAAATTGGTTGAAAAAATAAGTCTTAAATAGTAAGATGTGTTTACAGAAACGTATCGGATCCGGAAAAGCTTAAGCAGGTAACCCGTGAGAACAAAGACAGCGAAAGGTGTAAAAGGGGATCAATTATGAAATTAAGAAGACTTATGGCACTGACAACAGCAGCTATTATGGCAGCGTCACTGACCGCATGCGGCGGGCAGAAAGCTGAGACAAATACACAGGCAGCGGAGAGCGGAAAAGAATCGGCGGCGGCCGGAGAGCAGGTCACACTTCGCATGGCGTGGTGGGGATCACAGACGAGACATGACGCCACCAACAAAGTAATTGAAATGTATGAGGAACAGAATCCAAACGTACATATTGAGGCGGAGTTTTATGATTTTGACAGCTACTTCACAAAGCTGGACACCCTGGTGGCAGCAGATGATGTATGGGATATCTTCCAGATGGGCGGAAATTTCCCGAAATATATAAACAGCATTGAACCGATGGACGCCTACATCGAAGCGGGAACCATTGATGTAAGCGACACCACAGAAAACTTCCTGGCGACCACAAGAGACAACGACGGTACCCAGGTGGGAATCTCCATCGGAACCAACACCTACGGAATCGCCTATGATCCGGCCATGTTTGCGGAAGCAGGACTGGAAGAGCCGTCCGACAACTGGACATGGGATGAGTGGAAGGCTGACTGCCTGGCGATCACCGGGAAACTGGGAATCTACGGAAGCTCAAAGATGGACAACTTCATCGCCGGTGTAACGCAGAGAGCCTCACAGGCAGAGAAAGACGGCAACTTCTTCAAAAAGACCAACGACGGCCTGGAATTTACGGATACTGCTACTTTTGCATCGTATATGCAGATGATCAAGGATTTAACGGACGCTGGAGCGTATCCTGATGCAGGAGCGGTCAAGGAGATCAAGGACATCGAAGGTGACTATCTGGTAACAGAAGATGTAGCCATGACCTGGGTATCCTCCAACCAGATCGCCTCCATCGTCAACGCAGCCGGCAGAGAAATCAAGATCGCGCCTGTACCGCGTATCACGAAGGACGGCTCCTATGGAATGGGCGTACAGTCCTCCCAGCAGTTATGCATGGCCAAGAGTTCCAAAAACAAAGAAGAAGCAGCTAAGTTCATCAATTACTTTGTCAACGACATAGAAGCCAACAAAGTATTAAACGGTGAACGCGGTGTACCGATCATGTCGAAAGTAAGAGATGTAGTCATGGAGCAGGCAGACGACAGCAGCAAGATGATCTACGATTTCGTAGACAAAATCGGCAACTTCCCCAAAGAAGACTGCAATGTCATCAGCCCGGACCCAAAGACGGAGATAGAAGATCAGTATAAGCTGCTGATTGAGAAAGTACAGTACGGAGATGTAACACCAGAAGAAGCGGCTGAGCAGTTAGTCGAATTTGCGGAGAGTAAATTTACGCGCCAGCAATGAGCCATGCGAAAAAGGGCAAATGCAGATATGCGTTGTGCTCGCACATAAGCATATCTGGGTTTGTCCTTTTTCATAGGGCGAAGCCCGTGACCGAGATGGAGCGAAGCGGAATCGAGGTGCATGGCGGACTAACGGGAGGCCCCCACAATCGAGGTGCATGGCGGACTAACGGGAGGTAATGAATACACATGGCTTCCAACACCAACGCCCCATAACACAAATCCAATATCAAAGGCAGGTGGGACCAGCCCCTATAAAAAATCGCCTCACCTGCCTTTTCTGCGCAAAAAAATGGAGGAAATGACCAATGGAAGAAAGGAAAGCCAGCAGAAAAAAGTTCTGGTATAACGACAATACGGTGGGCTATATATTCTCGCTCCCGTTCATAATCGGTTTTCTGGCATTCACCCTGATACCGATCGCGGTTTCCATGTACTATTCGGTAACCGACTATAAACTGGGCCAAACACCAGCATTTATCGGAATCAAAAACTATCTGGAACTCTTAAAAGACGAGCGATTTATCAATTCCGTAAAAGTAACCCTTATTTACGTCGTTACATCCGTGCCGACGAAGCTGATTTTTGCTTTATTTGTGGCGTATTTGCTGACCCAGGGAAGGCGCGGCGTGACATTTTACCGTTCCCTGTATTACGTACCGTCCTTGATCGGCGGAAGTATCGCGGTAGCCCTTGTGTGGAAGACCATCTTTTCCAGAAAAGGCCTTGCTAACACGATCCTGGCTTCTTTAGGACTTCAAAAGCTGTCCTGGCTCGGTGATCCGAAGCTATCCATGGGTATTCTGGTCCTAATGTCGGCCTGGCAGTTCGGCTCCTCGATGATCATCTTCGCAGCGGGACTAAAAGAAATCCCGGGCAGTTATTATGAGGCGGCTGAGATTGACGGAGCAAATAAGTGGCAGCGTTTCCTGCGCATCACGCTTCCATGCCTTTCCCCCATCATTCTCTATAACCTGGTGATGCAGACCATCACGGCATTTATGGCATTTACGCAGGCGTTTGTCATCACACAGGGAGGTCCCAACGACGCGACCAACTTCTATGCTCTCTATGTCTACAACCACGCATTCAAGTGGTCCAACATGGGATATGCGAGTGCGATGAGCTGGCTAATGCTGGTTTTAATCAGCGTAATTACACTGATTCTGTTTAAATCCTCGAAGTTCTGGGTATTTTCTGAGGCGGATCAATAAGGAGGGGGAAAAAGATTATGACGAAAAAACACAAAATCGAAGCAGTCCTTTACCATTTGTTTGTGTGCCTGTTCGGACTCCTCATGATATATCCGGTGCTCTGGATGATCAGCGGCTCACTCAAAAATAACACAGAGATATTAAACGGAGGAATGAATTTGATTCCCCCGGCCTGGAGAGTGGAGAACTTTGCCAACGGATGGAAGGGATTCGGCGGTATCAGTTTTGCTACCTTCTTCTCCAACTCATTTTTCGTAGCCTCTGTTTCGACCATTGCAACGGTACTGTCATCGGCCTGCGTGGCTTATGCATTTTCAAGGGTGAAATATAAAGGAAGAAATATCTGGTTCACGGCCATGATCTGTACCATGATGATTCCGACACAGATCATTCTGGTGCCGCAGTACATCATCTACAACAAACTGGGCTTCGTCGGAACGTATCTTCCGTTAATCCTGCCGCATTTTTTCGGCCAGGCCTTCTTCATCTACCAGATGATGCAGTTCGGATCCGGTATTCCGAGAGATTTAGACGAAGCAGCCATCATAGACGGATGCAGTAAATATACGATATTCACAAAGATATTTCTGCCGCTTTTAAAGCCATCCATCGTAACCACGATTATCATTCAGTTCTACTGGAAATGGGACGATTTCATGTCACCGATGATCTACTTGAGCAAGCCGAAGATGTATACCGCCTCCGTGGCGATCAAGAATTTTGCGGATTCCACTTCCACGACCGACTACGGCGCCATGTTCGCCATGTCCACCCTGTCCCTGATTCCGGTATTCCTGATTTTCCTGTTCTTCAACCGGTATCTGGTAGAGGGAATCAGTACGAGCGGTATCAAGGGCTGATCACAGCAATACTGCCAAACAAAAACACTGCCACAGCGATACTATGACACAGAGAGGAAATGAGTGTGAAAAATCAAACGAGTGTATCCTTTCAGACCTCCGACGACCTGCTTCAAAAGCTGGTGGACACGGCTGAAGAAAAGTCCAGAGAGAATCTGAAACGGTTTGAAAACAGACTGGTGCTGATCGAAGGCGGCGGTTACGAGAAAATATGGCTGGAAACGCAGCCCATGGGCGGTGAGATGTACGCCAAACGCAATCTGGAGGCGGGAATCAACAATCAGCTGCTCTTTATGGAAAATCAGAGGGAGGACGGCAGAATTCCCGGAAGCGTAGCCTGTGAAAACGGCAGAATTACTCCGCAGTTCAACAAGTTTCAGGGTTTCTGTTTCCCCTCCGCTGCGCTGAATGTATACTACTTAATGGGAAAGGATCCGGGATATCTAGATCTGCTCTACACCACGCTGGAACGCTTTGACAGCTACTTATGGCGCGTGCGGGATTCCGACGGTGACGGCTGTCTGGAGACCTGGTGCAAATACGACACGGGAGAAGATCACGCCCTCCGGTACGGGGACGCCCCCAACGACTGGAGCGAGGAAGTGCCCCCGGAAGGATGCAGCGTGGTACCCATGGCTTCCATGGATATTATGAGCTTTTCCTATGCATCGAGGGAAACTCTGGCGAAGATCAGCAGAATACGGAAAGACATCAGGCGGGAAGCGTTCTGGAAGGAGAAGGCAGCCTGCGTGCAGGATAAAATCCGGTCCTATCTGTGGGATGACGCCGCAGGCGCCTGCTTCGACCGGGACAATAATCACCGGGTGCTGCGCACGATGACCCATAACAATCTGCGGGCCATGTACTGGAACAGCTTTACCCAGCCGATGGCCGACCGTTTCGTAAAGGAACATCTGCTGAACCCGGAGGAATTCTGGACGCATATGCCGCTTCCATCGGTCGCGGTAAACGATCCGCTGTTTCGGAATGTGACGACCAACGACTGGAGCGGCCAGGCGGAGGCGCTGACGTACCAGCGGGCCATCCGGGCGCTGGAAAATTACGGGTACGACAGTCTGATCCCGGAACTGGGCGAAAAGCTGTTTCAGGCCATCGGCAGGGACTGTGTCTTTGTCCAGCAGTATGACCCGTTTACGGCGGAGCCGTCCCTTGTCTGCCTGGAGGGAGAACAGGATTGTTACGGGCCGGCCCTTCTGTCGGTTCTGGAGTATGCGGCGCGCATGTACGGCGTCCATATCGAGCATGATACGGTCTTCTGGGGAACTGTGGGCGGCCATGAGAGTGTTTATGAACAGATCTGGGGAGACCGTTCCTTTAAACTGGTTCAGAATGGAAATGGGGCGGAAGGCTTTATGAATGGAAGAAAGGTATTTGAAGCCGGACCGGGTATTAAGGTGATTACCGGGCTGGACGGAAATGTGCTGGAAGTAAAGAAAATGTCAAAGAACGGAGATGTGAAAAGCATCCGCCAGTGGTTATAAGAATATAGAAGGAATAAGAAAATAGAAGGAATAAGAATATAAAACGAATAAGAACATAAAAGAAGGCTCTGAAAGCTGCAAATGCAAACTTTCAGGGCCTTCCTCCATATCACACGAACCGCGTCATTCCGGCGGCCATTCCTCCGTCTCCTCGATCCAGGCTACATGAGCGGCTTCCTTTACGCCGCCTTCGATCAATCCTTTGCGAACAGTCTGAAAGGTTCGGAGAAACAACCGGCTGGATGCCCGGGAAAACAGCTTCACGTCCCGCTCTTCCAGAGAGCGTAACAGGACCTTCATGATGGATGCCGTTTCCCCGGGATTGAGCCATAGACTGCGGCAGGAGATGGGCCAGAGTGTCTGCCACATGAGCTGGCTGCATACTTCCGAGAGAGCGCTGTTGCCCATGGCATAGAACAGGTCGAAACACATCTTATAGTACCTGCAGCAGTCCTCCTGGTGCACACATTCCTTCATCTGCTCCGCGTAAAATGTCAGAGTGTCAGCGGGAATATCAGGAAAAAATACGCTGGAGATGCTCCCGGCTGTCAGTGCCAGCACCTGAAAGGCCTCCAGGGAGAGAAGCAGCTCTTTCTGGCACTCCTCGGACTGAGGAAACTGCATGGCCTGCTGGTTCACGATATCCAGAACCATCGTGCCCTTGCCGTTCAACGTTTTGACCGCGTTAAAACTGACCAGCAGCGAAAGACTCCGGCGTATGGTGATCTCCGCCACGGAAAATTCCTCCGCCAGCTGCGGGACAGACGGCAGGAACTCCCCAGGCTGGTACTGACGGCATAGGATTCGGTGAAGGAGAATCTGTGCGGTAAAGGATCGGTGCTCGATTCTGCCCTTGGTGATGTACCATCGGAACGGAACTGGAACCGGATCCGGCTGGCCGGAACCGGCGTAGGAAGCTTCCAGGTTTTTTCGCAGCTTCTCCGCCCGGAGCTGGCTGATCTGATCCAGCTGCCGTTTGATCCCGCCGAAATCTTCCGCGGCATGGCTTGTCAGGAGATCTTCCATATAATTCGCCAGACGGTCAAAATAGAAATCAGAATAGCTGGCGTCAGTCATCATGTATAAGTCTGAGAGATGGCCGAACATGGTGCTTTCTGTAAAGAGGCTGGGAAGAAGAGGATTCCCCAGGCTGTCCAGCACGGTGCAGAAAAAGTCGATAAAAGCCCGGAAATCCCGGCTCCGCACTCTGGAAAGGTACTGTGACAGATGCTCTCTGCGGTCGGCCGGCAGGCGGCAGAACGCGGGGAACAGTATGGAAGAGAGAAAAGAGCGCCTCAGACACTGCAGCTCCAGGGCCGCATCCTTGTGGGCCAGATAATAGGTCCGGCAGAAATCGGCGTAATCCTCGTTGCTGAAGTCCTTGATCACGACAGAGGAGCGTCCGCTTCCGGAAGAGATAAATCCATCCTCCTTAAGCTGGCGGAGCATCCGCCGTGTGGTTTTGTCGGACACGCCAAATGTGTCGGATATTTCATGAATCGAAGGGAGGGCGTCTCCTTTTATATAGTAGCCCGATTGAATCCGGGTAACATAGAATTCGTAGATGTAACGGTACAGCCGGGAATCTCTGTCCATAGGGCATCCTTTCTGCTGGTAAAATACTGAAAATATTTTATCACAGACCATGTGGATTGACAATAAATGAAAATTTTCAAAATATCTTTTTTTTGGAAATATGATATGCTATACTATACTTTATCAAATGGTACATTTTAACCGTTAAGGCAGATAAGCCGCGTGAGGAACAGGCAGAGTAAGGCTGGGGGGCTGTAAAAACTCTGCTCCGTAAGGAGAGGGAAATGAGTATTAAGAGGTGTAGAAATGGAAGAAAAGAAAAAAGCCGACATCAGCGACTTAAGTATCTATTACCAGGAACTCCTGTTCCAGAATGAAGAGATGAAACGGATTATGCAGGAAAATGAGCTGCTGAAGCAGAGATACCAGCGGCTCTATGAGGACGCGCCTGCAGGATACGTGGTATACAACCACAACGGCCAGATCATAACGGCTAACAACACACTCTGCTGTCTTCTGGGCTTCCCGGTGCAGGAATGCCAGCTGCACCGCTTTCCCCGGTATGTTCTGCCTGAATTTCAGGATGAACTGTATTTAATGATCCAGAGGGTGCTGAAGAAGAAAACACCGGAATCCATCGAGGTCCAGATCCGGGGTGCGGATGAGATTCGGGATGTTATGGTAACCACCAACTGTTACTGCGAAGAAATAGAGATCCCAGGCATAGAGGAACCTGTGAGCAGCGATCTGCTCCGGAGTGTGATCACGGATATTACGGGACTGAAGAAGAGACAGAGAGACTTCTGGAACCGAAGCGTGCATGATCCGCTGACAGGAATCTACAACCGCCAATATTATAAAGAAGAGATGCATGACATGGATGTGATGGAAAATTTTCCGCTGTCCGTGTCCATGGTGGATATCGACGGCCTGAAAATTATCAATGATACGCTGGGCCACGAGTTTGGCGACCAGGCGATCAAGGTCATCGTGAATGAGCTGAAACGAAACGCCAGACCGGAGTATACGCTGATGCGGGTCGGCGGCGACGAGATTGTAATCCTGTTTCCGAGGACGAACCTGGAAACGGTGCGCCGCTATATGCAGGAAGCGAAAAAGGCCATGGAAGAGAAGTCCATCTCAGGAATTCCCCTCAGCTTCTCCTGGGGCGCCGCCACAAAAAATACGCCGGAGGAGCAGCTGTCCTTCATTGTGGCCGCGGCCGAGGATATGATGTACAGCCGAAAACAGGTCAGAGGCGGCAGCCGGTTTAACGGGGCCGTACATTTGATTCTGGAATCGCTGTTTGAACGCAACCGTCAGGTGAGAGACCACAGCCTGAGAATCAGGCAGTTTATCAATGACTTTGGGACTTGGATGGGACTCGGTGAAGAAGAGGTGGCCTGCTTATGCAGCGCCGGACTTCTGCATGATATTGGGATGGCCTCCATTTCCGACGAAATACTCAATAAAAACAGCATGCTGCCGGAGACAGAACAGAGAGAAGTTCTGCGCCATCCGGAGGTGGGCGGCCGGATACTCCATGCCAACGGAGACACCGCCGTGTACGCGGAGGCAGTGCTCTACCACCATGAAAACTGGGACGGTACGGGCTATCCCCGCGGCCTGGCCGGTGAACGGATTCCGTTTGAAGCGCGTGTCCTGGCAATCGCAGACGCCTATGACCGTATGAAGTACGGTTTGAATGGAAGAGGGACGAGGTACAAAGATGAGATGATGATACTGGAAGAATTTGAGCGGTGCAAGGGCCGCCAGTTCGATCCGAAGCTTACAGAGAAATTACTTGAATGGAAGACAGAAAAGAAGCATCCCGCGTCCTGAAAACGGTTTGGGATGCTTCTCTGTACAGGTGAGAACCTTGGGGTTTATGCCTCAGTTTTCCAGAAACCGTGAAGGTTACACCAGGCGTAGGCCGCCTTCGGCGTATCGCCGTCCTCCAGTGTAAAGTGGGCGACCGGCTCGCAGGCGGAATCTAAGGGCACCCGCATGGTGACCCCGGCCTTCGTCTGTAAGCAGACCCATCCGATGTTGTGTTCCTCGCTCATGGGATGGAAGATGCTTCCGACCTTTACGGTCACGTGGTTTCCGTCGGTTTCAATAATGGGGAGATGCTTTTCGGAAGCGCCTTCCGAGGTGTTGGGCTCCAGTACCTCAAATGGTTTTAAGCTGTCCGGGACTGCCGCATTAGGCATTCCCGCAATGGCCTCCAGTACCACGAGGCGGTCTCTGTCCGTTAAAAATACAGGCTGTTTATTCATAGAATCCTCCTGTCATAATGATGATTACATAAGGTTGTCTGCTGCGGATACTCCATTATTTTCCCTGAATTGCCTTCCTTTTATACATGAAGCTGAAAGCTTTTTCTGTTCTACGGCGCTGTCCGGAGAATGAATTGCCGCATTTTACCCAATACTATGATGGAAATCTATAATAATATGAAAAGAGGTATTGGATATGAGCGCAGACGCGGAAATGCTTAATTTTATTTATCAAAATTCCCAGATGGGTGTTGAGACCTTAAATCAGCTGATTCCTATGATTGACAATGAGGCATTTAAGAAACGGATCGAGGCACAGCTTAAGGAGTACGAGCAGATTCATGGGGAAGCGAAAAAGCTTTTGAACCGCCATGGCTACGATGAGAAGGGAATCGGCGCCCTGGAAAAAATCATGGCCTACCTGATGATCGATATGAAGACCCTGATGGATAAGTCTTCCTCTCACATTGCGGAAATGCTGATTCAGGGCAGCAATATGGGGATTATTGATGCGGTCAAGCGGATCAATCAGTATGAGAAAGAGGCGGAAAAGGAAGTGACGGCTCTGATGAAGCGGCTTCTTAAATTTGAGGAGAATAATGTGGAACGGTTGAAGGAGGCTCTCTGATGGGGTATAATGGCTTTATCCTGTGAGAAACGGAGTACAGCCATGATACTGAGTGTGAGCAGAAGGACGGATATTCCACAGTATTATTCCGACTGGTTTTTCAATAGAATGAAAGAGGGATTTCTCTATGTGAAGAATCCGATGAACAGCCACCAGGTCAGTAAGATCATGCTTTCTCCCGACCTGGTGGATTTAGTGGTGTTCTGGACGAAGAATCCTGCCCCCATGATGAGACGAATCGGAGAATTGGGAGAAATCCCGTATTACATACAGTTTACACTGACCGGATACGGCCGTGACATAGAACCGGGGCTTCCGGACAAACACGAACTGATCCGTATCTTCCGCGAAACTGCGGAAACGGCCGGACGGGACCGCATGGTGTGGCGATACGATCCGGTGCTTTTCAATGAAAGATACCCGGCGGAGTACCATTTCCGTGCGTTTGAAGCGATTGCAGAAGGAATCTGCGGTTGTACGGATAAGGTGGTCATCAGCTTTCTGGACTGCTATGGGAAGACGAAACGCAACATGAGGGGCATCCCTTTGGAGCTGCCGGATGAAGAGACCATGAAACGAATGGGTGAGAGGTTCGTAAAGACGGCGGAGAAGTATGACATGACGGTGGAAAGCTGTGCGGAGACCGTGGATTTAAGCGAAGTGGGAGTCCGCCATGGAAGCTGTGTCGATCCGGTGATGATTGAACACATTCTGGGCGTTCCGGTTCGTGTGAAGAAAGACAAAAACCAGAGGCCGGAATGCGGGTGTGTGGAGAGCGTGGAAACGGGGGCCTATGACACCTGCCTTTGCGGCTGCAAATACTGCTACGCCAATGACAGCGAGGGCGCTGTCATGAGGCGGAGGGAAGAGTATGATGTGGGTTCACCGCTGCTCTGCGGCAGGGTGGAAGAAGGGGACCGGATCACGGTGCGCAGGACGAGCCGGATTCTGACCGGATAATAAAACCTGATCAGGGGGATACCAATGAAAAAACATTTAAGAATACTGTTTCCGCTCCTTTTAGGCCTGCTTGTGGCGATCAGCGCAGTCTCGATCAAGCGGATTTCAGATATTCGGGACTACGGGAAGCTGATTAATTATGTGGGAATCGTGAGAGGAGCTTCCCAGCGGGTGGTGAAGCTGGAGACGAACGGCCGCCCTGACGATGAACTGATCGGGTATGTGGATGATATTCTGGACGAGCTGGTGACCGGCCACGGCATATATGGCCTGGTCTCCACGGACTGCAAGCTGTACCAGATGAATTTAAAGCTGCTGAAGGGGCAGTGGGGCGCCGTGAGGGAAGAGATCGACGCTGTGAGGCAGGGGGTGAGTGCAGATCTTCTGATTGATTCCAGCGAGAGGCTGTTTGAGATAGCCAACAACACGGTTTTTACCATAGAGCAGTATTCCAGCGACGTGGCGGGAAGGACGGTGCGCATGATTTCGGCAACAGCGCTGGTCAGTGCCATCGCGTTCGCGTTTACCATGTATTTTTACATAAAAAAATTTTTTCAATTAAAGGATACCAACGAAAAGCTGGAGGATTTGGCATCCAGAGATGAGCTAACCGGGGCTTACCATACGGAGAAGTTTTACTCCGAGGTAAACCGTATACTGGAACGGAAAAACGATGCCAGATTCGCGGTTCTCTATATTGATTTCGAAAATTTCAAATATGTAAACGACGTATTCGGCTACTCGTACGGGGACGAGCTGCTGAAAGACTACGCACGGCTGATCATGAGCCGACTGAAGGAAGAGGAACTGCTGGGCCGCGACGTGGCGGACCGGTTTGTACTCCTGCGCCGCTATAAGAGCCGGGACGAGCTGCTCGAGACACAGAAACAGGTGGATGAAGAGTTCTTAAATTCCACCCTTGTTATGTCGAACCGCCACATGATGACCATCGCATGCGGAATCTGCTGCGCGGAGGATCTGGTCGAGGAGCCGGAGGCGGTGATGATGGTCAACCGGGCCAATTTCGCCCAGAAGGAAGTCAAGAACAAACCGGGAAAGCACTATGCGTTCTACGGCGATGAGATCCGGCAGAAGCTGATCGCGGAGATGAAGGTGAAGGACCGCATGCAGGAAGGCCTGGATAATGAGGAGTTCGTCGTCTATATGCAGCCCAAGGTGGGCGTGGAGGACGGTGTCGTGAGAGGCGCGGAGGCGCTGGTGAGATGGGCGGTACCGGGCAATGGCCTGCTCTCCCCGGGACTCTTTATTCCGGTGCTTGAAAAGAACCACTTTATCGGCAAAGTGGACCGTTTCGTCTTCGAAAAGGTGTGTATATGGCTGCATGAACGCATGGAGAAAGGGCTGGCCGTGGTGCCGGTCTCCGTCAACGTGTCTAAAATACAGTTTTATAACCCGGATTTCATCCCGGTCTACGCCAGCATCAAGAAGCAGTACGGGATTCCTGACGGGCTGCTGGAGATTGAACTGACGGAATCGGCCGCGTTTGAGCACGAGGAGTATCTGCTGCAGGTGGTGAGAGAGCTGCACGACAACGGATTTCTGTGTTCCCTTGACGATTTTGGCACCGGCTACTCGTCTCTGGGGCTTCTAAAAGATCTTCCTATCGATGTGCTGAAGCTGGATGGAGTTTTTTTCCGTGTGAGCGTGGATGTGAACCGGGAACATACGATCCTGAAATATATAATCGATATGGTGAAAGAGCTGAATATCAGCACGGTAGCCGAGGGCGTGGAGCGTCAGGATCAGATAGAATTCTTAAAATCCGTAGGCTGCGATCTGATTCAGGGCTTCGCATTCTATAGGCCGATGCCGATGGATCAGTTTGAAAAGGTGCTCGACGGAGAACAGTGATATGCGGTTTCACGAAAATGGGTTTCGAGAAAATAAATGAAATTTATATTGACAAATGCAGGGAAATCTTGTAAACTTATTCGTGTTGTGAGTGAGAGGAGCAGCTGCTTCAAACTGATTCCGATTACGCACAGGACATCGCATGTCTGCCCAGATAGCTCAGTTGGTAGAGCAGAGGACTGAAAATCCTCGTGTCGTTGGTTCGATTCCGACTTTGGGCATTGTGCTCGCGAGAGTACATTTGAAATGCTTTTGGAATTTCCTTTGCGGGTGTAGTTCAATGGTAGAACACTAGCCTTCCAAGCTAGATACGTGGGTTCGATTCCCATCACCCGCTTTAGAAAATTTCTGTTGCATTTTCATGAGATGTATGTTATAATGCTTTTACGAAAAAGTTCATACTTTGTTTTATCGTTTATGCGCGAGTGGCTCAGTGGTGGAGTACAACCTTGCCAAGGTTGGGGTCGCGGGTTCGATCCCCGTCTCGCGCTCTTTTTATTTGATGGCCGGAGGCCTGCAGTTTTGCAGGAATCCGGTCTTTTTGTTTTACAAGTAAGTCGTCTGTGTTATCAAAGAGTCCTCCTGTGATATCGAAAAGTCCTTCCGGCAGGAGTGGTCTGCCGGCGGTATTTTCTTTTCCATTTCTTAAAAATCCGAAACTTTCCATTGAAATTTCACATAAAACCAATCATAATATGCAATAAAATTTCATAACAATCCCGTATAATTGACACAATTATTTCATATGCTATGATGAAGGAGAGGTAGGAAATATGGCAGCAAAAGGATTGCTGCTGCGTCTGAAAGACTATCAGGTCAAGGCAAGCGCAGCGGAAAAGAATGCAGTAACAATCATCTTGAATCATCCGGATATGGTGATTGGAAAGAGTATACACGAGTTTGCAGATTTGGCCTATGCGTCGCCGGCGACCATTATCAGACTCTGCAGAAAACTGGGCTGCGCGGGATACCGCGATTTCCAGCATGCGCTTGTATACGAAAATGCTCTGTTTAAGGACAGCAGGGAGATATCTGTTCAGGAGATCATCCCTACGCCGTCGACAGAGGACATTATTCAAAAGGTTACACGAAAAAACATCGAGTCTCTTGAGACGTCAAGAAAGCTGGTAGAACCGGAGATTATTGACACCTGCGTCAAAATGATCGAAGAGAGCAGGATTATCCAGCTGTTTGGACTCGGTTCCTCCTTACTTGTTGCACGAGACCTGTATTTAAAATTGATACGTGTGGAGAAACTGTGTAATATCTGCGACGACTGGCACGCTCAGCTGCTGGCCGCAAGAACCATGAAAAGGGGCGATCTCGGTATCGTAATCAGCTATTCCGGACTGACGGAGGAGATGATCACCTGTGCCAAGGCTGCAAAAGCCAACGGCGCCAGAGTTATCGTGCTCACGAGGGCCGCTGATTCCAAGCTGGCGGCCGAGGCGGACTGCGTGCTGGCCGTGGCCGCTACGGAACTGATTCTGCGCAGCGGAGCCATGTCGTCCAGAATTTCACAATTAAACATGGTAGATATCCTCTATGTAGCCTATGTAAATAAACATTATGAGAGCTGCATGAGGAGTTTTCCGAAAACACATATTCAAAAACCATTGGAGGAATATTAGAATGCTTGATTTGACAAAGCTGACAACAGAGACAAGAAATGATAAAACCATGAATTTAGATCAGATGACTCCTGCTGAACTGGCGGCCGTGATGAATGAGGAAGACGGCAATGTCGTCATAGCCGTAAAAGAGGTTATCCCGGAGATCGCAACAGCGATCGAATGGGCGACCGAAAGCTTAAATCGCGGCGGAAGAATCATTTACATGGGAGCAGGAACCAGCGGCAGGCTGGGAGTTCTGGATGCCGTTGAGTGCCCGCCCACCTTTGGAGTGTCTCCCGATCTGGTAGTTGGTCTGATTGCCGGCGGTGAAGGGGCGTTCCTAAAGGCGGTGGAAGGCGCGGAGGACAGTGAGACCCTGGGTGTACAGGAGTTAAGGGATTTGGCTCTCAACAAAAATGACATCGTGATCGGTCTCGCCGCAAGCGGAAGGACTCCCTATGTGATCCATGGTCTCGCATACGCTGATTCCATCGGATGCAAAACGGTCGCAATCGCATGCAACCGGCAGTCAGAAGTAGGAAGGGCCGCGAAGCTTGCTATCGAGCCGGTAACAGGCCCGGAAGTTCTGACCGGTTCTACAAGACTGAAGGCCGGTACTGCCCAGAAAATGATTCTGAATATGATATCAACCGGCAGTATGGTGGGATTCGGAAAGGTATATCAGAATCTCATGGTGGACGTTCAGCAGACCAACGAGAAGCTGGTCGTAAGGGCTCAAAATATCACCATGGCTGCCACGGACTGTACGAGAGAAGAGGCGAAAGCCGCTCTTTCAGAGGCTGACGGTCATGTTAAAACGGCCATAGTCATGATCCTGCTGGGCTGCGATGCGAAGGAAGCGAAGACGCATCTGGATGCGGCCGGCGGTCATGTAAGGAATGCTTTATAACACATAATTGACAATCGGACAGAACGTCTGATCTTTGAAACAGGAGGGACTATATGAACTACAGGGAATTGAGTGAAAAGCTCCTCTCGCTGCTTGGCGGAAAAGACAATATTCTGGGCAATGCCGCGTGCATGACCCGTCTGCGTATCAGCGTGAGAGATTTAAGCATTGTAGATATTGAAGCAATTAAAAAAGTGGAAGGCGTGCTCGGCGTCGTGGAATCGGAAACGCTTCAGATTATCCTGGGGCCGGGAAAGGTTAATAAGGCGCTGGAGGAGTTCTCCAAGCTGACAGGGCTGCCCAAGGGTGCAGTCTCAGACGCCCCGGCTTCCGCCGGCGGAAACGTGGAGGACCTGGCTAAGGAAAACAAAGCCGCGCAGAAGGCCAAATACGATAAACCGCTCCAGAACTTTTTGAAGAAGATTGCCAATATTTTCGTAGCGCTTCTTCCGGGCATCATCGCAGCGGGTTTAATCAACGGAATCAGCAATGTTGTTAATGTTTCCACAGGCGGCGCGCTCAGCGGAATCTGGTGGTATGAATGCATCCGCACCATGGGCTGGGCTCTGTTTGCCTATTTGCCAATTCTGGTCGGCTACAACGCCGCAAGAGAATTCGGCGGTTCCGCATCTCTGGGAGGAATTGCGGGCGCTATGTGTATCGCCAATACTGCGATGCCGCTTTTAGCTAAATATAACGACGCGCAGATTCTTCTGCCAATCACCGGTAATGTGTTCAACCCGGCAGCAGGCGGTATGCTTGCCGCTCTGATCGCAGGCGTATTTTTCGCATTCTTAGAGAAACACATCCGTAAGATTATGCCTGATCTGATCGATACGTTTATCAGTCCTCTGCTCGTATTAATCATCGGCGGCCTTGTGATCCTTCTGATCATACAGCCGGTCGGCGCAGCTCTGACATCTGGTATTTATACTGTGCTGACATTTGTATATGAAAAACTCGGTGTTGTGGGCGGATATATCCTCTCGGCAGGCTTCCTTCCGCTGGTTGCAGTCGGGCTTCATCAGGCGCTGACGCCGATCCATGCCATGTTAAATGACCCCGCCGGCGCAACGCAGGGCATCAACTATCTTCTTCCCATCCTGATGATGGCGGGCGGCGGACAGGTAGGCGCAGGTCTGGCTCTCTACTTTAAGACAAAGAACAAAAAGCTGAAAGGCTATATCCGCGATTCGATCCCGGTAGGTATCCTGGGCGTGGGCGAGCCGCTCATGTATGCAGTAACGCTTCCGCTTGGTAAGTCCTTTATTACCGCCTGTTTAGGCGCCGGTGTCGGCGGTGTTCTCTCCGCACTGTTTCATTTGGGAACCGTATCCCAGGGGGTATCGGGGCTGTTCGGCCTGCTGATCGTAAAGCCGGGACAGCAGATTCCATATATTATCGCTATGGCTGCGGCTTACGCCGGAGGTTTCATTCTGACCTGGTTCTTTGGTGTGGATGAGAAGCGGATCAACGAAGTCTATGGGGAATAAATTTATGAAAACAGGAATATCACTCTATTTCAGCAATGGCGTGGAAAAGAACGAGGCGATAATCAGGAAAGCCCGGAAAGCCGGCATCAAATACGCGTTTACCTCCATGCATATCCCGGAGGAGACGGGCATCGATTATAGAAGAGATGCCAGAAAGCTTTTGGAGCAGTGCAGAGATGCAGGCATCAATCTGATTGTCGATGTCAGCCCGGTTACTTTAGAAAAGCTGGGCTGCGCCTCCTTCGATGAACTGCTGTCACTGGGGATTACCTATATCCGTCTCGACTTTGGATTTACGGCAGAGGAAACGGTCGCGCTTTCGGAAAAATTTCATATCGTTTTCAATGCCTCTACGATTTCACAGGAAGATATTCAGAACTGGGCGGCGGCAGGGGCAGATTTTACCCGCTTTGCCGCCTGCCACAATTACTACCCGAAACCATATACCGGTTTGTCACTTGACCGTGTAAAGGAGATGAATCAAAGGCTCAAAATCCTTGGCTTTACCACGATGGCATTTGTTCCGGGGAATTCCGAGCTGCGCGGCCCTCTCTGTGAAGGCCTTCCCACGGTGGAGGAACACCGGTTTTCCAGGGATGAGGTGCTTCTTCATATGCTGGAGCTGTACCAGTCGGATTCCGATATTGTTCTGGTGGGCGATAACGATGTGACGGAGGAGGTATGGACGCAGCTGGCTGCGCTGAGCAAAGGATACGTGGCCCTGCATGCGGATATACTGCCCGGTTATGAATTTGAAAGAGCCATAATCCATCATGACCGGCCGGATTCCAGTGAATATGTGATCCGATCCCAGGAATCCCGTTTTAACTGCAGGGACCGGGTCATTGCGGCAGACACAGCGGGAGAGCTTTCCGGCCAGAGGCTGGCTGGAAAGATATGTATTGCCAATGAAGCGTATTTGCGGTACATGGGAGAGCTTGAAATTTGCAGGGTTGACATGCCTTCTGATCCGCGCGTGAATGTGATCGGACAGGTGGCCGGGAAGGACAGAAAATACCTTCCGTATATCAGGGAAGGGATGGGATTTTATCTCTGCCCGGCTGACGGACAGTGATGAGAATCAGGAAGAAATCTTGTTTGACGGATTTCTTCCTGATTTTTTTGATTACATAATTTCTTACCTGTTGCAATTCCCCTCTGCCCTGTGATAAACTTTCCTCATAAACAGCCGCCGCCAAAAACGGCAGCGGAAACGGAAAGAAGGAGTGCCTGTTATGAATACGAAACTGGTTCGTTTTACAAAATATATGCTGGATGCCATGTTTTATATCGGGATTGTGCTGACGGCGGCCATCCCGGTCCTGTTTTATTTTTTTGGGAATTACATCGAGAGCTTCCGGAAATACTATGTGTTTCAATGCGTGATCTATATGGCTTCCGGTGTGATGGCACTGTTCATCATAAAGGAGCTGCGGAGGATGTTTCTCACTGTCCTGACGGATAATCCGTTTGTCATGGAAAATGCCGGTTCGCTTAAAAAGATGGGTAAATGCAGTTTCATGATTGCGCTTCTCTCCATCGTCCGCCTGCCGGTGTCACTCACCCCGGCGACGGCTGTCATCATCATCGTGTTTGCCATTGCCGGACTCTTTTCCATTGTGCTCTGCCAGGTGTTTGAGAAGGCGGTGCAGTACAAGCTGGAAAACGACTTGACAATATAGGAGGGATAGAATGGCGATTGTAGTAAATCTTGATGTCATGATGGCAAAGAGGAAAAAGGGATTGACGGAGCTTGCGGGCGAAGTGGATATCACCATGGCCAACTTATCCATTCTGAAGAATAATAAGGCGAAAGCCGTCCGTTTTACCACGCTGGAGGCGATCTGCAGGGCGCTGGACTGCCAGCCGGGAGACATTCTGGAATACGTTCCGGATGATCCGGCCGAGTAAACCGCTGCCGCTCACGGCTCCGTCTGCCCTGCGCTGTCCGGTCTGGCCCTGCCGGTTGACGCGGCCTTTCCGGTTCCGGTTTCGGGGATAAGCACTTCTAAACGTGCAGAATTTTTCTAAAAACCAGGGGAAATCCCCAAACTCGCTGCCGCTCAAACAGGTGGAGTTTCCCCTGAACGAAAAACTCTGCGCGTTAAGAATTGCTAATCCCCTGCAAAGTCACCGGAAAGTCCGCGTCAACCGGCAGGGCCAGACCGGACAGCGCAGGGCAGACGGGGCCGTGAATGGAAACAAATAAATTAAAAAACTTTTCGAAAGTACTTGACAATATTAACTGTAACTTTTATAATAACAGTACAAACTGAAACAAATAAAATTACAGTTAATAACACTTTCAGGAGGCGATATGGGATTTTCAGTTGAAGTCGGAATACCGGCAATTACAGTATTTATTCAGGGACTTTTAAGCTTTTTCTCACCCTGCGTGCTGCCACTTGTACCGCTTTACATCGGATATCTGGCAGGAGGAACGAGGACCGTCGATGAAGAGGGACGCGTCCGGTATTCGAGAAAAAAAGTTATGATCAATACGCTGTTTTTCGTAATCGGCGTCAGCTTTGCATTTTTCCTGCTGGGCTTTGGATTTACGGCAGCAGGCCGGTTCTTTGGCAGCAACAGAACCCTGTTCGCACGGATCGGCGGCATTATCGTCGTCCTGTTCGGATTATTCCAGCTGGGTGTGTTCGGAAGCTCCGTGCTGGGGCAGGAACACAGGCTTCCTTTCCGGCTGAATCAGCTGGCGATGAACCCGCTCCTGGCATTAGTGCTCGGCTTTACCTTCAGCTTCGCATGGACTCCCTGTGTGGGACCTGCGCTTGCAAGCGTTCTTTTGATGGCTTCCTCGGCAACCTCCCAGGGGACCGGATTTTTACTGATCGGCGTCTATACGCTGGGCTTCGTCATTCCGTTTCTGGCAGTGGGACTGTTTACCGGATCGGTGCTCGATTTCTTTAAGAAGCATCAGAATGTGGTGAAGTACACGACAAAGGCCGGCGGTGTGCTGATGATCGCCATGGGCGTTATGATGTTTACCGGCTGGATGAACGGAATTACCGGATACTTATCGAGCTTTGGCGTGGGCGGCCAGACCGTAACCGAGTCACAGGCGCCTTCCGGCGGCGGGGACGGTACTCCTGACAGCGGAGAGACGGCGCCGCAGACCGAGACGCAGAGTCCGGCTGATAACGGACAGAATCCGGATCAAAGCGCGGGACAGAGCGGGGATAACGGACAGGATAGCGAAAGCGCGGCTGCCGGCGAGACAGAGAGCAGTCTTCCGGATACATCGGACCGTGTGGAAGCGCCCGATTTCACTCTGGTGGATCAGTACGGAGAAGAACATAAACTCTCGGATTATAAGGGGAAAGTCGTATTTTTAAATTTCTGGGCGACCTGGTGCCCGCCATGCCGCGAGGAGATGCCTGATATCGAGGCTCTTTATAAGGAATACGGGGAGAATTCAGAGGATCTTGTCATTTTAAGCGTGGCAAATCCAAAAACGAAGGATAATCCGAACAATAATGACAAAACTATAGAAGAAGTGACAAAGTTTATGGAGGATAACGGATATTCTTATCCCACACTTATGGACACGACGGGTGATGTTCTGTTACAATACTATATAACAGCATTCCCAACCACGTTCATGATTGACCGTGAAGGACGCGTCATCGGCTATGCAAGCGGCGCGCTGACAAAAGACATTATGAAAAATATAATTACGCAGGCGCTTTCAGAAAGCGCAGAATAAGGAGGAACCATATTATGGCAGTAGTAACATTTACACAGGAAAATTTTGATCAGGAAGTATTAAAGAGCAGTGACATAGCGATCGTCGATTTCTGGGCGACCTGGTGCGGACCGTGCAAGATGTTTTCACCGATTATTGATGAGATCGCGGAGGAGAATCATCCGGGACTGAAGGTTGGCAAGGTGAACGTCGATGAGCAGCCGGATTTAGCCGGACAGTACCGCGTTATGAGCATCCCGACCCTGCTTGTATTCAAGGGCGGCAAGGTCGTAGCGACCAGCGTCGGTGTACAGAGCAAGAAGGCCGTTCTGGATATGGTGGAAAAGGCCAGATAGCCGAAAAAGGACTGCGTTAAGAATATGGACTATGGACCGCCGGTTGAGTGTCCGGTTCGGAAGAGATTCCGGGCCGGGTGCTTACCCAGGCGGTTTTTTGCACTTTTAAACATATGGATTTCCGGCAGACGCTGTGGTAAAATTTTCAGTATACATACAGAAAGCCGAAGTGAGGCGGCTGCAGGAAAGTAGGAGGCGTCATGGTGTTAAAACGGGAGGCGGCAGCATACAGGGCCTGGAAGGAGGGCGTGGTACATACGACTCTGAACCCAAAAGGGCCGGGCGCGGTGCGGATTCATCTCATTCCCCCGAAATATCGCCCCTTTGGAAAAAATCCTTATGCGATGATTTTAAATGGATATTACATCCTTCCGCTGGGATACTCCTGGGCGGTTCTCCTGGGGAATTTTATCCGTGAGGTGAACCGGTATGACGGCCGTCCCATGGACGAAAAAGATATGGAAAAGGTCGTGACGGCGGCCGTGGAGAGGACGGGGAAGTCGTACCGGGTACCTGAGGAACAGCTGCGCGGCGATCTGGAGGAAATGCTGGCCATGCTTTACGGTGCCGCCTGCGGAGAAGAACCCTCCGGGGAGATCGAACCGCTGTCCCTGCGGGAGTATGCGCCCCACATGAAGGCGCCCCACCGGATGGATCTGATGGTGAGCGCCATGACGAAGGCGGACGGAGGCTGGAACTGTAATTTACAGTGCTGCCACTGCTACGCCGCCGGACAGCCGGAGGCAGAGGGAAAAGAGCTTAATACGGAGCAATGGAAGAAAATTATCGACAGGCTGAAAAGCGCCGGTGTGCCGCAGGTTACCTTTACAGGCGGGGAACCGACGCTGCGCAGGGACTTAGTGGAGCTGGTGGCGTACTCGCGGTGGTTTGTGACGCGCCTCAATACCAATGGAATCCTGCTTACGCCGGATTTATGCCGGGAGCTTTACGAGGCCAGCCTGGACAGCGTACAGATCACGCTTTATTCCTGGGACAGCGGGATTCACGATTCCCTTGTCGGCCGGAAAGGCGGCTTTCACGGAACCACAGAAGGCATCCGGAATGCATTAAACGCAGGACTTAATGTCAGCGTGAATACGCCGCTGTGCAGGGATCACCAGGATTATGGGAAGACGCTGGCGTTTTTAGACGGACTGGGGGTCCGGTATGTCACCTGCTCCGGGCTGATCGAGACGGGCAACGCCTCCTCCGGCGGCTCAGTCTCCAGCCAGCTGTCCGTCAGGGAGATGGGAGAGATTCTGACAGCAGCGGCGGAAATCTGCCGGGAAACGGGGATGGAGATCGGTTTTACGTCACCCGGCCGGGCGGAGGTGAAGCTCTTAAAGCGGCTGGGAATACCGGTGCCCATGTGCGGCGCCTGTCTGTCCAACATGGCCGTGACACCCGACGGGCTGGCCGTTCCGTGTCAGAGCTGGCTGGGCGGTGTGGTTCTGGGGGATATGAAAAAAGATTCCTGGAAAAGCATCTGGAACCATGCGATGTGCAAAAAAATCCGGGCCATGGGGGAAGAGGAAAGCCTGTTCTGCCCGCTCCGAACCGGGAAATCCGAAAAGGGTGGTGAAACGTAATGGCCAAATCGAGGGCAAAAGCAGAGGAAGAGGAAAAGAAAAAACTGAAAAAAGAGAGAATCCGGAAAGCCCTGATCCTGGCGGCCATCGGTCTGGCCGTACTGATCATTTATCTGATTATCGCCTGTATGCCGTTAGATGAGATGACGGACTACCGCGTTCACGTGACGCCCCAGGACGATGGAAGCCTGGAGATTACATACAGCTATGAGTGGAAGGTCTTAAATGATTCAAAGGAGGGACCTCTCAGCTGGGTGAAGCTGGGCATGGCGAATCCTAACTATGTGGTGAAGGAGTTTGGCGGAGCAGCCGGTGGAATCCGTTACCAGCCGTCAGAATCTTCTGAGAATCCCATGCTGGAGCTGTATCTGGACCGGTCCTATTACAAGGGGGAGACAGCCACCTTCTGGTTTACGGTACATCAGAGAAACATGCTGTGTGAGAACAGCGCCGACCCGGAAGAGCCATTTTACGATTTCACACCGGGCTGGTTTGATGAAATGCGTGTGAAGCACTACGAGTTTACCTGGGAGCAGAGGCGGAATATCCTGACCCATAACGCGGACCGGACGGAAGACGGAGACCTGGTGTGGGAGGGGGCCCTGAAAAAAGGGGAGAGCAGACAAATGAAGCTGACCTGCGCCCTGGAGGGTTTCCGGCGGCCGGAGCTGGTTGTCTGGAAGGAGTACCGCAATGGCGTGGAGGGGGACAACCCCATCGTCGGGGCCATTACCATCGTCCTGTTTTTCGGTGCGCTGTGCGCCGTATTCGGCTTCCTGGGGGATTCCGACCAGAGCCATTACAACGGAGGCCGCGGCTATCACGGCTATCACGGGCCGCGAAGCGGGGGAGGCAGCTGTGCGTGTGCCTGTGCCTGTGCGGGCTGCGCGTGTGCCTGCGCCTGCGCGGGAGGCGGAAGAGCCGGATGCAGTAAGAAGGATTTCTATCATACGGCAGATAAAAAAGAAGAGAAATAGCGGAAAAAGCCTAAAAAATTTTTAGAATTTGAATAAAAAAGTGGGAATCGGGGTAAGATATAGCAAACCGGCTCCCCTTTTTTGTACTAAAAAATGTACAAAAACCCGCAATTTGTATACCATCCAATATTATCCAGTAAAATTTACGTACATAATAGACAAAATCAAAATTTTTAGGTATAATACCATGTATATGTGCAAAATGCAGAAAGCAGGTGGATTCATGCGCCATAAAAAGAGCGTAATGAGGAATATGATGATGGTTACCCAACTGGGTCTCAGCGTCATGGTGCCTGTGTTTGTCTGTATTCTTGCCGGCAGCTGGATTGACCGGCATGCCGGGACGAACCTGACGATCTTTCTGATGTTTCTGGGATTTCTGGCAGGCGGATGGAACGGCTACAAGGTAGCCATGACGACGCTTCGGATGAATGAACAGGAAGAGAAAAAAGAGGATCAGGAGGCACGTCGGGAGCAAATGGGAGAGCCGCGTCCGCCGGTGCATAAGCCGAAGCAGAAGAGCCGCGTAAGGAGACATGAGGATGATGAAAAGCTTTAGAAAACAGGAGGATTTGTGAATTGGGGAAGGAAACAAAGAATCTGGTGCTTGAGGTTTCATCAGGAATCGTGATTTTTACCGTGGCAGCCATGCTGGTTGCGCTTATTGTGTATCCGAAGCCGTCGGTTTTTGCCGGGCTCCTGCTGGGGATGGTCCTGGCTCTTGCCATGTTTTTTTCCATGGCGGAGGTGCTGGACCGCTCCATGAAGACGGAAGATTCGAAGACTGTCCAGAAAAGGACGGTGATCAGTTCGGTCATCCGTTATGTCGTGCTTTTTGCTGTTCTGGTTATCGTCGTGGTCTGGTTTCCGGATCAGGTCAATGCGGTTGCCCTAGTAATCGGAGTCCTCGGACTCAAGGCTGGTGCATATCTGCAGCCGGTTATACACAGGATCGTGTCACGTGGGAAAAAAGAGGAGTAATTTTCGTGTACAGGAGCCGGTGTGATCAAGTAAGAAAGGAGGCTTAAGCGTATGGGCATAGCTAGTGCCAATAATGTGGACTTTATGATCAAGGGCGTTTTCAAGTTTCAGGCATTCGGCCAGGAACTCTGGGTAACAACGACTGAGATCGGTTTAAGTATCGTGACCATTGTCATATTGCTGATCGCAATTGTAACCAATGTTAAGATGAAAAAAGCGACGGAAGTACCGGGCACATTCCAGAATATCATGGAATTCGCAGTAGAGACGCTTGATAACATGGTAAACGGCACAATGGGTCATAATGCGAAAAAGTTCGTTAACTATATCGGAACTATATTTATTTTCATATTGTTCTGCAATATTGGCGGCTTATTTGGACTCAGAACACCAACAGGAGACTTTGGTGTAACGTTTATGCTGGGTATCTTCACATTCTGCATTACACAGTATCAGGGTATTAAAAACCACGGAATCGGTCATCTGACGAGCATGTTCAAACCGTTTCCGATCCTATTCCCGATTAACTTGATCGGAGAGATTACAAATCCACTGTCTCAGGCGCTTCGTCTGTTCGGTAATATGATGTCAGGCGTTGTAATCATGGGATTGTGGTACGGCATGATGCCAATCTTTGTAAAAATTGGTATCCCGTCATTTTTACATGTATATTGTGACCTGTTCTCGGGATGTATACAGACATATGTATTCTGTATGCTGACCATGGTATATGTCAATGATAAGATGGATTAACAAGGATTGTTTTCACAATCAAAAAGCGCAGGAGCGCGTAATACAAAATTGATTTCAGGAGGAAGTTATCTATGAACGGAATTTCAGGACAGGATTTTATCTTAGGTTGTTCAGCAATCGGTGCGGGCCTTGCGATGATCGCAGGTATCGGACCTGGTATTGGACAGGGTATCGCAGCAGGACACGCAGCAGCAGCAGTAGGCCGCAATCCGGGCGCGAAGTCTGATATCACATCTACCATGCTTTTAGGCCAGGCCGTTGCCGAGACAACAGGTCTTTACGGTTTCGCTGTCGCTGCTATCCTTATGTTCTTAAAGCCATTCAGCTAAAGAGAAGAACGGATAAGAATAGAGAGCGAGAGGAGGCGAAACCTTGGAACGATTATTGGGATTTGACCCACAGCTGCTTTTCGATGCGTTTGTGACGGGCATTAACGTCTTTATCCTGTTTTTCGCGTTATCCTATCTGCTGTTCAACACCGTGCGTGACGTCCTGGAGAGAAGAAGACAGAAGATCGCCGGAGAACTGAAGTCCGCTGCTGATGACAAAGAAGCTGCAAGAGCCATGAAGGAAGAGTACCAGACACGGCTTACCAGCGTCAATAAAGAAGCGGAACAGATATTAGAGGATGCGAGAAAGAGAGCAAAACAGCGCGAAGCAGAAATACTTACAGAAGCCAGGGAAGAAGCGAACCGCATTATTGAGAGGGGTAACCGCGAAGTAGAGCTGGAGAGAAAGAAAGCGCTTGACGATATGAAGGAACAGATCATATCCATCGCTTCTGTCATGGCCGGCAAGGTTGTGGCTGCGTCCATTGATACAACGGTATCGGATGCCCTGATTGAGGAAACTTTGAAAGAGATGGGTGAGAGCACATGGCAAAGCTAGTATCAAAAGTATACGGCGATGCATTGTTTGAAGAGTCCATCGAAAAGCAGAGTGTTGACACCCTGTTTCATGAGGTGAAGGCGCTGCTTGCCATTTGGCGGGAGAACCGGGAACTGGCGGAACTTCTGGATAATCCAAAGATTGTGAAGGAAGAGAAGATCGGTATCATAACGAATATCTTCGCCGGCCGGGTGTCAGACGATCTGATGGGTTTTCTGGCAGTCATTGTCGACAAGGGCAGACAGAAGGACATTCCTGCAATCTGCACGTATTTTATCGATACGGTCAAAGAATATAAGAAAATCGGCGTGGCCCATGTGGCGAGCGCCGTGGAATTAAAGAGTGAACAGAAAGCCATGATCGAACAGAGGCTTTTAGAAATCACGGAGTACGTGGAATTTGAGATGGAGTATTCGGTGGACCCGTCCTTAATCGGCGGTCTGGTTATCCGGATCGGAGACCGCGTCGTGGACTCCAGCATTAAAACGCAGATTAACGAGCTGCACCGCAGCTTGTCAAAACTGCAGTTATCGTAACAAATAGAAAGATAGAAGGAAGGTGCAAACCTTAATGAATTTAAGACC
The DNA here is from genome assembly GCF_014288005.1 of Hungatella hominis. Lineage (NCBI taxonomy): Bacteria > Bacillati > Bacillota > Clostridia > Lachnospirales > Lachnospiraceae > Hungatella > Hungatella hominis. Next base: position 83,485 of record NZ_JACOPB010000015.1, read on the forward strand.
AGAAGAGATCAGTTCTGTCATCAAGGAACAGATTGAAAGATATTCTACAAAGCTGGAAGTCTCTGATGTTGGTACAGTCATTCAGGTAGCGGACGGAATTGCACGTATCCACGGTCTTGAGAACGCCATGCAGGGTGAACTTTTAGAGTTCCCGGGAGATATCTACGGCATGGTACTCAACCTGGAAGAGGATAACGTGGGCGCCGTTTTACTCGGTGCTGGAGACATCAGCGAGGGCGATACCGTTAAGACGACCGGCCGCGTGGTGGAAGTTCCTGTCGGCGATGCGATGACCGGCCGCGTGGTGAACGCGCTGGGACAGCCGGTAGATGGCAAGGGACCGGTCCAGACAGACAAATTCCGTCAGATCGAGCGAGTTGCTCACGGCGTAATTGACAGAAAATCAGTAGACACGCCGCTTCAGACCGGTATCAAGGCGATCGACGCCATGATCCCCATCGGAAGAGGACAGCGTGAATTAATTATCGGCGACCGTCAGACAGGTAAGACGGCGATTGCCATCGATACCATCATCAACCAGAGGGGCCAGGGCGTTCACTGTATCTATGTGGCCATCGGCCAGAAGGCTTCTACGGTTGCTACCATTGTTAAGACTCTTGAGGAGTACGGCGCTATGGATTACACCACCATCGTGGTATCCACGGCTTCCGACTTGGCTCCTCTTCAGTATATTGCTCCATACTCCGGATGCGCCATCGGCGAGGAGTGGATGGAGAACGGCGAGGACGTGCTGGTTGTTTACGATGACTTAAGTAAACATGCGGCGGCTTACCGTACCCTGTCCTTACTGCTCAAGAGACCACCGGGACGTGAGGCATATCCGGGCGATGTATTCTATCTCCATTCAAGACTTTTAGAGAGAGCAAGTAAGTTATCCGACGCTTTAGGCGGCGGCTCCTTAACGGCTCTTCCGATTATTGAGACTCAGGCAGGTGACGTTTCCGCATATATTCCGACAAACGTTATCTCTATTACTGACGGCCAGATTTATCTGGAGACAGAGATGTTCAACTCCGGCTTCCGTCCGGCTATCAACGCAGGTCTGTCCGTATCCCGTGTAGGCGGCGCGGCTCAGATCAAGGCGATGAAGAAGATTGCCGCTCCCATCCGTGTGGAGCTGGCTCAGTACCGCGAGCTTGCAAGCTTTGCCCAGTTCGGCTCAGAGCTTGACAAGGAGACCACGGAACAGCTGGCACAGGGCGAGAGAATCAAGGAAGTGTTAAAGCAGGGCCAGTATCAGCCGATGCCGGTAGAATATCAGGTCATGATTATTTTCGCGGCAACCAGAAAACTGCTGCTTGACATTCCGACTCACCGCATTCTTGATTTTGAAAGGGCATTATTCAGCTTTATCGACGGCAAATATCCGCAGATCCCGGCTTCCATCCGTGAGACGAAGCAGATTACCGAGGAGACGGATGCACTGCTGACGAAGGCGATTAACGAGTGTAAAGCGGAGGCTTATTAAAGGCAGGTGAAGAATCATGGCATCCATGAGGGATATCAAACATAGAAAAGAAAGTATTCAAAGCACCGAGCAGATTACGAAAGCCATGAAGCTTGTATCCACCGTGAAGCTGCAGAAGTCCAGAGCGAAGGCGGAAGAATCAAAACCGTATTACGACCTGATGTACGATACCATCTGTTCCATGCTGCGCAAATCCGGCAGTATTGAGCACAAGTATTTAAAGGCGGGAGACTCGAAGAAGAAGGCGGTAATCGCCATCACTTCCAACCGAGGACTGGCGGGCGGTTATAACAACAACATCGTCAAGCTGGTAACGGGTACGGAGGGACTTACTCCGGAGAATACTGTCATTTATGCAATCGGCCGTAAGGGAAAGGATTCCTTTGTGAGAAAAGGCTATGCGATCGCCGAGGACTATTCCGAGGTTATCAATGAGCCGATCTACCGCGACGCGGCGGATGTGACTGCGGAACTTCTGGATGCGTTTGGTCAGAACCAGATCGGTGAAATCTATCTGGCCTACACTTCATTCAAAAATACGGTGACCCATATTCCGACGCTGAAAAAGCTGCTTCCCGTGGAAGCCGGCAAAGACAGTGAAAAGACGGACCTGGTGCTCATGAACTACGAACCGAATGAAGATCAGGTGCTGGATTCCATCATTCCGAAATATATGAGCAGCTTGATTTATGGCGCGCTTTTAGAGGCTGTGGCAAGTGAGAACGGCGCTCGAATGACAGCCATGGATTCTGCGACGAATAACGCGGAAGAGATGATTGAAGAACTTGGTTTGGCATACAACCGTGCAAGACAGGGCTCCATTACGCAGGAGCTTACTGAGATCATTGCAGGTGCCAATGCGATATCATAGGTATAGCGGGTTCGGGGAGCGCGAAGGCGAACCGGACTTCATTATAAAATAAAGGAGAAACAAGATGGCAGAACAAAATATTGGTAAGATCACCCAGATCATCGGTGCCGTACTGGATATCAAGTTCAGCCAGGGCAGGCTTCCGAGCATCAATGATGCGATCGACATCACGATGAAAAACGGAAACCGCCTGGTTGTGGAAGTATCCCAGCACCTTGGCGATGATACCGTAAGATGTATCGCCATGGGTTCGACCGATGGACTGGTGCGTGGTATGGAAGCCGTCGCAACGGGTGCACCGATCACGATACCGGTCGGTGAAGAAACCCTGGGACGTATCTTTAACGTACTGGGTGATCCCATCGATAATAAACCAAAGCCGGTAGTGAAAGAGTACTTACCGATCCACAGGCCGGCTCCTACATTTGAAGAGCAGTCCACAGAGACCGAGATTCTGGAGACAGGTATCAAGGTAGTCGATCTTCTCTGCCCCTATCAGAAGGGCGGTAAGATCGGTCTGTTCGGCGGCGCCGGTGTAGGTAAAACCGTATTAATTCAGGAGCTGATTCGTAACATCGCCACAGAGCACGGCGGATATTCCGTATTCACCGGCGTTGGTGAACGTACCCGTGAGGGCAACGATTTATACTATGAGATGCAGGAATCAGGCGTTATCAATAAGACGACCATGGTGTTCGGACAGATGAACGAGCCGCCGGGAGCCCGTATGAGAGTCGGACTGACCGGACTGACCATGGCAGAGTATTTCCGTGACCAGGCAGGAAAAGACGTCCTTCTGTTCATCGACAACATCTTCCGTTTCACACAGGCAGGTTCCGAGGTTTCCGCTCTGCTTGGCCGTATGCCATCCGCGGTTGGATACCAGCCGACCCTGCAGACGGAGATGGGCGCTCTCCAGGAGCGTATTACATCGACAAAGAACGGTTCCATCACATCCGTACAGGCTGTTTACGTGCCGGCCGATGACTTGACTGACCCGGCTCCGGCAAACACATTTGCCCATCTGGATGCGACCACCGTTTTAAGCCGTGCGATCGTAGAGCTTGGTATCTATCCGGCTGTAGATCCGCTGGAGTCCACCTCCCGTATCTTAGACCCGCGTATCGTGGGTGAAGAACACTACAAGGTAGCCCGCGGCGTGCAGGAAGTACTTCAGAAGTATAAAGAGTTACAGGATATCATCGCCATGCTGGGTATGGATGAGCTTTCAGAAGAGGATAAGCTTACCGTTTCCCGTGCGAGAAAGATTCAGAGATTCTTATCCCAGCCGTTCTTCGTGGCAGGACAGTTTACCGGTCTGGAAGGCCGTTACGTTCCGCTTGCTGATACGATTCAGGGCTTCAAGGAGATTCTGGAAGGCAAACATGACGATATTCCTGAAAGCTATTTCTTAAATGCAGGTAGTATGGATGATGTTCTTGCCCGTGTGAAATAGGGGGTGGGAATATGGCTGATTTATTCAAACTGCATGTGATTACTCCCGAGCGGAGATTTTACGATGGAGAAGCTTCCATGGTGGAACTTACGACAACGGAGGGGGACATCGGTGTATACAGAAATCATATCCCGCTGACCGCTATCGTGGCTCCCGGAGTCTTAAAGATTCATGAGGAGGGCCAGGTTAAGGAGGCGGCTCTGATGTCCGGATTTATTGAGATTCTTCCGGAGAGAATCACCATTATGGCCGAAGTGGCCGAGTGGCCGGACGAGATCGATAGTAACCGTGCGGAGGAAGCGAGAATCCGTGCGGAGCGCCGCCTGAAAGAAGAGAGCGGCGAAATTGATACCATGAGGGCGGAACTGGCACTCAGAAGAGCGCTTGTAAGGCTTTCCCTCAGAAAATAGGATTGGTGCGAATGGACTGGTGTCCGATACGTGATGTGTCGGATGCCGGTCTTTTTATTTTACTGTTGCAGGTTACAGAATTTGGAATATTTTAGTAATTTATTCTTAATTTGAAATTATTCCCCAGCTATGGTACACTGATATCAGCAAACGGTTACACCGTTTATTATTATGATATGAGTCAGGGGATTACAAATGATGGGGCATCAGAAACCGGTTCAGTACTGCCGTTTTCTTTTTTATGCAGCCGCAGCGGTCTGCCTGGGGCAGATGCTTTCGTTTGCTTCGGCGGCCTCTCCCATATCCGAAGCGGAGCGTCAGAAAAAAGAAGCGGAGGAGAGGTACGAGGCTGTAAACGGGGAAGCGGAGGAACTGGAGAAGAAAAAAGGGGACGCCGCGGTGCAGGCTGGCCAGCTGGATCTGGAGCTGACAGATTTGCTGACTGATATGGACTTACTGGAGACAGATATGTCCGATATGACGCGGCAGATTGAGAAAGAGGACGTGGAATACCAGAAGGCGGAGGAAAAGCGAAAGCGTCAGTACGAGATACTGAAGAAGCGGATCCAGTATATTTATGAAGAAGGCGATGTCACCTATCTGGACATCCTTCTGAAAGCGAAAACTATCGGCGATGTGATCAATGGGAATGAGTATTTTCAGCAGCTCTATGAGTATGACAGGAAGCTGATTACAGAGTATGAGAAGACGAAGAACGATGCGCTGGGCCGGAAGGAAGTTCTGGAGGAGCGGCAGTCGGAGCTTCAGAGCTTAAAACAGGAATATGGAGTCCGGGAAAAGACGCTTCGGACCATGATTACGAAAAAAAGGGCGGAAGAGTCTGATTTCGACCGCAGACTCAGGGCGGCAAAGGCGGAAGCGGGCAGCCAGGCCGAGATTATAAGGAAGAGGACGGAGGAGATCCGGCTTCTTCAGAAGGAAGAGGAAAGAAAGCGGGAAGAGGAACGCAGGTCGGAAGAACTTCGGAGGAATGCCGAGGCGGCGCAAAACAGCGGCCCCGGAATGATCAAGAGCACGGGCGGTTCGGAATTCGGACGGAATGTTGCGGACTATGCACTGCAGTTTATAGGGAATCCTTATGTGTGGGGCGGCACCAGCCTGACTTCAGGAGCGGACTGCTCCGGGTTCGTCCAGTCGGTCTACCGTCACTTCGGTGTTTCTATCCCGAGAACGTCCGCCGAGCAGGCTGGTTTTGGCAGAGAAATTGCGTATGAAAAGATGGAACCGGGAGATTTGGTCTGTTATCCGGGCCATGTAGCTATGTATATCGGAGGCGGAAGAATTGTCCACGCGCGCTCGGCAAAAGCGGGAATCCGGGTGGATGACAATCCGGCGTACCGCACGATCGTGTCGATACGGAGGCCATGGTAGGCGGCCCGCGGAGAGCGGATTAACGGAGAGTATAAAAAAGAGAAGATTTTAAATAAATGAAATGAACAGGGGGAAAACAAGATGAGATATAAGAACAAATCCGGCAGACTGTGGCTGCTTCTTGCCGCTATAACGATCATGGCAGCCGGTTTTTCCATGGTTACATACGCAGAAGAGGCAATCAGGACCGTGTCGGTAACAGTCACTTCTTCGGTGGAAGCGGAAGCTGATGAGGGAACAGTCTCGGCCACATCAAACAGCTCAAAATACCGGGTGGTATCGTGTGATTTCGCAAATTCCAGGGGAAGTTGGAAGGCGGGGGAGACTCCAAAGGTAAACATCAGGCTGGAGGCAGAGGAAGGATACTATTTCAACTCCATTAACGCAGGAAAGACCACCGTAAAGGGAGCTGTCTATTCGTCAGCAAAGAAGGAGACGGATAACCATTCCCTGATACTGTCCGTAAAACTGAAGGGTGTGAAAGGGACGCTGGGAACCGTGGAGAGCGCATACTGGGAGTCGACACCACTGGGTAAGGCGAGATGGAGTAAGGTGGAAAACGCGCCGGCCTATGAAGTAAAGCTTTACTGCGGAGACCGCATGGTGTACCGGGTGGAAAAGACGTCCTCCACCAATTATGATTTCTTCTCTCATATGACGACGCGGGGCGATTACTATTTCAAAGTGAGAGCCGTGGCGAAGACGGAGTCGGAAGCGGAATATTTAAAAGCCGGAGAGTGGACGGAATCCGATAATCAGGAGATTACAAAACGGGATGCCGAGGCGGCGGAGACACGGAAGTCCTCAGGAAACGGCAGTTCCGGCGGCAGCTCGGGCAGCGGCAGCCAGGGACCCGGGCAGGGAGACGGTCCCGGTTCACAGAATCCTGGTTGGGAACAGGACAGGAATGGCTGGTGGTACCGGAATGCGGACGGAACGTACCCGGTAAACAGCTGGCAGTTAATCAATGATAAATGGTATTTATTTGACATGGGCGGCTACATGCTGACCGGATGGCAGACGAAGAACGGCCGGGAATATTACCTGACGACCAACGGCGACATGGTGACCGGATGGTTCCAGTACAACCGGGTATGGTATTATCTGGACCCGCAGGTGGGGAAAGTGTCCGGCGGATGGCTTCAGCAGGGCGACGACTGGTATTACATGAATCCGGACGGCAGCATGGCAGTTGGCTGGATTCGCTATAAGGACAACTGGTACTATCTGGATCCGGACAGCGGACGGATGGTGAAGGACAGGGTCGTTGAAAAGTATTACATTAATCCGGAGGGTATCTGGATACCGTAGCAGACAGGAGGACAAGATATGTTACGCAGGTTAAGACAGGCTGCCGCAGCTGTTCTGGCGTGTGGCTTGCTGACGGCAGCGATGCCGGGCGCTTCAGGCACAGCTCTGGCAGCGGTGAAAAATGAGACGAGAACACCGATCACTTCCGTGTCGATCAAGGTGCGTTCCGATGTGAAGGCCGACTACGATCTGGATGCGGCTACGGTCTATGTGACGACTGACAGTAATCTCTATACCATCGGAGCTTACACGTGGGTCAACGGCAATAAGGAATACTGGGAACCGGGCGACGTGCCAAAGGTACAGATCGAGATCCATGCCAGAAGCGGCTGTTATTTCGAGAAGACCACAGGAGCGGGGAAGTTCCAGATATTGGGAGCGACCTATGGCTCGGTAAAACGCCAGAATAATAATGAGACACTCCTTCTGACTGTAAAACTGACACCGGCCTCCGGCACGCTGGATATTACGAACTCTGCGGAATGGGTAGGCTATCCGCTGGGAAAAGGCACATGGGAAGAGGTTCCCTACGCCGGAGCGTATGAACTGAAGCTGTACCGCGATGGCCAGATGATTCAGGGTGTGGCAAAGGTCAACGCCACTACCTATGATTTTTATCCCTTTATGACCCAGGCGGGCCGCTACCAGTTCCGTGTCCGTGCAATCCCGAAGGATACGGAGGAGCAGGGGTACATAACCAGCGGTGACTGGGTATATTCTGATGAACAGGATATCGATGACGACCAGACATACAGCCTGGGAGCGGGCAGGCAGAATGCAAATCTGACACCGGCTAACATCGGATGGGTGAAGAATTCCGATGGATGGTGGTACCGCAACGCGGACGGAAGCTATCCTGCAAATACGTGGCAGAACATCGGAGGCTTATGGTATCTGTTCGATTACGATGGTTACATTTTAACCGGATGGCAGATGAAAAACGGCAAATATTATTACATGGACAGCAACGGGGCGATGCAGACCGGATGGTTTCAGGATAACCGGAAGTGGTATTACCTGGCGGCTGACGGAAGCATGCAGACCGGCTGGCTGACGCTGGGCGGCAATACTTACTACTTCGACAGCGACGGAAGCATGCACACCGGATGGCTCCTGGACAACGGAAAATGGTATTATTTTGCACCGGATACCGGAATGATGGTGCGTGGGACAAGCGTCGGCGGCTACTACCTGAACTCTGACGGAGTCTGGGTTCATTAAGAAATGATCACAAACCACTGTATTTTATGGCTGAAACAGGAAACAGCCATAAAATATGGTGGTATTTTTGTTTGTTTATATGGGTGCAATAGATGCCTGACAATATTTTTTTGGGGATAAAAATTTGCATTTTCATTTTGGCAGCAGGTGGAAAGTTATGGAAAAACGTAAGAATTATTACAAAAACCGACTATTTTCTTAAGTTTTAAGTTGACGTAACGATTTTAAAAAGTTATACTGAAAATAACCAAATTTTGTAACCAAAAGCAAAATAAGAGGGGTGCTTGGAGGGGAAATATGTTTATAGTACCAATTACGAGGCTGGAAGGAATTTCATCTTTGGAGGAGATGAAAAAACTTGACAAGACCCCGCAGAAACAGGTGAATAAAAGTTTTCAGAATATATTGACGGACGCGGTAAAGGAAGCGGATCAGGCGGTAAAAGACACCAGAGAAATGGACGTGAAGCTTGCTGCCGGACAGATCGATAATTTACATACAGCCTTGATTCAGGCAGAACAATCCGCTGCTGCAATTGAGTTTACGACCCAGCTGACCAGTAAGGCAGTCAGTGCGTACACTCAGATTATGGGAATGCAGATATAAAATAACAGAAAGATAGCAGTGGTGGAACTATGGGTATGAAAGAAAAAGTGAAAACGGCAGTCGATGGCAATGATACGATCGGCCGTCTTTTGGGTAGCAAAAAAAAGAAAGCCGCGGCAGCGGGGATACTGGCAGCTGTTATTATCGCACTGGCAGCGGCAATCCTGTTAAATACAAATAAAGATGGGGAATACGTAGTGCTCTTCCCCGGTATTTCAAGAGAAGAGAATAACGAGATACTTGCAGTGCTGAACGGTCGAGGAGTCGGCGCGAAGAGAAATGCAGAAGGAGAAGTGACGGTTCCGGAGAACCAGGTCGGTGACATTATGCTTGATATGTCAGAACTTGGATATCCGAAAACGGCACTTCCTTTTGACATTTTTTCGGATAATATGGGCTTTACAACGACAGAGTTTGAAAAGCGCCAGTACCTTCTGTTAAACCTTCAGGACAGAATTGAGCGGACACTGAAGGACATGAACGGCATCAAGAACGCCATAGTGACATTAAATGTATCCGACGACAGCAACTACGTGTGGGACGATCAGGGGGCTGACAGTACAGGCGCCGTCTCCCTGACGCTGATGCCCTCCTGTGAGCTGTCACCGGAGAAGGTGGGTGCGATCAAGAACCTGATTGCCAACAGCGTTCCCAGGCTTCTGCCGGAGAACGTGACTGTAGTCAACGCCGAGACCATGCAGGAGATGGTATCCGACGATGTGGGAGGTCTGACCAGCTACGGTCTGGGCCGTCTGGATTTTGAGGCAAAGGTGGAGAAGCGGCTTCAGGATAAGATTATGAACGTTCTGACTCTTGCGTATTCTCCGGGACAGATCCGCGTATCTGCTACCGTAGTCATCGATTACGATAAGATGATCACCGAGGATCTGCAGTATGAGCCACAGGACAACGGTCAGGGTGTGGTGGATCACTATAAGTCTGGCCAGTCGGTAAATGGCCAGGGCGGAGGCGCCGGTGGTGTAGCCGGAGAAGAAAATAATACGGATATTCCGACTTACGGTGCGGCAGGAACCGGTGGGGCCAATGGGGCTGACGGCGATTACTACCGTGATGTGGATTATCTGGTGGGCTATATTAAGAAACAGATCGAGAAAGACAATGTGAAACTGCAGAAGGCCACCGTGGCTATCACAGTGAATGACAATAATCTGACGGAGTCGAAGAAGCAGCAGCTGATCGATGCGGCATCGAAGGCTGCCAATATCGCACAGGAAGACATTGTGGTATCCAGCTTCCAGCAGATTGCGTCAGAGAAAACTTCGGAACCGGAAAAGCCGGTGATCCCGGTGACGGCTCCGGGCGTCGGGGGAATCGATCCGCGTGTGCTGGTGGCGGGAGCCGCGGCCGGTGTTTTCTTATTCCTCGTGCTTCTGTTCCTCATTTTACGCCACAGAAGAAAGAAACAGAGAAAAGAAGACCAGGAGCTTTTCGGACCGTTTGAGGGAGATGCCTTTGATCTGGACAGCGACATTGCAGAACGCGCCGAAGAGCGCACAGTGGAGAATCAGATTGCCGATGTTCCGGTCAAACCCCAGGATCCGGTGAATCAGGTTCGTTCCTTCGCAGAGGACAATCCCGAGATTATCGCATCCATGATAAGTACCTGGCTGAAGGAGGAGAAGAAGTAATATGCCGGCAGAAGAAAGAAGACCAGCAGAAAAAGCTGCGGCCGTCATATCCATGCTCGGTACGGAACGGGCCTCCGAGGTGTTCCGGTATCTGACAGAGAATGAAGTGGAGCAGCTGTCCATGGAGATTACGAGACTCCCTCACCTGGCACCGGATGAGATGGAGGACATAGCCAAGGACTTTTATAATTGCTGTGTGACAGAAAAGGTAATTACAGAGGGCGGAAAAGACTACGCCAAGGAAGTGCTTGAAAAAGCGTTTGGCCAGCAGCAGGCCAGAAATTTGATGGACCGGGTCAGCAAGGCGCTTAAGACCAAGGCATTCAGTTTTATCAGAAAAGTGGATTATAAGACTCTGATGACTGCTATACAGAACGAGCATCCGCAGACGCTGGCGCTTATACTTTCATACGCCACGCCGGAGCAGGCGTCCAAGATCATCGCCAATCTGCCTCAGGAGACACGGGTGGATGTGGTGGAGCGCATTGCAGCTATGGACCGGGCTCTGCCGATGGCAATCAAGATTGCGGAAGAGGTGCTGGAGAAGAAGATCGGCTCCTCATCTTCGGAGGAGACTATGGAGGTGGGCGGACTCAACTACATCGCCGACATTATGAACCATGTGGACCGCAGCACGGAGAGAGATATTTTTGACGAACTGAACTTAAAGAATCCCCAGCTTGCCGAGGATGTGCGCAAGCTGATGTTTGTATTTGAAGATATTGCATACCTGGATCCGCTGTCTATCCAACGCTTCTTAAGAGAGACAGATTCCAAGGATCTGGCGGTTGCGTTAAAGGTGTCCAACAAGGATGTGATGAGTGCAATTTTTGCCAATATGTCCAACCGTATGAGAGAATCCATACAGAGCGACATGGAGTACCTGCATAATATTCGTATGAGCGACGTGGAAGAGGCGCAGCAGAGAATCGTGGCTGTGATCCGCCGTCTGGAGGAAGAGGGCGAGATCGTAATCTCCAAGGATGGAAAGGATGAGATCATTGTATAGGGTAATCAAGTCCGGACAGACGGTGCTGGGGGAAGGAAGAGTTCCGGCCTATCAGATGACCGGCCCCGAGACCGCCCAGGCGGAGGAGATAAGCGGGGAACCGGGGAACGGGGCCAGAGAAGCCGCGGATGGAGCGGTGCCCCGTTATGCACTGATATCCGAAGAAAAGAGAAAGATTCTGGAACATGCCAGAAACCAGGCAGAACAGTCTGCCGCCCGGATTTTAGAGGACGCTTATGCCCAGCGGGATAAGATTGTGAATACGGCCCTGACGGAAGCGGAGCGGCTGAAGCAGCAGGCAGAGGAACACGGCTATGAAGACGGAATAAACCGGGCCGAAGCGGACATATCCGAGGGGCTAAAAAAGATTGGATGGTCTGTGGAACAGGCGGGACGCCAGCTGGAAGAGTACTCGGAGGAGATAAAAGCCAGAATTACAGAGATGGCCCTTGTAATCGCGGAAAAAATTCTGCAGAGAGAAGTAGGTGCCGGTGCAGAGGGACTGGCAGATTTAGTGGAGCAGGCCGTGATGTCGGAGCGGGATAAGAATGAGATCACCGTGCATTTATCGGACGACTCCATCGCTCTGGTGGAGGAACTGGAGAGACGTCTGGAACCATTAAGAGACAGAAACAGCGGATACGTCCGCATCAGACCGGAACAGCAGCAGCCTGGCTATGTGCAGATTGAGACGGAGGAAGGAATCGTGGACGCTTCCGTGTTTGTGCAATTGGAGAATTTAAAGCGGCAGCTGGCGGAATTGTTGAAATAGTGTGACAGGCGGCGCATAAGATGATAGAGAATGTTAGACAGGCGGTTCAGAACGCCAATTTGTATACATATCTGGGGAAAATAGACAAGATCGTAGGAACCACGGTGGAAGCCATGGGGCCTGCGTGCAGGATCGGGGATGTCTGTACCATCGATGTCCCGGGAGACAATCCTCCGGTGAAGGCGGAGGTCGTGGGATTTCGTGAAAACAGGGTACTCCTGATGCCCTACGAGGAGACAGAAGGCATTGGATACGGAAGCGCGGTCCGCAATACGGGGGAGCGCCTTCTCATACCGGTCTCCAATGAGCTGGTCGGCCGTACCGTAGATGCCATGGGAATACCCATCGACGGGCAGGGGCCTTTGAGAGAAGTCGCTTATTATCCCATAACGGGAAAACGTTCCAACCCCATGGAACGGCCCAGAATCGACACCGTGATCCAGATGGGAGTCAAGGCCATCGACGGCCTCTTAACTATTGGCAAGGGGCAGAGGATGGGAATCTTCGCCGGAAGCGGCGTGGGAAAGAGTACATTGATGGGCATGATCGCCAAGAATGTGAAGGCGGATGTCAATGTCATCGCGCTGGTTGGTGAGAGAAGCCGCGAGGTTGTGGAATTCATCAACCGGGATCTGGGAGAAGAAGGCTTAAAGCGCTCGGTCCTGGTAGTGGCCACCTCCAACCAGTCCGCGATGATGCGTTCCAAATGCACCATGACGGCTACTACAATCGCCGAGTATTTCAAAGATCAGGGCATGGATGTGCTTCTGATGATGGATTCCCTCACCCGATTCGCCATGGCACAGCGGGAAGTAGGACTAAGTATCGGAGAACCGCCGGTAGCGAGGGGCTACACGCCTTCCATTTACTCGGAGCTCCCGAAGCTGCTGGAGCGCTCAGGCAATTTTGAGACAGGCTCCATTACCGGAATCTATACGGTTCTGGTGGAAGGCGACGACGCCAATGAACCGGTGTCCGATACGGTGCGCGGCATTATCGACGGGCATATCATGCTGTCGAGAAAGGTGGCGACGCAGAACCGGTATCCGGCCATTGACATCTTATCCAGCGTCAGCCGTCTGATGAGCGACATTGTGATGCCGGAGCACAAAGCGGCGGCCGGAAAGATCCGAAAGCTCCTCTCGGTCTATGAGAGCAACATCGATCTCGTTTCCATCGGAGCGTATAAGAAGGGGACCAATAAGGAACTGGACGACGCGCTGATGAGAATTGATAAAATATATGAGTTTTTGCAGCAGAAGACGGATGAGAGCTTCTCCCTTGATGAGGCCGTCATCCGTATGATCCAACTGACCGAATAGAGAGGTTCTTATGAAAAAGTTTGCATTTTCACTGGAGCGTATGCTGAATTTCCAGAGTCAGAATCTGGAAAAGGAGATGGGAATCTTAGGCAGGCTGACCGCAGAGCGGGATGCACTGGAAGCCCAAAAACGGGATATAGCCGAGAAAGCCGCCGGCGTGCAGGCGGATATAGCCAGGCGGGAAGCGGAGGGAACGACGATATTTGTATTGAAGGCCTGCTTCTCTATACTGGAAAGTGCAAGGAACCAACTGGAGGAGATGGAGGAGGAACTGAAGCTTTTACAGGCAGGGCTGGAACGGCAGCGTCAGATCGTGACAGAGGCATCCAGAGAGGTAAAGAAGCTGGAAAAGCTGAAGGAAAAACAGTTAGAGGAATACCACCGCGGCGAAGCGAAGGAGCAGCAGGAGACCATAGCGGAACATGTTGCGGGTAATTTTGTGCGGCGTGGTGCTTCCCAATAAATATGTCACAGAGAGAAAGGCGGTGAGAAGAGAATGAATATGGGAACAGCCATGAAGGCTGTAGGAACCGGCTGGAAACAGTCTGGAACCACAGATAATGGAAAAGGCAGAGATGCGGGAAAAACCGATTTTGCCGATACCTTCAGCCAGATGTTAAAGGCGGGTAAAAAGACGTCAGAAAGTAGAAAACAGACACAGAATTCGCAGAAGACAGCGGAGGCGCAGAAGATCACAGACGCGCAGAAGATCACAGATGCGCAGGCGGATCAGAAGGCGGCCGACACCGGAAATGATGCGGTGAAGGCGGAAACCTCCGGACAGGATGACACGGCAGTAAAGAAAACGCCGGAAAAGAAGCAGGAGCCGGAAAAAGCCGATGACAGAACCGTACAGGCTGAAGCCGCGGCAGCGGCAGCCGTTCTGGAAGGTATGGCAGAGCAGCCGGCAGTTATGGCGGAAGACCCGGCCGAAGCAATGGTGCATGGCATGGAAGCAGAAGATGGCGGACTGCTGGCGGTAACAGAGACTGGAGGGATACTGGATCAAACAGCATCCACAACAGAGGCCGGAGCGGGACAGCGCACCGGAAATGCGGAGATTCAGCAGGCAGCAGCTGTAAATGCGGACACATCGGAAGCACTTAAGAATCAGCGGACGACTTACCGGGCAGCGGCCCAGAAACCGGGAGAAACAGGAAACAGCCGAAAGGCAGAAGCTATGGAGCCTGCAGCAGCGGAAACCCAGGTTACTGCCGATGATATGGCAGTGCAGGCGAAGAACGGCACAGGCAGAGATGAGGGAACATTTTCCGATCTGCTGAAGAACCAGTCGGACCAGATGAAGACCATGGGAGCCGGAAAACGAGTTCAGACAGAAGAAGAGACCTGTGGTGATGAGGCACTGGACAACCAGATGCTGGAGGAGCTGAAGAAGAATTCAGACGCAAAAGGCGTGACGTATCTGGATAAGATAAACGCGCCGAGGCAGGGCGGATTCCGAGGTGTGCCGACGGTGGACAATACTGCTTCCGATATCCACACACCTGTGGCGGAACAGCTGAAAGCAGGCGTGGAGCAGGGCATGAAACGGGAACTGTCGGAATTTACCATCAAGCTGAAGCCCGAGGGTTTGGGAGAGATCATCGTACATATGGCCAGTGCAAACGGCAGAACGTCAGTCAGCATCGGAGTATCCAACCCGGAGACTGAGAAGCTGGTGAACAGCCAGATGATGAGCTTAAAAGAGATGCTGCAGCCGCTTCACGCGGAGGTGGAAGAGGTATATCACAACAGCCAGGGCGGAATGGATTTTGCAGGATTTGGCCAGGAGCTTTACCAGAATCAGGGGCAGCAGGCCCGGAGACATTACCACCACGGTATGAATCAGGGACTGACGGCCGATGACGGCGTGTTTGCACAGGAGACAGAGCGGATGGCGGCGGAAAGCCTGGTACGCAGACTGTATGCATACGTGTAAAAAATCCATGAGGATAGGGACGATAAGGACAGAAATAATAAGGACAGGAACGATAAGAAAAGGAACGATAAGAAAAGGAGAGACATGTCAGTACAGATACCAGACTATACGAATCCGTACTTAAGGACTGCATCTTCCGGCAGCAGCGGACCAGGAGCACTGGGAGACAACACACCGGCAAAGGCATCGAACGACAGCGATAAAGACACGGAAGGCACCGATGGCACTTCTGGGAGCAATGATGTCATAGACGCAGTGTTTGGAGACGCATCCGATAAGGCCGTCAGTATGGACGATTTCCTGACGCTGATGGTAGCCCAGCTAAAAAACCAGGATTTTATGAATCCGGTGGACGATACCCAGTATGTAACGCAGCTGGCCCAGATATCGACCATGCAGCAGATGGAGGAGATGGCGTATAACGCCAAGAGTACCTATGTGACCTCGCTTGTCGGCAAGACGGTTACGGCTGCAAAATTCACGGTGGCCGGGGACTTAAAGAAGACGGAGGGCATCGTAAACAAGGTTTCTCTTCTGGACGGGAAATTCGTGATCTATGTGGAGGGAGAATCCTACAGCATGGATGAGATTATGGAGATCAGGTCAGAGGAAGCAAAGAAGGATGACGGCAAGGACCCGGATGCAGGCAGCGACGGGGACAAGGACGGAAGCGATCCGGGAGACAAGGATCCAAAGGTATGAGAGACTGTGAAGTAAGGAGGTAAGAAAATGGATTCCATGATATACAACAAAATGCTTCATACCCCCATATGTACAGGAAAACCGTGGGAAGCCGCGAGAAACAAGCCGGCGGAGGGCACGGAGGAAAGCAGTGCATTCAAGGAACTGCTGGAACAGAAATTAAAGGAAGAAAGCCAGGTTACGTTCTCCAGGCACGCGGTAGAGCGGGTGATGGAGCGGAGCGTGGATGTGTCTTCTGATAAGCTGGAACGATTGAATGAGGGCGTGAAACTGGCTGGAGAAAAGGGGCTTAAGGCTCCGTTAATCCTGATGGATTCCACGGCATTTGTTGTAAATGTAAAGAATAACAGAGTAGTGACAGTTGTGAACGAGGAGAGCTTAAAAGGCACTGTCTTCACAAACATTGACGGAACCGTTATGGTATAGCCGGTCCTTTTGGAGGCTATTCTTACCCCGATTGACGGACGGGTAAGGCGGTTAGAAAAGGAGATATAAACTATGTTAAGATCATTATATTCCGCAGTGTCCGGTATGAAAGCACACCAGACGAAGCTGGATGTTATCGGCAATAATATTGCCAACGTAAACACGTACGGATTTAAATCCAGCCGTGCGCGTTTCCAGGATGTATTTTATCAGACATTACAGAGCGCCGCAGGCGGCGACAACAATAAAGGCGGAACCAATGCCAGCCAGGTTGGCTACGGTTCCCAGTTAGGCGGTATCGATCTGGATATGAGCCGTTCGGCGCTGCAGTCCACCGGCAGACCTATGGACGTGGCGATCACAGGCGAGGGCTTCTTCCAGGTTATGGATGCGGACGGAAATATCTTTTATACGAGAGCGGGAAACTTAATGCTGGATTCCAACAGCGGCAACCTGGTGGACTCCAACGGTTACACGGTTCTCGGCGTGTCCGGTGATCCGCTCGGAAAGGCGCCATCCTCCGACAAGATCCATTTAAACATTCCGACCAAGTCCAGCGGACTGGCATCCAAGACGCTGAATATCAACGGAACCCAGTTTACGATCACTTCGGAGAAGGCGACGACGGACGCCAACGTATCCATTACCTTCAAGGCGGAGGATAATCTGCCTTCCGGTTCCGATATCGTCGTAAATTCTTCCGATATCAACGATTCCAGCATTACCGTACATGTGAATAAAAATGCCATATTTACAAGTCTTTCAGACTTTAACAGCAAGATGAACAGCGCCATCACCCGTGGATGCGGCGGAAAGGCCCATCCGGGCGGAAACTTTACCATCACCGCGACACCGGCAGAGAATGTGTTCCAGAAGCCGCTGACCGGCGCGGAGCTGTTGGGCGACCATTTTGGAATCAATGAAGGAACCTTCGAATTTGCCACCTCCACGGATGCGGCGGATGGTATCTTCGGCGGACTGAAGTTTTCCGGCATGAGCACGAGCCCGGCCTTTGACGCGGCGGGACCGGTGGACTTTAAATCAGAATTGAAGCCTGGCACCGGCGGTAAGATGGCCTGGGTGGTGACGGCGACGGTAGGCGGACGGGAGTTTGTCGGCGAAATAAATGAGAACACCACAACCGCAGGCAAGATGTGGCTGAAGGAATCCGGTACAGGACAGTACATTGAGATGAGCCATCCGGGTTATACCGCAATTACATCTTCTTTTAACGGCGGTTCAGGAAACACGGCTCAGTCCTTTCACAATGTGACGATGCCTGCGGCAGCGGGAACCGGATTTTTCAATAAGAGCGTGAGTCTCAAGGACTATGGTACTTCGGGAATCAACCCTGGCGATAACATCGAATACAGCGCGGTAAAGATTCCTGCCAGCGCAGGCAACAAGGCAAAATGGCATGTGACCGCAGTAAGCGGAGGCAAGACGTACTCCGGTGATATCAGCGAAGGTGACGCTGCCGGAGATCTGGTGCTTACGGAAGAGGGCGGCGCCACCCTGACAATCGACCACAAGGGCTATTCAGGTATTAATACCGCATTTTTAAATGCGGATGAGGCGGATAAAACATACGCTTCTTTCATACCCAAGGACAACGCGGGTACCATTACGGCGGCGACACAGTCCAACGATGTAGGTCTCGGAAGCGGTACCTTTACGCTGGAAAACGGTACGGAAGGCGGCGCGATCTCCCTCTCCGGCGCATCGATCGCCATTCTTGGAAACGGCATCATCGAAGCGACCCATCCGGACAAGGGAAAAATTCAGATCGGACGTATCGATCTCGTTACCTTTGAAAATCCGTACGGCCTGGAAGAGAACGGCAACTCCTATTTCCGTGCAACCTCCAACTCCGGCGAGGCCAAGGCATGCCAGGCTGGTGAGGACGGAACGGGAGCGTTAAAGACGTCTTCACTGGAGATGTCCAACGTGGATATATCCACGGAGTTTTCCGACATGATCGTAACACAGAGAGGTTTCCAGGCCAACTCCCGTATTATTACGGTGTCGGACTCGATTCTGGAGGAACTTGTAAATCTGAAACGATAACAGGAGGTGGTATCGGTGATTCCCTTAAGTAAGTTAAATGGCGAGGAGTTCATCCTCAACTGTGATTTAATCGAGATGATTATGGAAAATCCCGATACCACGATTCTTCTGACCAACGGCAAACACTTGATTGTGCGGGAATCAAAGGAAGAGGTAGTCGAACGGGTAGCGGCATTCCGGAGAAAGACGTTCAGCGATCTGATTGAACAGATAAAAGGATAGCCGCGGCGGAAATACAACAAGAAAAGTTTAGAAAAGGATGTAGCAGATATGGATATCATGTCAATTCTGGGTTTTATTTTGGCGGTAGCGCTGGTACTGTTCGGTATGACCTTTGATCAGGAGGCCATGAAACTGGTCTTACACAATTTAAGGGCGTTTATCGATATTCCAAGTATGGCCATTACCTTAGGAGGCACCATCGGAGTTATGATGCTGTCCTTCCCCTCCGGGGCATTTAAAAAGATAGGGAAACATTTAAAGATCATTATAAAACCGTATAAGTTCGATCCGGAGCAGTCCATTGAACAGATCGTGGAGCTGGCGACAGAGGCCCGAATGAAGGGACTCCTCTCCCTGGAGGACAAATTAAATGAGATTGACGAGCCATTTATGCACAACAGCCTCTTACTGGTGGTGGACTCCGTAGATTCGGAAAAGGTCCGCCAGGTTATGGAGACGGAGCTGGATCAGTTAGATGAGCGTCATGCGCTGGACCGGGGATTCTATGAGAAAGCGGCCAGCTTTGCGCCGGCGTTTGGTATGATCGGTACGCTGGTCGGCTTAATCCTGATGCTGGGCAACATGCAGGACGTCAACGCCCTGGCAAAGGGCATGGCGACGGCCCTGATCACCACCCTGTACGGCTCTCTTCTGGCCAACATTGTGTGTCTGCCGGTGGCGAGCAAGCTGAAGGCGAGACATGATGAAGAGTTTTTATGTAAACAACTGGTTCTGGAAGGCGTTCTGGCAATCCAGGAAGGGGAAAATCCGAAATTCATAGAAGAAAAACTTTATAAACTGCTTCCGGCCAGCCGCAAGAAGACGGACGAAGAAAAGGATCCTGTGAAGGAAGAGGGAAAGCAGAAGAAAAAGAGCAGACGGAAGAACAGAAAGAATGAGGAATAAAAGGAGCTTATGGCGATGGCGAAGGAAGTAGAAAACCAGGGGATCATAAATATGACGGACCGGCAGGTGTTTGATGAACTGATTAATCTGCACGCGAAGGCGGCGGGGGAGTCCCTGTCATCGATTCTGAAGGCGGATATAGAGATCAGCGGCCCGGAGATTTCGGAGATAACGGTGAAGGAAGTGGAATACGGGATTTTGGAACCGGCCATCTTCGTGAAGAGCTGTCTGACCTCCGGAGCTGCCGGCAATATGGTCATTATCCTGCGCCAGCGGGATATGCAGGCGTTCCTAAATGAGCTGATGGGAATCGATGATCTGCCCGACCCGGATTTCGAGTTCGACGAGGTCGCCATGAGCGCGGCCACGGAGCTGATGAACCAGATGGTTCACGCGTCCGTGGAGGTCATGGCTGAATACCTGGGCAATACCATAGAGTCATCGGACTGCCAGCTGATTTTATCGGACGGCAGGCAGAACCTGTCCCCGGCCATCGGAGAAGCTCCCGATTCAAAGACGATCGTGATTCATTACCGTGTGAAGATCAAGGACATGGTGGAATCTGAGTTTATGGAATGCATATCCACCACGGCGGCAGACTGTATGTATCAGGAGATAGAGGCCAGGAGGGAAGCGGATAAGATGGCTGAGGCTGAGGCGAAAGCCTTGGAGGAAAGTCTTCTCGTGAAGCCGATACAGCCAGGCGCTGTTCCGGCGTCGGCCGGGAGAGAGCACTTACAGTCCGCAGCTGAGAGCCGCACGGTGAATTCTGCGGCGGTGAACGGCGGGCGGACAGTATTCCAGGCTTCTCCGCCGATAAACGGCAATCTGGGCCTCATCATGGATGTCCCCTTAAACGTCTCCGTTGAGATCGGAAAGACCAGACGAAGGCTGAAGGACGTGCTGAACTTTAACAACGGCACGGTGGTGGAGCTTGACAAGCAGGCGGATGCACCGGTGGATATCATCGTAAATGGACAGCTGATCGCCCGCGGGGAGGTCGTCGTGATCGACGATAATTTCGGGGTCCGTATCAGTGAAATCGTAAATACAAGAAGTATTATTGGAAATGGTGAATAAATTTGAAACGGTTTAATATCCTTGTGACAGCGGGAATCATCGGAATCATTTTCCTGATTCTGATCCCCCTGCCGACGCCCATACTGGATTTTTTATTTATACTGAATATCACGTTGTCACTGCTGATCCTTGTTATGACGATGTATATCCGGGAAACGCTGGAGTTCTCTGTGTTCCCGTCCCTTTTGCTGATCACAACGCTGTTCCGGCTGGGGCTCAACATCTCTTCGACGAGAAAGATCCTGTTTGATAACGGCTACGCGGGGCAGGTGGTTAAAACCTTCGGGCAGTTCGTAATCCGGGGGAATGCGGTCATCGGTTTTATCATATTCCTGATCATCGTGCTGGTACAGTTTATCGTTATCACCAAGGGTTCGGAACGTGTGGCCGAGGTTGCGGCCAGATTCACGCTGGACGCCATGCCGGGTAAGCAGATGGCTATCGACGCCGATCTAAACAGCGGTCTGATTGATGAACAGCAGGCCAGGGAGCGGCGCTCGAAAATCCAGAGGGAAGCTGATTTCTTCGGTTCCATGGATGGTGCTACCAAATTCGTAAAAGGTGATGCGATCATATCCATCATCATCACACTGATCAACTTCGTGGGCGGCATTGTCGTCGGTATGATGAACGGCCAGGGGAGTATCTCCGAGATCATGCAGATCTACACCACGTCAACAATCGGAGACGGTCTGGTATCCCAGATCCCGGCGCTTCTGATCTCTGTGGCAACCGGTATGGTGGTGACGCGATCCGCATCGGAGAACAGCTTAAGCGAGGACTTGACGAGCCAGTTTCTGGCGCAGCCCAAGGTGCTTATGACGGCCGGCGGCGCGGCAGCCTGCCTGTGTCTGATTCCTGGATTCCCGGTGCCCCAGATTCTCATGATATCAGCAATGATGATCGGAGGCGGATACGTACTTTTGAAACGGCAGAAGACCATCGTGGCAGAAGCGGCGGAAGGATATGTGGAAGCGGAGGTTACCAGTGAAGCTTCCTTCTATAAGAATATTGAAAATGTATACGGTCTTTTGACTGTGGAACAGATTGAGATGGAATTCGGTTACAGCCTGATACCGCTGGCGGATGAGAGCAACGGCGGCAACTTCATTGACCGTGTCGTCATGTTCCGTAAGCAGATGGCTCTGGATATGGGCTTCGTAATCCCGTCGGTCCGGATTAAGGACAGCGGGCAGCTCAATCCCAACCAGTACAGCATTCTGCTGAAGGGCGAGGAGGTGGCCAGAGGGGATATCCTGATGGATCACTATCTGGCGCTGCCGCCGGGAGGGGATGCGGATGACATTCCGGGCATCGACACTATTGACCCCGCATTTCACATTCCGGCCAAATGGATCAGCGAAGATAAGAAGATTCAGGCGGAACTGGCAGGCTATACGCTGATTGATCCCACTTCGGTGGTTATCACCCATTTATCCGAGGTGGTGAAGGAGCATTTACATGAGCTTTTAAACCGCCAGGAAGTCAACAATCTGTTGGAAACACTGAAAAAAACAAACGCCAGCATTATCGAGGACACGATTCCCGCTGTGATTACGGTGGGAGAGCTTCAGAAGGTGCTTTCCAATCTGCTGCGCGAAGGAATACCGATCCGCGACATGGAGACGATCGTGGAGACACTGGGAGACTATGGAACCCAGATAAAGGATACGGATATGCTGACGGAATATGTGCGTCAGGCTCTGAAGAGGACCATTTCCCATCGTTTCTCCGAAGCTGGGCAGATGAAGGTCTTAAGCCTGGACGACAAGATCGAGAACATGATCATGTCATCCGTAAAGAAGGTGGACACGGGATCCTATCTGGCGCTGGAGCCATCAGCTATTCAGAATATCGTGGCGTCGGCCACCGGAGAGATCAATAAGATCAAGGATCTGGTCAATGTGCCGATCGTGCTTACGTCTCCGGTTGTGCGGATTTATTTTAAGAAACTGATTGACCAGTTTTACCCCAATGTGACGGTGGTGTCGTTCAGTGAGATTGATAATAACATACAGATACAGGCTTTGGGGAATATCGCCCTGGGCCAGAGGTAACGGTTTATGCAGATGGAACAGATGAGCAGAGAAGAAGGGAAGGCGGTGCTTTCGGTATACTTAAAGAACGGAAGCCAGGAGCTGCGGAATAAGCTTATCGTCCACTTCCTCCCCATCGTCCGTTCCGCGGCGGCACAGCTTCGCGGCATGGCGGGCAGCTTTACGGAAGAGGAGGATTTGATCGATCAGGGAGTGCTGGCGCTGATGGAGTGTCTCGACCGGTATGACGCGTCAAAAGGAGCCCAGTTTGAAACGTACGCATTTATCCGCGTGCGGGGGGCCATGATCGACTATATCAGGAGCCAGGACTGGGTGCCTCACAGGGCCCGCAGTTTCCAGAAAAAGGTGGATGAGGCATATTCTATGCTGTCCCATGAGAAAATGCGGGAACCAGACGCGGATGAAGTCGCGGGTTTTCTGGATATTCCGGTGGAAAAGGTGGAGAACCACTTAAAGTACATGAACCACGCAGCAATTCTTTCTTTTGAAGCGGTGCTGCAGGACATGACAGGCGTGATTGCAAAAGGGGAACTGGAAGCGACAGACGTCGATACGAAGCCAGAGGAAAGCCTGTTTTATAAAGAGCTTCAGAGAACGCTGGCGGAGGCGGTAGAGGCGCTGGGCGATAAAGAACGGCTCGTCGTGTCGCTGTACTACTATGAGGAACTGAAATATTCGGAGATTGCTGAGGTCATGGGCATCGGCCAGTCCCGGGTGTGCCAGATTCACACGAAGGCAATAAAAAAACTAAAGAACAGTCTGGAAGAATATGTGAGAGGATAGGAAACCATATGTTTTCAGGATTTTATACAGCCGCCTCGGGCGTGCTGATGAACCAGAGGGCGCTTAACATTTCGGCCAACAATATTGCAAATATGAAGACCAGTGGATACCAGAGCAAACGTCTGGTAAAGACCACCTTTGACGAGCAGCTGGTGCGTCAGATGAACGGACAGACCACAGGCATCGGCGGCGGTTCCACCATATCCGTGGCAGAACGCGAGATGACGACCCACAGACAGGGCGCGCTGGTGGATACCGGTAAGAATTTTGACATGGCGATCAGCGGCGACGGTCTCTTCGTTATTCAGGGCGAAGACCGGCAGTATCTGACACGCAACGGCCATTTTACCAAGGATGAGGACGGTTATCTCGTTCTCAAAGGAATCGGCCGTGTCATGGGAGACGGTGGTCCGATTCAGGTGGAAGAGGGCGGTTTCCGCGTGGGTGAAAATGGAATCATCTACGATAACGAGGACGGTGAGCTGGAGCAGATCCAGATCATGGTCCCGGATAATTACGATAACCTGGCATTTTACGACAACGGTACGTACGGCGCCGAAAACGGTGTGGTTCTGACACAGGTGTATCCGGAGGTGTATCAGGGGAAGCTGGAAGAATCGGGCGTGAATTTAAATTCCGAGATGACGCGGGCCATGGAGGTTCAGCGTGCGTTCCAGTCGTGCAGCAGGGCTCTGACAATCGTGGATCAGATGAACCAGAAATCAGCTTCGGAGATCGGGAAGCTGTAGGAGGAAATAACGGATGAATATATCATACTATACAGCGATTTCGGCCATGAACGCGTTTCAGTCGGAGCTTGATGTGACTGCCAATAACATGGCAAATGTCAGCACCCCGGGCTACAAGGTGCTGCGAAGCTCCTTTGACGACCTGCTCTATACGCAGATGGATACGAGAAACGCAGACCAGAAGGTGGGCCACGGCGTGAAAACCAACGGTGCGGAGACCGTGTTTGAGCAGGGAATCTTCGAAAAAACGGAGCGGGATCTGGATTTTGCCATTCTCGGAAAAGCGTATTTTGCGGTGGAATCCGAGGATGAAGACGCGGAGGAGCCATATTATACAAGAGACGGGTCGTTTCAGATATCGGCCACAGATGAAGGAAACTATCTAACGACACGGGACGGCCATTACGTGCTCAGTCGTGATGGAGACCGCATCGAGCTGGAATACAAGACGGTGGAGGGCAGCAACGGAAAGAAGCAGTCTACCAATGAGCTGAATTTAAGCGGGCTCAGCGAGGTGATCGGCTTATATACGTGTGAGAATCCGGATGGACTGATTCCAGTGGGAAAGAACTTATACGGGACAGGCGCCGTTTCCGGAGAATGGGTCCCGATAGATGACATGGACGAGAATGAGGCGGGAAGCCGTCTGTTAAGCGGTACACTGGAGCTTTCCAGTACATATGTCCCCACGGAAATGATTAATCTGCTCCAGGCCCAGAGGGCATTCCAGTTAAACAGCCGGATTGTCAGCGCGGCGGATCAGATGGAGGAAATGATCAACAATCTCCGCTAATCGAAACTTGAAGTATCTACATAAAAAGGGGGAATCCCATGAGCGATAAGAGCCTGATTTTTAGCATGTTTTCTAAATTCCTCGACAATGGCGGGGAAGATGAACAGAACGAGCGCGAAGTTCGGCCCCAGACCGAAGACAGTAAAATGACGGAGAGCAGAGATCAGCGCATAGAGACAGTCGAAGACTGGAATGATGCCGAACGAACGCGAAGAGAACGGCTGGAAAGAGAACTGACAGGCGAAAACGGCTCTGAGGAGACAGAGTATACGGCAGGCACAGAGGCGGAAGCAGATGGTTTGGGCGTAAAGGATTCTGGTGGTTCGGATTACATCGGTTCAAACTATGGAAGCTCTGGCAGCCAGGGCGGCAGAATGAGCCGTAGTAATCTGGAAAATGAGAGTACGGCTGAGAGCCGGAAAGCTTCCGGCGAGGAAGAATATCGGGACGCAGGTGTCGAGCTGACGGTGTCAGACGACCGAATGGCGGTGTCTCTGATGCTTATAGAACCTTCAGGCGGCGGCAGCGATATTACCCGGGAACAGATCGAACAGGAGCTGGAAGCACACCGAATCATACACGGAATCGACGTAGAAAAGGTAAACACCATAGCGGCAGAAAAATTATACCGCCAGATGTTTCTCATAGCCAGGGGAACCCCGGCGATTGATGGAAATGACGGCCGCATTAAGGACTATTTTCCCCGTGAAGCGAAAATAAAGTATGCTTCAAAAGGAAACGGCGGCATCGATTTTAAGAGCATGAACCTGATCCATAATGTGCAGAAGGGGGAACTGGTCTGCGAACTGACCATGCCCACCGAGCCGCAGGATGGAATGGATGTCTTCGGACAGCCGGTCAGGGGGAAGAATGGTACCATGCCCCCGATTCCACAGGGAAAAAATGTTGTCTACTCCCAGGAGCGCGATAAGCTCCTGACCGCCTGCGAAGGCAACTTAACCTTTCGCAACGGCAGGTTTCAGGTGGAAAATGTCTTCGTCGTGCCGGGAAATGTAGATAATTCCATAGGAAATATTGATTTTACAGGGAGTGTCACCATTCACGGTGACGTCTTTGAAGGATATACCGTTAAGGCTAAGGGTGACATCACGGTCATGGGAATCGTGGAAGGCGCGGTTCTGCAGGCGGGCGGAAGTATCTTACTCCATAAGGGGATGCGGGGAATGAAGAGCGGCGTTTTGGAAGCTGGAGCGGACATTACTGCTAAGTTCCTGGAGGATTGTACCATTTATGCGCAGCACAATATTCAGGCTGAGTATATCATCAGCTCGGAAGTATCCTGTGGCCATGATCTGACTCTGATTGGAAAACGGGGGGCATTTATAGCCGGAAGCTGTGCGGTTCATAACTGCATGAATGTGAAGACTGTGGGAGCTTCCAGCCATGTATCCACAATAGTAACGCTGGGCGTAACGCCGCAGCTGATGGAGGAAGTGGAGAAGATCAGCGTTGATCTGGTGGCTGTCTCCAGAAAACAGGCGGAGACGGCTAAGGACATCAGCTACCTGAACGGAAAGCTGAAGGATGGCAGCATTACACCGAGGCAGAAGGAGCGCCTGGCAAAGCTCAAGTTAGAGGCGCCGATCCACAATCTAAAGGAGAAACGGTTAAAGACGCAGGCGGCCGATCTGTCACGCCAGCTTCGTGAGGTGGGTAAATGCCGGCTGACAGCGGCCGAGGTCCATCCGGGAACCGTGATCAATATCGGGGACTGTAAGATGACCATTGTAAAGCGGGAAGAGAGCTGTTCCTTCTATTATCTTGACGGAGAAATCAGGAAAGGAATCAGGTAATGGCAGATATTTTACGGGTGACGTCCCCTGTGATTAACAAGAATATCATTCAGCCCGACAGGGCGCAGAAAGACCCATCCGTGCCATTCGATATGCAGGAAATCCGGCATATCACGAAGAACCCGTCGGGAAGTGCACTGCTGGGCCAGCACAACGTGTTCCAGAAGGAGGCCGGGGCGGCGACGCTCATGAACCTTTTGAAGGATCCGGCTGTGACTGTCAACTATTTAAAGAATATCTATATGCTGGAGGAGATTATCAGCCTCCTTCCAGTGAACAACAACACCATGACGCAGGAAATCAGACAGCTGTTTCATTCGCTGCTCATCAACCCCGATGATATCGTTGGAGAACTGGTGGATCAGGAATATGCGTCCACGCTGTTTAAGGGACCGCTGTTCGATTTCCTGAGAAACCTGTTGTATGAAAAGCCGGAACTGCGGCTGGAGATGGCCGATTTCCTGAAGGCGGTAAATGGAAGCGTGTCGAGAAATGATGTTCTCGATTCCGTGGCCAACAGCCTGGAGTACTTATCCAGTCAGCTGGCGGGAAGCCGGAATTTATCCGGGATTTTTGGAATGCTGTCGGACCGGGTCCGCGCCATGATCGAGGGGGCCGGAGGACAAGGGGATATGGAAGGCAGTGAGACTGGCGAGGCCGGGGCGCGGCAGGCCGGCGGATTGTGGCAGAGCAGCGGCGTGGATGGACGTGGTTCAGAGAAAGAAAATAGTCTGACGGAATGGGAAGCAGTCAAAGCGGATATTTTAGATGCTCTGAAGGAGTTGGAGAACAGCGTTTTATTCTCCCCTCAGACGGAACGGATGATACCGAATCTTCTCTATAATATGTCTCGGTATCAGGATAATGAGTCCTATTTGCAGGAGGCGTTACTGAATCTCCTGATTCATGTAAACAGCCGGGAGGACAAGGACCAGCTGAAAAGCCTTATTAGAGATTATGTAAACCAGTTTGGCAGCCCGGAATACCGGGAGAACCGTTCCCGAATCATGGATACGTTGGCGGAGATCATCAGGAAGCAGGACAGGGAGACTCCCATGAACAGCTTAAACGGTGAGAAGATCGAGAAAATTATCACAAGCCTTCTGTCTTCACCATGCAACTATACGCCGCTGCTTCATTTTGTCATACCAGTGGAATACCAGGGGATGAAGGCATTTTCAGAACTTTGGATCGATCCAAAAGATGAAGGCGGCAGCGGGCAGGAGCGCGATGGAGAAGACCACGTCCATGTGCTGATCACTTTCGATATTCCGGGAATCGGCCAGATGGAGGCGGAATTTCAGGTGGCCGGCAGGGAGATGGAGTTTTATCTGTACTGTCCGGAATCATACGCAGCCGTGTTTGGGCGGCTTACGCCTGATTTCAGAAAGATTATGGAGGAGTATGGATACCATGCGGCGGAAGTGGAAGTCAGCGGACTGGACCATGTGCGTTCACTGATGGATGTATTTAAAAATCTTCCGTACAGGAGGACAGGCGTCGATGTCAAAATATAAGAAAAACAAGGCGGTTGCCTTAAAATATAACGCGGAAGAAGACGCTTCCCCGGTTGTCATCGCCTCTGGCTATGGAACCGTGGCAGAGCATATCATAGATATTGCAGAGAAAAAGGGGATTCCGGTATTCAAGGACGACAGCGCTGCTTCACTTCTCTGCATGCTGGAGGTTGGGAGTAACATACCGGTGGAGTTGTACGAGGTGGTGGCGGCTATTTACTGCAAGCTGATCGAAACCTCGGCGTCAATCCGGGGAGTGGAAGCGGCCGCAGCCGCAGCGGCTACGCCGGCTCGCGGCAAAGAGAACGCAGCGGGCGGAAGGATCCGAAGAAATCTGGCCTCTGGAAAGAAAAAAGAGGAACCTGCAAAATAGTGCAATAGAGAAACTGAATGGTAACGATAAGAATGAGATGACAGAAAAACGGGGGTACGCGACATGGTTGATTTGTCAGACGGATATGTTGGATCTTCCTGTGTGATAAAGGCCAAAAACAATGATTTAATCACCATGGGGGTCATGCACCGGATTGGAAAGAATTTTATTGATATCGGCAGTTCGAGAAATGAACTTCCTTCCATACCGTATAATCTACTGGTCAAGATCGAGATTTATAACACACAGATCGGTTTTAAAGTGCTGATTGGGCGTGTTTATTTATCATCTCCAAAGCTGGCCCGTGTGATCGATTTGAACGAGGCGACAAATGATGAGCGCCGGGAGTATTTCCGTATCAGTACCAGGGACACGGGTGTCATCTATAACTGCATGCGAGGGGATGATATCCTTGATATGGAAGAGGAATCCACAGACTATAACGGTTTAAAAGTACATCTGGTGGACATCAGCCTGGGCGGGCTCATGTTCCGCAGCCGGGAGGCGTTTAAGGTGAATGACCGTTTTAATATTGTGATACCTGCCATGGGTGACTCTATGCTCTTTACCTGTGAGGTGCGCAGAAGCGTGGACCGTCCGGATGGGGAATTTGGGTATGGCTGTGAGTTTATGGAGATGGCCACGAAGCAGGAGGATTTGCTTTACCGGTATATTTTGAAACGGCAGAGTGATCAGTTGAGACGGATTCGGTAGATAATAGGACGCAGTGCGGGAAACGATAGGGCTGGCTGATTACGGACCTGTTAAAAAGGTGTGGCGGCTATGATAAATGGGCGTTAGTCTGGCAGGCAGGAGGAAGCGTAATAGATGGGAAAGAAGAAGCCGGAGGACCGGAAGGTGGTTAGAAACCGGCGGGTTATGATATATACATTTTTACTGATTTTTATGCTTCTGTATATTTCTGCGCATTTTACTGTGCAGGAGCGGAAGGCAGCGGAGGCGAAAAAGAGCACAGAAATTGTGGTTGAAGCAGCGGTGGTTGATGGTGATAAAATGCTGGCGGCGCGTCCTGAAGAGGTTGTTACCGGAGATAATGCTGTAAGAAATGATATCAGGGAAGATGGTACCAGAGGTAACGAGATAGAGGAATCTGTGAAATCGGCAGATTATGAAATGGAACGGCAGGAAGAATTGGTAATTAAACCGGAAGATATGTGGTGTCTGATCCTGACTAATGCTGAATACCCGGTTCCGGAGGATTATGCGGTAACACTGAGAGATGTGCCGGGAACGGATCAGAAGGTAGATGAAAGGATTTATGAACCGCTGATGAATATGTTAGAGGCCATGAAGGCAGAAGGCCTGTCACCCGTGGTATGTTCTGGTTACCGGACGCTGGATAAACAGGAGAAGCTGTTTAACAGGAAAGTTTCCGCTTATGTGAAAAAGGGCCGTTCGAAGGAAGAATCGTATACGCTGGCACGCCAGACCCTGTCAATACCCGGATCAGGAGAACACTGTCTCGGGTTGGCAGTTGACTTCTATACCCGGTCCTATCACCAGTTGGAACGGGCATTTGAGAAGACTCCGGAAGGAAAATGGCTTCGGGAACACGCGCAGGATTATGGGTTTACTCTGCGATATGATGAGGGAAAAGAAGAAATAACAGGGATTAAATATGAACCGTGGCATTTCCGATATGTGGGAATTGATGTGGCTCGGTATTTGAAGGAGCATAATCTTTCACTGGAAGAATTTTATATTGAAGAGAGCCTTTATGGATAGAGTGCACAAAAATCAAATTGATTTTTGTGCACTTTTACGATGAAGGGAAAGGTAAAATCGTCCGATATATATTACAGAGTGGAAAAGATGGTATGTTTTAGAAGCTCGGTCCGGTGTCAGACAGGGCCCGTCCGACATTGGAGATACTTATTTATTATGAGGGACAGGGAAGTCCCAATATAAAATTACATGGAGGTAATATTATGAGGATTCAGCACAACATTATGGCACTCAATTCCAACAGACAGTTGGGTGTAAACAACAGCGCAGTAGCAAGATCATTGGAAAAGTTATCTTCCGGTTACAGAATTAACCGTGCAGGTGATGATGCAGCAGGTCTGGCAATCTCTGAGAAGATGAGAGCACAGATTAAGGGATTGGAAGCAGCAAGTGATAACTCTCAGGATGCTATTTCTTTAGTTCAGACAGCAGAAGGTGGATTACAGGAAGTTCATTCTATGTTGAATCGTATGACAGAACTGGCTACTAAGTCGGCAAATGGTACATATACTGATGATGTTGACAGGAAAGCTTTGCAGGATGAGATTTCCGCATTAAAAGATGAGATTAACCGTATTGCTGATGGTACTGACTTTAATGGAATAAAGTTGTTGGATGGTACGATGGGTGTTGGGACCACAGGTGCTCACCAGAACTTTACAGCTGCTGATAGTTTAAGTAACTTCGGCTGGACTATTTCTGGCGGAGAAGGTGTAAAAGTTACAATTGGGTCTGTAGCCAGTACTGGTACTAAGAGCGTGGTAGCAGGTTGGGGGGCAGATGGAAACTTAACATTAACTATTGATGCAGCTAATGGTGATAAAATTACACAGGAAGATATTAATGCAGCATTAGCAAAAGTTGCGGCGCCAGAAAGCGGAAAAGATTTAAAAATTTCGCTTGATAACGATATTACTATGACAGGTGACTCCGCATTGAAGGCAAGTATTACAAGCCAGACTTCAGCAAAAGCATCACTTGCAACATCTGTGGATAAAACTGCCGGAAGTGGTATTGTTCTTACAGCTACGAAAGCGGGAGTTAATAACAGTGTTTTGGCAGTTACGAATACTGCCGGCGATCCAGTGGGAGCTACGGCTGCTGCAAACGGTGATGTAAAACTTAATCTTGATGCATCTAAATCATATTCTGCAAGTGAAATTAACAAAATGTTATCAGATGCTGGCGCAGAAATGAGGATAAGTTTTGATGGTAATAAAACTGGAGCAGATATTTTTGCTGTAGATTCTGGAACAGCACATCAATTACAGCTTGGTCAAAATGGAACGGCAGGAACGGGATTATCTGCAGGCGGAGGTCTTACTCTGCAAATTGGCGACACGAATGAAATTTATAACCAGTTGGAGCTTAGCATAGGTGACATGCATGTTGATGCCTTAGATTTAACATCAGTAAATATTAGTACTAGAGATGGTGCTTCAGATGCCATGGCCAAAATCAAAACAGCCATCAACACCGTATCTACCAGCCGTGGCAAACTTGGTGCTATCCAGAACCGTCTTGAGCACACCATCAACAACTTAGGGGTAACCACAGAGAACATCACATCTGCGGAGTCCCGTATCCGTGACGTAGACATGGCAAAGGAAATGATGAATTATACTAAGAACAGCGTACTGGTTCAGTCTGCACAGGCGATGCTTGCACAAGCAAATCAGCAGCCACAGTCTGTATTACAGTTATTACAGTAATAAATTTAATTATATATTGTAATTAATGTAGCAGGAATGTGAACTATAGTTTAATTGTATTATTATAATTCCTAAAACGGGAGCGGTTTGTTTAAGACAGGCAGCTCTCGTTTTAGGATTATTATTGTCTAAATACTTTTGCATCAGAGTGAGATAAACATAAATGCTTTTTTTCTGATATACTAGATGTTCAAATATTACATGTCAAAGTTAATTGATATTCCTATGATATATTTGGGTTGTCCAGTCTATTTAAAAATTATCACGCATTATCAGCGTTTCTCCTATCTGCAAGTCTGTCCAGTCCGGATGCTCATGAATCAAGTCTACCACTTCTTTTACATAGGAGTAATCCAGTTCCAGTTCATCAGAGATAATTTGTAAATTTTTCTTCTTATTATACTTTTTCCTGATTATAGCAACAATTTTGGCTTCGCCTTTTATTTTTCCTCTGGTTTCCCCTTCGGATAGTCCCTCCACTCTTCCCGCCTCAATCATTCCCAGTATAGCCTCACACATATTGATTTTCCCCCTTTCATCCCTATATTCATTCTTCATAAGTTCCAGTTCTTTCGAACCGGTTACCGTTGTTATGACGTCAAAGGCATCCTCGTCCATTTTCTGAAACCTTTCTTTGTTCTCAAATGTAAATTTTTGTTCTTCAGCAGGGTCGCCGGAGCGTTGAATAAATCCGAATACTTCACGTAAATCGGTTTTAAAACGATCGATATCATGAAAACTTCTGATTTCGAGGACGTGTATTTTGTAATTGTTTAAGAAAACTTTCAGTTTATCCGGTAAGGTTTCGTATTCCAGGATTTGATATAGTTCTTTCGCTCCATCATAAGGTTTGTCACCGTAATAAATGCAGATGGTGATGACTGGGTATACCTTATCGCGGATAGAGAAGCCTCCCAGAAATTCATCGCCATGTAAATCTTTTCTGTTCCGGTGATGCTTCTGGATTCGACGCATCTGTTTATCGTAACCGGCTGCGTCTTCCAGCATAATCCGAATGGGCATGGCGTGATGCACTCGATCCTGATTTTCAAGGCCAATGATGGCAAATCCCAGACCCAATACTACTTTTCTTACAGAATCCCGGTATTTCTGAATCTTAAATCCGTCTTTGATCTTTGATAAAAATCCTGTTATACGGGAATCCAGCTCCTGGATATCAGCGCCCGAAACAACCCGTTCTCCGCCAAATATAAAGCCATTAATTAAATCCGCATAGCGGTCCTCGTCTTCAAAGTAACGAACCAGAGAAATATCCTTTTGCCCCATAGAATTCCCCTTTCCTGTTTGGCAGGGAAATAGATCGGCAGACTCCTGGCACATGGCAGGTAAAATAAAAACATTTTCTGGTTTTGTTTTATAAAATACCGTAAAATGCAGCTGTCAGCGGGCCTTTTCCCAGTAACCATTTTTGAAAATACCCGGCGATACTGCCGGTATATGAAATATCATGATTTGCGTATTTGGCAGATGAAATGCCAAAGATAATGTAAATACAAGTGGATTATACCATAAATGAGAGTAAAATGCAATGACTTTTGTTATTGTTTTAAACGTAATTTTATAGGACATTTTATTTTTTACCTATATTTAGAGTGAAAATATTATCGCGCTATATTTCAAATTTCCGGAATTATCTATCATTTCTCATCTGCCTATCTGCCCATTAGCGCATCTCTCCTCTCAACATTTAATTTTTCTATTCCTGCAGGCCGCCGCCGCTATAACTGGACTGGTCATTTTCATATGCTCTGGGTATTTATGACCAGTCCAATATTTGTTATACTTCACTGTAATAAGTATACATATAAGGAGGATTTGATAAATGAAACGAATTATTACTCTACAGGATATATCCTGTGTTGGCTGCTGTTCTATTACCGTTGCGCTTCCTGTTATTTCTGCTATGGGAGTGGAATGCGGTATCCTTCCAACGGCGGTGTTGTCCACGCATACGATGTTTAAGAATTTTACCTGTAAGGACTTATCCGATCAGATTGCGCCGATCTCCGAGGCATGGAAGACGGAGCAGATTTCATTTGATGGTATTTATACCGGCTACCTTGCATCGGCGGAGCAATGCGGGCAGATTTGTGATTTCTTTGATCAGTTTACCACTGGGGATAATCTGGTGTTGGTTGATCCGGCTATGGCGGACAATGGGAAGCTATATCCTGCATTTGATGAGAATTTTCCGGCGGCTATGGCGAAGGTTTGCGCGAAGGCGGAAGTGATTCTGCCCAATATTACGGAGGCCAGTCTGCTTACTGGTATGCCTTGGCGCACGGATTATGATGAGGCTTATATCCGGGAAATGCTGGAGCGGCTGTTGGAGCTGGGATGTAAAACGGCTGTTCTGACCGGTGTCAGCTTTGAACCTGAAAAATTGGGAGTGGCCTATCTGAATCGTGACGGAGAGAGCTTTTCCTACTTTACTCATCGTTGTCCTCAAAGTTACCATGGAACTGGTGATCTCTACTCCTCGGTGGTATTGGGCGGTGTAATGCGTGGATTGAGCCTGGCGAGCGCGTTGACACTGGCTGCGGATTTTGTCGTTCTCTGTATTGAGGCAACCGCTGCTTCCGGCAGCTCCAGATGGTATGGCGTGGAGTTTGAGTCTCAGATTCCGAGGTTGTGCGAAATGCTGGAGAAACACCTGAAGGAAGTATAAGTGTGCCAAAACAAGCAGTAAATGCCTCTAACCGGAAGAAAAATCCAATTGTATGTTTTCCTGTTTCTTGCTATAATAACAATAATGTCATATTGTGTGGAAAATTGTAAGTTATGGGGGAATTCTCATGGCAGCTACCATTGCGTTGTCAAATCAAAAGGGCGGTGTCGGAAAGACGACATCGGCGTATGTGCTTGCCTCGGTATTTAAGTCAAAAGGTTACCGGGTACTGGCGGTGGATATGGATCCACAGGGGAATTTAAGTTTCAGTATGGGCGCTGAAACAGATGGCTGTGCAACGATTTACGATGTTTTGAAGGGAGAATTAAAGCCTAAGTATGCGGTTCAGAAATCGTCTTTGGTGGACCTGATTCCTTCCAATATTTTGCTCAGCAGTATTGAACTTGAATTTACAGGGGCAAGAAGAGAGTTCCTTTTGAAGATGGCCCTGGATTCGCTGAAGCCCTATTACGATTACATATTTATTGATTCTCCTCCGGCATTGGGAATTCTGACGGTAAATGCATTTACAGCGGCTGATTATATTTTGATGCCGATGCTGTCGGACATTTTCAGCCTGCAGGGAATTATGCAGTTAAACGAGACAATTGAACGGGTGAAAAGCTACTGTAATCCCGATATAAAGGTTTTAGGGGCTTTTTTAACGAAGCATAACCCGAGAACCCGGTTCAGCAGAGAAGTGGAAGGCACGCTTAATATGGTGGCTGCTGATTTGGATTTCCCGGTCATGAACGCCTACATCCGGGAAAGCGTGGCACTTCGTGAAGCCCAGTCGCTGCAGAAATCAGTGCTGGAATATGCTCCTGCCTGCAATGCAGTAAAGGACTATGAGAAACTGGCGGACGAACTCTTCCAAAGGGGGCTTGAAGCAAATGGCTAAGAGCAGATCAGAAATAGATAAAGAGATGATGTACCGGAAGATTATGCCTTCTGCCGCGAAAAAGGGAGGAAATGTCGTTCCCGGGGTGGATGAAAGCGCCGTCACCATGGAAGCGGGAGCTGCCGGACTTATGGGAAATATATCTCCTGTTCCGACTGCCGCCAGTATGGCGAAGGCTATTCGCCGGCCGGCGGTTTCCATGCCAGTAAAGGAAGAACAGAATATGGTTCTGGTCAACCTGATGGAGGAACTGGTTATATCGAAGCTGGATGCAACACTCGACCGCTTTAACTGCTGCAAATGCGATAAGTGTAAAAAAGATATTGCTGCGCTGGCATTGAACCGCCTGAAGCCGCACTATGTGGTTATGAATGAACAGGATGACGAACGCAGAAGAAAGAATGAGGAGATGTTCGCCTCAGAGGTGACCAGCGCACTGATTCAGGCAATCCTGATGGTGAAAAAGGAACCTCGTCATTGAACCACTTCAAAATAAATTATCCTATAAAACTTACTAAACCAAACTATCCCCAAAACGAACCAGTCAAGCGGCGCCGGCCTCAGAATTCATTTTCTGAGCCCTTCCGCCGCCGCAGGTTCGTTTTTTTATCCATAAAAGTACATCACTCCCCCAAAATAAATTCAAAAAAACTAAAAAATATCCCTCAAACTATAAAGTTTCCAGGATACTGTCCGATAAATATTATAGAGTTAGCAGAACAATCAGTGAGAGAAAGGAAGTCGGGGATATGGATGTGAAAGTTACGAGGAATTATTCCGTTTATCAAAACGCGGTAAACAGTGGCAGGCATGCAGAAAAATCCGTTTCTGTCCCGGCATCGGCCGATAAAAAAATGCGTGGTGACGCCATCTGCATCAGCAGTGACGGCGCGAAAAAGAGCGAAGCATCGTCATTTGCGGCGACGCTTAGGAAGTCCATGGACGAGGGCGCCCCGGCGGATAAGATCGCGGCGTTAAAACAGCAGGTGTCCGAAGGCACGTACCAGGTGTCGGCGGAACAGATTGCGAAAAGGCTGATGAGCGGTTTATAGAGAGGGAAAAAATTGGAAGAGATAATTCGTTTTCTGACGGAATATACAGAAATGCTTGAAAAAATGGAACAGAAGCAGGTGGAAAAACTGGGGCTTCTGATGACAAAGGAACTTGACAAGATCGAGGAATCCATCATGATGCAGCAGGCCATGGATAAACAGCTTCAGAATATGGAGCAGAGACGTCAGGAACTGTTTGGGAGAATGGGGCTTACTGGAAAGACGCTTCAGGAGGTCGCGGAGTCGTGCGGCGGAGAGGAACGGAAACAGCTGACAGACTTATACCGGCGTTTGGATGGGGCGATCGGTAATATCCGTTTTTATAATGAAAAGGCGGAAAGCCTGGCTAAGTCGGAACTGGAGAAGATGGGACTGGATGCGCGGCTGGTGGGAAATCCAACCGGCATCTACGGGAAGACGGTGGGACCCAAAGGCCAGCGGTTTGAGAAAAAGGTCTGATGGGGGACCGGTATAGGAGAGTGAAGAATTGAGACCGACATTTATGGGGCTGGAAACGGCCAAACGCGGGCTGATGGTGAACCAGAAGGCTCTCGATATCATCGGCAACAACATCAGCAATATTAATACAAAGGGCTATACGAGACAACGCCTCGATACCGTTTCCGTACAGGTTTACGGAAGCGACAGGTTCCAGTACAGCTCCATACCGCTGGCTGGCCAGGGCGTGGACGCAAGCGGTGTGAGCCAGATCAGAAATCCCTATCTGGATACGAAATTCCGGGAGCAGTATTCGGACGTGGGTTATTTCGACCAGAAGGCAGCTGTCATGGAGCAGATGGAAGGTATCTTGAGTGATCCCGAGGTGGAAGGGACCGGTATCAAGGATGCGCTTACCGTACTTTCTCAGGCACTGGCGGATTTCAGCCAGCATCCGTACCAGGAGACCAACGCCAATATTGTGCTGAATGCATTTAAGGGCATTACCCAGGTGCTGAATGAATACGATACCAACTTAAAGAGTCTGGAGGAACAGACGAAAAATGATCTGTCTATCGCTGTGGATGACATTAACACGAAGTTAAAACAGCTCAGCGATTTGAATAAATCCATCGCCCACGAGATATTTGTCAACGATGATTATGACGGCGTGAACTACGGACCGAATGACCTTCTGGATCAGAGAAATACCATTCTCGACGATTTGTCACGATACGGGAAGCTGGAAGTCATTTCACTGGATCAGGGAAGAATTCAGGTGAAGCTGGGCGGGAAGCTGGTGGTCGACGCCAACGGCGGAAATTACAGCAACGATGCGGTGAGAATCGGACTGGATGGAACCACGCTTTCCTGGGGAGACGGGACGACGGCCAATCTGGGGGCCGGAGCAATCAAGGGATTCGAAGATATGCTGACCGGCAATAATTCATTGAACGCAGGAATTCCCTACTATGAGCGAAAACTGGACGATTTCGCGCAGACCATGGCAAATGTATTTAACAGCATGGTTCACGAGGATGATCCGAATAAGCCGGGACCGTTTAAGACTCTGATTCAGGGAGATTTTAATGGAAAGGTCAGCGCCGGCAATATCCGGATCAGTGATATGTGGACAAAGGATTCCGCCTATATTATCCGAAAAAAGAATCCGGATGGAGATCTCGATAATGAGGATATTCTTGCCATGAAAGCGGCTCTGGAGAAGGATTTTGAATTCGGGGAAGGCAGTGACAAATTTACTGGGACCTTCAGTGAGTTCATCACGGGATACACCAATACACTGGGAACCGATAAAAAGACCAATGACTCCAGGCTCAAGGCGTCTCTCGCAATTGCGGAGAGCGTGGAATCGGACCGCATGGGCGTGTCGGGAGTGTCACTTAACGAAGAAGGTATTAACATGATGACCTATAACAAGGCATACTCGGCACTGGGAAGACTGATGACAACCATGGATGAACAGCTGGATATGATTATCAACCAGATGGGGTTGGTAGGAAGGTAAAGAGGGGCATATGAGAATTACAGAAAATATGATGACGGCAATGTATAACAGGAACCTCCAGAGAAATGTAGCGAATCTGGCGTCCTCAAACCTGAAGCTGACTTCTCAGAGGCAGTATAATCATGTTTCCGAGGATCCGGCGGCGGCTGCCAAGGCATTTACCGTGCGTGATCAGATCGCCAGGAGCGAGGAACATATCAATACAGTGAAAAATGCAGTGGGAGAGCTGGACACGGCAGATTCCAATATTGCAACGATTAATTCTATACTGGAGACCGTTTTCGAGAAGGCAACCAGGGCGGGCGGCGCCAGCAGCCAGGACAGTCTGGATGCGATTGCCGAGGAGCTGGGAGGACTGAAGGAAGAGATTCTACAGACCATGAATGCCAGATATGGAGATAAATTCCTGTTTTCCGGTTCGGCAAACGGGGAGGCGCCATTTACGCTGGACGCGGATGGAAACCTGCTGTTTAACGGCAAGGCGGTAGACGCTTATGACCCGGATGATCCGGCTACCCATTTCAATGAAAATAAACCGGTTTATCTGGATATTGGCTTTGGAACCTACGCCAGCGGCACGAACACGGCAGGAACCGGAATCCGGATTTCCACATCGGGTGTTGATGTGCTGGGCTATGGTACCGATGATCAGGGACTCCCCAATAACCTGTACAGCCTGATTGGGAAGATAGAAGGCCAGTTAAAGGATGGAGATAAGAGCGGCGCCATGGACACGCTTACACAGCTTAAGAAGAAGCAGAGCAATATTTCGATAGCAACCTCTGAGATCGGTACAAGGGAGAAGCTTTTAGACCGCACGAAGGATCGTCTGGAGAGCGGCCTTGTCAATCTCAAGGAGACCCAGAAGAATCTTGAGGCGGTAAGCGTGGAGACGGAGGCCGTCAATAACAAGTCTTATGAAACAGCCTGGATGGTAACCCTGCAGCTTGGATCCAGCATTATACCACCCTCGATTTTTGATTTCATGAAATAATATCAGGAGAAGAGGTGTCATGACATGAATGTATTGAAAATTACGACAACGCCCATCAGGTTGTCTATGACGTCGCAGCGGGCCAGGCTGGACAGCGAGATCCCGGACCCGGAGATCGGCATCATACAGAACCCGGGGCACCTGAATATGAAATCTGAAAATATTAAAGTAAATATTGATAGCTCACGCTCCAGAGACAGCATGGGATTTAAGACGGCCAGGGGATTGATGAGTGATGCGGCCCAGGCGGGGCTGAAAGCCGCCGCCGATGCAACAGCCCAGTATTCGAGAGTCGGCAACCAGATGATGCAGATTCAGGATGGAGTCACGGTGGCGGATATCATGAAAAATCAGATGCTCGCGCAGACGAATGTGACGACAGGAATCGGATTTATCCCTTCCGTGGGTGCGGATATTTCCTGGACTCCGGCGGATCTGGCCATTGATTTCGCACCGGCCTCCGTGAATTTTGAGCCGAAGGTACAGAAGACGGAATCGGTTTACGTGCCGGGCGAGCTGAATGTAAATGTGGAGCAGTATCCAAGAGTGGATATCGAGTACATAGGTGAGCCCATGTACGTTCCGCCGAGTGCAAATCCGGCTTATGAAGAATAACATGGTGAAAGATGCGGAGGGAAAAACTTGAAGATAGAGACAAGAGATTTTGGAATCCTCGAAATAGAAGAGAAAAATATCATAACGTTTAAGCAGCCGATCTTTGGCTTTGAGGAGTTCACCCAGTTCGTTCTGGTCAATGATTCCAACATGGGAAATGGAATCTGCTGGCTGCAGTCGATTGAACAGAAGAATGTCTGCTTTATCATGCTGAATCCCCTGGAGGTAAGGCGGGATTACGCACCGGTGGTCATGCAGGACGTTCTGATCATGCTTCAGGCAGTGCCCGAGGACGATTTAGACTGCTGGGTCCTCATGGTCATAGGGGATACCTTCCGCAAATCTACAGTCAATTTAAAGAGCCCGATTATCATCAACCACAAGACGAATCTGGCGGTACAGGTGATCCTGGAACAGGATTACGCCATACGACAGCCTATTTTCGATGAGGAAGCGGGGGATGACGAATGCTGATACTATCCAGAAAGAAGGGCGAATCAATCAAAATCGGCGACGATATCGAGATATTCGTTACCGAGGTAAAGGGAGACAAGGTGCGTCTGGGAATATCGGCTCCTGAGGATATGAAGATCTGCCGTACAGAGCTGTATTTGACGGTTGAGAATAATAAAGAGGCATCGGATAAGGTCGACTTATTAAAGGTATTCCAGTTGTCCAGAAATTTACGGGCAATGACGGCCGAAGAAGAGGAAGAGAAGCAGGAGGAAAATCATGGAGATGCTTGATGAGATGCGGAAACTTCTCCATGAGAAGAAAGCCTGCTTTCTTCAGTATGAGGAGGAGACCAGCCGCATCGCCTCGCAGGAATACAGGGAGGCGGAAGAGTTTGAGGCCGGGATCGCGGCCAGGCAGCGCCTGATCGAAGAGATAGACGGAATTGATGAGCGGATGAAGGCGATGAAGCATTTTTCACCGGAGGGCAGGCGGCTCTATGAGATTTCGAAGAACAGGTGGGATTTCAGGACGTTAAATGAAGAGGAACAGGCACTTTTTTCTGAGGGTCAGGAAATCTTCCGTGTGATATCGAGAATACAGGAACTGGAGCCCGGCGCGCGGGCCGAGATGGAACGGGTCAGGGATCTTCTGCAGGAGAAAATCAGGAAGAACAACACAAATACGAAATTTACAGGATATTTAAAACAGATGGACCAGGGAGCGAAGGGCATGCTCTATAATCAGAAAAGATAGGGGGAAGCGCGATGTCATCGACGTCATCGATTAATACCGTCAGCAACAGCGGCAATAAAAACTATATAGCGGGGCTTGCCTCTGGCATGGATACGGAAAGCATGGTACAGAGCATGCTGTCTGGAACCCAGTCCAAGATCGACAAGCAGACCGGACTAAAACAGCAGCTGGAGTGGAAGCAGGATATCTACCGCAGCCTCATAACGAAGATCAATACCTTCAGCGATAAGTATTTCTCTTATTATGGAAGCGGCGACACGAACCTGATGAGCAGCAGCTTATACAATACCATGACCGGTGTCAGCA
Organism: Hungatella hominis; assembly: GCF_014288005.1. Taxonomy (NCBI): domain Bacteria; kingdom Bacillati; phylum Bacillota; class Clostridia; order Lachnospirales; family Lachnospiraceae; genus Hungatella; species Hungatella hominis. The sequence goes on from NZ_JACOPB010000015.1 coordinate 125,608, forward strand.
GTTCGTCGAATATCAAGGTCACATCGGTGTCAGGAAATGCGGTCAGCAGCATGAAGATTGACTCGATTGACCGTCTCGCCACGGCCTGTACTGTGAAAACGGCGGGAAATGTGACCGGAACACCGGTTGGCAGCGGCGCGGATTTAAGGCAGTTTACAAATGGCAGTACATATTCGTTCTCGGCTACGCTGGATGGGGTGAATCGTACAATCACATTTACGGCAGGTGCAGATGATACGGACACGTTAAAGAATATTAACCAGGCGCTGTATCGGAATTTCGGTACTGCGGTTGGTATGAAATATACACCGGCATCGGGAAGCAATAGCGGAACCATGGAATTAGTGCAGTTGGATGCAGCGGGAAATCCAACCTCCAATTCTGTGGACTCTTCGAGAAGAGTGATTATTCAGTCCTCAGGAGATGCGGATACCGTGAAAAATCTTGGATTTGGGACTGGATTCTCCAATAAGCTCGATTACGGAACTTCCCTGAAAAATATGAACTTTGCTAATAAACCCCAGGGCGGAAGATATGAGTTTGAGATTAACGGTGTGTCAATCAAGGGGCTGACGGATAATTCCACGCTGAGCGATGTCATCAGTGCCATTAATAACAGCGATGCGGGAGTGAAAGTGTCGTATTCTTCAGCGGCGGATAAGTTTATTATGGAATCGACTTCGACTGGTGCGATATCAAACATTACGATGAAGCAGACCTATGGAACTCTGCTTACTTCAATGTTTGGCGTGGAAGCTACCGGAGTTCAGTCCTCTCTTTTTTCAAAGGAGCTGACGGGAAGCACTGCAATCGGTTTAGACGAGGTCAGGAGAGTATTAAACAGCGGAAATGATGAGAAGCTGGTGTTTCAGGTCGATGGAAAAGATGTAGAGATTACGCTGGAGGGGAAAAACGGAAACAGTAAATATGAGACCTCACAGAGCGTTTTAGATGCGATTAATTCACAGCTGGACCGGAAGTTTGGGACAGAGGCGGTACGATTTAGTACAAGAGAAAATCCTGCTGTGCCTGGAACCGATATGGTGGTGTTGACGTCTGCAGAACATAAGGTTGGTTTTACTGCGGATAATTTGACCAAAGGATTTGCGGCCAGTCTCGGATTCGGCGCGGGTGATAACCTGTTATCCGGGTCTGATCCGGTAGGACTGCGGGGCAAAATTACGGTAAAAGGAACCGCAGGAGACGTAACAATTGATTTAAACAGAAGTATTGATTCGCTGGTTCAGAAACTGAATGCAGTGGCAGGAGTCAGTGCCTCCTTCCAGGATGGAAGGCTTAATATTACCGGAACTTCCGGTCCTCTGGAAATTAAGGCAGGCACAGATTCCACGGGAACGGACAGTGAGGGAAAAAAATCGCTTAAAGCGCTGTTTGGTTCAGAAAATATTTCTTTGGTGCAAACGGCTCGTACCGTTCAGTCCAATGTAGTGTCACCCAGGCCCAATTCTGGATCCATTCAGATTACTTCACCGGATGGCACATTGCAGGTCATTGATCTGTCAGGTTCGAACGCGGATACGGAAATTGTAAATGCGATTCAAGCTGTATCCGGAGCCAGTGTGACATTTTCGAATGGAAAACTGGAAATTTCAGGCGGAGGAGGCAGTGTCTCCATATCCGGCATGGATGATGCCACAGACCAGTACATCAAAGATTTATTTGGTACGTCTGTTTATACTTACGACCCAAAAATGACCGCCCAAATCACCGCTGGTCAAAACGCTAAAATCACCGTCGACGGCGTTACCATGGAGCGAAATACCAATACTTTTGAATTGGATGGAATTACCATAGAATTAACAGGCACAACCAGTGCCGGTGACCCCCCAATTAGCTTGACTACGTCTCGGGATACTGATAAAATAATAGATAGTTTAAAGAGTTTTGTAGAAGATTATAACACTCTGATTGAAGAGCTGAACAGCTATGTGGCGGAGGAGGCAACCTACAAGAAGTACGCCCCGCTGACAGACGCCCAGAAGAAAGAGATGAGCGACCGGGAGATCGAACTCTGGGAGGAAAAATCGAAGAAGGGGCTCCTTCATAACGATTCCAACGTCTCCAGCTTTTTGAGTGATATGAGAATGGTGCTTTACAGCAGTGTAGAGGACGCGGGGCTTGCGCTTTACGATATCGGGATCGAGACCTCCGATAACTGGCGCGACAATGGCAAGCTGATCATCGACGAGGAGACGTTAAAGTCCATGGTGGCGACGAATGCTGACAATATCCGGAAGCTTTTTACGGATAAGGAGCAGGGCGTCGCGGTAAAGCTGCAGGAGGCGATCAAGGAAGCAGCCAATGTCAGCAGCGGAAGTCCGGGAAGCATGGTTCGCTACGCGGGTACCAAGGATGTGCTGATTACCAGCAACACGATCTATGATGAGATGAAGCGCATATCCGAGACACTGTCGAAGTTAAATACCAAGTATGAACTGGAGAGGACCCGTTACTGGAAGCAGTTTAACGCTATGGAGCAGGCCATTTCCAACATGAACAGCCAGAGCTCCTGGCTGACCCAGCAGTTCTCATCATGATAAAGGAGTAATCATTATGCAAAACCCATATGCAAGATATAAAGAACAGTCTGTCATGACCATGACACAGGGCGATATGATCAATCTGCTGTTTGACGAGGTGATCAACCGCTTGAACAAGGGGCTCGTGAGCCTGGAACAGAACGATTATGAAGGAAGCAACGCCCATTTTAAGAAGGCGCAGGCTATCGTCACCCACTTATCAACCACACTGGATCACCAGTATGAGGTGTCGGGAGGGCTGGCTTCCCTTTATGAATATTTTAACTATCAGATCCTTCAGGCGAACATTAAGAAGAGTCCGGAACCGGTGGAGGAAGTTCTCCCCATGATTACCGAACTGAAGGAGGCGTTTTCCCAGGCGGATAAGCAGGTTCGGATGGGACATACCGGATGAGATAAGGAGCGTACATATGCCATTATTTGAGGACGCAGCGTTTCGGGCGCTGCAGAGCGGGCTGGATGCGATGTGGCTGAAGCAGCAGGTCGCCAGCCATAACATCGCTAACGTGGAGACACCGGATTTTAAGGCGAAAAAGGTGGAGTTTAAGCAGGTCTTAAAAGAGGCGGCAGATGGGAACGGTCCTGTGTACCAGGCGGTTGTCGGTACAGATAACGACACGGAGGCCAGGCCGGACGGGAATAACGTACAGGTGGAAAAAGAGGAACTGGACTTATGGAAGGCGTACACTGAGTATTCAGCGATGACGTCCCGGATGTCGGGAAAGCTTTCTACGCTCAGATATGTGATTAACAATACGGGTAAATAAAAGGAGCGGCTTATGGGGTATTTGGATTCTCTCAATATAACGGGTTCGGCCCTGACGGCAGAACGGTTCCGCACGGATATCATCCTGCAGAACCTGGCGAACCAGAATACGACAAGAACGGCAGAGGGAGGCCCCTACCGTAGGAAACAGGTGGTGCTGCGGGAAAATCAGCTGGATTTTAAGTCCGAGCTGGGCAGGGCTATGACGAAGGCGGACCGCGGCGGAGTCTATGTGGAGGAAGTGGTGGAGAGCCAGAATCCTCTCGTTCCGGTGTACGATCCGGATCATCCAGACGCCAATGAGGACGGGTATGTCATGATGCCGAACGTAAACAGCGCCGAGGAGATGGTGGATATGATGGCCGCCACCCGCGCCTATGAGGCCAATGTGACAGCGCTGAATATTGCAAAGAGCATGGCATTAAAAGCCCTGGAGATTGGTAAATAACATGAAGAAACGAAGAGAAGAAGGAGGCGGTCAGGAGTGGTTAAATACCTACGCGGATATGATAACCCTTGTCCTGACCTTCTTTGTACTGCTATACAGTATTTCCAATGTAAATATCAGCAAGCTGGAAGAGATCGCGGCGGCGATGCAGCGTCAGCTGGGAATTGAGACAACCAGCGACTTAGAGGATGTACCGCAGGATCTGAAGTATCCCAGCATCAGTGAGGGAGCCAATGCCCCGGAGGGAGAAGGTTCTCAGTTTAACACCGGCAGCGGAGCGGGGGCGCAGTCTGCCTCATCTCTGGCTATGGCCGATATGGCGAAGGACATCCAGTCGTATTTCCAGATGGAGAATCTGGATGCCGTTGTCTCCGACAGCGAGAATGCGGTCTACATACGGTTTAAGAATGATCTGCTGTTCGCCCCGGACAGTGCGGTCTTACAGGAGAACAGCAAATCCATGCTGGAGGCTCTGGGAATTATGCTGAAGGACAGGCAGGATGAGATTATGGCCATCTATATTAACGGGCACACGGCTCAGGCGGCTAATTCTCTTATCAACGACCGGCTGCTTTCCTCTGAACGCGCCGATAACGTGGCGATCTACTTAGAGGAGAATGTCGGGATGGAACCGAAGAAGCTGATCTGCCGCGGTTACGGCAAATACTACCCCATCGCGGACAACAGCACGAAGGAAGGGCGGGAGATGAACCGCCGGGTGGACATGATCATATTGGGAAATGAATATAAGATATCTGAGGATAACATAGACGGTATGGAGACGATGGATCCGCTGTTTCCGGTCGACATGCCGGCGGATATGAGCGGGGGACAGGAAGGTACAGCACAGTGATAAAGACATACGATTTTAAATCGCCCAAGAAATTTACGAAAGAGCGCATGAGTACGGTGGAGAACTTATATGACAGTTTTGCACGTGCTCTTGCACCGTATCTGACGGGACTGATGCAGTCCTACTGCGAAATAAGCGTAACGGGTATTGTGGAGAGACGGTATCAGGAATTCAGCAATTCAGTTCCTGACCGGTCTCTTTTTGGCATGATTACCCTAATCCCTGACAACAAGGATTATAATGAGGCTCCTCTGGTGCTCGAGGTGGACACCAAACTGGCCTTTTTCATGATTGAACGCCTTCTCGGCGGCGCAGGCACGGAGTATGAGCTGAGCCGTGATTTTACAGACATTGAAAAGGCGATTCTCCAGTATTTACTGGGAAAGATCACGGAATTTATCGGTGACTCCTGGAAGGAATATCTGGACGTGGATGCGGCGCTGACCGGCCTTCAGACGAATCCTCACCTGCTTCAGGTGAGCGCGCCCGAGGACGTGGTGATACAGGTGGAGCTGGAGGTGCTGATCGACAAGCTTTCGGCGGTATTAAATCTGGTGATGCCGGCACCTAATGTGGAGGAGCTGACTTCGAAGTTTGGGTATTCCTACGCGGTCAGCCAGAAGAAGGACGAGGCGAAGCAGCTGGCCAAGAGAGGCTATATCGAGCAGCATCTGCTGGAATCGGAAGTGGAGCTGCGGGCGATTTTCCACGAATTTTCTCTGGATGCCCAGGATATTCTCCAGCTTCAGCCGGGGGACGTAGTGCCTCTCAATAAAAAAGTGGACAGCAGCATTGATATTTACGTGGAAGACGTGGCCTGCTTCGAGGCGAAGCTTGGTCATACGAAGCTGCGCAAGGCGGTCGAGATTAATAAGGTATTATAGCCGGGAGGAAGAGTATGGGATATTTGGATCAGGAAGCGTTGACAGAGCTTTTGGAAATGGAATCGGTGCCTGTCTGCAATACGCTGGCTTCTCTTCTTGGCAGGAATGCCAGGGCGACGGTGACAGAGCTTGGCGAGACGGATATGGAGGTCCTGGTGGAATATCTGCCCCATTTCAATGTGGTGATCGAGGCAGAACGAACGGCTGAGGGGCTGCGTGTTCCGCAGCTGTACGTATTTGACAGGGCGGATATGGTGAAGATCTCCAATTTTATTATGGGACTGCCGGTAAATACGGAGAGTCCGCTTGACGAGATCGCTTTAAGTACATTAAAAGAGGTGGCGTCCCAGTGTATGGGAGCGGCCATGGATGATCTGGGTGATTTCCTGGGGCGTGAGATGGGCGAGATACTGACCCGTGTCACGGCATTTGACAGTGCGGAACGGATTCTGGATACGATCCGCCGGTGGGACAGGGAGCAGCAGCTGGTGCTGATCCGCCTCCATCTGGAGATCGACGGTGTTCTGGCGGCCGAGGTTATTGGAATCGCCACGGAGGAACTTCAGGAGATATTCGGAATTCCGGTCATGGGACAGGAGACGGCAGCAGAGGAACCGTTGCAGGCGGAGGATCTGGCTTTCAAGAAAAAAGAGAAAACAGTATCGTTCCGGGAGGTGTCATTTCCGGAATTTAAGTATGTGCCTGTGGACAATCAGGTGGAAAACATCGGTGAGGAGAGGAAAAAACTCCGGGATATTACGCTTGACGTGTCTGTCCGCATCGGCGGCACGGTCTGCAGCGTAAAGGACATTCTGGCCCTGCAGAAGGGGCAGATTCTAACACTGGATAAGCAGGCGGGTTCGCCGGCTGATGTGGTGGTCAATGGTAAACTGATAGGAAAAGGCGACGTTTTAGTGACAGATGAGAAGTTTGCCGCAAGAATTATTGAGATAGTCGGCAAGAGGGATTAATATGGCGGTTCTTAAAGTGTTATTTTATCTGATTGTACTGATACTGGTTCTCGTTCTGGCATACATCACCACAAGGATGCTGGGGAGAGGGATGAACGGAAGGCAGCAGTCCGGCGATATGAAGATTCTGGACCGCCTGGCGGTGGGACGGGACAGCTACTTAATGATTGTCGATGTTCAGGGACGGATTCTGCTTGTGGGAGTATCTCCGGCCGGTATCACCAGACTGGAGGAACTGGAGACTTATGAGAAAAAGAGTCCGGCGGAGGTTTCGCCGGACTTTGCGTCTGTATTTACGGAGCAGCTCAAAACGTTGGTCAAAAAAGACGGACGGCAGCAGGACGGAAGACAGAAGAGAAACGGGAGAGACTTATGATGAAGGGGAAAAGGAAAATTGCCAAGGGACTTCTCTGTCTGGCGGCATTTATCAGGGTGTCCGCGGCATGCGGACAGATCGCATATGCGTCGGATATCTCTCTGACGCTGGAGGGAAGCTCCGGAAGCGGAAAGCCCATGGATATGCTGGATATCATGTTCCTGTTTCTGTTTCTGGCTGTGGTGCCGTCTCTGCTGATTATGATGACGAGTTTTACTCGGATTATCATTGTTCTCTCATTTTTGCGCAATGCTCTGGGCACACAGCAGTCTCCGCCTAACCAGGTGATGATCGGACTGGCTCTGTTTCTGACTCTGTTCATCATGAGCCCCGTGTTTGCCAAGGTGAATACGCAGGCTTACGAGCCTTATAAGGCAGGGGATATCACGAGGGAAGAGGCGTTTACCCGGGCACAGGAGCCGATGAAGGAATTTATGTTAAAGCAGACGGAGAAGAAGAGTCTGGATCTGTTTCTCTCCATCTCAAAGGCTGAGGTGCCGGATGTGTCGGGAGGACCGGAAGCTTACATGAAACTGGGGCTGACGGTGCTGGTTCCGTCCTTTATTTTGAGTGAGTTAAATAAAGCGTTCACCATGGGATTTCTGATCTATATCCCATTTTTGATTATCGATCTGGTGGTGTCCAGCACCCTGATGTCTATGGGTATGGTGATGCTGCCGCCTACCATGATCGCACTGCCATTTAAGATTATGATGTTTGTTCTGGTAGACGGCTGGAGTCTTGTAATCAAGACGCTGGTTGCCGGATTCCGATGATGAGGGGGTACATAGTATGACTGCGGACCAGGTGATGGAAGTGATGAAGGAAGCCATGATGGTTGCATTTGAAATAGCAGGGCCGCTGTTAATCGTCAGCATTGTCGTGGGTTTGATCGTCGCTATTTTTCAGGCGGCGACGCAGATTCATGAGCAGACGCTTACATTTGTCCCAAAGCTTTTGGTGATTGCGCTGGTGCTTCTGGCTCTGGGGTCCTGGATGTTTAAGGTGATGGACGAGTTTGTGGTGGAGCTGTTTGCGATCATGGCGTCGCTTTAACGCGGGGAATAGGCTATGGACAACGGCGTTTTAGAGTATTTCGATGTGTTTTTGCTGGTATTTGCGCGTATGGGCGGACTGATCTTTGTCCATCCGGTGTTTGCCAGGAGGGGGATTCCTGCCATGGTGAAGACCGGCCTGGTGCTGACGCTCAGCCTGGTGATCGCGCCGGCGGCGGCTCAGGGAGTTACCGCCATACAGGCCTACAGCACCTTTCAGATGGCGGAGGCTCTGATCCGCGAGGTGATCATGGGGCTGGTGATCGGAAGCGTGTTCCAGCTGTTTTTCTATATGGTTTACGTGGCAGGAGATTTGATGGATACGGTGTTCGGACTGTCCATGGGCAAGGTCATGGATCCGGCGGGAGGTGTCCAGACCGCTATCTTAGGACAGTTTATCAATGTGTTCTTTTTTCTGTATTTCTTTGCGACCGGCTGCCATCTTTTGACGGTGAAGCTGTTTGCCTATACGTATGAGGTGATACCCGTGGGGGCGGCCAGACTGGTGACTCAGGATATTGCCTGGTATCTAGTGAGTATATTTGGCAGTGTTTTTCTGATGGTAATCAAGCTGGCCCTGCCTTTTGTGGCAGCGGAGTTCGTGCTGGAGGTGTCCATGGGCGTGCTCATGAAGCTGATTCCCCAGATTCACGTGTTTGTTATTAATATCCAGTCAAAGATTCTGCTGGGTATTTTATTAATGATGCTGTTCGCGCGTCCGATCGGGGCGTTTATTGACTCCTATTACGGGATGATGATGAGTGAGGTACAGAAGGTCATGATGATGTTCGCATCATAGTGCGTACCAGGTTTTATTCTGTATACAGAAGGGAGTGATGAACGTGGCGGCAGACGAAAAGACTGAGAAAGCCACCCCGAAACGGCGGCAGGACGAACGAAAAAAAGGAAATGTATTTCAGAGCAACGACGTCATCGCCGTCTGTTCTCTGCTGGTGCTGTTTAATTCCCTGAATGCGCTGGCCCCCAAGATTTACCGCACGCTGAAGACGGCTATGGAGTTGTTCTTTTCTTATGCTGCATCCACGACGCCCCTGGCGGCGGACGATTTGTCCGACAAGCTGTTAAAGGCCATGCTCCTGTTCGGACAGGCGGCGCTTCCCTTGCTTTTTATCGGAGTGGCAGTCGCAGTGGTCATGACGTTCTTTCAGACCAGGATGTCATTCTCCACGGATGTCATGAAGTTTAAGATGGACCGGATCAGCCTTTTAAAAGGCTTTAAACGGATGTTTTCCATCCGCTCGGTGGTGGAGCTTTTAAAGGCGCTGATTAAGATTACCATCCTGGCCTGGGTGATTTACAGTTATATAGAGGGGAGAATCCACGAGTTTGCACGTCTGATGGACGGTTCGGTACAGGCGGCTTTCGTGTACGTTGGGGACACTGCGGTGTCGCTGGTGAACACGGTGGGGGTCGCCTTTATTTTTCTGGCCGCCTTTGATTACTTATACCAGTGGTGGGAGTATGAGAAGAATCTGCGCATGAGCAAGCAGGAAATTAAGGAAGAGTACAAGCAGACGGAGGGTGATCCACAGATCAAGGGACGGATTCGGGAGAAACAGCGCCAGATGGCGTCCATGCGTATGATGCAGAATGTCCCGAAGGCGGATGTGATCATCAGGAACCCGACCCATTTCGCGGTAGCGCTGGGATACGATTCCAATGCGAACCGGGCTCCCGTGGTACTGGCGAAAGGCGCGGATCATCTGGCGCTCAAGATTGTGGAGGTCGGTGAGGCCAACGGAGTTTATATTATGGAAGACAAGCCTCTGGCAAGGGGGCTGTATGCCAGTGTTGAGGTGGATATGGAAATTCCTGAGGAATTCTACCAGACCGTAGCGAAGGTGCTGGCATTTGTTTATAAGCTGAAGAAGAAAGACATCTGATCCCGGAGACAGGTATTGATATTCGGGGAAAGGTATTTGATTTCGTGGATAACCGTGATGGAAAAGAGGAGTACTGTGGATAACACCATGATTTTATTCGACAGAGTGACAAAGACATATGGAACGGGGCAAAAAGCCCTTGACGATGTGAGCCTTCAGATTGAAAAGGGGGAATTCGTCTTTCTGGTGGGCAACAGCGGAGCCGGAAAGACGACGCTTCTGGAGCTGATCCTGAGGGAGACGGAGGCGGACCAGGGAAATATCGTGGTGAACGGCATCGATTTGAGGCAGCTGAAGGAGCGGCAGGTGTGCCGTTACCGGCGGTATATCGGCATGGTATTTCAGGATTTCTGCCTGTTTCCGGATTTTACAGTCTACGAAAATGTGGCATTTGCCCAGCGTGTCGTCGAGGCGGACCATAAACGTATGCGAAACCGGGTCATGGAGGTCTTAAGCCAGGTGGGCCTGGAGAAAAAGGCCGGATGTTATCCGGGACAGCTCTCCGGCGGGGAAAAACAGCGGACGGCCCTGGCGCGGGCGGTGGTAAACCAGCCGGTCCTTCTTCTGGCCGATGAGCCTACGGGAAATCTGGATCAGAAGAACGCGGAAGAGATTATGCGCCTGCTGGAGAAAATTAACCGTCAGGGTACGACTGTGCTGGTGGTATCCCATAACCAGGAGCTGGTGAAATACATGCACAAGCGTCAGATCGCGCTGCGGTATGGCAAGGTGATCAGGGATAACAGCAGGGGAGGTCTGATGTATGGCTTTTAGGACATGGCTGTATTTATGCCGGCTGGGCTTTAAAAATCTATGGCATAACAAGGTTTACACGGCGGCCTCTGTTCTTACTATGGCGGCGTGTATTTTTCTCTTTGGCATCTTTTATATCGCAGTCTTAAATCTGGACGGCGTGCTGCAGAAGACGGAAGAAGAGGTCTATGTGGCCGTGTTCTTTGAGGAGACGGTAGCACCCGAACGGGTGGAGGAGATCGGGGGGTTAATCCGTGAGAGACCGGAGGTCGTGAGAACGGTCTATACTTCCGCGGATGACGCCTGGGAGGGCTTTCGAAATGATTACTTCAAGGATGGCGAGCTGCTGGATGGAATCTTTGATGGGGATAACCCGTTGGCGGCGTCCAATCACTATCAGGTTTATATCGGAGGGATAGAACAGCAGGAGGGCTTCGTGGAGTATGTGAAGAGTCTGGAGGGAGTCCGCAAGGTGACCCACTCGGCGGATACGGTGCGTGCGCTGCTGCGTATCAAGACGGTCATATCAAGGCTGATTGCTGGGAGCGCGGCGATTCTTCTCCTGATCTCCATCTTGCTGATTCACAATACCCTTTCCGTCGGTATTGAGTCTCAGAAAGGGAAGACCAGGGTCATGCGGCTGATGGGGGCCAGGGAAGAGTTTATCAGTGTGCCGTTTCTGGTGGAGGGGCTCGTTATGGGGCTGGCAGGAATGTGCATCCCTCTTTTCCTGCTGTTTGCAGGGTACCGCTGGGGGGTGGAGCTGGTGGCGGCCGGACTCAATCTGTATGGCGGAGCCGTGAGTCTTCTGCCGCCGTCGGAGGTGTTTCCGAAACTGACGCTGGCGTCTGTGTTTCTGGGGCTGGCGACGGGAGTTGCGGGGGGCTGTTCGGTAATGGGAAAATTGAAGAAGTGAGTAAATCAGCGGCAGGATAACCGGATCAGGTTCCCTGCCGCTTAAAATATGATTGACGCCGGAGTATATATGTAGTATGCTGAATCTATCGTTTCGCACGGACATTCTGTCCGCGAAAATCTGATAATCTCTGTTATAACAAGTCAAAAAATTATCCAAATGCAGTGAAAAAATTGAATAGAGGCGGGTGATGCGGTTTGGTGAATTAAGATGGATACACTTGAATCTGTTGTCATATTAAAATATAATAAAAGGAGAACGGTATGAGTGAAATCGCATATCAGAATAAGGACGTTACAGCGAAAGTGATGGCCGAAACCCTGAAAGGAAAAAGCCTGGCGGCGTTCGGACTTCCGCACTTGAAGATCATGGATATTCTGCCGACGAATCTGCCTGCCATTGAGAGCAATGAATTAAGGCTGGATAATTTATTTTTGCTTAGTGATGGGTCACTGGCGATTATCGATTATGAGTCGTCATTTGACAGAGAAAATTTCGTCAAGTACTTAAATTATATTGCCCGGGTGATTAAAAGGTTTGCAGTCCGCGGAGAACTTAATCAATTAAAACGGGTGAAGATGGTGGTTATCTACACTGCAGATGTGGAATGTGCAGAAGAAATATATGATCTGGAGGGGCTGATTCTGCTGGTAGAGTCGGCGTATCTTGTGAATCGAGACAGTAATGAGATATACAGGCGGCTGAAAGGAAAAATAGAATGGGGACAGCGGCTGACTGAAGAAGAAATGATGGAATTGATGATTTTGCCTCTGACAGTAAAAGGGAGGACTGGTAAGCAGGAGGCTATTGAAAAGGCAGTGGGGCTGGCGAGAAATTTGCCGGAGAAGGAGGAGCAGTTAAAGGTTCTGGCGGGAATTTTAACCTTTACAGATAAAGTAATTGATAAAATGTATGCCAAACGGCTGAAGGAGGAGATGCAGATGACACTGGTTGGACAAATGCTTATGGATGAGGGAATTCAGAAGGGCAGAGAGGAAGGCAGAGAGGAAGGCCTCCGGGCTTTGATTCAGGATAATATTGAGACCGGGATTTCCAGAGAGCAGATCCTTGAGAAACTGCAGAAAAGGTTTCAATTGAGTGAAGCTCAGGCAGAAGAGTATTACAACCGATTTTCAGAAGAGTCATGAATGGCAGGGACTTCCATGATAGAAAGTAAATAGAAGGAAGGCGGTATTTTTGGCGTTTGTTGAACTTAAGGACGTGAGAAAAAGCTATCATATGGGCGAGATCACCATCCACGCGGTGGACGGAATCAGTTTTACTATAGAGAAGGGTGAATTCGTGGTAATCGTGGGTCCCAGCGGTGCGGGAAAGACCACAGTATTAAATATTCTCGGAGGGATGGACACCGCCACCTCGGGGGAAATCCGGGTGGACGGCGTCAACATTGCATCATACTCGGAGAAGAAGCTGACGGGTTACCGGAGGAATGATATCGGCTTTGTATTTCAGTTTTATAATCTGCTTCAGAATCTGACAGCTCTGGAAAATGTGGAGCTGGCGCTTCAGATCTGCAAAAATCCCCTCGACGCGGAGCGGGTTCTGATTGATGTAGGACTGGGGGAGCGGCTTAATAACTTCCCGGCGCAGCTATCCGGAGGGGAGCAGCAGCGGGTGTCCATTGCCAGGGCACTGGCGAAGAATCCCAAGCTTCTGCTCTGTGATGAGCCAACGGGGGCGCTGGATTATCAGACCGGAAAGGCTATCCTTAAGCTGCTTCAGGATACCTGCAGGGAGAAAAAGATGACGGTGATTGTTATCACCCATAATTCGGCGCTGGCGCCGATGGCTGATAGGGTGATACAGATAAAGAACGGGAAGACGGGGAGTATTGTGCTGAACGAAAGGCCGCTTTCTGTGGAAAAGATCGAGTGGTAGGGGAATATGGTGTTTAAATGAAGAACGCAAAACGCAAGGACTTTATGGTGGAAATAGGGCGCAGCATGAACCGGTTTTTATCGATTCTTTTTATTGTTGCGCTCGGAGTTGCGTTTTTTGCGGGAATCCGCTCCACAAGACCAGACATGGAGCTGTCCGCCGATGCCTATTATGATGAAACGAATTTGATGGATATCCGCATAGTCGGCACCCTGGGCCTGACGGAGGATGACGTGGAGGCGGTGCGCCAGCTCCCCGAGACGGAGTACGCGGAAGGCGCCTATACCACAGATGTACTCTGCGAAGGCGCGGACCGGGAGAAGACTGTGCGGATTTTTTCGATGAGCAGATCGATCAACCAGTTTACACTGCTGGAGGGCCGGATGCCGGAGCGGGCCGGCGAATGCATGATGGACAGGGGAAAGGCGTATCAGGGACAGTTCGCACTGGGGGACACGGTAAAAGTCTATTCCGGCACGGATGATGCGCTTTCCGACACGCTGAAATACGATTCGTTTACGATCGTGGGTATCGGCATGTCTTCCCGGTACCTGTCTCTGGAACGGGGGACGACGACCATCGGAAATGGAAGTCTCGATACTTTTATGGCTGTAATACCTGATAATTTCAGCATGGAGGTATTTACCGACATTTATGTCCAGACGAAGGAGGGAAAAGCTTTTCTGTCCTATTCGGATGAGTACCAGGACTATATGGACCGCGTAACGAAAGAGATTGAGGATACGCTCTCAGAACCGCGTTCTGCCGTACGGTACCGAGAGGTGACAGACGAGGCGAACCGAAAGCTGAATGACGCCAGAAGAGAGCTGACGGAAAAGACGGCGGAGACGGACCGGAAGCTCGACGACGCGGCCCGGCAGATCGCAGACGCGCAGAAGAAGATCGACGAGGGAAAGACAGACATTTTAAAAGGACGGGCGGATCTGGAAAAGGGAAAAAATGATTTAGAAAATGCAAAAAACGATCTGGAAGACGGAAAGCGGACGCTGGCGGAAAAGGAGCAGGAGTTAGAAGACGCCAAAGTGACACTGGCGGAGAAAGAACAGGAACTGGAAGACGGGAAAGTGACGCTGGCGGAAAAGGAACAGGAGCTGGAGGACGCCAGGAAGGAAGTTGCCGACAAGGAACAGGAGCTGGAGGACGCCCGCAGGAAATTCGACGAGGAGCTGCCGGGAGCCCGTATGGAACTGGATGACGGATGGCTGGATTACGAGATCGGGCTGGAAGAATATGAAGAGGGAAAGGAAGAACTGGAGGAACAGCAGGAAACCCTGAAGGAGGGCTGGAAAGAGTACCGGAAGAACGCGCCGGAGGTGGAACGGAATTTAAAGAAAGCCTTAAATGGGCTTCTGTCCATGGGCATTCCCCTGGATATAACGCCTTCTGAGATCGGCCGCATCCAGGTGGAGGACTTTTTAATTGATGCGTATGCGCCTTATCTGGAGATGATACCAGGCGGTGAGGGGGCGCTTCTGGTGGAAGGAGTACATACGATACAGGCCTCCTATCAGGAACTGACTTACGGTGACGCGGCCGTGAAAGAAGGAAAAAAGGAGCTGGCGAAGGCGAAGAGGGAGCTGGCAAAGGGGAAAAAGAAGCTGGATCAGGGCGAGATGAAGCTGAAAAACGCCCGGCGCAAGCTGGATGAGGGAGAAGAACAGCTGGCGGATGCCCGACAGAAGATTATAGACGGCGAGCAGAAGGTGACGGATGCAAAACAGGATATTGCCGATGGTGAGGGAAAGATTGCGGACGCTCACCGGGACATTGCCGATGGAGAAGTGAAGATCGCGGATGCCCACCGGGACATAGCAGACGGAGAGGCAAAGATTCCAAAGGCGGAGAAGGATATCGCAAAGGGTGAGGCGGATATTGAGGAGGCGCAGAAGAAGCTGGACGACGGCGAGGCGGATTTGGCGGAGGCGAAGGTCAAGTACGAGGATTCCAGGCAGGAGGCGGAGGAAAAGATCGCGGATGCGGGTAAGAAGATTGACGACGCCCAGAAGGACATTGACGATATCAAGGAGCCGGAGTGGTACGTACTGGACAGAAACGCGATCCAGACGTATGTGGAGTTTGGCAGCGACGCGGAACGGATCGGGGCGATCGGGAAGGTATTCCCCTTTATCTTCTTCCTGGTGGCGGCTCTCGTCAGCCTGACCACTATGACCCGTATGGTGGAGGAACAGCGGCTGCAGATCGGAACGCTAAAAGCGCTGGGATACGGGAAATGGAGCATTGCCTCCAAGTATATCGGCTACGCCCTGGCGGCCACGCTGGCCGGAAGCATTCTGGGTGCGGCGGCGGGAGAGAAGCTGCTTCCCTACGTCATTATGACGGCGTATTTAATCCTGTATGAGAATCTTCCGGTTATGCTGACTCCGTTTAACCTCTATTATGCGTTTCTGGCCTCCGGTCTGGCTCTGGCGTGTACGGTTCTGGCAACCGTATTTTCCAGTTACAAGGAACTGCTGTCGTCGCCGGCGGCGCTGATGCGGCCGGTACCGCCGAAGCAGGGAAAACGGGTGCTGCTGGAATACGTGACACCGCTGTGGAAACGGCTTAAGTTCATACAAAAGGCCACAGTGCGCAATTTGTTCCGCTATAAAAAACGGTGTCTGATGACAATCTTCGGAACCGGCGGATGCATGGCGCTGCTCCTGGTGGGGTTTGGTTTAAATGACTCCATTTCCACACTGGGCGAGAAGCAGTATAACGATATCTGGACGTACGATGTGCTGGTACAGACAGACGACGAGGCGGATGAAGCGGAGCAGAAGGCACTCCGGTCCTTTGTCTCCCAGGGAGATGTGGACGCGTGGCTCCGGGTGGAGGAAACCATCCTCGATGTCTCGGCAGGCGATGTGACAAAGGAAGCCTATTTATTTGTTCCGGAGGACTTGGAGGAGGTGGACCGGTTCGTCCACCTGCGCAGCAGGGAGAGCCGGGAGGCGTATGCTCTGGATGACGACCACGTGCTGATTACGGAGAAAATGGCGGGGCTGTTGAATGTAAAGAAAGGCGATACCATTTATCTGAAGGAGGATGAGGGGGTGCTTTATCCTGTGGTGGTGGGAGGAATTGCAGAAAATTATCTTCATCATTACGTGTATATGACACCGGCTCTGTATGAGAAGGTCTATGGAAAGGCGCCTGAGTATAACACCATGTTTCTTGATATAAAGGATTTGAATGAGGAGACGCAGAACCGGCTGGGGACGGAGCTTCTGTCTTTCGATTCCGTGATGACGGTGACCTTTATCGGCACGATGCGGGGGCAGATCAGCGATATGCTGGACAGTCTGAATGTGGTAATCTGGGTACTCATTATATCGGCAGGGCTTCTGGCCTTTGTAGTGCTCTATAACCTGAATAATATCAATATCAACGAACGCCAGCGGGAACTTGCGACAATGAAGGTGCTGGGATTTTACAATCCGGAGCTGGCGGCCTACGTATACCGGGAAAATATTATGCTTACCATACTCGGGAGCATGGTTGGCATCGTGATGGGATATTTCCTGCACCGCTACGTGATGACCACGGTGGAGGTGGATATGCTGATGTTCGGGAGGCAGATCAGACCTATAAGCTACGCATATAGTGTTTTGATGACTTATGCGTTTTCCGCGTTCGTAAATCTTGTCATGTATTATAAGCTGAAGGGAATTGATATGGTGGAATCGCTCAAGAGTGTGGAATAATCACGTTTTTTGTGTTATACTAAGGGCACTTAATAAAAAAACAGACGGGAACACCCCGGCAGGATGCGTCCGGCCCGAGGTGTTCCGGTCTGTGAAAGAACAAAAACAGAGGAGAAGCATTATGAAAAATACGGCATTAGTGATTATGGCGGCAGGCATCGGAAGCCGGTTCGGCGGCGGAATCAAGCAGTTGGAGCCGGTAGGACCCAGTGGCGAGATTATCATGGACTATTCGATTCATGACGCGCTGGAGGCCGGATTTAACAAGATCGTGTTCATCATCCGGAAGGACCTGGAGGAGGACTTTAAGGAGATCATAGGGAGACGGATCGAGAAGATTGCCCCTGTAGAGTACGCGTATCAGGAACTTACCGATCTTCCGGCTGGATATGAGAAGCCCGCAGACAGGACGAAACCATGGGGAACGGGCCAGGCGATTCTGTGCGCGAAGCAGGTGATCCATGAGCCGTTTATCGTCATCAATGCGGACGATTATTATGGAAAAGAGGGATTTAAGAAGATCCACGAGTACATGGTGAATCAGATGGATACGGAATCAGAGGTATTCGATATCTGCATGGGCGGATTTATCCTGGGAAACACATTGAGTGAGAACGGCGGAGTTACCCGCGGAGTATGCCAGGTGGACGATAACGGTGTGCTGGTCGACGTAACCGAGACGTATGAGCTTCAGAAGGACGGAGATGTGGCGAGAGGCCGTGACGATGACGGCAATCCGGTGGAAGTGCCGATCGGCCAGCATGTGTCCATGAATATGTGGGGACTCGCCCCGGCATTTTTAGAGGAACTGGAGCGCGGATTCCCTGTGTTTTTAGACGGCCTGAAGGAAGGCGACATCAAGACGGAGTATCTGCTTCCGAGGATTATCGACCGTCTTGTACGTGCGGGACGTGCCCGCGTGACGGTTCTGGAGACACCGGATAAGTGGTTTGGAGTTACTTACCGGGAAGACAAGCCGACGGTAGCGGCGGCGATTAAGGAACTGGTAGCAGACGGCGTTTATCCGGAGAAGCTGTTTGCTCGTTAGGTATGGGGATTCTTTCGTGTCCGTCTTGCTTCCTACTCGCCATAAGAAAGTCCGAGCCTGGCGAACACACCAAAGGAAGGTGTGTTCGCCAGGCTCGGACTTTCTTATGACTCGTATCCAGATGCCGGCACACTGAAACAAACATGGTTCCCCCGCCCCTGACCGCTCCCCGATTTTTCGGCTGTGTACTGGCTTCGCTGCAGAAAAGAATATATCTAAACTCGCTGTTTGGGAGATTGGCGATTACTGTATGGTAACTCTGTAAGTGAAGGCGGCGATGGGATTAACGGTTCAGTTCCGTATTGTTCAGGATACTTCCCAGCAGCTTTCGGTCGGATTCGGTGGTGATGATTTCTGAGATTTTCTTCTTATTGAACTTCTTTAAGATGCTGTGTACCTGGGACTTTACTGTGCTCATCTCCACGCAGCGCATTTCGCAGATTTGACGTTTGTTATAGCCGGTGGAGAGCAGATATAAGGTGTCCAGTTCCTTTGGCGTCAGGGTGGAAAGGATGTTGAGCATGAAGAGAAAGCTGCTTTCATAGGTCTTGACCCGGCGGAATTCGCTGCGTATTTTGTCCGCGATCTCCGGGCGGATGGGGGACTGGCCTTTGTAGGCGGAGGTGACCGCGTTTACGATCTCCTCATTGGAGGCGTTTTTTAAGATGTAGTCGCAGGCGCCTAAGCGGAATGCGGAAAAGACCAGTTCATCCTCCTCGTAGACTGTCAGGATAATGATCTTGATATCTGGCATCTCGGCCAGGATTTCTCCTGTGGCGCGGATTCCAGCGTCTTTGGCTTCCATCTCGATGTCCATGAGAATGACGTCGGGATTCAGTTTTCTGGCGGCTTTGCATGCCTCCTCTCCCGTTCCCACGTCGGCCACGACCTCGATCGCGGGACACTTCTTTAAGACCGCCGCATACCGTTTGCGGATGGGGGCCACATCTTCTGCAATAAGTACTTTTATCTTTTCTTCCATGAATGAAACCTCTTTTCCTGTTTGGGGCGGATCTGTCCGCAGATTGTCAGTGAATTTCAGACGCGCTCCGGTGTAATGTTCGGAAGCAGGACCTCCACGGTAGTGCCGGCGCCCAGGGTGCTGTTAACGACGATCTTTCCCTCGTGCGCGTGAATGACCTTATAGGTCAGAGTCAGTCCGATTCCCCAGTGTTTGGAATAGGGATGGGAGGAATAGAAGGGGAGAAAGATGCTTTCTAAATTCT
Organism: Hungatella hominis; assembly: GCF_014288005.1. Classification (NCBI taxonomy): domain Bacteria; kingdom Bacillati; phylum Bacillota; class Clostridia; order Lachnospirales; family Lachnospiraceae; genus Hungatella; species Hungatella hominis. The sequence continues at coordinate 144,993 of NZ_JACOPB010000015.1, forward strand.
CCTTCGATATGCCCTTTCCCGTGTCCCTGATGTCAATCGCAATCCATTGTCTGGAGCTGCCGAGCGTAACGGCCAGCTCCTTTTTATCGTCCGGTGTGTCCTCCATGGCATCGATGGAGTTCTTGATGATGTTGTGAAGCGCCTGTTCCATGTAGACCGGATCCACCATGGCCAGAATTGGCTGGGGCGGAAGGTTCAGCTGGACATTTATGGACTCCAGCTCATGGGAGAAGATGGCGAGCGTCTCCCGGATCAGAGTCTGGAGAGAGTACTGCTTTAAGCTCAGCTCGCTGGTCTTGGTGCTCCGATGAATTTCGTCGATCCTTCCATAGAGCGTTTGACAGCGCTTCAGGATGCTGTCCGTCGTCTCCTTTACCTCATTCCCATCCTCTGCGTTTAAGGCCAGCGTCTCCACCTCGGACTGGATGGCCAGAATCTCATTTTTAATGTAGTGGCAGAAGATCTTGGATGTCGTCTCGGAGGAACTGATTTCTTTGGAGATACTTAGCTCCTTGAGACTGGCCTGGCCGGAAAGCCGTGTCAGCATGTAGGCGCAGTAGGTTATGACGGCCGCGGCCGGTACCAGAATATAGGGCAGCGCCCGGTAAATAAAGGCATTGCTTCCGAGCTGCAGGGAACGGTAGGAATAAGTTCCTGCGATTCTGGAAACCTTTAAATAAAAGTCCGGCGAGGAAGAGATAAAGTAAATGTATACAAACGCCAGGGTGGCGTAGCTGATGGCCAGAAACAGGTGGTTATAGCGGAACAGCTTCAGCTTTGGTGCCTTGATAAACGCAGCCAGGAGCCCCAGGAAGCACAGGAGAATGACCGCAGTATTGATAGTGTGGGTGACCGCATATATTCTGTCCTCTAAATAAAGGTACTGCTGCACCGTCAGACGGGCCGGGTATAAGAAGTAGTAGGCCTTTAAATTCGTATAGGGATCATAGAGAATGAACTGCAGCAGGCAGTAGATCCATACAACCCGTTTAACCGCCTTTTGAACCCGCAGGGAAAAAGGCTCGTAAAAATGGAAGACGAGATAAACGCTGATGATTAAGATGCTTAAGCTGGAGGCATTCATAATCCGAATGATGTTGCTCTTGCCAATATCGATGAAGAACAGCCATCTCCACAGGAAGTCGGGAAGGTAAAAATAATCCTTAATAAGATTATAATAGTAGGTATCTTTTGAAACGTAGAGAATGATGCTGCAGAGCGCTGCGAAGTACGGCAGAATAAGAATCATGAGAAAATCATGATTACCTTTCAGCCTCTGAACCAGTGTAAACAGGATCAGAATGAACAGTAATAACAGCAGATAGAACATAGTTTACCCCTCCCTTCCATGGCTAAATAGTAACACAAATCATTCCCGGTGAAAAGGAGGATAAAATTTCAACCTGTCCGGGGGTGAGAATACGTGATATCGTATGGGTATCAGAAAACAGGAGGGGATTTGAAATGAAGTTAAGAAGATTGAGCGCGGTACTACTGGCAGCGGCACTGGCAGCGGGAACACTGGCCGGATGCAGCGGGGGAAAAGAAGCGGCCACAGAGGCGGCTTCCGGTGAGAAAGTGAATTTAAAGTTCTATATCTGGAGCGATGGAGAAAACTACACGAAAGAGATTGTGGACAACTACAACAAGAGCCAGGACAGTGTCAATGTGGAAGTGATCAGTATGCCGAACGAGACGTACGACGACAAGCTGAAGGTCATGCTGTCCGCGGGAAGCGACGCAGATTTAGTCAATGTCCGTTCTTTGGACCAGGTTATGCAGTTTAAGGAAGCGGGCGCCATGCTGGATATCACGGATCTGGTGAAGAACAGTGACCTGGATATCAGCAAGTTTGGTTCCATGTGGGATACCTGCTATCCGGATGGCGTGATCACCGCACTTCCCATGAGATCCAGCTGCTGGATGCTGTTCTATAACGCAGATATTATGAAAGAGGCCGGCATTGACATGTCGAAACAGATGACGTGGTCTCAGTATGGGGATATTGCAAAACAGCTGACAAGCGGAGACGGTACGAAGTACGGCGGATGCTGGGTGGACTGGAATATCTACCAGTGTATCGGAACCCAGAAGGGCGTTTACTTAAATGACGACGACATCTCTGCGGTAAAGGACGGGCTGGCTACCCTGGGCAGATTCTTCCTGGAAGATAAGTCCCACGTACCGTTAGCAGAGGTAAAGGCCAACGACAGCCAGTATTTATCCGACTTTGAAAACGGCAGAGTGGCCATGCTTCCCAACGGCGAGTGGCTGATCAATATGCTGATGACAGACGAAAAAGACGGCAAGACGGATGTCAACTGGGAAGTTGCTCCGCTTCCGGTTCCGGAGGGCGCGGACCCCGGCGCTACCTGGGGGGCATTCCAGTTCGCGGCGATTCCAAAGGATGCCAAACACCCGCAGGAGAGCTATGATTTCTTAAAATATTTATGCGGTGAGGGCGGTTCCGAGGTTCTTCCGAAATACGGCATGCTCCCGGCGTACGGCGGCGATGCGGCCAAGGATGCATTTGACGAGGTGGTCGGCAAGGAAAGCGTATCTTCTGTAGCTTTTAATTCCAAGAAGATTCCGGAGGCGCCTTCTTATGAGAAATACAATGATTTAAAGGTTGCATTTGCAGAGAATGCGGAATTGTATCTGTATGGGGAAAAGACGCTGGAAGAGACCATGGATAAATTTGAGCAGCAGAGACAGGACATCATGAGTAAATAATCTGTTGGGGAAGCAATCGAAGATCTGATTGTTTCCCCATATGTGTTCAACCGACACGCGCTAGAGAGGATATGGATATGGAAAAGAATAATAAGATTAGGAAATACATAAAAGGATATCTCTTCATCCTTCCGAATTTCATCGGCTTTTTCGTCTTTATGGCACTCCCCATCATCATGGGGCTGGTGATTTCCTTTACGGATTACAACGGATTCAGCCAGTTTAATTTTGTGGGGCTGAAAAACTATATCGACATGTTCCACGATGAATATTTCACGGTATCGCTGAAGAACAATCTGGTCTACACTCTGGTGACGGTGCCGGGAACCATCGTGTTCGCGCTGCTTTTGGCCGTGGGTGTCAATAAGGGGATTAAGGGAAGCAGTCTCTTTAAGACCATGTTCTTCCTCCCCAACATCAGTTCTATGGTTGCGGTCGGTATAGTCTGGGCCATGATCTTCAACCCGACCCAGGGACCTTTAAACCAGGTGCTGATGGCCCTCGGCGTGGCAAATCCGCCGCAGTGGCTGTCCGCGACGAAGACGGCGCTGGGCTCTGTCATGGTGGTCGCCATCTGGAAACAGGCGGGGTACTACATGATCATCATACTGGCCGGCCTGCAGTCCATACCGAGCCAGCTCTATGAGGCAGCCTCCATCGACGGTGCAAACAGCGTGGAAAAGTTCTTCAAAATCACGCTGCCCATGCTGTCCCCGACCATGTTCATGGTCACCATTTTAAGCATCATCAACTCCTTCCAGGTGTTCGATCTGGTCAATATCATGACGCAGGGAGGACCGGGGCGCTCCACCAATGTTCTGGTTTACCGCATCTATCAGGAGGGCTTCCAGAAGCTGCAGTTTGGATATGCGTCCGCAATGGCATATTTCCTGTTCATCATCATCATGGTTATAACCCTGATTCAGTTCCGAGGACAGAAGAGATGGGTTAATTACATGTAAACCGGGGAGGGAAAAGAAATGATGACAAAATCGTATAAAACAAAGACGAAGGTATCAAACGGCATTCTGTTTGTGGTCATGCTGCTTTTGGGAATCTGCATGATTATCCCGTTTGTTTGGACCCTTTCGTCTTCCTTTAAAAATAACAATGAAATTTTCGCCTACCCCATCAAATGGATTCCGGAGGTATTCCGGTGGTCCAATTACGCGGAGGTATGCGAGCGCATTCCGTTCGTTACATACTATTTAAATACTTTAAAACTGGCGGTGATCGTCACCGCCGGCCAGGTGATCACCTGTTCCCTGGCAGCCTACTCCTTCAGCAAGATGCAGTATCCTGGCCGGGATAAGATATTCCTGTGCTATCTGGCAACGCTGATGGTTCCGTGGCACGCAATCATGATACCGCAGTTCTTAATCATTAAGACCCTGGGACTGAACGACTCTCACTGGTCCCTGATCCTGATAAATATATTCAGCGCGTTCGGTGTGTTTTTACTCCGCCAGTTCATGATGGGAATTCCGGAGGAACTGTCCGAGGCGGCCAGAATCGACGGGGCCGGAGAACTGAAGATCTATTCTCAGATCGTATTTCCCATGTGTAAGCCGGGGCTGGCGACGCTGGTCGTGTTTACATTTAACTTTATGTGGAACGACTATATGGCTCCGATGATTTACCTGACATCCGATAAGCTGAGAACCATTCAGATCGGCCTGGCATCCTTCCGTACCCAGTACGGCTCGGAGTACGGCCTGATTATGGCAGGCACGGTGTGTGCCCTGATTCCGATGCTGCTGATCTTCATTGTGGGGCAGAAATATCTGGTGGAAGGAATCGCATTCTCCGGTTTGAAGGGGTAAAACGTATGGCATTTTCTGATAAGGTATCGAAGATTTTATATGGCGGAGATTACAATCCGGAGCAGTGGACGCCGGATATATGGAAACAGGACATGGAACTCCTTGAGCAGGCCGGAATCGATGTGGTGACATTGAATGTCTTCAACTGGGCGTCACTCCAGCCGTCAGAGGAGGCGTATGACTTCGCAGAGCTGGATTCGGCGGTGAAGCGGGTGACGGAACAGGGGATGGCTATCTGTATGGCCACCTCCACCGGGGCTCATCCGGCGTGGATGGCCAAACGGTATCCCGAGGTCCTGAGAACGGATTTTGAAGGCCGCAGGAGAAAATTCGGAGGCCGCCACAATTCCTGTCCCAACAGCCCTGTATTTAAGCAGTATGCAAAGCGGCTGGCCGGGAAGCTGGCGGAGCGCTACCGGGAACAGAAGAATATCGTGCTCTGGCATGTGAGCAATGAATATGAAGGCGCGTGCTACTGTGAAAACTGCGAGAAGGCGTTCCGTGTCTGGCTGAAAAAGCGTTACGGAACCATTGAAAATCTGAACCGACTGTGGAACACGAGATTCTGGGGGCATACCTTCTATGATTGGGATGAGATCGTGGCTCCCAGCATGGTGAGTGAACATTTCGAGGAAGCCAGAAGCATGTATCAGGCCATAACACTGGACTACAAACGGTTTAATTCGGACAGCATGCTGGCCAATTACCGGGCGGAGGCGGAAGCCATCCGGGCGCAGATCCCGGATGCCTGCATCACCACCAACTTCATGGGCGCGTATAAGCCGCTGGATTATAAGAAATGGGCGGCCAGCCTGGATGTCATTTCCTGGGACAACTATCCGGCGGAGGGGGCCGATCCTGCCGCTATTGCCATGAACCATGATCTGATGCGCGGGCTGAAACATGGCCAGCCCTTCCTCCTGATGGAGCAGACGCCCAGTACCTGCAACTGGCTGAACGACAACCGCCTGAAACGCCCCGGCGTCATGCGGCTCCTCAGCTATCAGGCCGTGGCCCATGGGGCGGACACGGTGATGTTTTTCCAGATGAGGCGCTCCAGAGCGGGCTGTGAGAAGTTTCATGGGGCCGTCATCGACCACGCAGGCCATGGAAATACCCGTGTGTTTAAAGAGTGTCAGGCTCTTGGAATGGAACTGAAGGCACTGGGCAAAGAGGTGGTCGGAGCCCGTGTTCCGGCAAAGGCGGCGCTGATCTTTGACTGGGATACGTGGTGGGCGCTGGAGTGCTCGGCAGGTCCCAGCGTGAGGCTTAAATATCTGGAGGAGCTTCAGAATTACTATCGGGCTCTTTCAAAGCTTCATATTCCGGTGGATATAATCGGAATGGAGGACGGCTTTTGTGGATATGAACTGATTGCCGCTCCGCTTCTGTATATGGTGAAGGACGGCGTCTCCGGGCGGCTGGAGGAATTCGTTGGAGCCGGAGGAACAGCGGTTTTTTCTTATTTAAGCGGATATGTGGATGAGAATGACCGGATTACTCTGGGTGGTTACCCGGGAAAACTCAGAAAACTCACTGGAATCTGGGTGGAAGAGACCGACTCCCTGCCGGAAACGGAGCGGAATTCCTTCTGCTATGAAGGGAAAACCTATCCGGCCGGACTGCTGTGCGACATTATGCACACGGAGGGGGCGGAGGTGCTTGCCCGTTACCGGGAGGACTTTTATGCAGGCACGCCCGTTATCACCAGGAACCGGTACGGAGACGGTCTGGCATATTACGTTGGAACACGGTCTGGAGAGGAATTCTATCTCAGGTTATTCACGGATGTGTGTAAGGAAAAGGGGATGCGAACAGCCTCCCATGATACGGTGGAAACGGCGGCCGCCTTATCCGAAAAGGGAATCGAGATGGCGGTGCGGAAAAAAGACGGCGTGGAATACCTGTTTCTATTGAACCATTCCGGGAAGAAACAGGAGCTGGCGGTCTCTGTCAGCGGAAAGGATTTGCTGAGCGGGAGGGAGATCTGTCGAGGAGAGGTGTTTGCGGTTGATGCGGCGGGGGTTATGCTGGTGAAAGTATTTGTATAATACAGGCGAGGACAGGAAAATGGAGCAGAGACAGCTAATAGATTTGTTAAATGATATGAGCCTGGAGGAGAAAGCAGGACAGCTCTTTCAGGTAACCGGCGACTGGTTTGACGGCACGGAAGTGTTGGAACAGACAGGGCCGGAGGCGGAGGAGAATGCCAGGATCAGGAAAAGCTACGGCCATCTGGCCGGTTCTGTGCTGGGGGTCTATGGAGCAGCCAATATAAAAAGAATTCAAAGCGCGTATATGGAACGACAGCCGCACCATATTCCCCTGCTCTTTATGCTGGATATCATCAATGGGTATAAGACTATCTATCCGATTCCGCTGGCACAGGGCGCCATGTTCGATCCGGAATTTGCAGGCGACTGTGCGGCCATGGCGGCAAAAGAGGGGGCGGCGGGCGGGCTCCATGTGACATTTTCTCCTATGGTGGATCTGGTGCGCGATGCCAGATGGGGGCGCGTGATGGAATCCACGGGTGAGGACGTGTATCTAAACAGTCTGTACGCGAAGGCAATGGTGGAAGGCTATCAGAGACAGCAGGGCGGAACGGATTTTCTGGCCGCCTGCGTCAAGCATTTCGCGGGATACGGTGCGCCGGAAGGCGGGCGGGAATATCAGACGATGGAGCTCTCCAATGGGACATTTCATGAATTCTATCTGCCGCCCTATGAGAGCGCCGTAAAGGCCGGAAGCAGAATGGCTATGACCGCCTTTCAGACGGTGAACGGGATACCCGCAACCGTAAACAGAGCGCTGCTCCGGGAAATTCTGCGCGGTGAAATGGGATTTGACGGCGTACTGATCTCGGATTACGCGGCGATCGGAGAGACGGTGGTTCACGGTGTCTCCAAAGACGGGGCGGATGCCGCGCGTCGCGCGCTGGAAGCGGGAGTCGATATCGATATGATGTCCGGTGTATATCCGGAGTATCTGGTCGGACTGGTTAAAGACGGAATACTGGATGAGGCGCTTCTCGACGAAAGTGTCCTGAGAGTTCTGGAGCTTAAAAACTGGCTGGGACTGTTTGAGGATCCCTTCCACGGAGCCGACGAGGCGAGGGAAGCCCGCACGTCTCTCTGTGAAGAACACCGGAAGCTGGCATATGAAGCGGCGGTGAAATCCTTCGTACTGCTTAAAAATGAGGCTGCCATCCTGCCTCTTTCCCCGAATCAAAAGATCGCATTTATCGGTCCCTACACCAATTCTCAGGATATGCTGGGCAGTTGGTCCTTTACGGGAGGCGCCGAGACCGGGGCGGTAAAGACCATACGGGCGGCGGCGGAAGAAGCACTGGCCGGCTGGTCCGTGATGTACCATACCGGCTGTCCCGTGCTGGATCCGGGGACGGTGCTGGAGGGCTTTGACCGGTATAAGCCCTCCGGTGCGACGCAGGAAGAGACAGACCGCTGGAGGGAGGAAGCGCGAAAGGCCGCAGAGGAAGCCGATGTGGTGGTCATGCCCCTCGGTGAACACTGCTTTCAGTCAGGGGAAGCCGCAAGCCGGGCATTTATTGAGATTCCAAAGATCCAGCAGGACTTATTCCGCGCAGTTTCCGAAGTAAATCCCAATGTAGTGGCAGTGGTATTTAGTGGCCGGCCTCTCGATCTGCGCTTTATTTCTGAGCGGGCCAGAGCCGTGCTTTCTGTGTGGATGCCAGGTATGGAAGGCGGCCGGGCAATTATCGATGTGCTGACCGGAACGAGAACGCCATCGGGAAAGCTTCCCATGAGCTTTCCTTACTGTGTGGGGCAGGTACCGGTCCATTATGACAGCCTGATGACGGGACGGCCTTACCGAAAGGGAAAGCCGGAACGGTACGTCTCCAGGTATCAGGACATACCCGCCGATCCGCTGTATTCCTTTGGGTATGGACTGACCTATACGAGCATGGAGCTTTCTGAGGTCCGTCTGAGCAAAAACGAGCTGATGCCGGGAGAAGAGATCGAGGCGTCTGTGACCATAAAAAATACAGGGAAACGGGAAGGAACCGAGACGGTTCAGCTCTATCTCCGCGATGTAACCGGCAGCACAGCGAGGCCGGTGAAGCAGCTGAAGGGCTTGAAGCGCTTCACACTGCAGCCGGGAGAGGAGGCAAAAGTGGCTTTCTCCATCGGGGAAGACCATCTGAAATTCTTTCAGAAACCGGGCTTATGGGACAGCGAGGCGGGGGCATTTCTCGTCTTCATCGGAACGGACAGCAGGACGGAGCATTCTGCGCCACTCCGGCTGAAAAAACAGGAAGCATCAGAAAATACTTGAGAGGCAGGAGGCAGCGGAAAACCATGAGAACCGTATTGATCCTTATGGATACATTAAACAGAAGATTTTTAAAATCCTATGATGAAAATGCGGTGGGAATCACGCCGTGCATGGATGCATTTGCAAAGGAGGCAGTCCGGTTTGATAATCATTTTATTGCCTCCGCCCCCTGCATGCCTGCCAGGCGGGATATTTTTACCGGCCGCATGAATTTCCTGGAACGCGGGTGGGGAGGAATGGAGCCCTTCGACCGGACGCTTCAGGGGGAACTGCGGAAACATGGAGTCTACACCCACATTACCACGGACCATGCCCATTACTTTGAACTGGGTGGGGAAAACTACTGTTCCCTGTTCGATACCTGGGACTACCACCGCGGCCAGGAGAATGATCCCTGGATTTCGAGGGTTAATCCCCCATTCGGAGAGCCGCAGGCATACGGCCGCAAATCGGTCCAGCATCTTTTAAACCGGCAGGAATATGCGCGGGGGGAGAAGACGTATCCGACTCCGGCCACCTTCCTGTCCGCCTGCCGCTGGGCCGAAGAGAACCGGGGAGCGGATGATTTTTTTCTGATGGTTGAGGCGTTTGACCCTCATGAACCGTTTGATGCACCGGACGCCTACCATGAACTGTATGGGGATGATTACAGCGGAAAGGAGTTCAACTGGCCGGGGTATGCACCTGTCACAGAACCGGAGGAGGCAGTATGCCATCTGCGGAAATGCTATCTGGCCACCATGACCATGGCGGACCGGTGGCTGGGCCGTTTCCTCGATGCCCTGAAGGAAAATGGGCTGTATGAGGATACCCAGGTGATCCTGACCACGGATCACGGTCATATGCTGGGAGAACACGGATTTACCGGAAAAAATTATATGCACGCGTATAATGAGATGGCCCACATCCCCCTCTTCGTGAAAATGCCTCACGGAGAATGTGCCGGAGAGTATAGAAAACAGTTGACCCAGAACATCGATCTGATGCCGACAATATTGAAGCACCACGCTGTTCCTGTTCCGGAGACCGTAAAGGGTTGGGATTTGTCAGAGATGATTCTCAGGCATACACCTTCCAGGGAAGCGGTAATCTATGGCTGGTTCGGCCGTGCGGTCAATGTATACGACGGCCGCTATACGTATTTCCGGGCGCCTGCGGCGCCGGACAATAAGCCGTGTTACCAGTACTGTGCCATGCCGACGACGCTGTGCCGGTTCTTCGGTGAGGAGTATGCTCTGGAAATGGAAATGGGGCGTTTTCTCCCCTATACGAGATACCCGGTTTACCGGATACCGGTTCACAATGAAACGGACTGTATGGGGGATTTAAGCTTTATTAAAGACTCCTGCCTCTTCGATCTTGAGCAGGACTACGCCCAGGAGCATCCCATAGAGGACGAAGAGCTGGAGGCGGCCATGTGCAGGAAGCTGGCCGCGGGAATGAAAGAGGCCCAGGCACCGTTGGAACAGTATGAGCGCCTCGGGCTGTCGGAAAGGGGATTTACAGAACGGCTGCTGGAAGAGATGGAGAAGCTGGAATTTGGCTGGAGACAGGAAACAGGTGAGTAAAAACCGAGGAGGAACTATGGAATTTGTAAGAGTAAAGGGAAATGAATTTATTTATCAGGGACAGAGCATCCGGTTCGCCGGGCTGGGCATCGGGAGCTGGCTGAATCTGGAACACTTTATGCTTGGAATCCCAACGCCGGAAAAACAGATGAAGGAAGCTTTTACAGAGGTTTTCGGACCGGAACAGTCGGCCCGGTTCTTTGATGATTTCGTCTGTTCCTTCTGTACGGAGGAGGACTTTAAGCTTTTGAAGGATACCGGCATCAACCTGATTCGCGTGCCGTTTAACTATAGACTGTTTCTGGATGATCAGAATATGGAGCTGCGGAAAGAAGAGGGATTCCGCTATTTTGACCGTCTGCTGGGATTCTGCCGCAAGTATGAGATCTATCTTCTCCCGGATCTGCACAGCGTTCCGGGCGGGCAGAATCCGGACTGGCATTCTGATAATCAGACGGGAACGCCTGCGTTCTGGCATTACGATGTATTTCAGGAGCAGATCATATCCCTGTGGCGGGATATTGCCGCCCGTTACAGGGATGAGCCGTATCTGCTGGGATACGACCTTTTAAACGAGCCGTTTCTCATGCCGGCGGCGGACGGAAAGCTTCAGCAGTTTTATGAGAAGGTGACGGCTGCGGTCCGCGAGGTGGATGAGAACCATATTATATTCCTGGAGGGGGATTCCTTTGCCATGGATTTCTCCTGTTTAAAGGAAATCAGAGATGAGCAGACTGCGCTGACCTTCCATTTTTATCCCACCGTTTGGGAGGCAGACTTATGTGATCCGGGTTATCCGCGGGGCGAAAGGCAAAAGGTGTTTGAACAGCGCTTCCGTACTATGCTTGACGGCCTGCTGCCCTTTAACCGTCCGCTGCTCTGCGGCGAGGCCGGGTACGACATTGCGGGGCACAGCCTGGAGCATGTGATGGAGATGGTGGAGGACACGCTGGGCTTATTCTGCCGGTATGGCGTATCCTGGACCTTATGGTGCTATAAGGATGCGCAGTTTATGGGGCTGGTATATCCGCGGGATGACTCTGAATGGATGAGCTTTGCAGGGGAAATGCGGAGAAAATGGACCCATTACAGGGAAATGGAGATGGGGAAGTCTCTGGTGGAGACCATGTGTGCTCTCTTTCCGGGGGAGGTCGATGAGGCGCTGAAATACAGGCTCCAGTTCCGCCAGCGCGCGCTTCTGTATACGCTTCAGAAGGAACAGCTGTTAAAACCGCAGCTTCAGGCCTGGGGATGGGAGAGAATCCGTCGTATGCCGGAATCTTTTCTGCTTGAAAACTGCGGTTATTATAAAGAGTATCAGAAGCTTTTGGCTGTTTACGCCAAAGCACTTAAGGAGAGCGGGAGGGAGACCAGGGGTGACGGCCGGGCGGTTTCTTGTTTCTCCAATGGAAGAAACTAAAGCAGAAAGACGAAAAAAGAGGCGGACCGCGGAAAAAGAAAACCGTTGGTCCGCCGCATACATGTCCTTTGGTTTCAGCGGTGGTATTTATCGCTGGCGGATTCTGTATTTGCGGGCGAAGTCTACGGGGCAGTAGGACAGCTTTGCCTGCCTCAGACCGGGATCACCCAGATCATCCTCGCGGTTTATCAGGACAGCGTCGGGAAATTCGTGGATGAGAAACTGTTGGTTGATGAACTGGTACAGCCCTTTTATCTCAGGATTGGCTTTCTCAATGTGTATGACAGCCATCTGCTCCAGGGGATTGTAGCTGCCGATGGTAAATGCCTCCAGGGTACCGTCTATATAGACTCCAGCCATCGTGATATCGAGGAGAGAGCAGCAGCGAAGAATCTCATGGATGCCCAGAATCTCATGCTCCAGCTGGCCTTCCATGCGTTCTTCCCTGGCGACACCCCAACGTGCGAGAAAACTCTTGATCTCGGAGCCTTCCGCACAGGTCAGCCTGCGGTACTCGAAGCGTCCCTCCCAGGTCCTGACGAAGGAGTTGACCAGATTTTTCTTCTTGTGCAGCTTTCGGCCGGCGAGAGAACGAAGGGCATCTCCGGAATATAAGTAGTCACGGGCATCCTCCAGTTCTTCGACATCGAATTCGTGCTCCGGCAGGTTCAGGAGGCGGACAGCGGCCTCGTCGGCCAGGAAGATATTTAGCTTTAATCCCAGGGTTTGGTTAAAATAGTCCTTCAGCACGCCGAAGGATTGGGACAGGTCGGCCGCTTTACAGATGGGAAGGGCAGCGTACTCCTTTCCATCCGCGGCAATACGAAGGAAGATTGTATTATCATCTCCGACCGCGTAACGTACCTGATAGTAATCTTTCCAGAGGAAAAGGCCTAAGAATACGCTGTCGCAGGTCTTGTTTTCTCTGAAGGTAAAAAGGGGGGCCAGCGTTTTCAGCGCGCTGGAGTCCAGATCTTTAAATTGCAGTTCCATATATTTCCTCACTTTATCGTTCAATGTTCTTGCTATTCTCCTATCATTTCCAGATAAGACATTTGCCATTCTGTAATTATGTGGACAGCCTGATTTTCCAAAAGGCCATTATAAGATAAAAGTGCGATGAAATCCAGTACTTTTTTATGGCAGATCATTCAGAACGGCAGACCGGCCTGTCCCTGGAGGCGTTGGGGCGAAAATACTGGCAAACAGAGAAGCAACAGGAAAAAATTCGTTTTTTCCATCACATCTCGATAAAATACGCATAAGATGGTTATGTATAGAAAGAAGCAGGGAGTGATAACCGCTGTGCAGGATAATTTAGAGCATACTTATGGGAATAACTTCCAGGTGCTGGAGCCGTATATGTTGTACGGAGACAGAAGCGCTATGGAGAATCTGCCGAAGATGCAGAGGGAACATATGTTACAGGATTTAGAGTATCTGCAGGGAATGTATCCGGGACATATGAAGCGGATTCAGGAATATGTGATGGCAGCCTGCGATCGTCTGGATTATAAAAACAGTCCGCTGTATGATGAATTTCCGGACCGCCTGATAGTGAATCAGGTGTGCGATTCCGTATGCCGCCAGATTCTGGAGGACGGAGTTATAAACGGAGCAGAGCTTGGACTGCAAAATACATCGGAACAGCCGGGAGAAGAGACTGCGGAAACGGTAGAAGAGGTGGAAGAAGTAGAAGTGTACGAGGTAAACAGCGTGAACACCCAGGATGCGGATTGGAGAATGCAGCAGGTAGTACCGCAGACTCCGATGACATGGGGCCCGCCGTCAGGCCAGCGCCCACCGTCAGGCCAGCGCCCGCCGCAGGGACCACCGCCGTGGGGCCCGCCACCCGGCCCGCAGCCACCGCGTCCGCCGCAGCCACCACGTCCGCCGCAGCCACCGCGTCCGCCGCAGCCACCGCGCCCGCCGCAGCCACCGCGTCCGCCGCAGCCACCACGTCCGCCGCAGCCACCACGTCC
>NZ_JACOPB010000016.1:0-134849 GCF_014288005.1 Hungatella hominis
GGCACCGTATTTAATGCCAGGACAAGATATATCATAATAATCAGATCCAGTACCAGTAATTGAGGTATGTACCGTCTTTGGCAGTGTGTTGATATCAGCCTTACCAGCTAAATCACTATTTACACGAACAAGAAACCTGCTTCCATTTTTTTCTGATATGTTATATGATTAAAGAAAAAGATGGAGGAGAACTATGGGAGAATTAACATCCGGAAGTTATAGGGTTATAGAAACGAACTCGGTAATACTTTATGATTCACAATCTGATTTGAAAATTAAGTTACAGCCGAGTTTGGTTTTTGCATTTACTGTTATTTTTAATTTTGAAAATAATGGAGAAGGTGAAAGAGACCTTGAAAAAATCACAAATGAAGAAAATCAGACAGTCACTTTAAAATGTATCAACTTTGATCGTCTTGGCGCAGGCACAACCGAACCGGTTGAATTAGCAACGGTAGGCGGAAAGAAAGTATTCATACATTTCTGGATATATATTCTATCTGAGAATGCAGATACGCGAAAAGTTGAATATACTGTGTATATGGAGGGGTAGGAAAATATGGGAGATGGATTAAGTCATAGACCTGTTTCTGATGAAACCGTAGCCACCCTGATAAGCTTAGATGGGTTTAACGATTTAAGTGAATCAACGCAGAAATTTGCGATATCAAGTATGAATACAAACAGGCAGAAAGAAGGGGGTTTAATGGGACGATTATTTGGAATCAAACCTGCTAATGCTGCTATGAATATTGCATTAATAATTTGTGTGTTATTATTAGTTATAGGATTAATTATTAATCAGTCTAATTATTGGGATAAAATTATTCCAATAGTAGCAGCAACAATAGGGTATTTGTTCGGAAAAGGCAAAGAGTAAAAAAAATAAATTAAAACCAACTATCATTAATCGGTAGTTGGTTTTTTATTGCCGAAAAGGCAGGAAGGAGTTTAATATGAAAGACACTATGATTTTGAAGAATGGAACAATTATTGAACTGGAGGCCGGCGCCAGCCTGAGCGCATTACAGGTAGCGGCCGCAGATCGTGCGGCCATGGTTGCCACCTGGGAGGCGCTGACGCTTGACAATCTCGCGGCGGTGCAGGTTAAGAATGGTGATGGGGTAGTGGTAGGTAATTATGCTGACCTCGTGCTTGTGTCTGAGACCTCCGTGGTGGCCGCTGACGGCACAGTGTTAACGACGTATAGCCTCCGCGAGAAAACACCGGAGGAAAAGCGTCTGGACGCACTGGAGGCAGGCATGGCAGTACAGGACGGTGCTATTAATGATCTTGGCGCGGCCGTGGGAACGCTGGCTGAAGGAGGTGCAGTATAATGGGGGCATTTTACGGGCTGCGGATCAGGCGCGGTGTTATTACGATTGATGAGATCCCTAATTTTTGGAGGGCCAAAACAGAAAAATGGTTGAAGGACAATCCGGAGGTGTAAGATGAGAAAAGCATATATTGCGATTCAGGGGGCAATGGCGGCAGCCGTTGCCTTCTTAAGTGACAAGTTGGGAATTCTTTTTCCGGTACTCTGTGCGCTAGCTACAATGATGATTGTGGACTACGTAACCGGCATGTTGGCAAGCAAGCGGGAAGCAATGGATTACCCCGAAGATCCCACTTATGGGTGGAGCAGCAAGAAAGGCGCGAAGGGAATCATTAAAAAGGTTGGATATCTATGCGTGATTGCCGTGGCTATGATAGTTGATTATGTGTTTACTACGGTATCCGGTACACTGGGCATGACTATGCCTGCAAGCACGTTTTTCGGGCTTTTAGTGGCCGTTTGGTATCTGCTTAATGAGTTGCTGTCCATCATCGAAAACGCCGGCAGAATGGGCGCTGACGTGCCTGAATGGCTATTAAAATATATATCTGTACTTAAGGATAAGATCGACAATACAGATTATCAGGGAGGCGGCCGTTAACGCCGGAGATGATCCGCGTATCTCCCGGCCGGCAGGGTTAGAGCCGGAGCTGTTGCGATATCGCAACGGTTGTAATATCACAACTTTTTCTGGGCCTGGGATTCCGGGCCCTTTTCTTTTTGAAGGAGGACGATTATGTTACCTATTACGAAACAGATCAAACAGATTAATTGCTATGCAAGTCAGAATCACCCAAAGTACATTGTAATCCATGAGACTGACAATTTTAACCGTGGCGCCGGGGCTGCCGCTCATTCCAGGGCGCATAATAATTGCAATCTGGCTACATCGGTTCATTATTACGTTGA
This sequence comes from Hungatella hominis, assembly GCF_014288005.1. Taxonomy (NCBI): domain Bacteria; kingdom Bacillati; phylum Bacillota; class Clostridia; order Lachnospirales; family Lachnospiraceae; genus Hungatella; species Hungatella hominis. The sequence goes on from NZ_JACOPB010000016.1 coordinate 2,246, forward strand.
TGATGTAGCAATCTACCAGACACTCAACCATACAGACGGAGCATGGGCTGTCGGCAAGCAGTACGGCACGCCGCTGGTGGCTGGAGTCAATAACAACAACACGATCAATATCGAGATCTGCGTTAATCCGGACAGCAACTACGACAAAGCGCGGCTTAACTGTGTAGACCTGGTACGGCACCTGATTCAGGAGACGGGGATCCCCGCCGATCGGGTGATCCGGCATTACGATGCAAAGCGTAAATGGTGTCCGCGTAAGATGATGGACAGCCCGGAGTTATGGACGGACTTCTGCCTGAGGATTCGCGGACAGGCGGACGAGGTGAAGAGCTTCGAGGACGGCACCGGGAACTGGCATTTTACGATTAATGGCGAGTTGCAGAAAAACCGCTGGGTGAAATATAAGAATAAGTGGTTCTACGTGGACGATTACGGGAACATGGTTACTGGATACACTGTGATTGGCGGCCTGGCCTATGTGCTTAACCCATCAAAGGCTGATATGGAGACATATGGGGCGCTGATGGTAACGAATAACCTTGCACAGGGCAATCTTGAGGTGCAGTGGGTGGAATAGCAAACAACAGAATAATGATGTGACTGAAGCTCTGGGAGGAATCCTGGGGCTTTTTAAATTGAAAGGAAGGTATATTTTATGAAACTAAGACTTGTTAAACAGGGAGACTTTTTAGGAACGAAGTGTGATTTTTATGTAAATGAAACCGGTGATATCTTTATGAGCAGAACCCAGATAGGATACGCCTTGAAGTATAAAAATCCGAGCAAAGGTATAGAAGACATACATAACAGACACCATGACCGACTTGACACCATGAGCGTAAAAGTTGACCCCCTCAGTTTGCAGGGGTCAAATCCACATTACAGGAATGGCGAAAGAGCCTATATGTATCCCGAAAAAGGAATATACGAAATCTGTAGGTATTCCAGGCAAAAGGTTGCTGGGGATTTTTATGATTGGGTTTATGATGTTATTCAGTCCATCAAAAAGAACGGTTACTACATCGCTTCCGAGAAAGACGAGAAGTGGCTGGGAATCCGTCGTGAGACCAAAGAGGTACGCAAGGCCGAGACGGATCAGATCAAGTTATTCGTGGAGTATGCGAGGGCACAGGGCAGCCAGCACGCAGACAGATATTATGTGTCGCTGACCAAGCTCATAAACCGCAGATTAGGCATAGAGAGCGGCGGGAGGGACAAGGCATACCAGAGGACGCTGATGCACTTAAAATCAATGGAAACGGTGGTGGGGCTGCATCTGGCTACGCTGATGGCGGAGGGGCTGCCGTACAAGGAGATATATCAGGGCGTGAAAAAGTTTATCGAAGCGCTGTAGGAATCTCACGGCAGAACATTCCGCTGCCAGTTTGAGTGGTAAGAAAAGGGCGGTCCGCTTGGGCCGCCTGAAAACATGATCTGTATGTTATAAAATTTGTAATTGAAGCCATACTACTACTGTGCTTTGATATATAAATTGTAATCAGTATTTTATGCTTTACTGTAAAAGAGGGAAAATAGTTGAAAAGATATGATCCGATGATGGTGGGAAAAAGAATTAGGAGACAACGGATAATAATGGGATTGACCCAGGAAGAAGTGGCTGAGAAGATTGAACGGTCATATAAGTACTATCAAGATATCGAGCGAGGGACATGTGGAATGTCGATTAATACAATACTTAGTATTGCAGAATGTCTTCATATATCTATAGACTATTTAAATGAATAAGAAACTCGTTAATCAGAGCTGAAAGGCTCTTATTTTTATACCCGAAAAGGGAGAAAGGAGTCCGTATATGAAGGACACTATGATCTTAAAAAATGGAACTATTATTGAACTGGAGGCAGGCGCAAGCCTGGGAGCCTTACAGGTGGCGGCGGCTGATCGGGCGGCTATGGTGGCAACATGGGAGGTATTGACTCCTGACAATCTCACAGCAGTGCAGATTAAGAATGGTGATGGGTTAGTGGTAGGCAATTATACTAACCTTGTACTTGTGTCTGAAACGTCCATGGTGGCCGCAGATGGTACGGTGCTTACAACGTATAATCTACGTGAGAAAAACGACGAGGAAAAGCGCCTGGACGCCCTGGAGGAAGGAAAGGCGGTACAGGACGGGGCAATTAATGATCTTGGTGAAGTGGTTGGAACACTAGCAGAAGGAGGTATGATTTAATGGGAGCATTTTACGGAACGCGGATTAGACATTGTATTATTACAATCGATGATGTACCCAACTTTTGGAGGCCGAAAACAGAATCGTGGTTGAAAGAAAATCCGGAATAACTGACGGGAGAATGGCATGTACATAACTACAAACACAATCATTACGACAGCCAGTGTGATTACCGCGTTGGTTGTTATATTTTCAGCACTCTTCGCTGTTTATAGATGGTATCTTAGACAAGGACAGCAGGATCGGGAAATTAAAAATATCAAAGACGAACAGTGCCTTCTTGTTTACGGGGTTCTGGCCTGTTTGAAGGGAATGAAGGAACAGGGCTGCAATGGTCCGGTGACAGAAGCCATTAACAAGATAGAGAAGCATATCAATCAACAGGCTCATGAGTGAGCGGAAAGAGAGGGATCATTATGGATTTAGGAATTGCGTGTGTTGCAGGTATCACAGCGCTGTGCTATCTGGCCGCTATGGCGGCGAAAGCGACGGCGGTAGACAATAAGTGGCTGCCGGTAGTGTGTGGCGTTATTGGGGCAATCCTGGGCGTTGCAGGCATGTACACGATGCCCGACTTCCCGGCGGCGGACATCATCAACGCGGCGGCGGTTGGAGCTGTATCGGGGCTTGCGGCTACCGGTATCAACCAGGCGTACAAGCAGCTGACAAAATAAGCTGTTGCTAGATCGCAACGGTTGCAATATCACAACTTTTTAGGGCCTGGAATTCCGGGCCCTTTTCTTTAAGGAGGATTTATGATACCTATTACGAAACAGATCAAGCAGATCAATTGCTATGCAAGTCAGAATCACCCAAAGTACATCGTAATCCATGAGACGGACAATTTTAACCGCGGAGCAGGTGCTACAGCGCATTCCAGGGCACACAACAACGGCAATCTGTCTACATCGGTTCATTATTATGTTGATGATGTAGCGATCTACCAGACACTCAACCACACGGACGGAGCATGGGCGGTAGGGAAGCAGTACGGTACGCCGCTGGTGGCCGGAGTCAACAATAACAATACGATCAACATTGAAATATGCGTTAATCCTGACAGTAACTACGACAAGGCCCGGCTTAACTGCGTGGATTTGGTGAAACATCTGATCCAGGAGACGGGGATCCCTGCCGATCGGGTGATCCGGCATTACGACGCCAAACGCAAATGGTGCCCTCGTAAGATGATGGACAATCCGGAGTTATGGACGGACTTCTGCCTGCGGATCCGCGGCCAGGAAGATGAAGTGAAGAGTTTTGAAGACGGTGCTGGGAACTGGTACTTTACAATCAATGGTGAGCTGCAGAAGAGCCGTTGGGTGAAATATAAGAATAAGTGGTTTTACGTAGACGATGCCGGAAACATGGTTACTGGATACGCTGTGATTGGCGGTCTTGCGTACATGCTCAATCCATCTAAGGCTGATTTGGCAACGTATGGGGCGTTACTGGTTACGAATAATCTCAGTCAGGGCAATCTTGAGGTACAGTGGACAGAATAGTCATACTTGTCACCTTTGTCCCCTCTTTGCATATAATAAACTATAATTGATCATATATAAAAGAGGAAATAAATCATGTGTAATATATGTAGATGTCTCTGTGGTAACTGGCGTGGTTGTAGAAATAATTGCTGTAATAATTGCTGCAATAATTGCTGCAGATGCGTATGCAGCAATCCCTGTGATAATAATTGCAATAATAATTGGAATTGCAGCTGCAGCAATAACAATAATAATTGCTGTTTTGATCCATGTGCAAGAGAAAGAAAAGAAGCTTATGAGGCCGGATTTAGAGACGGCTGTAATAATGTTTTTTGCAGGCAGGATAACTGTGGTTGCTAATGATAGATACAAAAAAAGGCGGTCCATATGGGCCGCCTAATTGCTTTTTATTTTAAATATTTTAATAATTGGATTAAATATTCTCCGTCCAAATCTGTTTCGTCTCTGTCCAATGTTCTTTTCCCAAAAACGGTAAAGCCATTTGCTTTGTAAAAATCCAGCAGTTTACACTTTTCTTCACATTCTAAATATACGAATCTTCCACCAATTTCATTCTGAATTTCTCTAACTTTAGTAGTTGCCATTTGAAGCAAATCGGATCCTGAAATTAAATAATTATTTCCATCTGCAAAGTTTTTACCGAGTTGCGCTATTAATGGGGCTGGGACTATGTATTCCTTTGTAGCTGGATTAAACGAACCATGGTTTCCCATTCGCTTTGCGGTTGTATTGCTGATGGAATCTTTCGATACCCGAATATGCTTTGATGCTATGGTATAATAGCCGACCCAGCACTTTTCTCTTCCGTCATCGGACTTCCAATATACTAAAGTTGTACGTGATAGATATTGTTTTGAAAATTCAATGGCTTTATATTTTATAAATGTCTCCACATCTTTATTAACAGGGCACACAAAAGAGGAGAGAATAGATTTTACTTCATTCTCTCCCAGTTTAGATATCATATCGTTTAGTTTAATTTGAACAAACTCTGCCATAGTTATTGTACATCAAAGAATTCTTTGATTTTATCTCCTGTTAGTTCTGAACATTTTCTGCTGATCTGCACTTGCTCATAACTCATGTTTTTAGCATAATCCATTGCCTCCAAAAATGTATGAGCAAGACGCTGTTCTTTAATAGAGACATCTTTAAGAATGCTTTTCGTTGCCATACGTATCACCTCCCGAATATTGTTGGCACTGTTGCTATTATCTTATGTTAGATAACACAAAATCGTGTGTAATTGCATTATATGATACAATACACAACTATAAGAAACCTTATGTAATTTCATTATAACGTGTTTTAGCGAGAAGTCAACGGTTAAATATTGACAAAATGAGAAATTTATATTAATTTTTATTGATTTTACAGCAAAATGAGGAAATATAATAGTATTAGATAATTAAACGAACATACATTCGAGAATTAACTGATGTGATAACAAAACATAAGAATCTTGTGGTGTGGTGGCAGTGGTACTAACGCCTGGTTATGATGGGGCGCTACGCTGGCCGGGGCTGGCTGGATAATAGCAAAAATAATGTCGATAAATGTAGTGGTTTGACGATTGATTTCCATATTATTCCAATTTATCCTTAAGTTAGTAAAGATGCAGGAGGTTTATGCGATGAACAACAGAAAAATTAAGGAAGCTTTATGGGATTTGGGTGTTGGAAATAAATATAAGGGATTTCAATATTGCATCTATAGCCTGGAACTGGCGATGGAATCTCCTGACCGTCTAAACTACATAACAAAAAGCATATACCCAGATGTAGCGAAAAGGTATAAAACAGGGGTAAACTGTGTTGAGCGTGATATCAGAACAATTGCAGAGGTGGTATGGAAAAATGGGGGTAAGGAATTATTTATAAACGATTTGAATGGAGAGGTATTTGAGAAAAGACCTACAAATGCTAAGTTTTTGGAAATATTATTGCATTACATTTTATCAGATGCACCGTGTCAGAAATGCAAAGTAGCTGAGGATTACAAGGAACGGCTGATAAAACTGGAAGAAGAAAACAGAAGGCTGGAAGAAACAATAATGTGGATGCATGATCTGATATGGAAATTTATAAAAGAGTATAGAGGAAATAAATAAACAGCAAAAGGGCGGTCCATGCGGGCCGCCTGAAACTATATAATAGCAAGATTAGATATGGTTCTGTAAAAAGCCCCGGATTTCTCCGGGGCTATATCAGATTGTTATACACATCCAATCGGCTTAATGCGGTGGATTTTACAAAGGATAAAAATCATAAAATGACAGTTCACACAGCCGCCCACCGTTGTTGAAACCTTAAATTAAGGTATACATCATATCTCCACCTGCACTATCATTATATGTTGAATATAGAAATGTGTTAATGATCATTGACGCAACCTAAAAAGTCCTTTACAAAACTATATGTATGTGATATAATACGCTCGATTTTGCTTTTCTAATTTGCGGCTTAGCTGTATTGGCAGGCCGCATTTTGTGTAAAATTACAATAAAGTATAAAATGGTGTTGATTTATTTGTATATAGTGATATAATTCTTTTGTCAACCCTTCTCTTAGGTCGTCTAGGTATATCCCAATCCCCATACCTGGACGACTTTTATATGTGCATCGTACAACGTTATACCAGTCGGCTTCTGGTGTCTGGTGTGCGCTGTGTTAAGAACCACATGGCAGAAATATCCATGTTGAGGAGTATCTCGGCCATCTCGCGAGTCTCCTGATACTTTGCGTTTCTGACGGCCTGGGCGTGTCGCTGATATGTCACAATCATCTCAAAAAATAATTCGTCTGTTCGATTCATCTTTCACCTCCCATATTTTTTTGTTAAATATTCTGCCGCATATAATTTTGGCGGAAATTCACTATTGAATGGTTTACAGATATTTAAGAAAGGGCGCCTTTTGCAAACCATCTTAATACTCAATTAATTTTATACCTTTACTTGAAAGAAACAATGTAGTACTATATGATAAAGTCAGGACGAGAATACAAAGAGGGGGTTTGTTGATTTGAAAGAATGTATTAAACTGGTTGCCAACAACAAAAAGGCATACCATGATTATTTTATTGATGAGAAATACGAGACCGGCATAGAGCTGGCCGGCACGGAAGTGAAGTCCATCCGGATGGGCAAATGCAGCATCAAGGAAGCCTTTGTGAGAATCGACAAGGGAGAAGTATGGGTATACGGCATGAACATCAATCCATATGAAAAGGGAAATATCTTCAATAAAGATCCCTTAAGACCGAGGAAGCTGCTGATGCACCGGGCGGAGATCAGCAAGCTGGATTCCAAGATCGCGATCAAGGGCTATACCATCGTGCCTCTCCAGGTTTACTTTAAGGGCAGCCTGGTGAAGCTGGAGATCGGCCTGGCCCGCGGTAAGAAGCTCTACGACAAGAGGGAAGATATCGCAAAAAAGGATCAGAAACGGGAATTGGAACGTGATTTCAAGATAAGAAACCTATAATATGAGACGCAGTCTGCGTCCTGAAGAGCCCACGGGAGAAAACCGTGGCTTTTGGGGGTGCGGACGGCGTCTTTAGTCTTTCACGAATTTATTGTTTGTGGTATACTGTAGAAGACGAACATACAATAAGAGGAAAACTGAGAGGAGAATCGGTTATGGCGCTTTATGACTATTCAGGTGCTTTGAAAAAAGGAAGAAAACAGTATCAGGTTTCCGTGGCAAAGGGAGAGTATCCTTATCTTCCGGTGCTGGATGACATACTTTCCTACACAGATATCATTTCAGAAGTGAATCTGGGACTCATGGACGTCCCGCTTGATAAGATCGTGGGAACGAAAACAAAAGGCAGAACCAGTGCCTTTGCCAATAATTTTATGCCTCTGCTGGCAGAAAAATCGGAGTTTGGAGCAAAATGGGCGTATTTATACGACCATCAGATAGAAGAAGGGATTCATGACCCCATCGTTGCGTATGAGTTCATGAACCAGTACTATGTACAGGAGGGCAACAAGCGTGTCAGCGTGCTCAAATATGTGGGCGCGTTCAGCATTACGGCTTCGGTGACGCGCCTGATCCCCAAGAGAACGGATGACCTCGACAACCGCCTCTATTATGAATTCCTGGAGTTTTATCAGGTCTCCTTTAACTGTGATGTCTGGTTCAGCCAGGAGGGCAGCTACGACCGCCTGTTAAAGGCCATGGGAAAGGCACCGGAAGAGGTGTGGAGTGAGGATGACAGGATCTATTTTAAATCCGCCTATGACCAGTTTTCCAAGGCGTTTGGCGCATTTGGAGGAAATTCCTATGAGATGACGTGTTCTGATGCCTTCCTTGTCTATGTCGAGTTGTTCGGCTACGATGTGGTGAAGCTGAAGACAGAGGGCGAGATCACAAAGGATTTGACGAAGATTAAGGATGAACTTCTCCTGACCTCCAGAGGCAGCAAGATCGCCCTGGTAGAGCAGCCGGAGGAGGTGGAAGAGCTGGATAACAGCCCGTTAAAGATCATCAACTGGCTCCGCCCATCCCAGAACATTGAGCCGGAGATGCTGAAGATCGCATTTATTCACGCGAAGACCGCGGAGACCTCCAGCTGGACCTATGGCCATGAGCTGGGGCGTATGTACCTGGAGCAGGCCTTTGAGGGGCGGTTAAAGACGGTCGCATTCTTTGAGGCCGATACGGATGCGGAGATTGCGGGCGCCATCGATCTGGCGATCGCGGCCAGATGCAACATGATCTTTACGACGGCCTCCCAGATGATCGGTTTAAGCGTCAAGGCGGCTATCGAGCACCCGGAGGTAAAGATTTTCAACTGTTCCGTCAACATGTCGTACTCCTCTGTCTGCACCTACTATGCCAGAATGTACGAGTCGAAATTCTTAATGGGCGCGCTGGCCGCTTCCATGGCGCAGTGCGATAAGCTGGGGTATATTGCTGACTATCCGATCTACGGAACGATCGCCAATATCAACGCCTTTGCACTCGGTGCGCGTATGATTAATCCCTATGTCAAGGTTCATCTGGAGTGGGCGAGGGTAAAAGACAGGAGTGCCCGCGAGGAACTGGAGAAGGAAGGAATCACGTTCATCTCCGGGGAAGACATGATTACGCCCAAGACCGCATCGAGAGAATACGGTTTGTATAAAATAGAAGCGGATGGAGAACTCCGGAATCTGGCGACGCCGATCTGGCACTGGGGCAAATTCTACGAGAAAATCGTAAATACCACCTGCCGCGGCGGCTCTGATGTAAAGGAGATGAAGGGAAAGCAGGCCATCAACTACTGGTGGGGTATGTCCGCCGATGTCATCGACGTCATCTGTTCTCAGAATCTGCCGCACGGCACCAACCGGCTGATCACGTTTCTGAAGAACTCGATCCGGAGCGGAAGCTTCCAGCCGTTTGTGGGAACGATCTATTCCCAGGATGGAACGGTTCAGTGCGAGGAGGAGCAGAGGCTTTCTCCCGAAGAGATCATCACGATGAACTGGCTGGCTGAAAACGTGGTGGGTAAGCTTCCTGAGTTCGATGAGCTCACGGAGGAAGCACAGTCTCTGGTAAGGCTGCAGGGACTGACGATATACGACAATGCGGTGATGGAGGAATAATAGTTTGAAGATTCTGGTACTGGCTGATGAGGAGTCAAAATCCCTTTACGAGTACTTCTCACCCGAGAAGATCAAAGGGGTGGACTTAATTATATCATGTGGGGATTTGAAGGCCTCCTATCTGACTTTTTTTGCCACCTTCTCCCATGCGCCGCTTCTGTATGTGAAAGGCAATCACGACGGGCATTACGAGGAGCGGCCGCCGGAAGGCTGTGTCTGCATCGAGGATGACATCTTTGTGTTCCGCGGCGTGCGGATTCTGGGCCTGGGAGGTTCCATGGAGTATATTCCGGGAGCCGACAACCAGTATACAGAAAGAAGGATGGAGCGGAGAATTAAAAAGCTCTGGTGGAAGTTAAAGAAGAACAAAGGTTTTGACATTCTGGTGTCTCACGCGCCTGCATATCAGATTAACGATATGCAGGATCTGCCCCACCAGGGGTTTGAATGCTTTAAGGATCTGATGGACAAGTATATGCCGAAGTATTTTATTCACGGCCATGTTCACGCCAACTACGGCGGAGGGTTCAAACGCGAGGATACATACGGGAAAACCAGAGTAGTCAACGCATACGAGTATTATATCTTTGATTATCCGGAAAACGGAGAACAAGCGGCACAATAATTCCGGAAAGGGGGGAGATCCCATGGAGGTTTTTTACCGGCCTGAACTTTCTGTTCAGACGCTGTTGATGGATGCCAACTCTGTGCAGGAAACTGCGGAGAATCTGGCTGACTATATCAATCATCTGATGCACGCCGATTCGGTACTTTTAGTCCGTCTGGACAATCAGATGCGTTATAAGGAGGTTGGTTCCTGGAGAAGCAGAAAAGGCGAGGACACCGGTGCGGAGGCGGTCATGAGACAGTGGCTTCCCCAGCTGGTGGAAAGCTGGAATATGCGGGAGAAGCTTTCCGGTGAGGAGCTGGAGGCCTTTTTAAAGGCGCTCACACCTTTTACAGTGCCGGGAGGTTATCTGACGATTCTGCCGATCTGCAATAATATACGGTTTGTGGGATTTGCGGTATTTGGAAAAAAATCCGGGGAGGGAGACTGGACGGACCGGGAGCTGCCCATACTCCGGTTCCTGCTGTCCATTATCGCGGTGACATTTGCCAATAAGAACCTGTATGAAGACTATATGCTGCAGAACTGGGTATACAATACCATGATGGGCCGCATGCAGGCGAATCTGTATGTGACCGATATCCATACGGACCGGATTCTGTTCATGAATAAAACGATGCAGGAAGCGTTTGGCCTGGAGAATCCGGTGGGCAAGGTATGCTGGCAGATTCTTCAGAAGGGAAGCAGGGGAAGATGCCCCGGCTGTCCGGTACAGAGGCTGGCGGAGTCCGGGGAGGAAGGCGTTTACCGGCGGTGGGAGGAGTTTAACACTCTGACGGGCCGCTACTACGATAACTACGACAGCCTGATGAAATGGACAGACGGCTCCACCGTTCATTTTCAGCATTCTCTGGACATTACGGCTTCCAAAAAGCTGTCGAAGGAGGCCAGCACGGATGATCTGACCGGCCTTCTCAACCGGAGAGGCGGGAAGAACCGGCTGGCAGAGATGCTGAATACGGCGAGACATCAGGAGACGATTCTGACGGTCTGTATGTATGACGTCAATTCACTGAAGAAAGTCAATGATACGTTCGGACACCGGGAGGGGGACAACCTTCTGCGGATCATTGCCAACTCGGTGAAGAGCGTTCTGACCGAGGAGGACTTCGCATGCCGCTTAAGCGGAGATGAATTTCTCATAACGTTTGCAGGGAAGACGGAGCAGGAAGCCGCTGAAACGATCAAACTGGTGGAAGAGAGGCTGCTGGCTGTCCGCAGACAGGACCGGATTCCTTATGAACTGAGCTTCTGTACGGGAATTCTGGAACTGAGGCCGGAGCACACCATGAGTGTGACGGATATCCTGCGGGAAGTGGACGAGCGCATGTACGAGCAGAAGCGCCAGTATCACATGCAGCAGGGGAAGGAGTCGGTGCTGGCGGCAGCGGAGGCCCAGTGGCGGCTTTTAAAGCCGGAGGCATTTGACTACGATCAGCAGTACCTCTATGACGCGCTGGTGGAGAGTACGGATAACTATCTCTACGTGTGCGACATGGCGACCAATACCTTCCGGTACAGCAGGAAGCTGGTGGAAGAGTTTGCATTTCCGGGTGAGGTGATTCAGAATGCAGCCGATATCTGGCGCTCCATCATCCATCCGGCCGACTGGGAACGGTTCTGGGAATCGAACCAGGCAATCAGCGACGGGCGGACCGTGAGCCATGAGGTCGAATACAGGGCGAGAAACCGGAAGGGCCAGTGGATCAAGCTTCACTGCCGCGGTCATGTGGCTCAGAATTCCGCGGGAGAGCCCCGGGTATTTGCGGGATTCATATCGAATGAAGGCCAGTGGTTCCCGGAGTGGACCGAATAGAACGACGGGAGTAAAAGGATGGATTACAGATTTAAGCTGTGCTTTTGCAGGGATATCTATGATCATAAACAGAATAACAGAGCTTTTATGGAGGCAGTCCGCAGGAATGTGGACTGCCATCTCTTAAAGTGCGAAGATTACAGGCGAATTCTGGAGAGCCGGGGATTCTCGCGGGATGATGGAAAACGGATGACGGATGCGGGGGAGGTGCCGTGCATTCCGACCCTGTTTTTTAAGTACCACGATCTGCATTCCATGCCGGAATCCGCTATGGTGGTAAAGGCTACCTCCTCGGGGACAAAGGGAGTGAAGAGCCATATTGGATTTGACAAAAAGAGTCTTTTCTTCGGTGGAATCGCCGCATGCCGGGTCATCGCCCGCCACGGGCTGATTTCCCTGCGTCCTGTCCGCTGTGTGATTCTGGGGTTTCCGCCCGGAAAGGACAATCAGACGGCGATCAGCAAGACCCAGCGGCTCAGCACGATGTTTGCCCCGGCGCTGAGCCGGCGGTATGCGCTGCAAAAGGGAAAGAACGGATACCGGCCCGATTTTAAGGGGCTGATGGCAGCCCTCCGGCGTTATAGCGGAGGAAGGGCTCCGGTGAGGATTATCGGTTTTCCGGCATACCTCTATTTCCTGTTAAAGGAGATGGAGAGAAGAGAAATCTTTCTCCGCCTGCCCAGGCATTCCATGATTATGGTCGGCGGCGGCTGGAAGCAGTTTTACAAAGAGACGGTGGACAAGGCGGAACTATACCGGCTGTGTGAGAGGCATCTCGGTGTGCCGGAGAGTCATTTCCGGGAGTTTTTCGGAGCGGTGGAGCATCCGGGCGTATACTGTGACTGTCCGAACCACCATTTCCATGTTCCCGCCACCAGCCGCGTCGTAATCCGGGATGTGGATACGCTGGAACCAGTCGGCTATGGAAAGGCGGGACTGGTTAATCTAATCAGTCCGCTGGTTGAAAGTATTCCTCTGGTGAGCATACTGACCGATGATCTGGGCGTCCTGCACCGCGGCTGTGAATGCGGCTGCGGAATGGAGGCGCCGTACCTGGAGATCATCGGCAGGACCGGTGTCCCCGATATCCGGACCTGCGCGGCCGGTGCGGGAGAACTGTTAAAGGAGGTGGGACGTAGTGCATTCCATTGATCTGGAAAAAAAGACAGCGGCCGCACTGGAGAAGCCCCCTCTCTCCAGAACCGTGGTAATGAGAGCCTGCGGCCGGTTAGCCGGACTCTTGACCGGATGCGCGTATGACGGCGAGATCCGGGCGCGCGGGCTGGAGAAGCTTCTGACGAGAGAGAGAATCTGTCAGGCGGCTTCTTTCCTGCGGGAGGATACGCTGGAGAGAAGGGTGAAGACAGAGCTTTTGGGCCTTCAGAACCGTTTTCTCATGCCTCTGGGCGTCCTCATGCACGTGACCGCCGGCAATATGACCGGAATCGGAGCCTACAGCGTGCTGGAGGGCCTTCTGGCCGGCAATATCAATCTCCTGAAGCTCTCTTCCGAAGACGACGGGCTTTCGATGTTTCTGCTTCAGGAGCTGATCCGTATCGAGCCCGTGCTGGCGGACTATATCTATACCTTTCGGATTCCCTCCGGGGATCGGGAGAGGCTCTTAAAGCTCTTAACGCTCTCCGACGGCGTGTGCACGTGGGGCGGCGACGAGGCCATCCGGGGAATCCGGAGCCTGGCTCCCGCGGGGACGAAGCTGATCGAGTGGGGGCACCGCATCAGTTTTGCCTATGTCACCGAAGCGGGCCGCAGCAACAGAGAAGCGCTGCAGGCCATCGCGGATCACATGGTACGGACCAGCCAGCTGCTGTGCAGCTCCTGCCAGGGAATCTATGTGGAGGCAGAGGGGCGGGAGGCCGTGGATTTCAGCCGCCGTTTCTTGCGGCTGCTGGAACATTCCTATGAGGAGTATGGGAATAAAGAAGTGGGATTCCGGGGATGCAGCACCATCCGGATCTACCAGAAGGAACTGGAGTCCGCCATGACGGGGGAACGCATCTTCCGGGGACGCGGCGTCAGCGTCACCCTGTCGGAGGAGCCGGGGCTTCAGCTGTCGCTGATGTACGGCAGCTGCTGGGTGAAGCCGATGAACAGGGAGAAACTCCTAAAGACCCTGAGAAAGGACCGGGGACGGCTTCAGACCGCGAGGCTGGTCTGCCTGGAGGAAGAGGAAACGGAGCTGGTCCGGCTGCTGGCCGGAGCAGGGGTAAACAGGATTCTGACGGGACGGGATAAGGAGGCGGGAGAGCAGTTCGGAAGCCACGACGGCGAGTATCCGCTGATCCGGTATTCCCGGATTATCGAGACAGACGTTTCACTGTGAATCTGCCGGAGCAGGACGTTTGAGGCAAAACGCGGAAGGAAAGCCTTGTGACTTGAACCTAAAAAATTTTTAGGAGATCTAAAATATTTTTGTGCAATGTGATGATTTTTCAATACTATGTTAAGCTACAATGTCCATTGAAGTGTGCATTTTTTCGTGTTATGATAAAATAACAAAAAAAATTAGAAGACAAAAATAATTTTTAGGAGAGATGCGCGCATGGATCATCACGTGATAATGAAAAAGTACCGGATGTTTTTGTATGGAATGATTGTGGCCGCTTTAGGAATCAGCATGATCACAAAGGCGGAGCTTGGGACGTCTCCGATTACGAGTCCGTCCTATGTCCTGACGTTTATCTTTCCTTACAGCCTGGGAGTCTTCGTACTGGCGGTAAACAGTACCCTGTTTCTTTTCGAGTGCCTCGTTCTGGGGCGCAGTTTTAAAAAGATACAGCTGCTGCAGCTTCCGGCTACGCTGATCTTTTCCGCCTGTATCGACGGCTGGATGTGGGTGCTGTCATTCTGGACTCCGGTGTTCTATGTACAGAAGGTTCTTCTGCTTCTCGCCGGATGTGCGGCCCTGGGACTGGGGGTAGCGCTGGAGGTGGTGCCCGATGTACTGATTCTTCCGGGAGAAGGCCTCGTCCGCGCGATATCACGCAGGAAAAACTGGGATTTTGGCATTGTAAAGACATGCTTTGATATGAGCCTTGTCCTTACGGCCGTTCTTCTTTCCGTTCTGTGTCTGGGACATGTGGAAGGGATCAGAGAAGGCACAGTGGCCGCTGCCTTCCTGGTAGGCGGCATTTCCAAATTCTTTATCCGCCATATCACGGAATTCGACAGGAATCACAGAGCGCTTTTTGTGCGCGAGGAAGAGGAAATTCTCCTGGTGCCGGAAAAATAGAGACGGGCTGAAACGGTCCTTCGTATCCCATTGTGGAAGCGGAGGGCCGTTTACATTTTTCGGCTAATCCCCTTTATAATGTGACACCTGTCATATTACCGTCGGTTTTGTAATGGTATAATGATCCTATCGAATCAATGGAACATTTGAAAACAATCGGAAGCTTTAAGAAAGGACAGGATCATATGGAACAGAACCGGGTACTGGATGTGCTCACATCCAAAGAATTAACGTATGAGCAGAAGGTATTTTCACTGGCGAAGGAAGCGGAAGACAGCCTTTCCGTACTGGACATTCCGCAGAAGACCAGGCAGTATTTTGAGACGGGTGCTCTGAATGATTTGTTTGAGGGACATGCGCCCTACCGCCCGAGGTATATCATGCCGGACTATAAGAAATTTGTGAAACAGGGGAGCGAATTCCTGCGGGTAGAGCCTCCGAAGACGTTTGACGAGCTTCTCACGGGACTTCAGATCCTCTATCATCATGTGCCCTCCATCACGGGATTTCCCGTATATCTGGGAGAACTGGACACCATGATCGAGCCGTTTATCGAGGGAATGGCGGACGATGTGGTGAAGGAAAAATTGAGGCTGTTTCTGATCTTTCTGGACAGGACGATTACAGACAGCTTCTGTCATGCCAATCTGGGATCGAGACCGACCAGAGCGGGGCGCATAATTCTGGAACTGGAAAAGGATATTCAGAATACCGTTCCGAACCTGACTTTAAAGTACGATCCGGAGGTCACCCCGGATGAGTATGCGGAGTTGGCCGTCGCAACCTCACTTACCTGTGCCAATCCGGCGATCTGCAACGATGCAGACAACCGCACCACCTACCCCTGTGAATACGGGATATCCAGCTGCTATAACATTCTTCCGGTGGGCGGCGGCGCCTACACGCTGTCGAGGATTACACTGACCGAGCTGGTCAAGAGCGCGGAGTCCGTCGACCAGTTCTTACAGGAGCTGCTTCCCGACTGCCTGGAGGCGGTGGGAAACTATATGAATGAGCGGGTGAAGTTCCTCGTGGAGCGCTCCGGCTTTTTCGAGTCGTCGTTCCTGGTGCGGGAAGGGCTGATTGAACGGGAAAAATTCGTGGGCATGTTCGGTGTGACCGGACTGGCGGAATGTGTCAACGCTCTGATGGCCGACACGGGAGATCGGTACGGACACAGTGAAAAAGCAGATAAACTGGGACTGCAGATCATGGAGATCATTCGGAAATTCGCGGCGGATTTTCCGGCTGTTTATTCGGAGATTGGCCAGGGCCATTTCCTTCTTCACGCCCAGGTCGGCTTAGACAGCGACAAGGGAATCACCTCCGGCGTGCGTATTCCTGTGGGAGATGAGCCGGAGAACCTGCTGGATCACCTGCGTCACAGCGCCAGATTCCACGAATACTTCCCGACGGGAGTAGGCGATATCTTCCCCTTTGCCGTCACGGCCAGGAAGAATCCGGGAGCGCTGGTGGACATTGTGAAGGGGGCATTCCAGTTGGGCGTCAAATACATGAGCTTCTACGCGTCCGACAGCGATTTGGTCCGGATCACCGGCTTCCTTGTGAAGCGCAGCGAGATGGAAAAATACAGGAACCACGACGTCGTTCTTCAGAACACCACCGTGCTTGGCAGTAAGAATTACGACACCAATCACCTGGAGATGCGAAAGGAGCGTATGGCGTGAAAGCCCCGGTCAATAAGATCATCCCGGTCAGTGTGGTAGACGGCCCGGGCAGCCGGACCGCCGTGTTTCTTCAGGGCTGCAATATTTCCTGCGCGTATTGTCATAACCCGGAAACGCAGAAGTTATGCACAGGATGCGGTATCTGCGTGGACGGATGTCCGGCGGGAGCACTGGCCCTGAATGGTAAAATGGTGTCATGGGATGAGAAAAAATGTGTTTCCTGCGACCGGTGCATAGCCGTCTGTCCGAATTATGCCTCTCCGAAGATCCGGGAGATGAGCGCAGAGGAAGTCTATGAGGAAGTATCCGGAAATCTGCCGTTTATCCGCGGCATTACGGTATCCGGCGGAGAATGCTGCCTCTATCCGGAATTTTTAAAGGAGCTGTTTGGCCTCTGCAAAGGAGCCGGTTTGTCCTGCCTCATCGACAGCAACGGGATGGTGGATTTCTCCCTCTATCCGGAACTGCTGGAGCTTAGCGACGGCGTGATGCTGGACGTGAAGAGCTGGGATCCAGAGGTCTACCGGAGGCTGACGGGCGCAGACAATGCCGTTGTTAAAAAAAATCTGGAGCTTCTCTGGAGGAAAAATAAATTGGAGGAGATCCGCATCGTCTGTCTTTCCGGGGAAAGTGATTACGAGGAAGTGCTGAGAGGGATCGTCGGTCTCATGGGAAGCCCGGTCACAGCAAGAGTCAGGCTGATCCGGTTCCGGCCCTTCGGCGTCAGGGGCAGGCTGAGCGGCGCATCGGAGCCTGACGACAGGGTGATGCGGGAGCTGGCGGCATGGGCCGGCGAGATGGGATATCAGAATGTTGTGCTTACATGAGTCATGGATATACAGAAAAAAGGGGACTTTTCCTCGCAGTTTATGCGTGGAGAAGTCTCCTTTTTTATATACTTTATGCAAACCTGATAATCTCTATTTTCCAGATTTTACCTTATAGGATAAAGAGTCCGGCAAGCCGGACTCTCGCGCCGGAGCGCGGTCGCTTCAGCGGCCATATATCCTTAGCCCGGAGTGCACATCCTGCCCGGAGGGCTTTTGGTGTAACAGGAGTATTTTCCTGTTATACCATAATATAGCATTTAACATATACAAAATGCACAAAAATAGAGATAAAAAAGATACAAAATATAAAAATAGCTTAGGTATGACATGTGTCATAGCAGTAAAATTGACTGGCGTGTATGATAAAGCTACAGAAAGCAAGAAAAAATAAGCAGTTCGTTGTGATATAATGATGCAGACCAAAAAGGTACAGAAAGGAAGCCAGAAAATGAAGACAGAAAAAACATCTGGTCAGCTGAGAGAGCTTTTTCGAGTTGCATACGTAGAAAATCAGGACCAGGCAGTGAAACCCCATGAACTGGACCGGTTTTTAAATCCATGTATCACGATACGGACGGTGAAGAAGGGAGAGGATATTGTCCGGCCGACGGATAAGCTTCAGTCAATTATTATGGTTGTAAAGGGAGGGGCCCATTTCACCCGCGTTTCCACAGACGGAAACACCAATATGCTCGCGGCGGTCAACGCTCCGTTTTTTATTGGGATCACGCAGCTGGTATCAAACGATAAGGAGTACTATTCCCAGATCATTGCTGCAAAAAACTGTCTGCTCCTTTACATTGACTGCAACTACTTTTTAAAGGAAATCCGGGAGGACGGAGAGGCGGCCCTGGTGGTCATTCGGGATCTCGCCAAAGTGGTGGAGAGAAACCATACGAGGATGGACCGATTGGTATTTTTAAAAGCCTCCAACAATTTAATGGCATACATTGAAAGCAAATGGAATGAAGGCGAGATCAGCCGAAAGGACAGGCAGCTCATAATCAGGGAGCGCCACGGAGTGATTGCCGCGGATCTCAGCGTAAGCGTGAGAACGCTGTACCGTTCGATCAACAGCTTGAAAGACGAGGGACTTTTATCGGTACAGAAGGGCGGCGTTCTGTTAGTAAATGAAGCGCAGATGGAAGAGATGAAGCGCAGACTTGTAAAATTGGGAAAAATGTAATTAACATTTATAATTTATATAAGAGGAGAAGGAGAAAAGATTATGAGACATTACAAAAGGATCGTTTCAACATTACTGGCGGCAGGCATGGGACTGTCACTTCTGACCGGATGTCAGAGCGGCCAGCCGACAGGCGGAACTGCGGCAGCAGAAAAGACGGAAACAAGCGGAAAAGCGGAAGCGGCCTCCGAGGACGGCGAACAGGATAAGAAATCAGATCTGGTGGTCGGAATGATTGCCAGCGCGTTTGGAACACAGAGCTACAACGATGACGTACTCGCCGGAATGGAACTGGCCGAGAAGGAGCTGGGCGTGAAGGGAATTCCGCTGGAGGTTCCGGAGATATCCGACTCTGCAAACAGCCTGCGCACACTGATCAGCCAGGGCGCCAACTTCATCATGGTACCGTCTTCCGAATATAAGGATGGAATGCTGGAAGTAGCGGCTGAGAACCCGGAGGTCAAGTTCCTGTATCTGGCCGAAGCCATTGACGGCGGCGGAAACATCATGTCGGTTGCTTACCGTGAAAATGAAGCCGCATTCTTAGGCGGCGCGCTCTCAGGACTGATGACGAAGACCAACAACGTCGGCGCCGTTATGGCCGTTGGCGAGACACTGCAGTACCGCTATCAGTTCGGATTTACCGCAGGCGTCAAGGCCGTGAATCCGGAATGCGAGGTTCAGTCCGCATTTACCAACAGCTACACCGATGTGGGACAGGGAAGCGAGGTTGCGAAGATCATGTACAACAAGGGTGCGGATATCATCGGAACGTATTCCGGCGCGTGTAACCTGGGAGTCTTTAATGCAGCCAAGGATGCAGGAGAAGGAACGTACTGTTTAGGCGCAGCCAACGGACAGTTTGACAAGATGCCGGATAAGATTCTCGCTTCCGTAGTAAAACCGGCAGACCAGGCTATTTTATCCATACTGAAGGAATACCAGGAGACAGGCGTCTTCGATACGAGCGTACCGATGTCCCTGGGCCTGAAGGAGGGCGGCGTAAAGCTGTTATTTACAAACAATGAAGAGCTGTTAAAGCTGATCCCCGAAGATGTAAAAAGCACGGTCGACGAACTGAGTGAAAAGGTAGAGTCCGGAGAAATCAAGGTTCCTTCCAACGAAGAAGAGTTTAACAGTTTTACTTACCAGTATGCGAAATAGCCGCGTATCGAAAATCAGAGAACGGAGGTGCCTTTAGTGGGGAGCATCATTGAACTGAAGGGGATTACAAAACGGTTCCCGGGAATCGTTGCCAATGATCATATATCGATCAGCTTTGAAGAGGGAGAGATCCATACGCTCGCCGGAGAAAACGGAGCGGGAAAATCAACGCTGATGAACATCCTATACGGGCTGTACCAGCCCGATGAAGGGGAACTGCTGATCCGTGGGGAACCGGTTAAATTCAGCAATTCCAAGGATTCCATCAGACATAAGATCGGAATGGTTCATCAGCATTTCATGCTGATCCCAAAACTGACGGTGACGGAGAATATCATCGTCGGACAGGAGATCGGAACGGCCTTGAAGGTGGACCGGAAAAAGGCCGGTGAGACGATCGGCGCGCTGTCAGAGCAGTATGGACTGAAGATCGATCCGGGCAAGAAGGTGGCGGATTTATCCGTTACGGAACAGCAGCGTGTGGAGATTTTAAAGGTGCTCTACCGGGAAGCGGAAATCCTCATTTTCGATGAGCCGACAGCGGTGCTCACACCGCAGGAGATCGATGAATTCTGCGACATCCTGCTGAAACTGAAGGAAAAAGGAAAGACCATAATCTTCATCAGCCATAAGCTGGCGGAGGTGATGAAGATATCCGACCGGATCACCGTGATCCGGCTGGGAAAAGTCGTAGGAACCGTGGAAAAAAAGGAGACTGATTCGGCCGAGCTGACCAGAATGATGGTGGGGCGTGATGTAAACCTTGGAAGGCGCAGCCGACGCCAGTTTGAGAAGGCGGAAAACATCCTGGAGGTGAGGGATGTCAGCTATACGGTCGACAAAACAATTAAGAAACTGAAATCAATCAATCTGGAGCTGAGAAAGGGCGAGGTTCTCGGGATTGCAGGCGTGGATGGCAACGGCCAGGAGGAACTGGTAAATGTCATATGCGGGAAGCTGTTGCCCGACAGCGGAAGCGTTGTGATGAATGGGAAAGACATCACAAAGGACAAAATCCGGGACAGAAAGGACCACGGACTGGGGCTGATCCCGGAGGACAGGCACAGGGACGGTCTGGTTCTGGAATACAGCATTGCCAACAATCTGATTTTGGGCCTGCAGTACCATGAAACGTTTGCGAAAAATGGAATCTGGCTGAATTTCAAGAAGATTCACGACACGGCGGAGGAAATGAAGGAGCAGTTCGATATCCGCTGCGCCAGTGTCGATGTAAACGCCGGTACGCTGTCCGGAGGCAACCAGCAGAAGATCATCATTGCAAGGGAGGCCTCCAGGGATCCGGATGTGCTGATTGCGGTCCAGCCCACCCGCGGCCTGGACGTGGGTGCCATGGAATTCGTTCAGAAAACACTGCTGGAGCAGCGGGATAAGGGAAAAGGCGTGCTTCTTTTCTCGCTGGAACTGGACGAGATTCTTTCGGTCAGCGACAGGATTGCGGTTATCTTCAAGGGGGAGATCATCGACGTTGTGGACGCACAGAGCGTGACGCGCCAGGAATTGGGAATGATGATGCTCGGATCCGTAAAAGGAAAAGGAGGTGCAGAAGTTGGGACAGCAGGTTAAAACAGGAAAACAGATGCCGGCAAAGTTTCGGGAGGTAGGCCTTAATTTTCTGATCTCCTTGATTGCACTGGTTCTGGCAATTATAACAGGCGGAATTATCATCTGGCTGTTCGGCAACAATCCGTTCGAGGCGTATAAAGCGCTGATTCAGGGCGCCTTCGGCACACCGATGGCATTTACCCAGTCTCTGACGAAATCGGTTCCGCTTCTGCTCACGGGACTTGCGGTGGCTCTAGCCTATAAATGTACGGTATTCAACATTGGCGCCGAAGGACAGCTTCTTGTGGGAGCAATTGCGGCGGGCATTGCGGGAACCCTGTTTCCGATGCCGGGGATCCTAAATATTCCCTTCGTTCTGATCGTATCCATGCTGGCCGGCATGGTCTGGGCGTTTTTCCCGGCCCTCTTAAAGCAGAAGGCCAATGTCAACGTCGTAATCAGTACCATTATGTTCAACTATGTAGGCCAGTATCTGGTGCAGTACTTAATCCTGGGGCCGTTTAAGGCGGAGGGCGCTGCGTCGGCCACGAGACCGATTCAGGCCACAGCCATGCTTCCGAAGCTGCTGCCGTCGCCTTATGTGCTGAATCTGGGCATTGTGATCGCCCTGACAGCGGCAGTGGTCGTCTACTTCCTTTTAAACCGCACCTCATTGGGATATGAGATGTGTGCGGTGGGATTAAACAAAAATGCCTCCCTCACCAACGGTATTAACGTGGAGCGCAACATGTTCCTGGCCCTGCTGATGAGCGGCGCGTTAGCCGGTCTTGCCGGAGGAATTGAAGTAACAGGAACCATGGGAAAGGTCATCAACGGTTTCTCTGCAAACTATGGATTTAGTGGAATCCCGGTTGCCTTAATGGCGCGCAACAATCCATTTGCGATCATTCTCACGGCACTTTTAATGGGAAGCATGCGCAGCGGATCTCTGATGATGCAGTCCAGCGTAGGCGTCTCCAAAAACATGGTAGATATCATCCAGGGACTCGTAATCGTATTCCTGTGTGCGGAAAATGTGATTCGTTATTACATAAAGAAGGGGCGGGGAGGAAAATAATATGCTGAATTTCTTGATTTTTATGCTGGCTTCCACATTGCGAATGGGAACTCCGATCGCGCTTACCGCCCTGGGCGGGCTCACCTCAGAACGCTCCGGTGTTGTCAATATCGGTCTGGAAGGAATTATGCTGGCAAGCGCCTTCGGCGCGGTTCTGGGAAGCTATCTCACAGGGAATCCGTGGATCGGCGTGCTGACTGCCATACTGGTCGGTGTTTTAATCTCGGCGATACACTCGGTGATCTCCATTACCTGGGGCGGCAACCAGTCTGTCAGTTCCATGGCGCTGGTGCTGCTGGCAACCGGATTTTCCGGTGTGGGACTGAAGGCGGTCTTCGGGCAGCAGGGCAGCTCTCCGCAGGTTCCGAGCCTGGAGCATACGCCGATTCTTTCGTCGATTCCGGTGGTGGGAGGATTTTTATCCGATTTGTCCCCCTTCGTGTATATTGCGTTTCTGGCACTGATTCTGATTCACTGTATGTTTAAATACACCCCCCTCGGACTTCGGATCATCACTGTGGGTGAGAACCCGAAGGCAGCCGAGACGGCCGGCTTATCCGTTCACAAGATCCGGTATTTCTCCGTGATCCTGTCCGGTGTGCTGGGCGGGCTGGGAGGCGCGTTTCTCTCCCTCGGACAGATGAATTTATTCCAGGAGGGAATGGTGGCAGGCCGTGGTTATCTGGCTCTGGGAGCCGTTACTATGGGACGCTGGTCGCCGATCGGGGCCTTTGCCTCGTCCATGTTCTTCGGACTGTTCAGCGCGATTCAGCTCTACGTGCAGACAATCCCGGGAAATCCGGTGCCCAGTGAGTTTATCCAGATGATTCCGTATCTGGCCAGCCTTTTGGTTCTTGCCGTCAGCTTAAAGAAGAACAGCAGCGCAATGGGAATCGCTGCCAGCGGCAAGCCATACACCAAGTTCGTCCAGCAGCGGTAGCAAAAGTATTTATCAAAAAGACAAGGAGAATATGTTAAAATGTCACAAAAACCCAATATCATATTTATACAGAATGACCATCAGGCATATTACCATTGGGAATGGGAAAACGGTCCGGTACCGATGCGTCCGAACTTCATGAAGCTGGCTGCCGAGGGCGCCTGTTTCACTCATTCCTACTGTGCGACACCGCTGTGCGGCCCGACGAGGCGTACCATGCTGACGGGCCTGTTTGCCCATACCCACAAGCAGTATCACAACTATACGGACCCGCCATACGATCACGAGGTTTATCTCGATACGCTGGCGGAAGCGGGATACGACAATTACTATTTCGGCAAATGGCATGCAGGTCCAGGCGCGGCGAATGAACATCACTGCAGCGGATTCTCCAGAACCGATTACAGCAACCCTTATATTCAGCCGGAGTATAAGGAATATTTAAAGCGGTACAACTTACCGCAGGCGCTCCATCACATCGACCGTTACTTCGATATTCCTGAGATCAGCAGCCGCGGCGACTGGGCGGAATGCGCAGATGACGTGGATTACCAGTGCAAGGCCAACTGGTGCGGCGAGCACGCGGTGGGAAGCACACTCACTCCAAAGGAAACCCATGAGTCCTTCTTCCTGGCCACGCTGGCCTGCGAGCAGCTGGAAAAGCTGGCAAAGTCGGAGAGTGACCAGCCATTTTCCTTACGAGTGGATTTCTGGGGACCTCACCAGCCTCATTTCCCGACGCAGGAATTCCTAGATCTGTATCCGAAGGAAGATTTCGTTCTGCCGGAGTACGGCAGCTACCGGAACCGCCTTCAGGGAAAACCGGGCGCTTATCACCGGGAGAGAAGTTCACCATTCGGAAAAGATGACCAGTTAATCATTCCAAGCGCCGTAAAGTGGGATGAATGGACGGAGATTATCCGCCATGCCTTTGCACACATCACCATGCTGGATGCGGCAGGCGGTATGATCGTCGACAAGCTAAAGGAGCTGGGCCTGGATAAGAATACGATGATCATCTGGACAACGGATCACGGCGATGCGCTGGCCAGCCAGGGCGGCCACTTTGACAAGGGCTCCTATATGTCCGAGGAAGTCATGAGAATCCCCTGTGCGATTAAATGGGACGGCGTGATTCCGGCAGGCCAGGTTCGGGATGAACTGATCAGCACCATAGATTATCCGGTTACAATTCTCGACGCGGCAGGAACCGCCTTTACAAAGAATAAAGTACACGGCAGAAGCCTTTTGCCTCTGCTTACCGGAAAGACGGACCAGTGGGATGACGACCTGATGGCAGAGACCTTTGGCCACGGGTACGGAGAAGATATCAACAGCAGAATGCTGGTTCACGGCGACTACAAGCTCATCGCCAATAAGGAAAGCCTTGCGGAACTCTACAATCTGAGGACAGATCCGTTCGAGTTACATAATCTGTATGAAGATCCGGCCTTTGCCGATGTGAGGGCCGATTTGGAAAACAGGCTCCGCGTATGGCAGAAACGGACTGATGATCCGGTGGAGGTACTGTAGAAATGGATGAAAAAATCACGCAGATGCTGATTGAAGAGGCGGCGGAGGCCAGAAAACAGTCCTTTTCCCCCTTTTCCGGATTTGCCGTGGGAGCGGCGCTTATGACGGCAGAGGGGGCGGTCTACCGAGGCTGCAATATCGAGTGCAGCGGTCTGACTGCCAGCAACTGTGCGGAGCGCACCGCGTTTTTCAAAGCGGTCAGCGAGGGAGAACGGAATTTTAAGGCGATCGCCATAGTGGGCGGTCCCAGTGACAGGGATGTGGAAAGCCTGTGCTATCCATGCGGAATCTGCCGCCAGGTAATGGCGCAGTTCTGCGATCTGGATTCGTTCCGGATTATCGTTGCGGCAGACCGCACCCATTGGGAGGAGTGTACGTTAAGGGAGCTTCTCCCCCGGGCGTTCCGGAGACACTGTATGGCGGAAGGGAGCGAAGAATCATGAGAATGTATGATGTTATTATGAAGAAACGGGATGGAGGAGTCCTGACCGATGAGGAGATTGGGTACTTCGTAAATGGGTATACAGAGGGAGAGATACCGGATTACCAGGCATCCGCCCTGCTGATGGCCATCTATTTTCAGGGGATGAACGAGCATGAGACCGCTTGTTTGACTGGCTGTATGGCGGCATCCGGCGATGAGATCGATCTGTCACCCATTCCCGGAATCAAGGTGGATAAACACTCCACCGGCGGCGTGGGAGACAAGACCACCATGGTGATCGGGCCTGTGGCGGCTGCCTGCGGCGTTCCTGTGGCGAAGCTTTCCGGCAGAGGACTGGGACACACGGGCGGTACTCTGGATAAGCTGGAGGCCATACCGGGCCTCACAACGTCTCTGGACCAATCGAAATTCTTCGATATGGTGAAAGAGATCGGTATCGCCGTGGCCGGACAGACGGGGAACCTGGCGCCGGCGGATAAGAAGCTGTATGCGCTCCGGGACGTAACTGCCACGGTGGATAATATTTCCCTGATTGCGGCCAGCATCATGTCCAAGAAGATCGCCTCCGGTTCCGACCGCATTCTTCTGGATGTGAAGACGGGAAGCGGCGCATTTATGAAGACGCTGGACGATTCCATCGTGCTGGCCAGGGAGATGGTGGATATCGGCACGAACGTGGGACGGGAAGTCGTCGCCCTGGTCACCGATATGGACCGTCCTCTGGGCAGAAATATCGGAAATGCTCTGGAGGTCATGGAGGCGGTTGCCACACTGAAGGGCCATGGCCCTGAGGACTTCACGCAGATTTGTCTCGCCCTGTCGTCCAACATGCTGTATCTTGCCGAGATGGGAACCATGGAAGCGTGCACCGCCATGGCGAAAGAGGCGATTAAGTCCGGAAAGGCATTCGAGAAATTCTGCCAGATGGTGGAGGCTCAGGGCGGAGACGCTTCCTATGTGAGAAAGCCTGAGAAATTTACTGTCTCGCCGGTGGAATATGAACTGAAAGCAGAAAAAAGCGGCTATATTACCGCCATGGATACGGAGAAGATCGGGATGGCGGCCGTGGAGCTGGGGGCCGGCAGAAGAAAGAAGGAAGACTCCATCGATTACGGTGCAGGCATTATTCTGAATGCGAAGATCGGTGACCGTGTGGAAAACGGACAGACGATTGCCACGCTGTATACCTCGGCGGTAAGCCTCTTATCGGGAGCCATCAGCTTGTTAAAAGAGGCGGTCGTGATCGGAAAAGAGCAGCCGGAAGCGGAAAAACTGATCTATGCGAGAATCACAAAAGACGGCGTGGAACGATATTAGAGAGAGAGGATAGAATAACTATGACATATGCTGAGATGCTTCATTGCGTGGACCATACCCTGTTAAAGGCCTGTGCTTCATGGGAGGAGATATGCAGACTGTGTGACGAGGCGGTCGAATACAAGACGGCATCCATCTGCGTGCCGCCCTGCTATATTAAGAGAATCCGTGAGAGGTATCCCGACCTGACGATCTGTACGGTTGTCGGCTTCCCTCTGGGATACAGCGTGACGGCGGCCAAGGTCTGTGAAGTGAAAGAGGCTCTGGCGGACGGCGCGGATGAGATCGATATGGTGATCAATTTGACCGACGTGAAGAACGGAGAGTATCAGAAGGTTGAGGACGAGATCAGAGCCTTGAAGGAGGTCACAGGCGACCGTATTTTAAAGGTTATTATCGAGACGTGTTATCTCACGGAGGAAGAAAAGACTGCCATGTGCCGCGCGGTGACCAATGCGGGGGCGGATTTTATCAAAACCTCCACCGGTTTCGGAACCGCAGGCGCCCTGCTCTCCGATATCGGGCTGTTTAAGGCAAATATCGGGGAGAATGTTAAAATCAAGGCTGCCGGCGGCGTCAGAACGCTGGAAGACTTAAAGAATTATGTGGAAGCGGGCTGCAGCCGCGTAGGTGCCAGCAGTGTGGTAAAGCAGGTGGCAGAGCTTCAGAAGTAAAAAGTGGATCGGTGGTTCCTGTAAGAAAGTCCGGACCTGGCGAACGCGCCTGTATTTGGCGCGAACGAAGGGGCCGGACTTTTCTGCGGCTCACCATATTCCCTCAGTCATAAAACGGAAGTATAACCTGAATTTATAATACACATTACTTTTATGTAGTTGACAAATAGAAGCAAGGTTGTTATCATTAAAATTACTATACAAAAAGGCGGGGATATGAATGGAAAGAATCGTATTATCGTTGCTGGTTGACAATACTTCCGGTGTTTTGAGCCGTGTGGCAGGGCTGTTCAGCCGCCGTGGCTACAACATTGAAAGCCTTACCGTGGGTGTTACCGCGGATGAGAGATATTCCAGAATGACAGTGGTTTCCATCGGAGACCAGGAAATTTTGGACCAGATCGAGAAACAGCTTCGCAAGCTGGAGGATGTGCGCGACATTAAGGAATTGAAGCCGGGTCATTCCGTATACAGGGAGCTGATCTTAGTCAAGGTCCGGGCCAATGCCAGTGAAAGGCAGGCGGTCAGCGCTATCGCGGATATTTTCCGTGCCACCATCGTCGATGTCGGCAAAGATTCTCTGACAGTTATGCTGACGGGCGACCAGTCAAAGCTGGACGCGCTCATCAATCTGCTGGAAGATTATGAGATACTGGAGCTGGCGAGAACCGGTCTTACGGGTCTCTCAAGAGGGTCTGATGACGTCCGTTACTTACCATAGTTTTATGAAGTTAGCTAGAGGTATTGCCAAAGGCGGACAGAGAGTCGTCGGCATAGTTCCTTTAACAATAATAATATGAATACATATATGAGGAGGAAATAAAAAGATGGCAAAGATTTATTATCAGGAAGACTGTAACTTATCCTTATTAGAGGGAAAGACCATTGCAGTCATCGGATACGGCAGCCAGGGACATGCACACGCATTGAATTTAAAGGAATCCGGCTGTGACGTAATTGTAGGACTTTATGAGGGCAGCAAGTCATGGGCAAAGGCAGAGGCACAGGGCTTAACCGTTTATACAGCAGCAGAGGCAGCAAAGAAAGCCGATATCATCATGATCTTAATCAACGATGAGAAGCAGGCAGCCATGTACAAGGAATCTGTAGAACCGAATCTGGAAGAGGGCAACATGCTGATGTTTGCACACGGCTTCGCGATCCATTTCGGACAGATCGTACCTCCGAAGAATGTAGATGTTACCATGATCGCTCCGAAGGCGCCTGGCCACACCGTAAGAAATGAGTATGTGGTTGGCAGAGGAACACCGTGTCTCGTAGCGGTTCATCAGGATTATACAGGCAAGGCAAAAGATATGGCACTGGCTTACGCGCTGGCATTAGGCGGAGCAAGAGCAGGCGTTTTAGAGACAACCTTCAAGGTAGAGACAGAGACAGACCTTTTCGGCGAGCAGGCTGTATTATGCGGCGGTGTATGTGCACTGATGAAGGCTGGCTTCGAGACTCTGGTAGAGGCTGGATATGCGCCTGAGAACGCTTATTTCGAGTGTATCCATGAGATGAAGCTGATCGTAGACTTAATCTTCGAGAGCGGATTCGCTGGAATGAGATATTCCATCTCTAATACGGCTGAGTACGGCGATTACATCACCGGACCGAAGATCGTAACAGACGAGACTAAGAAGGCGATGAAGCAGATCCTGACAGATATCCAGGATGGTTCCTTTGCTAAGGACTGGCTGCTTGAGAACCAGGTGGGCTGTTCTCACTTCAACGCGATGAGAAGAAAAGAAGCGGAGCATCCGGCTGAGAAGGTTGGTGCTGAACTGAGAAAGCTTTACAGCTGGAATGACGGCGGCAAGCTGATCGATAACTAATTAGAATACGCGGGAGATGGAAGGTAACTGCCATCTCCCGCCTTTTTTTATTTCACAGGAAAGTTCGTCCTATGAAATAAAAACCCTCCGGGGGACAGCGTGCCCCGTTTTATCGGGCATGCGCACTCCGTGCTAAAGAAATATGGCCGCTGAAGCGACCGCGCTCCGGCGCGAGAGTCCGGCGAGCCGGACTATCTTGTATGGCGAATCGTAAGTATGTCTAAGGAGGCTGTGTGATGAAACATTTGGGAACGAAGAGAGTAGAGACAGAGAGGCTGATATTAAGACGGTTTACAATGGATGACGCGGATGCAATGTTCCGCAACTGGGCCAATGACCCGGAGGTAACGAAGTATCTGACATGGCCGGCTCACCCATCGGTGGAGGTTTCAAGAATGGTGCTGGAAAGCTGGGTGTCCCAATACGATGACAACGCAGTTTACCAGTGGGCGATTGTGCCCAGGGACATCGGTGAGCCGGTCGGAAGCATCGGCGTCGTCCATGGCAGGGATGAGATCGCAATGGTGCACATCGGCTACTGCATCGGGAAAAAATGGTGGCAGCAGGGGATCACATCGGAGGCGCTGGCCGCCCTGATCCGATTTTTCTTTGAGGAAGCCGGAATGAACCGGGTAGAGTCCCGCCACGATCCTCATAATCCCAATTCGGGCCGCGTGATGAAAAAGTGCGGAATGAAATATGAAGGGACCATGAGGCAGGCGGATATCAATAACCAGGGAATCTGTGATTTCTCTGAATACGGGATTCTGGCCGAAGACTATTTCGGCGGAAAGCAGGCAGAGAAATAGAGCGAACCACAGACAGTACGAGGGAATGGGGCCGGGCTATGCTTCTATCACAGAGATTCGTTCTCTGATATGGCTTCCGTTTACGGCCTCTTCGATCATGGCGGAAGCATAGTCCGCGTAGCTGATCACGCTTTCCCCCTTCGCATTCAGGAAAAGTTCTTCCCCGCCAAACAGATATTTTCCAGTCTCCCCGCCGTCCGCGCGGAAGTCACAGGCAGGACTCAAATAGGTCCATCTGACATCCCCACGTTTCCGGAGTTCATCGAGGGCCTGCCCCATGCTGCCCGCCAGAGGTACGAAGGCCTCGGGAAAGCCGGGTCCATCCATGACTTGCGCCGTATGATCGGGGGTGACGTAAAGGCTGCCGGCTCCGCCGACGACCAGCAGACGGGTCCAGGTACCGCTCAAAAGATCACATAGATGCTTTAAGGACGAGCTGTGCTGCGGCAGTGTTTCCGGAGTCCATGCACCGAAGGCGTCAATAACCGCGTCGAAGCCCGCCAGATCTTCCGGAACCAGGGAGAATAAGTCTTTCTGTATAACGTTTTGGGCCGAGCTTCTGTTTTCCTCTCGGACAACTGCGGTGACCTCGATCCCGCGTTCCACCGCTTTTTCAACAATCAGCCTTCCTGCTTTTCCGTTTGCACATACTACAGCCATTTTCATAGATTTCATTGATAAGATCCTCCTTAAAATGTAATTGGACTTGTTTTTTGGTGTTTATAGAATTATAATAGGACTGTACAGCAGAAATGTAAAGTAAGCACTTTTTTGTGCTATAGGTACCTAAAAGAAACTATGAATGAGTAGCCAAACAAAGCTGGAAATGGAGGAAACAATGGAAAAGACATTGCCGGCATGTCCGGTTGAGACGACGCTGATGCTGATCAGCGACAGATGGAAAGTGCTGATTATCCGAGATTTATTAGACGGTACGAAGCGTTTTGGGGAACTGAAAAAATCCATCGGTTCTATTTCCCAGAAGGTGCTGACCTCCAATCTGCGGGAGATGGAGGCGGATGGACTGGTGAACAGAAAGGTCTACGCGGAGGTGCCTCCCAGAGTGGAGTATACACTTACGGATACAGGCTACAGTCTGAAGCCTATTCTGGACGCGATGGTTGAGTGGGGGATGGAGTATAAGAGAAAGCTGAACTGAGTATAAAGATATGAAAAAAAGAGAAAATAGAGAAATAGAGAAATAGAGAAATAAGAAGGGACCGCCTGGGACAACAGATAACTGCCGTCTCCATGCGGTCCGAATTATGCAGATTTCGCAATATCCGGTTACGAGATCGGAAAACTGTCACAGAAGGATAAGAAATCCTCTAACGCTCTGGAAGTCCCCCCTGGATTATAGGCGAAGCCGATGGTACGCTTTTTGATCGGCCATTTCATGGGAATCGTGACCAGTGTCTTCTTGCCCAGCTCTTCCTGAACGAACTCCCGGATCACACAGCCGATTCCGAGGCCAATCTTGGCGAACTCGATCAGAATATCCATGGTGTTTACCTCCAGCACCTGGCCGAGGACGATCTGATGCTCGCTTAAGTATTCATCGATGTATTTTCTTGTCATGTTGTTCCGGTCCAGAAGCAGGATGTTGCCGGTCTGGAAGATATCTGTATTCCTGCCTTCCCGCAGGTATAAGTTGTCCAGATACGGCTTTGTGGATACGAAGATATCCTGAATGTTCATCACCGGGACGAAGATCAGCGGTTTCCTGCTGGACGGTTCGGCGATAAGCCCCAGATCGATGTGCTGCTGTTCCAGCATGGCGATGGTGTGGGTGGTGGACTGGCTCTCGATGGTGATCTTCACATGAGGATACTTTTCGATGAAGCCCTTTAAGTAAGGGAGCAGGATATACTTGCAGAGTGTGTTGCTCACTCCGATGCGCAGATGGCCGATATTAAAGTCCTTGATCCGCTTCAACTCATTTTCTCCACGGCTCAGTGCCTCGAAGGCGGATTCCGTATGGTGAAAGAGCAGTTCCCCCTCGCTGGTCAGCTGAACGCCTCTGGAATTCCGAGTGAAGAGGGAGACACCTAAACTGTCCTCCAGCTTGCTGATGGATTTACTGATGGCGGGCTGACTGATGTAAAGCTCCTTGGCGGCCTTGGAGATGTTTCCGGCCTTTGCCACTTCGTAGAAAATCTTATATTGCGAAAGGTTTTGTTCCATATATGCCTCTTTTCCTGGTATCCATTCCGGTTGGCTCTCTGCCTCGCGCGGCGCGCTCTGGTCCGTCTCCGTCCAGCCGGAACGGTATAACTGACTATTATATTAAGTATTCATATTATGTATTTCTATTATATCAATAAGTATGTTAGAATGTAAAGCAGAAAATGAGAACAGGGTTTGAAGGAGGATATAGATTATGGGAATGACAATGACCCAGAAAATTTTAGCGGCTCATGCGGGGCTTTCGGACGTGAAGGCCGGACAGTTGATTGAGGCGGATTTGGATCTCGTATTGGGGAATGATATCACCTCTCCGGTGGCTATCAACGAGATGAAAAAATTCGACACAGAGACAGTTTTCGACAAGGATAAGATCGCTCTGGTTATGGACCATTTTATCCCGAACAAGGACATTAAATCAGCGGAAAACTGCAAGTGCTGCCGTGACTTTGCATGCAGACATGAGATCAGCAATTACTTTGACGTGGGACAGATGGGAATTGAGCACGCGCTGCTTCCGGAAAAAGGACTTGTGGTAGCCGGTGATGCAGTGATCGGCGCCGACTCACATACGTGTACATACGGCGCGCTTGGTGCATTTTCCACTGGTGTGGGAAGTACGGACATGGCGGCCGGTATGGTGACGGGAAAAGCATGGTTTAAGGTACCATCCGCGCTGAAATTCGAGCTGGTTGGCAAACCCGGCGGCTGGGTCAGCGGAAAAGACGTCATTTTACATATTATCGGCATGATTGGCGTGGATGGCGCTCTCTATAAATCCATGGAATTCACCGGCGAGGGAATTAAGAACTTAACCATGGATGACCGCTTTACCATCTGTAACATGGCCATCGAGGCGGGCGGAAAGAACGGCATTTTCCCTGTGGACGACCTGGCGGTTCAGTACATGAAGGAGCACTCCAAACGGGAGTTCACCGTGTATGAGGCCGATTCCGATGCAGAGTATGACGAGGTCTACACCATCGATTTATCGGAATTGAAACCGACAGTGGCGTTCCCGCACCTTCCGGAGAATACAAAGACCATCGGTTCCTTCGGTGATATCATGGTGGATCAGTCGGTGATCGGTTCCTGTACCAACGGGCGGATCGACGATATGAGAATCGCTGCAAAGGTGATGAAGGGCAGAAAAGTGGCGAAAAATGTCCGCTGTATCGTAATTCCTGCAACACAGGAGATCTACCTGCAGGCCATGAGAGAGGGACTTCTGGAGATCTTTATCGAGGCGGGAGCGATCGTGAGCACACCGACCTGCGGACCGTGTCTGGGTGGTTACATGGGAATTCTGGCTGCAGGAGAACGCTGTATCTCCACAACGAACAGGAATTTTGTAGGCCGTATGGGCCATGTGGATTCTGAAGTGTATCTGGCAAGCCCGGCGATCGCGGCGGCCAGCGCCATCACTGGAAAGATTTCAGCGCCGGAAGAACTCGGCTTATAAGGAAAAAGGAGGACAGATTAATGAAAGCGACAGGTTCCGTTTTTAAATATGGGGACAATGTGGACACGGATGTCATCATTCCGGCCAGATATTTAAATATTACAGATGGATATGAACTTGCCAAACACTGTATGGAAGATATAGACAGGGATTTTGTGAAAAATGTAAAAAAAGGCGATATTATCGTAGCGAATAAGAATTTTGGCTGCGGCTCCTCCAGAGAGCATGCGCCGCTCGTAATCAAGTGCGCAGGGGTCAGCTGTGTCATAGCGGAGACTTTTGCAAGAATTTTTTACCGCAACGCCATTAATATCGGCCTGCCGATTATCGAATGCCCGGAGGCTGCTAAGGCCATCACTGCGGGTGACGAGGTGGAAGTCGATTTTGACAGCGGTATCATTACGAATAAGACGACGGGACAGTCCTATGAGGGCCAGGCATTCCCGCCGTTTATGCAGAAGATTATTTCTGCAGGGGGATTGATTCCATATATAAATCAGAAGTAGGGTACCGGAGGAGCCCGGATATACCAGAGACAGCATTCTGGCATATCCGGGCTTCTTTTTCATGATTTGCTTACTGCAGGCAGAATCTGCAGAGCGCGCTGCCCGTCACGAAGCGGGCTGAAATAATTTTTCCTATACACGGTGCGCAGGCAGTGCTATATTATATAGAAGAAACACATCAAAAACTGTCGAAAGGGAGGATATGCCGTATGACAATTCAATTTGCCGCGGAGGAAGACACAGGGCTGATCCTGCGATTTATAAAGGAACTTGCCGATTATGAAGGAATGCTTTCCGAAGTGGAGGCGACAGAAGAGCTGCTGCGGGAATGGATTTTCGAAAAGAAAAAGGCTGAGGTGCTGATTGGGAAGGAGGGTGGAGAACCGGTGGGATTTGCCCTGTTTTTCCATAACTTTTCCACATTTCTGGGCAGAGCCGGAATTTACCTGGAGGACCTTTACGTCAGACCGGAATACCGGGGAAAGGGCTGCGGAACCGCGTTCTTGAAGCGCCTGGCAGAGATCGCTGTGGAGCGGGGCTGCGGGCGCCTGGAGTGGTGGTGCCTCGACTGGAATAAACCGAGTATTGAATTCTACCGCGCCATGGGAGCCGTTCCCATGGACGACTGGACGGTTTACCGGATCGCCGGCGATCAGCTGAAGAAGCTTTCCGGACATGCCGGAGATTCAGAAAGGAGTGAATCAGATGGTGAAGACGAACGCCATGCGTATGCTGGACAAGGCGAAAATTGAATACAGAACAAAAGAGTACGAGGTGGATGAGAATGACTTATCGGGAAGCCACGCCGCGGACATGATGGGAGTGGATCACGGAAGCGTGTTTAAGACTCTGGTGCTGAAAGGGGAGAAGATGGGCTATTTGGTCTGCTGCATCCCTGTGGATGCGGAGCTGGATTTAAAGAAGACGGCCAGGGCGGCAGGCGATAAGAAGGTGGAAATGATCCACATGAAGGACCTTCTGGCCGTTACGGGATACATCAGAGGGGGATGTTCTCCCATTGGGATGAAGAAGCAATTCCCCACTTTTGTCGAAGAAAGTGCTGTTTTGTATGATGAGATCGCCATAAGCGCCGGATTAAGAGGCCAGCAGATCCTGATTTCCCCACAAACCCTGGTAACCTTCATCCGGGGAAAATTTGCTTCCCTGACGTTTAAATAGTTTACATAAAATAAAAACGCAAAAAAACACAAAATTTGCAACTTTAAATAAGTAACAGAAATGTAACAGATTTGTAAAAATTAAATAATAAATATAGATAAAAATATAGCTTACAACAAGCTTTTAAATGTAATATATATACAAAAAATATAAAAAGACCAGAAAACGCTCAAGGAAAATATCACAAAGATGTTAAATAAGTATTGACTTTGTTGACAAGACTCCTCTATAATACGCTCGTCACCCGGAAATGGCTGCAAAAGTCTGCGGCTTAGATGTATGAGAGAAAAGAAAGAGGAGTATGTATGCTGACATTGCGCTCAATTCTTCAGCATATCTGTCAGTTCTTTCGGGGACTGGCGGTGAAGGCCACAAAAAGGATGTATCGATCGTCGGCTGTCTTTATGGCAGGCGCTGCGGTGATCACCGTTGTGGCATTTACCTCGACCGGTTTCGGCAGCGGAGGAAAGAACGCCCTGACGGCGTTTGCGGAGACTCCGGGGCAGGAGACGGCGGCAGAAGAGGAAGATGCAGAAGAAGAGGAACCTGTTACGGAAGCAAAAGTACAAGTCCAACTTACCGAAATAAAGAAGCAGGGACAACTGTTAGCCGGTAATCTATTGGAAAAAGAAGTACAGCAGAAGCAGGAAATCCAACAGGAATCAAAAGAAGAGCTCGAACGTATCAATGAACAGATTGTCATGGATGCTAAGATAAAGGCGCTGGAGGCAGAAGAAAATGCCCGCCAGAAAGCTTTGGAAGAAGAAAGACGCAGGGAAGAAGAGAAGAAAGCGGCAAGCCGGAAGGCGGTTTCAGATGACGATTATCAGGTTCTGCTGCGGATCGTTCAGGCAGAAGCCGGAGTCTGTGACGAGAAGGGAAAGATTCTTGTGGCCAATGTG
Source organism: Hungatella hominis (assembly GCF_014288005.1). Classification (NCBI taxonomy): domain Bacteria; kingdom Bacillati; phylum Bacillota; class Clostridia; order Lachnospirales; family Lachnospiraceae; genus Hungatella; species Hungatella hominis. Next base: position 38,535 of record NZ_JACOPB010000016.1, read on the forward strand.
GTGCTGAACCGCGTGAAGAGCCAGGAGTTCCCGGATTCAGTTAGAAGCGTTGTCTATGAGCCTTCTCAGTTTTCACCGGTATCAGACGGTTCCATCAATTCCGTGAAGGTGACGGAGGAGACGAGGGAATGCGTGAACCGGGCGCTGGAAGGGGAGGACTATTCCGACGGGGCGTTATACTTCATGAACCGGAGAGGTTCCAGGAGCGGAGCTGTGAGCTGGTTTGATTCCCATTTAACGTATCTGTTCCGCCATCAAAATCATGAGTTTTTTAAATAAAAACATTGTAGAATATTCTGCTTTAGGTGTATAATATAGCTAAGAAATTTTATACATAAAGGAGAACAGGGCTATGATTTTTGACTCAGCGAAGAATCTTGATTTTTACAGAGGGCTTGGAATTGAAGGCAGATACGGCAAGGCAGTTGATTTCCTTCAGAATACCGATTTAGAGAACCTGGCACCGGGGAAATACGAAATTGATGGCAAGAACGTCTATGCGAATGTAACCGAATACACCACGATTCCGTGGGAAGAAGCGAAGTATGAATCGCACCATGATTACACGGACATCCAGTACATGATCACGGGTACTGAGACCATGACTTATGCACCGGTGGACGCACTGAATGTGACAGTACCGTATAACGAAGAAAAAGACTGTGTTTTATATGACAACGCAAATCCTGGATTAAAGGTAGTTGTCGGAGCAGGTGAATATATGATCTTTAATCCGTGGGATGGCCATAAGCCGAAAGCAGCAGACGGCGAGCCGGCCCCGATTAAGAAGGTAATTGTGAAAATTAAGGAAAATTAATGAGATATCTCATAACGGAGCGTTCCTTTCGCGGGAGCGCTCTTTTTTTGGTTTCATAGAGAAGTTCGTCCTATGAAACCAAAACCCTCCGGGGGAGGTGCACTCCGCGCTAAGGAAATTTGGCTGCTGAAGCAACCGCGCTCCGGCGCACGAGTCCGGCTTGCCGGACTCGTTGTGTGAAGGGAGGTTTTTGTTTCCGTAACCGTTCCAGCGAAAAATTCCCCCTGAATCAAAAAAATGTGGAGTTTTTCCCGGGCCATTTTCCAACTATAATGAAATTACAAAGAATTGAAACAGAGGAAAAATGAGGAAAATATAAAGGGGTGGAACCATGAAAAAGAAACGGCTGACATACAGTAACTTTTACTTTTACCTATTGCTCCTTGCGCCGATTCTGGCTGTCTATATCCTGTTTTTTGTTATTCCTGTGGTATCCAGCATGTTTTTCAGCCTGACGAATTTTAATGGAATCAGCCTGAAATTCAAGTGGGTGGGATTTAACAATTACGATGTGGCGTTTCATGACAAGGTGTTTAAGAAGGCCATGGTCAACACCTTTCTGTTCGCCCTGGGAGCGACAGTATTACAGAATCTGTTCGCAATCGTGTTCGCAATGGCGCTGAACACGAAAATCAAGTCCAGAAACTTCCTGCGGATGCTGCTTTTTGCACCGTGTATGCTATCCCCCGTGGTAGTGGCATTTATCTGGCAGTTTATTTATATGCCGGACGGCATGCTGAACCACCTGCTGGGAACCGACATCACCTGGCTGGGAAACAGAAAGACAGCGCTGTCCTGTGTGGTGATCGCTCATGTGTGGATGTGGATCGGATATTCTTCCACCATTTACATGTCCAACTTACAGAGTATATCGACGGATATTCTGGAAGCGGCGGCCATCGACGGAGCGGGGCCGTGGCAGAAATTTGGGAGCATCATCCTGCCGATGCTGGCTCCGGCCACCACCATCAATGTGACGCTTGCGTTTACCCAGTCCCTAAAGGTATTTGACATTGTCTACGCCATGACAGGCGGCGGACCGCTGAATTCCACGGAAACGGTGGGAACGTACGTGGTCGCCAATATGAACCGCGGCCTGCACGGCTACGCATCGGCTCAGACCGTACTTTTAACCATCGTGATAGTCCTGTTCGGGCAGGTTTTAATCGGAGTTCTGAAAAAACGAGAGGAGGCGATTTACTGATGAAAACCAGAAAGAAACCATTGCTTTTTCTGTTCGAACTGCTGATGATCGCCGCTTGCGTGCTGATGTTTTACCCGGTGATCATGATGGTTCTCGTGTCCCTGAAGGATGAGGCGTTGCTGGCGAGCGAGCCCTTAAGCCTGAAGACCAGCTTCGCCTTTAAAAACTATATAACTGCGGCGAAGGGAATGAAATACTGGAGGGCGCTGCTTAACTCTTCCGTATTGACGGTATTCAGCTCTTTGATCACCACGTTCTTTGGAGCCTGCGGGGCGTATGCCATTATGCGGGCGAGAAGAGGAAAGAAGCTCTTTCTCGTACTGAACGCGCTGTTTCTCATCGGTCTGGCGCTGCCGCAGCAGGTGGCCATGGTGCCTCTCGTCTTATGGATGCAGAAGCTTCACGTAGCCAATACGCTGTTCGGACTGATAATGGCGTTTATCGGAGCCAACGCGGCATACGGCGTGTTCTTTTTTTCCGGCTTTGTGAATACCGTACCCATCACCCTGGAGGAGGCGGCCTATATTGACGGAGCCAGCCCCTTTACGACATTTATCAGAATCGTGTATCCGCTGCTTAAACCACCCATGGTAACGCTTTTGATCGTGATCGCCTTAAGGGTCTGGAACAACTTTATGTATCCCCTGCTGCTGCTGCAGGGTCAGAATTCCAGGACGCTGCCACTTACGGTATTTTTCTTTAAGGGCGACTTATCGATCCAGTGGAATATTCTGTTTGCGGCGACAACTCTGGTGATCCTGCCGCTGATGATCGTCTATTTTATACTGCAGAAGCAGATCATTTCCGGCATGTTAAACGGGTCTGTGAAGGGTTGAATCAGTTAAATGCAATAGTAACAAAATCATATTAAGGAATAACAGGAGGAAGAAACATGAGAAAAAGAAGAACAGCAGCATGTTTCATGGCGGCAGCCATGGTAATGGGATCTCTGGCCGGATGCGGACAGAAGGCGGCGCCGGAGACGACGGCGGCACAGACCAGCGAGGCGAAGAAGGAAGAGACCGCCGCAGCGGAGGAAACGAAGGCGGAAGCGGAGAGTACGGGAGAACAGGTGGAGCTTAAGGTGTTCGGATTTAAGACCGGGGCGGAGGAAGGCGCGATTCCGGAACTGATCGAACAGTTCAACAAGGAGAATCCGGATATCAAGGTGGTGTACGAGGGAATCAGCAACGCGGGCGGTTATCAGGATGTACTCACCGCGAGACTGGCTTCCGGGCAGGGGGACGACGTGTTCTTTGCCAACCCCAATTACCTGCCGCAGCTTCAGGAAGCGGGCTATACCGAGGATCTGTCCGATATGCCTGTGGTGGAGAAGTACAGCGGCCTTGTAAAGGACTTGCTGACCATCAATGACAGCATTCCGGGTCTCGGCATGGAAGTGGCCGTATTTGGTATGTTTTCCAACCTCGATGTGCTGAAGGAAGCGGGCATCGATCACGCGCCGGCAAACTACAAAGAGTTTCTGGAGGATTGTGAGATCCTGAAGAAAGCCGGAAAGACACCGGTCGTGGCCGGAGCCAAGGACGGTACGGGCGTTGCTATTCTCTCACTGGCGAAGAGCATGGACCCGGTCTATCAGGCATCCGATAAGATGGACCAGATTGCCAAAATGAACAGCGGCGAGCTGAAATTCGGCGATGTGATGCAGCCGGGATTCGCACTGGTGGAAGACCTGATCTCCAAAGGTTATTTGGACGGAAGTAAGGCCCTCGTCTATGCGGCGGGTCAGGACGATATTGCAGAATTCGCAAAGGGAGGGGCCGGCTTTATGCCTGGCGGAAGCTGGTTTGTGGCAGGACTTGAGAGCGCAGCTCCGGATATGAACTATACTCTGGGCGGTATTCCGGTCGAGGATGACGATTCCCTGATTCTGATCAATGCCGGTGTCCGCGTCTGCATCAACAGCTCTTCTGAGAAGAAGGACGCAGCCCGGAAATTCGTGGAATTTTTCACCGGACTGGACAGCATGAACGCATATGTGGCAAGCCAGAACAGCTTCAATCCGCGCACGGATGGAGCCAGCACGAACAACGATGTGGTGGAGCCTGCGGCGGAGCGTCTGAGCGCGGCCCGCATGGTTCCGTGGGTGGATTCTGCCTTTGACATCGCGGTGGTCAGCCCATGGGCGGACGCCCGTACCTTTACGGCCAATGTGGCGGGTGGTGATTCCGTTGACAATGCGGTCAAGGACTTAAACGCACAGGTTGAGAATAATCTGAAACTGAAATAATGCAGGCTGGCAGCCGCAGGACTGAGTCTTGCGGCTGCCTTTTACCTATGTTAGAATAGCACAAGAGAGGGGGGACGGGGACATGTATCGGATACTGATTGCGGATGATGAGTTCTGGGTGGGCCGGTGGCTGAGCCAGGTCTTAAAGGAGAGCCCCTTTGAGGTGACGGTGACGGGAATCAGTGATAACGGGGAAGAGACGTTGAAAGCGCTGCTGAACACCAGACCCGATATATTGATTACAGATATCAATATGCCGCTGATCGACGGCCTCGATGTGCTAAAACGTCTGGAGGAAGCGGGGGAAAGGCTTCCGAAGACCATCGTCATATCCGGTTACGACGAATTTGACTATGCGAGGCGCGCCATTGAGCTGGAGGTTATGGCCTATTTATTAAAGCCGCTGGAGCGGTCGGCGGTCTACGAAGCCGTGGAGAAGGCTGTCGCGGCGCTGGAAAAGGAGCAGGAGAGAAAGGAACAGACCCGGGACGGTTTCACGGCAGGGGTGGAAAACATCCTGACGGAGTATCTGCGAAGTCCCGGCGACGAGACGAAGCGCCAGCTTCACAGCCTCCTGGTGTCCGGACAGGGGCAGAGCGGCTTCTTTGAACTGGCTCTGTTTCAGATGCGCCGTTTGGAAAAATCCGCTCTGACGAGGGAGGAGATGCGCGGACGTCTTGAGGAGGCCGCTGCCGGTAAGGACATCTACCTCTGCCCGCTGGACCGTTTCACCTGGGGCGTCCTGATCGCAGGCATTGTGAATCCTGCGGGCTTCCGGCTGGATGAGAGCGTGCTTGTTAGCCTGCTTCACAGCTATGAGTATGGGCTGAGCGAGGCGCATGAGGCGCTGGAGGAGATTGGCGAGGCATTTGCGGAGGCGAGGGAATCCATCATTCTGCGGCTGGGGAGGGGAGGGAAGACGGAGTCCTTTCCGGTGTCGGAATCCGATCTTCACGCGGATTTTCTGGCTGCGTTAAAGGCCGGCAACACGGAGCGGATCAGGGAGTGTACGAGACAGGCCTGCGGGCTCTTTATCCAGAAGGGGTACGACTTAACCAGCTGCTTAAATTTCTACTTTGTTCTGTCGGGCGAGGTGATCAAGCTGTTAAATGACCGGTATAAGGAACAGAGCCGGACGGAATATCTGGAACTGATCGAGGAGGGATACGATTTCTCTGTCCGGATCCGGAATTACTACAGCATCCGGTCCATCTGCCACCGGTTTGAAGAGTATATTGAAAAGGCCGCCTCCTGTCTGAAGGAAGAGGACTGCATGGATGTGGCGGCAATTGTCAAACGGATCCAGCGTGAGATCAGGGAGCATTACAGCACTGATATCAGCCTCGCCTGGGTGGCGGACGAATACGGAATCAATCCCAGCTATTTCAGCAAGAAATTCAAGGATGAGACGGGTGTTAATTTCATCGATTATCTGACGGAGGTGCGGATCGGACAGGCAAAGGAGCTTTTAAGCCACACGGGCCTTTCCGTCAGCGCCGTCAGCCTTCGGGTGGGATTCAAGGAAGCAAAGTATTTCAGCCGGGTGTTTGCCTCCATGACGGGGGAGAAACCGTCGGAATACAGGGAGAGGATGAGGCGGGAGGAGGAAAAACGTGAAGAGAGTGCGCATTAAGACGTGGCTGGAGAGCCGTCTGAACAGAAAAATATTTCTGAGCTTTCTGACAGTCTCCCTCATTCCTCTTTGTATTGTCTACTGCTATATTAACTCTGCCTATTCCGAGAAGCTGAGGAGCGATGCCTTCACCCAGAACCAGCTGACGGAACGGAACACGGCAGTTTTGCTGGAGGACTATTTGACTAAAATCGAATACATCTCCAATCTCTTCTTTGACAGCGATACCCAGGCCATGATACGCGGGGCCTCCGATTCGCTGAGCAGCTACAGCGCCCGCATGGCGTTGGAGAAAAAGGTGCGGGTGAATCTCGATTTGTTCAAGGTAATGGCGTACGTGGATCAGGTTACATTTTTAAAACAGGATGGAACGGCCATGGATGTGATGAATTCCTTAGGCTACGCGGACACCATCCTTTTTTCCGTACCGCCGGAGGAGGTGGGAAAACGGTTTAAAAACCAGAGGCTCATGCGGATCGAGGAGCTGAATGACAGTTATACGGATAAATACGTCTATCTGCGCCAGATCGATGATTTAGAGTTGAAAAACGGCACCCTGGGCTGGCTTTTTATCGTCTTTGACCGGGACCAGTTCGATCTGCTTCTCCAGGACTTGCGTACGGTGCTGAACACGGAGATCGCCATGGACGACGGAGAGCTGCTGCTCTATGACACGATGAGCGGCGGGCCGGAAGCGGTGAACCGTCTGCGGGCCGCCGCGGTCTCCTACTCGGCGCCGCCGAAGGAGAGGAGACGGGCGGAGAGCATCTCGTGGGACTACCGTATCGAAAATCTGGGAATCAGAGTCACATTTTTCGATGACATGAAGGGCGTGGAGAGCAATATCCGTGCGTTGAGCACCATGACAGGAACCGTGATCTTCATAACCGTGCTCATCATACTGGCGGCCTCATTCCTTTTCTCGGAGACCATCGTCCGCCCGGTGACCAGGCTCCATAAGAATCTGGTCCGGGTGAAGGAGGGCGATTACACGGTCCGTGTGCACGTCGAGACCAGGGATGAGGTGGGAGAACTCTGTGACGCGTTTAACGGCATGGCGGAGGAGATTGACCGCCTCGTCAACCGGGTGTATTCCGTGGAACTGAAGGAAAAGGAGGCGGCCATCAAGGCGCTTCAGGCTCAGATCAATCCTCATTTTCTCTACAACACCCTGGATATGATCAAGAGCATGGCGGAGCTTTACGGGGCTTTGCAGGTATCGGAGATGATCATGGCCTTATCGAAGCTGTTCCGCTACGCGACCCATACGGACGGTGTTCTCGTCACCATCAGGGAAGAGCTGGAGAACCTTTCCAGCTACATGACGATCGTCAATGCCAGATTCGGCGGGCGGATTGCGTTCGCCGTCAAGGTTCCGGAGGAGCTGCTTGCAGAGCCCATCGTAAAGGTCTGCCTGCAGCCGCTTGTGGAGAATTCCATCTCCCACGGGCTGGGCAGGGGCCGCTCTGGCGGCCGGATCGCGGTTACGGTAAAAAAGGAGGATGGAATCATGACGGTTACGGTGGAGGACAATGGCGGCGGCATACAGCCGGAGCGGCTGGCGGAGATCCGCGGCCGCCTGGAGCGGAGAGAACGGGTGGAAGAGGAGTCCGGCAGGGGCAATGTGGGACTGAAGAATATCCACGACAGAATCAGGCTTTATTATGGAGATGCGTATGGCATTGTGATTGACAGCTTTCCGGGAAAGGGAACCGTGGTGACACTGTCCTATCCGTCAGACGAGATTCCGGCCCCGGAGAAGATAAAGGAGGAACCGATTTGAAAGAGAGACCCAATCTATTATTTCTGATGACAGATGAGCAGCGTTACGACGCAGCCGGATGGGTGAACCGCCAGGTACATACACCGGCCCTTGACCGGATGGCGGAAGAAGCCGTGTGCTTTTCCCGCGCCTATACCACAAACCCGTCGTGCATTCCGGCGAGGGCAGCCATCTTTACCGGGCGCTATCCCTCCCAGTGCGGCGTACCGGGATTTGTCAGCAGCCTTCCCAAAAAGGAGACCACATTTATGAAGTATTTACAGGAGGGGGGCTACTATACGGCTGTCATCGGAAAACAGCATTTCTGGCGCTCTGAAATTGAGCGGGGATACGACTATGAGGATATTGTGGATGAACATTTTCCACCGGAGATAATCACGAAGGAGCTGGCCGACGGCGAATTCGGCCTTCCGGCCAACAAGACGGTCTCCGACCGCGTCTCCAGCTATGTGGAGTTTCTGGCCGACAGCGGTTTCACCAGGGGATCCCAGCTTTTCAGGGAGATAAACAGCAAGGGGATCTATGAATTTACAGGGGAAGAAAAGTACCACGTGGACGCCTACATCGGCGACCGGGGAAGGGAGTGGCTGGAGGAGAGCTGTCCCGATGACAGGCCCTGGTTCCTGACCCTTTCATTCCCGGGGCCGCACATGCCCTTTGACGGGATTGGGCTTCCGGATGAAGAGGCCTACGGGGAAATGGAGCTGGATTTGCCGGGAACGGAGCTTTCCGATCTGTTCCATAAGCCGCCCCATTATCTCGACATCGCTAAGAAATTCGGCAGTCTCGATTTAAAGAATCACACGTCGCCGGATGGGCTCACCCCGGATGAGATCCGGCTGATGAAGAAGGCCTACTATGCCAATATGACTCTGATTGACCGGAAAATCGGCCAGGTGATTGAGTTCCTTAAAAAGAAGGGGCTTTACGATAATACCCTCATCCTGTTTACCTCGGACCACGGGGACTTTATGGGAGATTTCGGTGTGGCCACCAAGGCCCAGTACTGCTCGGAGGCCCTGATGAGGATTCCGTTTCTGTTAAAGCCTCCGTTTTCCGGCTTTAAAGGCCGCAGAGAGGACAGCTTCATCAGTTCGGTCGAAATCGCGGCCACATGCCTCACGGCGGCGGGAATCGCTGTCCCGGATACCATGATGGGCCGGAGTCTGACGCAGTTTTACGAGGACGGCGCCAAAGAAATATGGCCGGACGTCTACATGGAAGCGAGAGACATCCGGGCCATACGGGATGAACATTATAAACTGATCTACTACCAGAACAGGAGCTACGGTGAGTTCTACGATCTCCAGAACGATCCGGAGGAGAAGTATAATTTATGGGATGATCCATTGCTTCAGGAGCGGAAATACGAACTGATGAAGCGGCTTCTGGACCGGATGATCGACCTCGGCGAGGGCGGGAAGACTGTCTGGAATATCGGCGCTCCCGTCATATAAGCGGTGAAGCTTTCCGCGTGCCCCTATTCCGGATCCCAGCCGTCATTTCCTGAGAGAACGGCGGCCTTTGTAAAGCGTCCGGCCTCTTCTTTCGTCAGGCGGCGGACCCATTCCGGGCGGCGGTCCATGGCGGCGCCCGGTCCAAAGCTCTCATACTCCGCATAAAACGCGTGCTCTCTGGCCTCCGGTTTGTTCCAGTCATCCCATCCCTCTTCGCAGATATGGGAATCCATGTAGCAGTACAGGAGAACCGTTTGGGCGTATTCGCGCCAGGCCCGCCCCAGGAAGGCGCTGTGCGGGGGACAGCAGCTCTCGAAACGGCAGTCCTTCATGACATAGCCGAATTCCTGGCCCTCAGGCGTGGAGGCCGCAGTGACGTAGCTGTTTACCGGGCTGTCCGTACACTTGGAAAACAGGGTGCAGCCTTCAAAATAGGCGGCCGCTCCGCCGAAGATGAAGTCGATATCGCCTTCGATGTAGCAGTTCCGGTAATAATGCCTTCCGCTGATGCGGGGGGCATTCTGCTTCGGCCCGGTAAATCCTCCCGGTTCAATCTCCCTCGGCGGGAGAGGCGCGGTAAAGAGAGTATCCTGGTTTCCCAGAAAACGGCAGGAGTCGAAGAAGAGGCGGTCCCCATCCGCATAGAGTGCCAGGGCCTGTCCGGCCTCGGTCCCTTTCCCGGCGCTGTTTTCAAAGGTGATGCTGCGTGCGGTGAAGTCGTGGGTGTCGATGAAGCATGTAAAGGTGCGGAACGTTCGGAGCGGCCCGCCCTCCGGTGCTTCCATGCGGGCAGAGAGGCAGCCGGTGATTATGGTGGAGCCGTCCTCTTCCCCGAGGAAGGTCAGATGCGGTATGCGCACGGTAATCTGTTCCCGGTAGATTCCGCTGTGCAGGAACAGCGTTTCTCCTTTTCCGGAATCCGGAGTTTTTGCAAGGCAGTCCAGCGCTTCCTGTATGGATGAAAAATCTTTTTTCCCGTTTTGATCGATCTCTATCATAGAATTCCTTCTTTCCAAATGGAGTGGATATTTTTACGATTCGTACTAAATATATCCATTTTACGACAAATTTGCAACAGAAATGATTGACTTCTAATTCACAAAGTGAGATAATACCTTAAACTGTGAATGGAATTAATTCAAAAATGCATATGGGGACGGGAGCTTGCCTTCCGTCTCCGTTGCATTCTTATCCATGGAGGAGAGAATGGAGAAGGAATATCTGTTATTTGATCTGGACGGAACGCTGACCGATCCAAAAGAAGGCATCACCAAATCCGTGCGCCACGCCCTGAAGGCTTATAACATCGAGGTGGAGGACTTAGATACGCTCTGCTGCTTTATCGGACCGCCGCTGAAGGACAGCTTCATTGAATACTACGGATTCAGCGAGGAGGATGCGGTGAACGCGATCGGTGTCTACCGGGAATATTTTTCCGACCGGGGAATCTTTGAAAATGAGGTCTACGAGGGGATCGAGGAGATGCTGAAGGCGCTTATTGCCTCCGGGAAAAAGCTTTTTGTGGCTTCCTCGAAGCCTGAGGTCTTTGTCAGAAAGATCATGGAGCATTTCGGACTGGATTCGTATTTCACCTTTATGGGCGGCGCCGATTTAGGAGAGACCAGAGTGAAGAAAGCGGATGTCATCCGGTACGTCCTCGCGGAAAACGGGATTACCGATCTTGAAAAAGTGATCATGATCGGTGACAGGAAACACGATATCTTAGGAGCCAGGGAGGTCGGAGTCGACAGCGTGGGTGTTCTCTACGGTTATGGAGACCGGGTAGAGCTGACCGGCGCACAGGCAGATTTTCTGGCGGAGACAGTTTTTGATTTGCAGAATCTCTTATAGTGTGATATGATACACAGTATTATGGCGCTTAAGGAATAGTTTTGGCTGACGGCGAAGAGGAACGCCTTAAGGAGGAGACGCATTATGATTGAACTGGGAAAAGAAAAGAGACAGATAATCAGAACGCTATGCGGACAGGCGGATCACGTTCTGGTGCATGGAGCGGTCCGGGGATATATGGGTCGTGTATGGGTGCCGGAGCTGACGAATCCATCGTACTGCCTGATACATCTGGGTGATTTCGCATACCTGTTTGGCATATGCCCAAAGGGTGAACAGGCCATGGAACTTAAAGCACAGCTTTACAGGGAATGCGGCCAGGATTATATCACCCCATCCGATGAGAGATGGGCCGAATGGCTGGAGGAATCCTTTCCGGGAGAATACAGGGTTCTATCCCGGTATTCCATGAGAAGGGACAGGAACCATTTTTCGGAGGAGGCACTGGAGTCCTACTGCAGGAATCTGCCCGCCGGAATACGATTAAAGAAAATCGATCGGAGACTGTACCAGACGGCGCTTAAGGAGGAATGGAGCCGTGATTTCTGCTCCAATTTCGAAACTCCGGAGGAATTTGAACAGAATGGTCTTGGCTTTGTGGCCATGGATGGCAGAAAGATTGTTTCCGGATGTTCCGCCTATGGGATCAGCCAGGGAATGTTTGAGATACAGGTTGAGACCCGGAAGGAGTACCAGCGGAAGGGGCTGGCCCTGGCGTGCAGCGCCCGGTTCATCCTCACGTGTCTGGAGCAGGGGATCTATCCGAGCTGGGATGCGATCAGCTTACAGTCAGTCGGGCTGGCGGAGAAGCTGGGATATATATTTGACAGGGAATACAAAGTTTATCAGCTCTACGATATGGAGAGCGGCCTTTTAATGGCGTAGCTGGCACCAGTACAGTATTTGGAGGAATACCAACGATGAAAAGAGTAAAAGTCGGATTCTGGGGAATTGATTCGATCCTGGAATTTGTAAAAATAACCGGCAGCAGCCGTCATAAGATGGAACTGGTCTGCGGGAGCACGGTGGTGGATGCGAAATCGCTGCTGTCGGTGCTGTCCGTAAAGGCGGCCCAGGCGGTGGAGCTGGTGATTCACGAGGAATGCTGCGAACGTCTGCTGGAGCGTCTGGACCCTTATATTGAGCATGGCAGCCTGCTGGACAGGGCGCACCATTTAAGCGCCTGAGGAACGAACAGCCGCCGCCGGTCTGGGCTGAGAGTATGTCCGCCGGGCGCGTCGTCTTCATAATTAAAACTGACAGGAAAAGGAACTTGAAAAATTGAGTAAAGTGGTGTATACTAATGCTATAAAAATAAGATGAATTGTAATTCCTGGAATGTTCGACACTCTTACCTACTTTGAACCTACATTTTGACATTCGGGATTCCAATATTTTTAAGCGGATGTCAGGCCTCCTATATTGAGTGGAAGGCAGAAGCTTAAGTGAGGTCGCCCACCTAGCAAGGCTAGGCGTCAAACAGTAAGAACCGGCATTTTGGGGTTACAAAAGAAAAAAGCAGCGAGAAATCGCTGCTTTAACTTTTTACAAAAGTATGATAATGTATACATAGGGCAAAGCCCGTATCTTAAAATACAGGAGAATAATATGAAGGAAACGAAATTCAGGAATTATATATGCTGGGGAGTGACCGCGCTGGCGGTGATCGCGCTGAGTATCGCGTTTGCTTTTTTTCTTACGAGATTTCAGGTGATGAAGGCTGGACTGAGGGCATTTATCGGCATATTGATGCCGGTGATCTATGGAGCTGTCCTGGCATATCTGCTTCTCCCGATTTACAACAGGACGAGAAGCCTTCTTGAAGGCTGGATTGCGAAGGGCGTAAAAAAGGAAAAGACAGTCAGGGGATTATCGAAGGCCGGAGCGACGGCTGTGAGCCTGATCGTCCTCTTTGTGATTGTTGCGGGTCTGTTCTGGATGGTCATTCCGCAGATCTACACGAGCATTATGACGCTGCAGGAGGGACTGGGAGAGAACATCAACAACCTGGCGCTCTGGCTTCAGAAGCTTCTGGAGGATAATCCGACCCTGGAACAAAAGGTAATCCCGATGTACGACGAGGTGACCAATCAACTGGAAACCTGGCTGACCACCTCCCTGGTACCGAACGTATCGACGGTGATAAGCGGCTTGTCCAGCGGTCTTTTGAGCGTTGTGCTGGCGCTTAAGAACATCCTGATCGGCGTCATCGTTATGGTGTATTTATTAAACATCAAAGAGACTCTTTCCGCACAGGGAAAGAAGATCATCTACAGCGTGCTGCCTCTGCGGATGGCGAATCAGTTTATCGAAGAGCTCCGTTTTGTCCACCGGGTGTTCGGCGGATTTATCACGGGCAAGCTTTTGGATTCCCTGATTATCGGTATCATCTGTTTCGTATGCTTAAACTGGATGAAGATGCCTTACGTTCTGCTTGTCAGCGTGATCGTGGGTGTGACCAATGTGATCCCGTTTTTCGGCCCGTTTATCGGAGCCGTACCAAGTGCCTTCTTAATTCTCCTGGTCAGCCCGATGAAGTGTCTGTACTTCCTGATTTTTATCGTACTGCTTCAGCAGTTTGACGGCAATATCTTGGGTCCGAAGATTTTAGGACAGTCTACGGGACTTCCCAGCTTCTGGGTGCTGTTTTCCATCCTGCTGTTCGGCGGCCTGTTCGGGTTTGTAGGCATGATCATCGCAGTACCGACCTTTGCGGTGGGCTACAGTATGTTATCCGGACTGGTGAACCGGGAACTCAGAAAAAAAGAACTTTCCCTTAATACAAACGACTACAAGGATTTAAAGCACATCGACGAAGAGAAGAAAACTTATATGAGATAAGAGGAGCGCATGAATAAAAGGAAATTTATCGCATTTGCAGCCGGAATTCCTCTTCTGGTTCTCATTTTAATTATCATCATCCTGGTCAGTGAGACGAAGCCGGGTGGGATATCGAGAGCGGCGGCCTACAAGTCAGCCGCCCTTCTTTTGACGGATGCCGAAAGCTGTGAACAGCTGCTTAAGGAGCAGGGCCAGAACTATTTTTCGGAGAAGGACAGGAATAACTGGTATGCGAAGTATTTGAATTATCTCTACGTGAACGGATACTTATCTCCGGACACGACCCCCTCGGACCCGGAATACGTACAGGGATATTTAACGTACCGGGAGGCGGAGGAACTGGCGGAGGCACTGGTCCCGGGACAGGGAGAGGCTGCTCACGTGGGGAAGAAAAAACAGGGCAAAACGTTTCCATCGGACAACTGGTGGTTTATTTACGACAGCCTTCGGAAGGAACTGGATCAGGAAGGCAGAATAAAGGAAGTGGACGTACTTCTTTACGGTACTCCGATGAACATCAGGAGCGCCCCGGCGTGGACCGCTTATACGAGCGAGGGCAAATTCCGCTTTGAAGGAATCAGCCTCGACAGCTACATAGACTGGGAACTGAAGGTCCTGGTAAAAGACGGTGAGATGATCGCGGTCAGGGAAACGGTGAGTGATTCCGTCACTTATAAGAATGTCTGGCTGACACGCGGCGAGGGGGAGACCTTTTCCGTACATCTGGATACAATTGAGAGAACGTTCCCCATGGAAGCCTCTCTGGGGCAGTCGGAGGAGTTTGCCGATAATCTGGCAGACCTGTCTTTGAAGAATGGCAAGCTTCAGAAGGTGACGTTGAAGAAAAAGAGGATTACCGGAAAGGTCCTGGCGGTAAAGGACGATTCCATTGAGATTGAAGGCTACGGTAAGATCAAGCTGGATAAGGATTTCAAGGTGTATAAGCTGTATGGCCAGTTTGAGGAGCAGTCCATCTCGGATATCCTGGTCGGCTACGACATTCAGGAATTTGTCGTGGCCCATGGAAAGCTGTGCGCGGCTTTGACCATGCGGGAATTCGATGCGAAGACGATCCGGGTCATGATCATGAATACGAATTTTCAGTCTGTCTTCCATCCGTCGGTCACCTTATCGGCAGAGAGCGGATTGAACATTGCCTACGGAGAGGAGAGCGTGCAGATCCCGGCGAAGGCCGAAGTGATTATCGATCCGTCAGATGAACGGCTGAAGGACGGTCGAATTGTCGTCACTCCCGTGGAGGCCGGCGATACCATCTCCGTCAATTCTATCCGTAGGTCCCTCGGCACGCCGACGTACAGCGGAAGCATTGAAATCCGGAAAGAGACAGAGGGGATTACTCTGATTAATGAACTGTATCTGGAAGATTATCTGACCAGGGTAGTGCCCAGCGAGATGCCTGACAGCTACGAGATGGAGGCGTTAAAGGCCCAGGCGGTCTGTGCGAGAACGTACGCCTACCGCCAGATTCAGAGCAACACCTACAGCCAGTACGGCGCCCATGTGGACGACAGCACCAGATTCCAGGTGTATAACAACCTAAAGACATCGGATAAGACGGAGCAGGCGGTCCGTGAGACGTATGGAAAGCTTCTGTTCTATCAGGATGCGCCCATTGAGGCATTTTATTTCTCCACCTCCTGCGGCCATACGACAGACGGCAGCATCTGGGGAAGTGATCCGGCCAAATATCCGTATCTGGACGGCTGCCTCCTGGAGACAGGCCGCAGCGTCTTAAATTTGTCCACCAATGCGGCATTTGAGGCATTTATCAAGAATAAGGAGTACCCATCCTATGATTCCTCCTTCCCGATGTACCGCTGGGAGACTACGGTCACGAATCGGCAGCTGGAGGAGGAGATTACCGCGGTGGGAACCATATTGAATATCTCTGTCACCGAGCGTGGTGTGGGCGGCATTGTGAAAAAAGTGCGTGTGGAAGGCTCCGATGGAATCATGACCATCAACGGGGAAGGCCAGGTGAGAGCAAAGCTTGGCAATCCCTACATGAAGATTACGAAGAATGACGGAAACGTCATGAAGGATATCGAGTCCCTGCCCAGCGCCTATATTGCCATCGAGAACGAGGGCGTGGATGATAATAATATCACCACTTTCCATATCTATGGAGGCGGATACGGCCACGGAGTCGGCATGAGCCAGAACGGAGCGCAGGCCATGGCGGCGGAGGGCAAAACCTATGAGGAAATCCTCCGGTTCTTCTATAATGGGGTGGAGATCCGGGAGGCTGAGAAGGAGACGGCAGGTTGACAGGAAAGAATCCGAATACACCCGTGCCGTGATGCGTATGATAGAGTAAAAGAATAACACAGAGAAGCATATGCAGAATCAGAAGCTGGAAAACCTCTTAAACCTCTCTCTCAGTGCCACGACAGAGGAACGGGAAAAATCGGAGTCCCTGAATGTGGGGTATAACTCCGAGCTGAATACATGGGAACTGATCGTTAAATATTCCGGGAGCCTGGCTGAGTTGACAGAACACGGGATCATTGTGGATGAGATGATCAACGAGTACGCCATTTTAACGGTGCCGGAGCCGGAGATCGACTATATCAGCAGTCTGCCGCAGATAGACTTTATAGAAAAACCGAAGAGGCTGTACTTTGCCATCAACCAGGCAAAGGCAGCTTCTTGTATTAATATCGTGCAGCAGGGGGAGGGGAATCTGTCCGGCAGAGGAGTTTTGACGGCGATCATTGACTCGGGAATCGATTATTACCACGATGATTTCCGAAAGGAGAACGGGGACACACGCATCGTCATGCTCTGGGATCAGACGCTGGACCGGGTGGTTACAGAAGAGGAGATCAACGAGGCGCTGGCCACAGGAAGCCGGGCGGCTGCACGGGCGATCGTGCCCTCTGTGGATACGAGTGGTCACGGAACCGCGGTGGCAGCCATTGCGGCGGGCAACGGAAGGGAGAATAACGGCCAGTACCGGGGAATCGCCTATGAGAGTGATCTCCTGGTGGTAAAGCTGGGCGTGCCGAAAAGCGACAGCTTTCCGCGGACGACGGAACTGATGCGGGCGGTCAATTTTGTGGTGAGAGAAGCGGTGCGCCGGAGACAGCCGGTGGCGGTCAATTTAAGCTTCGGCAACACGTACGGTTCCCATGACGGAACGAGCCTTCTGGAAACGTTTCTGAATGACATATCCAATTACGGGAAAGCGGTCTTCGTAGTGGGAACAGGTAATGAAGGGGCGGGAGACGGGCACAGCGCCGGGCAGCTGGTGATGAACCAGCCACAGGAGGTGGAGCTGACGATAGGAGCTTATCAGACCAGCTTCAGCGTCCAGCTCTGGAAGTCCTATACGGATATTTTCGATATCAGCCTGATTACGCCATCTGGCGAAACTATCGGTCCAATCAGCAGCCGCCTGGGGCCCCAGACGCTTTCTTTTGTGAATCTGACCATTCTTCTTTACTATGGAAAGCCGGGGCCGTACAGCGTAGCGCAGGAAATCTATCTGGACTTCATTCCCAAAGAAAGTTACGTTGATGAGGGACTCTGGAGAATCCGGCTGACGCCACGGGAGATCGTGGAGGGAAACTTTGATTTCTGGCTGCCTTCCGCCAGTGTGCTGAGCCGTTCCACTCGTTTCTTAAGGCCCACCCCGGAGACGACTCTGACCATACCTTCCACGGCGGCAGGAGTTATATCCGTAGGCGCCTATGACGACGCTTACCAGTCCTTTGCCGATTTTTCCGGCCGTGGATTCACGCGAAAGACTAATCAGGTTAAGCCCGATCTGGCGGCCCCGGGAGTCGGAATCATTACAGCCAGATCGGGGGGCGGCTATGAGTCCGTGACGGGAACCTCCTTTGCCACGCCGTTTGTGACGGGAAGCGCGGCGCTTCTGATGCAGTGGGGGATCGTGGACGGGAGGGACCCGTTCCTGTACGGTGAGAAAATTAAAGCCTATTTAAGGCGTGGAGCCAGGCATCTGCCCGGATATTCGCAGTGGCCTAATGCGGAGCTGGGGTATGGAACCTTATGTCTCTCGGACAGCATTCCGATATAAAATCGGCCTCCGCGGCAGCCTTCAGAGAACCTCCTTTTACAGCGATTCCATAACCGCAGGTGCGAAACATGGCAATGTCTTCCTTGGAATCGCCGAGAGCCGCCGTCTCACGGGCATCGATTCCCATTAGCGCACACAGTTCACGAACCCCGCTCCCTTTGTCAACCTCCCGGGAAACGATCTGAAGGTTGCCGCGCTCCGTGAAACAGCGGAACGCGCCGGGCGTCAGACGACCGGTGACCGCATTCAACTCTTCCTGCCTCCAACCGCGTTTTTCCGGTCTCGTGAGTGTAAGCTTATAAGGGCGGCCTTCGTGTTCAAAGAGGCGGAGGCGAAAGCGGGAGTCGGACTGAAGCGCCGAAAGCTGAGGGAGCCAGGGGGCGTCGAAGGTGTGGAAGATCTCAAGACGGTCGTTCCCCGAATGGTCTTTCGTTGAATGCCTATTTCCTGGCTGATTATTCCCTGACCGAAAGACCACATGCGCGCCTCCTGCAAAGACACCTCCTGATATATAGGGGAGTATGCTCCTGCATTTGGCGGCCGCCTCTTTCCAGGGCAGGGAAGTGGCCAGAAATAAGGACCTGGTCCGGGACTCGCGTTTGAAAAAGTCCAGCCATTCCATGCTGATCCCCGGATGGGACAGGAGGCGGTCCTCAACCAGGCCGTTTTCCGGAATAAGAGTCCCATCCACATCGATAAACACTGCCCTGGGACTCCAGGGGATGCGAAAAAGAGGCCAGCGCCCGAATGCGGTCCGCTCCACACAGTCCATCCGGCCGCCATAGGCCAGGTAGCAGGTACATGCTTTTTTCCTGCAAGGAAGCGTCTCTGTCCCTCCCGTATCGTACCAGTTTCCTTCCGGGGGAGCGGAGATGGTACAGCGCCTCATTCTTCCGTCAGACTCCACAAAAAGGCGTCCCGGGCATTGCTCCGGCATCGCCTTTTTTACGTGCAGTTCGCGGTAAAACCAGGGATCGATCCTGAGAAATGCCTGCTGTTCTTCCTCTGTGTAGCGGCGGTTCAGCCCATCCATGCGGTTAATCCAGAGGCAGCATCCGCCGGGAAGCGCCTCCTTTAAGCGTCGAAGAGTTTCCAGGTTCTCCGGCACGCCGACTGCCCCCGCACAGATGCGGATCCCGGCAGACAGCAGTTTTCTGCACTGCTCTGCAAAGAGGGACACGGTCGTCATCTCCGGATGAAAGGTGGCCCAGACGCGGAGCTTTTCTTTCATGCCGCCGCTTTCCTTGAAGATGGTAAGCTGGCGCCCGATATCAAAGCTTAAGTTGGTCTGCGCCCCAACGGCTTCCATTGTCCCCATGCGGCTCAGCCGGGCAAGCCCCTCCCAGTAGTAATCGTGGATCAGCGCCTCCCCGTAAGGAACCACCATGACGGCTCCATACGGTTCACTGAAAGTGTCCGTCTGTCCGCTAAGCGTTTCCAGCCGTTCGTTCTGCGTTTCCAGATGTCCGACAAACCGCATCCAGTTTTCCCTGTCCTTTAGAAGCTCAGACGGAGAAGACGGCCGTTTGGCGAAGGGGCAGTAGGAACAGCCGTAATTACAGCTCTTTAAACTCCCTCTGTATAGGATCATGTTTCGTGCCATGATGGGCCTCCCATTGATTCATTTTATCCTGGACTTCCTTTGAAATGAGCATGGGGCCTAGATAATCGGACAGCCCCATCCCTTTTTCCGTCAGTGCAAGACAGTCCCCCTGCTCTTTAAGAAAGCCCTGCTCCGTCCACTCATGAAGAATTGGAAAATCAGCGGCTGCGTCACCATGAAACGCTTTCCGGTAAGCCGTGAGAGGAAGTCCGGGAAGAATGAGCAGATGGCGTATGGCAAATCTTCGTTTCTGTTCCTCTTCCGACAGCAGAATCCCATGGGTGACTGCGCAGAAATCCGTGGTCTCTTCGTATTGGACCAGCTGCTCTAAGCAGCTTTCTCTTGTGACGGCATAGGGAGTACAGGAATGGAGGTTTCCCAGATAGCTTCTGCCGCCGCATCCCAGTGACAGCGTGCTCCCAAAGCCGCAGTCTGAAAATTCCCTGCTGCCCCCGGGCGATTCCGGCCTGACGAACCGGCGCATGGAATCCTGACGGTAACCGTGCGAGGCAAGCCATTCCGCAGCCGCTTCATACTGGCGGAAGGCCAGGTCCTCATCCAGAACGAGGCCGCGGTTTAATTCCTGTTCCAGCGCCGCGCCGTGTTTTACGTACAGAGGATAGAGAAACAGCTCGTCAGGGCCGAAGGATACCGCTTCTTTTACCGAGGAGAGGAAGGAGGAGACGCTCTGTCCCGGCACGCCGTAGATGAAGTCCGCATTGACCCTGGAAAAACCGCTGTTCATCAAAAGATTCAGCGATTCTCTGGCCTTCTCTGCCCGGTGGCTCCTCTTAAGGACCTTCAGCTCCTCATCGAAAAAGCTTTGAATGCCCATGCTGACTCTCGTGACACCGGCGTCCTTCAGCAGAGCATGCTTCGGCTTCGCTGTCTGATTCGGCGCGGTCTCGATGATGATTTCCGCGTCCCGGGTAAGCCGTGTATAACGCCGTATCATGGCAAAGCACCGTTCCAGCTGCGCTTCCGTCAGCAGCAACGGGGTTCCGCCTCCGATCGTAAGGCCGGTAAAAAGGGAGTTTGCAGAGGCAAAAAGCGGCTCATACTGGCGAAGCTGCCGTTCCACGGTGTCTAGATACCGGTCTATGGCCGTCTCCCCCTGCCCCGTGACGGAGAATAAGTTGCAGTAACCGCATTTCGTCTCGCAGAAGGGCAGATGGAGGTAGAGGTCATGCCCGGGACCAGCCAGATCAGGAAGATACTGATTCAGAGTAACTCCTTCCAGGGGACCGTAGGCCGTCTTATGGGGATAGCTGTACATATACTGCGTATATCGTTTCATATTCATGGGTGTCGAACTCCTGACCTTAAAGGATAAAATGCTTATAGGGAACCGTGGTTACGGCCGGGTGATTGATGCCGTGAAACTGGCAGCCGTCTTCCCCGTAACACGTTCCATGATCGGAACAGCAGATTACAAAGGTGCTGCCCCGCACCGCCTTCCAGCGCTCAAACAGCCGGCCCAGCTGGCCATCCACATAACGCAGAGCTGCGCCATGGCTTTCAAGGCTGTCATGAACGGCGCCATCCAGATAAAAGTAATTGGGGTAATGGATAGCGTCGATATTTAAGTAGAGAAAAACGGGAATGTCCCTGTCTGCTTTTTCGATCTTCTTTAAGAGAAAATCCACCTGATTGCCGGTGCTGTCCTTGACGGGACAGGCAAAGGAAGGATTCCAGTAGCTGCGGCGGAAATATCCGGGAAATACCCGGCCCAGGTCGGAGCGTTTGTCGAAAAATGCCACGCCGCCCACGCACCAGGTGTCGTAGCCGGCCTTCTCCAGCCCTTCCATGATGGTCGCCCCGGAAAATCCAAAGGCGCCGGCGGGCGCTTTCTTTCCCATACCCGCGTTTAACGGGAAGAAGAGCGGCTGCCGGTCCGCGATGCTTTTGGCCTCATAAGGGCAGGGCAGAAATCCGGCGAACATGGCGTGGTGGGAGGGATAGGTGAAATTGCCGGGAGCCTGGCATTTCTCCCAGGGGCCATACCGGTTCAGTACCGGCGTCGTACCTTTTGCTTCCTCCTCCACGGCCACATCGTAGCGCAGGGTGTCGAGGCAGATAAAAAGGAGGTCATGGCTGCCTGCGATTTTATTCATATCGACATCCGGCTGCACGGCGTTCAGCGTCCGGCCAAATAAGCCGGCCGGGACCTCGCGCAGTGCTTCTTGGCACGTAACATTTTCGTGCATCAAATTATCATTTATCAAATCATCATTCATCGAATTATCATTCATTGAATCATCATGTATGGCATCATCGCTCATAAAGTACCTCCCTGCTCCAGCCATGCCTTCATCATCCTGACTTGGTGGCTGTAAATTTCATTTTTATCGTAAATATCCTGGTAAAGCAGGTCGCCCTGTCCGTTCATCTCGATGATCCGTGGCTTTAAGCTGCCTTTTTCTAGGAGGATATCGATCCCGGCGCTGCGAAGGCCGGGGTAACAGCCGCAGGCCCTCCGGCAGAGCTCTTGTATGGTCGAAGTGACGTCTTCCGGCAGCGCCAGCCGGGAGGCCTCCAGCGGGTGATTGTTTAAATGGAGATTGGTGACAGGCCCTTTCGACAGCCGTGCCAGCAGAAAATCGAGGGCTCCATCCTGGCAGACCGCCCTCAAGTCGTAGGAAAATCCCTGAAAGTCCGCCTTCGGGTACCACCGTTCCACAATACACCCGAGGGAGAGCAGACTGTCTAAAAAATCCAGGATTTCTGCAGGCTCCGTGATGGTGTGAAGTCTCTTCGTATTGATAAGCGGCGGTCGGAAAGCAGAGGAACGCTCCGGTTTTAATGCCGCCAGATCGGGTGCGGCGCAGGAGTAGGCGGCCATGCGTCCGGTCTTTGGCTGGAAGCGAAATGCCGTGACCCCGGCCGCGCCGGATCCGGATACCGGTTTGATAAAGACCGAAAATATCCGCATGTCCTTCATGCGGGAGAGAAGCGTTTCGCTGTCCCCGATGCCTTCTCCCAGGCTTTGGGTAACGGGAAGACCGGCCTCCTTTAATACCTGCTTGCATCCGGTCTTGTCGAGCAGCTCCATGAGCGCGCGAGGCGGATTTACGAATTGGGAGACTGACGCCTCCTTTTCCAATGCCTTCAAATCACTGCGGTAGGAGCCGACCAGATCATTGAGGCCGGAGAGATGGCCATCGGTCCAGACCGGGGGATCGATCTTTACAAACAGTTCGCTGTCAGCGGGAAAACCGCAGCGCTTCCAATCTTCCCACTCCAGAAACAGAAAGGGCAGTCCGTTTTGGCGGGCCGCCTTTTCAAAGTAGATGGTTCGCTTCGTGTCCCGGTTTCCCAGCAGCACCGCGGTTCTCATTCTGTCAGCATGGCGTTCATCCAGACCTCGCCGCGGTAGTTATCCGGTTTGTTCTGTTCGGACAGCTCCGTCTCGATCGGAAGCGCGGCCAGACGCTGCATCATCCCGGTGCTTAAGTAGTGGTAGTGGGCATCCAGCTTCTGAATATTGGGATGCGCGGGCAGCGCTTCAAGAAGAAGGGCCCCTCCCTTGTCAGACAGAGTCCCGCATGACAAGTCCAGTGTGTGGATCTGGTCCATATAGCGGCACCCCAGTACGGTTTCCGTCATATCATCCTGCATCTCACTGTCAACAATCCCTAAATACTCCAGTTTCGGAAAATCCATGGTGTCAAGCAGAGAACGGATGGTCTCACAGTCGCCCTCAAAGCCGTAATTATCGCTTCCTATGTAGAGAATCAGCTTTTTTAAGCCGGGCAGACGCGCATTTTTCACGGACTCGATGACAGAATTCGGAAGTCCGCCGCAGATGATGGTGAGCGATTCCAGTTTCTCATGAGAGACAGCGCCCAGCTCCAGATCGGTGCTTCCCTTGATGGTCAGCTCCGTCAGCTCCGGAAGCGCCGCCCATAAGCCGCCATAGTTGCCCTGAATGATCCAGGATACCTCGCACTCCTCGAAATCCATGTCTCCGATAAAGAGGCTGCGGATATGGGAAAATTCTTTCGCGTGTGAAATAATTCCGTCGATGATTGGCTGGCAGCTTTCCTCCCAGCAGTCGCCCCAGTTTCCTATGGAAAGCTCTGTCAATCCGGAAAAATCAGGGTCGGCAAGAAGATCATCAATCAGAGTGTGGGCTCCCTTTGTCCCGTCTTCATATTCATCGTATTCGTAGCTGAAGGTTTTGCTTTTGTTCATTTGCAGATGTCCCCTTTCGTTTCATGGCTTTATTTTAACATAACCGGCGAGAGAAGTCATCCCCGGAATCGTAAAATATGCACAAAAATCGCTTGCGGCTCCCTGCCATACATGTTATACTTTACTCGTAAATTGAATATTCGGATGAAGAGTTCGGGAGAGACCGCCTTTACTGGCGGAGCCGAAGGTGAGAAAAACTCTCAGGCAAAAGGACCGGATTTGGACGAAACTCTGGAAAGGTGATGGACACCACCGACGAGGCAGCTTTCCAGCCGTATGTTCCTCAGACCGGACACAGCAGCCGTGGACTGGATCAGAAAAGGAACGGCGACGGCTGAAGGTAATCTTTCAGGTACGAAGACGGGGCATATGACAATTCTTATTTCTTGTTGTATGTCTTTTTTATGTCCAAAATTTAACGATCTTGATTGGAGGTAGGGAAACATGGAATGTAAGACAACTTTATATGATACTCATGTAAAGTACGGGGGAAAGATGGTGCCATTTGCCGGATTTCTTCTGCCGGTGCAGTACGGGACCGGAGTGATCGCGGAGCACATGGCGGTGAGGACGGCCTGCGGCCTGTTTGACGTGTCCCATATGGGGGAGATCCTGTGTGAGGGCGAAGCGGCGCTCGACAATTTAAACCATCTGCTGACCAATGATTTTACCAGCATGGTGGACGGCCAGGCCAGATACAGCCCCATGTGCAACGAGGAGGGCGGCGTGGTGGATGATCTGATCGTTTACAAGATCAGAGACAATCACTATTTTATCGTGGTGAACGCATCCAACAAAGATAAGGACTTCGCATGGATGATGGCCCATAAGCTTCCAGGCGCCGAACTGAAGGATATATCGGCGGGAGTCGGCCAGCTGGCGCTTCAGGGGCCGAAGGCGGAAGAGATTCTGCTAAAACTGACAGACAAAGAGAATCTGCCGGTAAAATATTACACCTGCCTTGCAGACCGTCCGGTGGCGGGAATCCGCTGCATCGTATCGAAGACCGGCTATACCGGGGAAGACGGATACGAGCTCTACATGGAGGCCGGGAAGGCGCCGGAGCTTTTTGAGGCACTGATGGAGGCGGGAAAAGAGGAAGGTCTGATTCCCTGCGGACTGGGAGCCAGAGACACGCTGAGACTGGAAGCGGCCATGCCTTTATACGGCCACGAGATGGATGACACCATCACTCCGCTGGAGACGGGACTCTCCTTTGCGGTGAAGATGAAGAAGGAAGACTTTATCGGAAAAGCGGCCATCGAGGCAAAGGGAGAACCCACACGGGTGAGAGTCGGCTTAAAGGTGACCGGCCGGGGCATTATCCGGGAACATGAGACCGTCTATGCGAATGGGGAAGAGATCGGCATCACCACATCGGGAACCCACGTTCCTTACTTAAAATGCCCGGTTGCCATGGCTTTGGTAAAGAAAGAGTATGCTGTGCCCGGTACGAAGGCAGAGGCGGACGTAAGAGGACGCCGGATTGAAGCAGAGGTAGTTCCGCTTCCTTTCTACAAAAGAACGAAATAGATATTCCACGAAAATATAAATTATAATATGGAGGAAAAAACAATGACATATCCAGAAAATTTAAAGTATGCAAAATCTCACGAATGGGTCGAATTTTTAGAGGACGGTTCAGCCAGAATCGGTATGACAGACTATGCGCAGGATCAGATGGGAGATCTCGTATTCGTTAATCTTCCGGAGCCGGAGGATGAGGTGACGGCAGGCGAGGCGTTCGGCGATGTGGAGTCCGTAAAGGCAGTTTCCGATGTCTATTCCCCGATCACCGGCGTGGTTGCGGAAATCAACGAAGACTTGCTGGACAGTCCGGAAAGCATCAATTCCGATCCGTATGGGGCCTGGATGATCCGTGTATCCGATATTGGGGATCAGGAAGAGCTGATGAGCGCGGGGGAATACGAGGAGTTCGTCAAAGAATAAGAACGTTAGATGCAGCTGTAAGAAGACAAAAAGGAGAATGCAAATGGGGTCTTACTTATCCAGTACCGATCATCAGCAGAAGGCGATGCTCGATGAAATCGGTTATAAAGATTACGATGATCTGTTCGGCTGTGTGCCGGATTCAGTGAAGTTAAAGGGGCGGTTCTCCATCCCGGAGGGCAAATCAGAGCTTGAACTGCGCAGGCAGATGGAGTCTTTGGCGGGAAAAAACCGTGTGTTTGACCATGTGTTCCGCGGAGCGGGGGCGTACCGCCACTACATACCGGCCATAGTTAAGGAGGTGGTCTCCAAAGAGGAGTTTGTTACCGCTTATACGCCGTATCAGGCGGAGATCAGCCAGGGGAATTTACAGGCTATCTTCGAGTACCAGACCATGATCTGTGAACTGACCGGCATGGACGCGGCCAACGCGTCGGTCTACGATGGGGCTTCAGCCGCCGCGGAGAGCGTATTCATGTGCCGGGAACGGAAGAGAGTCAGAGTCCTGGCGGCGGACACGGCTAACCCGGATGTGCTGGCGGCGATGGAGACGTACTGCCACGGCAGAGGCGCCCACGTGGAACTGGTTCCTTCAAAGGACGGAAGCGTCGATTTAGAGACGCTTAAGGAGATGCTTGATGGGACGACGGCCTGTTTCTATGTACAGCAGCCCAATTACTACGGGATTCTGGAGGATGTCACGGCCATGGCGGAACTGGTTCACGGAGCCGGGGCCAAGTTGATTGCCGGCTGTAATCCTATCTCCATGGCGGTTTTACAGACTCCGGCTGAATGCGGCGCCGATATCGCGGTGGGAGAGGGACAGCCGCTGGGGCTTCCGATGGCATTTGGCGGACCTTACCTGGGATTCATGGCGACCACGCGGGATATGATGAGGAAGCTGCCCGGACGTATCGTGGGGGAAACGGTTGACTCCGACGGAAAGAGGGGCTTTGTCCTGACGCTTCAGGCGAGAGAACAGCACATCCGCCGGGAAAAAGCCAGCAGCAACATCTGTTCTAACCAGGCGCTCTGCGCGCTGACGGCCTCGGTCTATTTATCGGCCATGGGGCCGGAGGGACTTCGGGAGGCGGCGCTCCAGTGCACCTCGAAAGCCCATTATTTGAGAGAAAAGCTAAGAGCAGCCGGTTTAAGTCCGGTCTATGACAAGCCATTTTTCCACGAGTTCGTGACAGACTGCCCGGCTGATACAGAGCGGCTGTCCGCCAAACTGGAGGAAGAAGGTTACTTAGGCGGTCTGTCTCTGCCAGGCGGACGCATGCTCTGGTGTACCACGGAGATGAATACGAAGGAGGAGATGGACCGTCTGGCCGATCTCGTAAAGGAGGTGTGCTGCGCATGAAACTGATATTTGAACGAAGTGTAAACGGGCGTCACTGCCAGATTCTGCCGCTATCCGACGTGCCTTACGTGATGCCGGAGTGCACGAGAGCGCTTCCGCTGCACCTTCCCGAGGTATCTGAAAATGACATAAGCCGCCATTATACGGAGCTGGCCAAAGCGACCCACGGTGTCAACGACGGCTGCTATCCCCTGGGTTCCTGCACCATGAAATACAATCCAAAGATCAATGATGAGATCGCCGGACTCCCCGGATTTACAGGAATTCATCCGCTGCAGCCGGAATCCACCGTTCAGGGCGCCTTGGAGGTCTTAAAGACTTCGGAGGAAATATTCTGTGAGATAACAGGAATGGACAGCATGACGTTCCAGCCGGCGGCCGGCGCCCACGGCGAATTCACGGGACTTCTGCTGATTCGTGCCTGGCATGAGAGCCGCGGGGATGAGAAACGGACGAAGATCATTGTTCCGGACTCCGCCCATGGGACGAATCCGGCCAGTGCAACCATGGCCGGCTACAAGGTAATCAATATTCCATCCACAGCCGACGGACTTGTAGATTTAGAGAAGCTTCGGGACGCTGTCGGAGAAGACACGGCAGGCCTTATGCTGACGAATCCCAATACAGTGGGACTCTTTGATCCCAACATTCTGGAGATCACGAAGATCGTCCACGATGCAGGCGGCCTCTGCTATTACGACGGAGCGAACTTAAATGCGGTTATGGGAATCACACGGCCGGGAGACATGGGCTTTGACGTGGTTCATTTGAATCTGCACAAGACCTTTTCCACGCCTCACGGCGGCGGCGGACCCGGAAGCGGTCCGGTGGGCTGCAAGCGTTTCCTGGAACCGTTCCTGCCGGGACAGAAGGTGGTGGAACGGGACGGCGTGCTTCGCATGGAGCCCTATGAAAAATCTATCGGCATGGTTAAGGAATTCTACGGAAACTTCCTGGTGGTGGTGAAGGCGCTCTCTTACGTGCTGACGCTGGGCCCCGACGGCATTGCCGACGCCTGTAAAAACGCGGTGTTAAATGCCAATTACGTCAGGGTAAAGCTGTCAGACTATTACCATATGCCGTTTAAACAGACGTGCATGCATGAGTTCGTCATGAGTCTGGAACAGGAAAAGGAAGAGATGGACGTGACGGCCATGGATATCGCCAAGGCCCTTTTAGATCATGGAATCCATCCGCCGACCATGTACTTCCCGCTGATTGTCCACGAGGCCCTGATGGTGGAGCCGACGGAGACGGAATCAAAGGAGAACTTAGATGAACTGATCGCCGTGTTCCACGAGATCTATGAGACGGCGAAGCGTGATCCCGAATATATCCGGAGCTCCCCCCACATCACCATGGTGAAGCGCCTGGATGAAGTAAATGCGGCCCGGAATCCGAAGCTGCATTACGCATTCGGGGAGGAATGCGCAGAGGGGGAAGAGGCGTGATCCGCCGACTGACCCTGGCCCTGGGGCCGGGGTCATACCCCTATCCCAATTTCGGCATGGAGGAGTATTTGCTTTACCATGTGGAAGAAGAGGAATGCATTCTCTACCTGTGGCAGAATGAGAAAACCGTGGTCATAGGCAGGAATCAGAACGCATGGAAGGAGTGCCGCAGAGAGGAACTGGAGGCCGCCGGAGGTCATCTGGTGAGACGGCTGTCGGGAGGCGGCGCCGTGTTCCACGACCTGGGCAATTTAAACTTTACCTTCATCACAAGAAAAGATAACTACGATGTCACAAAACAGACGGAGGTTATCCTAAGGGCGGCGGGGAAGCTGGGTGTAAACGCAGAACGGACCGGCCGCAATGATATCACAGTGGATGGCCGCAAGTTTTCCGGCAACGCATACTACGAGACCGGGGACTTCTGTTATCATCACGGGACCATTCTGCTCTCTGTGGACAAAGAAGAGATGGCCTGCTATCTAAACGTTTCCAGGGAAAAACTGAGATCCAAAAGCGTGGATTCTGTCAAAAGCCGTGTGGCCAATTTAATCGAATACGTGCCGGATCTGACGGTTAGACGTATGAGAGACAGCCTGGAGGAAAGCTTCGGCGAGGTCTACGGCCTTCCCGCAGACCCATTTCCTCCGGAACGGCTTTGCGAAAACGAGGTAAGGGAGCGGACGGAGCGGTTTGCCTCCTGGGAGTGGAAATACGGCAGGAAGATCCCGTTCAGCGATGAAGCCGCCGCCCGTTTTACCTGGGGGGAGGCCCAGGTGCTGGTCCATGTGGAAGAGGGGCGTGTCCAGGAAGGAAAGATATGGTCCGACGCCCTGGATACGGACTTTATTAAAGCCGCGGAAGACATTCTGACCGGCATGATCTGGAACAGAAAGGCAGCGGCAGACCGTTTTGCAGTCCTGTCCTGCGGCACTCCGGTTCAGGAGGCGATGCGGAAGGATTTACAGGATCTGGTCTGCGATATGATGTAGTGCTGTGCCGTCGATTCGCAGACGCACCTGAGAGAACAGGAGGATTGGATGGAAAAACATTATGATCTCGTCGTAATCGGCGCGGGGCCGGGCGGCTATATGACGGCCCTTTACGCGTCGAAGGCGGGGAAAAGAACGGCCGTGATCGAACGGTCCCATGTGGGAGGCACCTGTTTAAACTGCGGATGCATTCCTACGAAAACGTATCTCCACACCACCGGCCTTTACCGGGAGGTGAAGAAGACAGAGGCCGCCGGCCTCCATACGGAAGGCCTGCGCGTATCCATGGAGGAACTGAAGAAACGCAAAGACGCCGTGGTGGAAGAATTGCGCGCCGGCATTGAGAAGCAGCTGGCCGCCGCTAAGATCGATCTATACCGGGGTACCGGCGTAGTGTGCGGAGAACACTTAGTGAAAGTGATGCCGGGTGAGGAAGAGGTAACCGCAGATTATATTCTGCTGGCAGCAGGCTCCGAGCCTTCGTCCATTCCCATTCCGGGCATGGACTTACCGGGCGTGAAAAACAGTACCCAGATGCTGGAGGAGGAGTGTGTTCCGGACCGTCTCGTGATCATTGGCGGCGGAGTTATAGGAATGGAGTTTGCTACTGTCTATAACGACCTGGGATGTCAGGTCACGGTACTGGAAGCCATGGATAAGATCCTGCCCGGCATGGACAAGGAGATTTCCCAGAATTTAAAGATGATTATGAAAAAACGCGGCGTAGACATTCATACCGGGGCTACGGTTTCCTCCGTCGAAAAGATGGGAGACGGAACGTATCTCTGCCGCTATACGGAAAAAGAAAAAAACTGTGAAGCCCCGGCCGTGCTGATTCTGTCAGCCGTCGGCCGCCGTCCCTTAAGCCGCGGTCTGTTCTCGGAAGACATGCAGGAACGCATCGATATGGAGCGGGGCCGAGTCCTGGTAAACGAGCGCTATGAAACCTCGGTACCCGGCATTTACGCCATTGGAGACCTCGTCGGAGGCGTCTGCCTTGCCCACGTGGCTGCGGCAGAGGGCTGTCAGGCAGCTTCCGCCATGTTCCCGGAGCTGAAGGGAAAAGACATGACCGTCATTCCAGCCTGCGTATACACCGATCCGGAGATCGCCTGTGCAGGCCTCACCGCCGACGAGGCAAAAGCCGCAGGCATCGATACCGCCACAGGAAAATACATCATGTCCGTAAATGGAAAATCCATCCTGTCCATGCAGGACCGCGGTTTCCTGAAAATAGTTTCCGAAAAGGAGACCGGCCGTATCCTGGGCGCCCAGCTGATGTGTGCCAGGGCAACCGATATGATCGGCGAACTGGAACTGGCCATTTCAAAACGCTTGACGGCCGAAGATCTGGCGGCCGTCATCATGCCCCATCCAACCTTTTGTGAAGGAATCGGAGAGGCTGCAGAATCGATATTGATGTAATATGAAGTACAGGCAGAGTTATCATTACACAATCCCCACAGTTTATGGTGAAACTGTGGGGATTTTAAGATTCATATTACTTTTCTGATATGTATTTTTGGGCTAAGTTCTCCAGTTCTTTAAAATTTAAACATCTTCTGGACAAAGGAGCATCAGGATATTTATATTTTAGATTATAGATATATTGAGCCTTTGAAGATAAGTCTAAAGAATTTATTGCATGTAATTCTCTGTCTAATAGATCTATATATTTACTTTTTTCTTCTTTTGATTGAAAAGTCCTGTATGTATCTATTTTTCTTTTTTCAAATAAGGAAAATTCGGACTTTGGAATAGGAAACATATAATTTAAATTGATGACTGCGATCAATCTGTTTGAAATTGCAGGATCATAAATTTTATAAAAATCTTTTTGTTGTTTCATATTTTTATGTCTTGACTGGGCATGTGATATTTGTGTGATATAATACAAATTGTTCTTTTCAAACAATATGCCAAAAAATGGTTTATATCTGTCATCACCATAATCCGTTCTGGGAATTCTGCTTTCACTATTTCTTAAATAGTCTAAATACGATTCATTTACATTGATCCATTTCATCTTTTGTGTTCTCCAATTAAAAAAAGAACCGGTATCAAGTACCGGCTCTTTTTAATACGATTTTGATAGGCTTCGTAACCGCTATTAATACAGTATTTGGCAGGCTCTGTAACCACTATTAATACGATTTTGGCAGGCTTCGTAACCAACTGCTTTATAGAATACAATAAATATTCTACGTAAATATTATATAATAATTCCCTGCAAAATACAAGCGAAACATTAGAAAAATAAACTTTAAAATTGTTTTTTTATATAATATTATATGCTTTATTGCAGTTTTTGGCTACTGCGTTTATATGCGGCCTGATTTCTGTATCGGAACAGAGCAGTATCCGTTTACCATAGGAACAGAACGGGAAACAGAAGCCGCTCGAACGGGGAGCTGTTGCTCAGATGTCTTTGTGAAGTGAAGAACTGCTGAAGAACTTTAAATAGAGGGTATTAAAGTTACTGAAAATATGATATAATGTAACATAACTTTGGGTATTTATTTAAAAGAACAAATGTAACCCCTTTCCTCTTTGCAGATGGAAGGCGGAATCGACAAAAACAAGTAAAAAACAGGAAGGATGTGACATATGAATATCAGGGAATCCACGGAATCCTGGGAAGCAGAAGCTTTAAGCCCTTACGCCTCACTCAGCAGGAATTCGAGAGGAAGGGAAAGGGAGGAAGAACCGTGTGATATACGGCCCGTCTATCAGCGGGACCGGGACCGGATTATCCACTGTAAGACATTTCGCAGGCTGAAGCATAAGACGCAGGTATTTCTGGCGCCGGAAGGCGACCATTACCGGACACGCCTTACCCATACCCTGGAAGTATCTCAGATTGCAAGGACCATTGCCAGGGCGCTGCGCATGAACGAGGATCTGACTGAGGCCATCGCACTGGGGCACGATCTCGGACATACGCCTTTCGGCCATTCAGGGGAAGCGGTCCTGAACAAAATCTGTTCGGAAGGCTTTGCCCACTACCGGCAGAGCGTCCGGGTTGTGGAGGTCCTGGAAAAGAATGGAAGAGGCCTTAATCTAACCTGGGAAGTGCGCGACGGCATCCTAAACCACCGAACGAGCGGAAGCCCATCCACGCTGGAAGGAAAGATTGTACGGCTTTCCGATAAGATCGCCTACATCAATCACGATATCGATGATGCGATCCGCGCCAGGATGTTTGTGGAGGAAGATCTGCCGGAGTGCTATACGGAGGTTCTCGGGCACAGCGTGCGGGAACGCCTGAATAACCTGATACATGATATTATCCGAAACAGCTACGAGAAACCGGAGATTATCATGTCTCCCCACATGGAGGAAGCCATGCAGGGGCTTCGCACCTGGATGTTTGAGAACGTATACCGGAGCGACGTACCCAAGGCGGAGGAAGGAAAGGCTCAGCATCTCATTGTGATGCTGTTTAACTATTATATGGAGCATACGGATAAGCTCCCGGCGGAATACCACTATCTGATGGATGTACGCCGCGAAAACCGTGAACGCGTGGTATGCGATTACATAGCGGGGATGAGCGACAGCTACGCCATCGACAAGTTCGAGGAGCTGTTCGTCCCAAAGGCCTGGAAGGATATCTGACAGTTAAGGGAATCAGGGAGGTGTGAAATTTCATGCGATATCCGGAAGAAGTAGTAGAAGAAGTCAGAATGAAAAACGATATCGTGGATGTGATTTCAGGTTACGTGAAGCTGCAGAAGAAGGGGAGCAACTACTTTGGACTCTGCCCGTTTCACAATGAGAAATCACCTTCCTTTTCCGTGTCGCCCTCCAAACAGATGTATTACTGTTTTGGCTGCGGCGCCGGAGGCAATGTGATTACGTTTGTGATGGAATATGAGAATTATTCCTTTATGGAAGCGCTTCAGATGCTGGCCGACAGGGCCGGCGTGGCGCTCCCGAAGCAGGAGTACAGCAAGGAAGCAAAAGAGGCCGCGGATCTGCGGACGGCCCTGCTGGAGATTAACCGCATGGCGGCAAATTATTACTATTTCCAGCTTACGAATCCGCAGGGCGAGGTGGGGTACCGGTATTTGAGGGACAGGCAGCTGGCCGACGATACCATACGCCACTTCGGACTCGGCTTTGCCAATAAGACCAGTGACGATCTGTACCGGTATTTAAGGGCAAAGGGATACGACGACAAGATTTTAAAGGAGACTGGTCTGGTTACCATCGAGGAGCGCGGAGCCCATGACAAGTTCTGGAACCGCGTTATGTTCCCCATCATGGATGTGAACAACCGTGTCATCGGTTTTGGCGGCCGTGTCATGGGCGCAGGGGAACCGAAATACTTAAACTCTCCGGAGACGAAGCTGTTTGATAAGAGCCGGAATCTCTACGGCCTTAACTATGCAAGACTTTCCAGGGAAAAATACATATTAATCTGCGAAGGCTATATGGATGTCATCGCCATGCACCAGGCCGGCTTCACCAATGCGGTGGCGTCGCTGGGAACGGCCTTTACGACGCAGCATGCGGCGCTGCTAAAACGCTACACGGATAAGGTGGTTTTAACGTACGACAGCGACGGAGCGGGAACGAAGGCGGCCCTGAGGGCAATTCCGATTCTGCGCGACGTGGGTATGTCCATCCGGGTACTGAACATGCAGCCGTATAAAGACCCCGACGAGTTCATCAAGAACATGGGGGCTGAAGCGTTCCGTGAACGGATTGAGCAGGCGAGAAACAGCTTTTTATTTGAAATCGACGTTTTAAAGAGAAACTACGAGATGGATGACCCCGAACAGAAGACCGAGTTCTATAACCAGGTGGCGAAGAAGCTCTGTGAGTTTCCGGAGGCCCTGGAGCGGGAGAACTATTTAGAGGCCGTGTCCCGGGAATTTTTCATCAATTACGAAGATCTAAAACGTCTGGTAAACCGCATGGGAGCGAGACTGGGTCCGGTGGCTCCGCGGGAGGAAGAAGAGAATACTGCAGGAAAGAAGAAAAAGGACAGGGAAGACGGAAGAAATCAGTCCCAGAGGCTTCTCCTCACATGGCTGATCGAGAATCCGTTCCTGTTTGACAAGATAGAGGGAATTATCACTCCCGATGATTTTATTGAAGATCTGTACCATCAGGTAGCCAGGATGGTATTTGACGGACACGCCGCCGGGAATTTGAATCCGGCAGAAATCCTAAATCATTTTATTAACGATGAAGAACAGTACCGGGTGGTTGCGGGACTTTTTAATGCGAGCCTGAAAGAATCCCTGGATAATGAAGAACAGAAGAAGGCATTTTCAGAAACGATCATGAAGGTGAAAAAGAACAGCCTCGATTATGCCAGCCGCAACGCAGCGGGGATCGAGGAGCTGCAGAGAATCATAAAGGAGCAGGCGGCGCTGAAAAATCTGCATATTTCACTGGATTAGGGTGAACACTATAGGCAAGCTGTGGAAGGATGGAAGAACATGGGCGAGAATGTTAAGAGAACGGCAGAGAAGCTGTCATCATCAAAGAAGGTGGACGAGGCCAGGGAGGCAGAACTGAGGGCCGCAGAAGAACTGGCTGCTTTTGAGGAAAAGTTAAATCAGCTGCTTCTGCTGGCGAAAAAGAAAAAGAATGTTCTGGAAAATCAGGAAGTGCTCGATTTCTTTACTGGTACTACGCTGGATGCAGACCGGCTGGACCAGATTTATGATTTCCTAGAGACGAATAAAGTGGACGTTCTTCAGATCAATGAAGACGAGGACTTAGAGCTGGATCCCGATTTATTTATCGAGGAAGAGCTGGAGGAAGAAGAAGAAATCGATATGGAACATATCGATCTCTCTGTTCCGGAGGGCGTCAGCGTTGAGGATCCTGTCCGTATGTATTTGAAGGAGATCGGCAAGGTTCCGCTTTTATCCAGCGATGATGAGATTGAACTGGCCAAGAAAATCGAGCTTGGAGATGAACTGGCCAAGGAGAAACTGACGGAAGCCAACTTAAGGCTGGTCGTCAGCATTGCCAAACGGTATGTGGGACGCGGCATGCAGTTCCTTGATCTGATTCAGGAGGGGAATTTAGGGCTCATCAAGGCGGTGGAAAAGTTCGATTACAGGAAGGGCTATAAATTCAGTACTTATGCGACCTGGTGGATTCGTCAGGCGATCACGCGTGCGATTGCAGACCAGGCCCGTACCATCCGGATTCCCGTTCATATGGTGGAGACCATTAACCGTCTCGTGCGGGTTTCAAGGCAGCTTTTGCAGGAGCTGGGCAGGGAACCGTCACCGGAAGAGGTCGCTTTGAAAGTGGACATGCCGGTGGAAAGGGTGCGGGAGATCATGAAGGTATCCCAGGAGCCGGTATCCTTAGAGACGCCGATCGGCGAAGAGGAAGACAGCCATTTGGGTGACTTTATTCAGGACGATCAGGTGGCGGTCCCGGCGGACGCGGCTACCTTTACCATGCTTCACGAGCAGCTTATGGAGGTCCTTGACACCCTGACAGAGAGGGAGCAGAAGGTACTTCGCCTGCGGTTCGGTCTCGACGACGGAAGACCGAGGACGCTGGAAGAGGTGGGCAGGGAGTTCAACGTGACGAGAGAGCGAATCCGTCAGATTGAGGCCAAGGCCCTGCGGAAGCTCCGCCACCCAAGCCGGAGCAAAAAGCTGAAAGATTATTTAGACGACTGATATTGGAGCTGAATACATGAAATTATCAAAACGGTTAGAAACAGTTGCTTCCTTTGTTCCCAAAGGAAGCAACATTGCTGATATAGGGACGGACCACGGTTACGTTCCCATTTACTTAGTCAGGGAAGGTCAGGCGGAGCATGCGGTAGCCATGGATGTGAGAAAAGGCCCGCTGGAACGCGCCAGAGCCCATGTGGAGGATGCTGGACTCGGAAGCCGGATTGATGTGCGCTTAAGCGACGGCCTGGCGGGGCTTGAAACGGGGGAAGCGGACTGCGTCGTGATCGCGGGTATGGGCGGGGAACTGATCATACATATTCTGGAAGAAGGGCGGGGGCTTTGGGACACCATCGGATACTGGGTCCTTTCCCCGCAGTCAGAACTGGATAAAGTGCGCCGTTTCCTGGAAAAAGAGTCATTTTCCATTGTTCGGGAGACTATGATGAAGGAAGATGGAAAATACTATACGGTGATGGGGGTGACACGGGACGGCATTTCCTGGGATTATACCTCCGAGCCGCATTACCTGTACGGAAGACGGCTGATCCGTCAGAAGAGTCCCGTTCTCGCAGAATTTCTTAAGAAGGAACAGGAACAGCTGGAACAGATTCTGGATACACTGAAGGACAGCGACACGCCAGCGGCCTTAAAGCGCCGCGGGGAGATGGAAGCCATGCTGGCCTGGAACAAGGAGGCACAAGATGAAATGCTTGGAACTGATACAGAAGCTTGAGACACTGGCGCCGTCTGGCTGCGCCTGTGATTGGGATAATGTGGGCCTGCTCGTCGGATGGAAGGAGC
This sequence comes from Hungatella hominis, assembly GCF_014288005.1. Lineage (NCBI taxonomy): Bacteria > Bacillati > Bacillota > Clostridia > Lachnospirales > Lachnospiraceae > Hungatella > Hungatella hominis. Next base: position 75,451 of record NZ_JACOPB010000016.1, read on the forward strand.
AGGAGATTCACAGGATCTTAATCGCACTGGATGCCACAGACGAGGTGGTGGAGGAAGCCATTCGGATGCGGGCCGATCTTCTGCTCACACACCATCCGCTTATCTTTAAACCGCTAAAAAAGGTCAATGACGATAATTTCATTGCCCTCAGGGTGATGAGTTTAATCCAGTACAATGTGAATTATTACGCCATGCACACCAATTTCGACGCAGCTCCCGGCTGTATGGCGGATATTGCCGCCGGGCGGCTGGGCCTTATGGAACCGGACGTTTTAGAGGTGATGGGCACCATGGAGATCGACGGAAAGCCTGTTCCATATGGTATCGGCAAGGTGGGAGAGCTTCCTTATGCGATGACATTAAAGGAACTGGCCCTGTTCGTTAAGGAGCGGTTCGGTCTGCCGTTTATTACCGTTTATGGAGAACACGCCGTGGATGAGACGGTAACGCGAGTAGCGATTGCTCCCGGCTCCGGAAAGAACTCCATTGCCTATGCGGAAAAGGCCGGCGCCGAAGTCCTGATCACAGGCGATATCGGGCATCATGAAGGTATCGATGCGGCGGCGAATCATCTGGCGGTTCTGGATGCCGGACACTATGGACTGGAACATCTGTTTATCGGATTTATGGCGGATTACCTGGAACGGGAGTATGGAGACAGCCTGGAGATCCACAAAACAGCGGCGGCATTTCCTGCAGCCGTGCTTTGACAGCCTGGTACCGCATCGTGCAATCAACAAGGAGGTAAGAGATGGCATTAGTAACAATCGGTGATGTAACAAAAGAATATCCGAACGGGACGACGTACTTGGAGATTGCGGAGGAATATCAGCCGCAGTACGAGGACGACATTCTGCTTGTGCGGATCAATGGTAAGCTTCGGGAGCTTCATAAAAAGGTAAAGTTTGACTGCAGGCTGGAATTTTTCACAGGAAGAGACCAGCCGGGAATCCAGACATACCATAGAAGCGCTACGTTCCTGATGCTGAAAGCATTTTACGACGTGTTGGGAGCGGAGAAGATCGAGAAGGTCACAGTGGATTTTTCCCTCGGAAAAGGCTACTATATTGAACCACATGGAAGTTTTACGCTGACAGAAGAGCTGATTGACCGTGTGAAGGCCCGGATGCATGAGTACGTGGAAGAGAAGATTCCCATCATGAAGCGGAGCGAGAATACGGACGATGCGATTGAACTGTTTCACAGACACCGCATGTATGACAAGGAACGGCTGTTCCGCTACCGCCGTGTCTCCCGCGTCAACATCTACAGCATCGGCGGTTTTGAAGATTACTACTATGGCTACATGGTGCAGAACACCGGCTATATCAAGTATTTTGATCTGGTTTTATACGACGACGGTTTCATGCTGATGCTCCCTCAGAAGGAGAATCCCAAGGAGGTTCCCATTTTTGAGGCTGAGAAGAAACAGAAGCTTTTCCAGGTGTTAAAGGAAAGTGTGAAATGGGGCGAGCGCCTGAACGTCTCCCATGTCGGGGAGCTGAACGAGGTGATCGCGAAGGGAGACATAAGCCGGCTGATCCTGATTCAGGAGGCTCTCCAGGAAAAGAAGATTGCGGAGATCGCGGAGAAGGTCACGTATGAACGGGATAAAAAGTTCGTCATGATCGCAGGCCCGTCATCTTCCGGAAAGACCTCCTTTTCCCACCGACTGTCCATCCAGCTGAAAGCACAGGGGATGATCCCCCATCCGATCGGCGTGGATGATTACTTTGTCAACCGGGCAGACAGCCCTAAGAATCCAGACGGAAGCTATAACTACGAGGTGCTGGAGTGCCTCGACGTAGAACAGTTTAATAAGGATATGATGGCCCTTCTGGCCGGAGATACCGTCGAGATGCCGCGCTATAATTTCAAAACAGGGATGCGGGAATACCACGGAGACATGTTAAAGCTGGGCAGAGACGACATCCTGGTAATCGAGGGCATCCACTGCTTAAATGACCGGCTGTCTTATTCCCTTCCGGCGGAAAGCAAATTCCGCATTTACGTCAGTGCGCTGACGCAGCTCAACGTTGACGAGCATAACCGGATTCCTACCACCGACTGCCGCCTGCTGCGGCGTATGGTCCGGGATGCCAGGACGAGAGGCGCATCTGCTCAGGATACGATCCGCATGTGGCCGACGGTGAGACGTGGGGAAGAGCAGTATATCTTCCCGTTCCAGGAATCCGCCGATATGATGTTCAACTCCGCCACAGTATATGAGCTGGCGGTTTTAAAGCAGTATGCGGAACCGCTTCTGTTTGGAATCCCCAGGGATTCGGAAGAGTATATGGAAGCCAAACGTCTGCTTAAGTTCCTGGATTACTTCCTGGGCGTAAACAGCGAGACTATTCCCAATAACTCGATTATACGGGAATTTATCGGAGGAAGCTGCTTCCGTGTATGACAGCAGCCACCGAATACAAAAGAAAATGGATTGTAAAGTGAGGAAGTAAGCGTGGAACTGGCTGTTATTACTGCGGAAAAGATAAGCGTCATGTTTGTCATGGCGCTTATTGGGATAATTTGTTACCGGATTGGTCTGATAAGCGGACACACCAATGAGAAGCTATCGGATATTCTTCTTCTATTGGTGTCGCCGCTGCTTATTTTTACATCCTATCAGCAAGCCTTCGATCCGGAGAAGCTAAACGGGCTGCTGGCCGCGTTCTTTATGGCGGCGGTCAGCCACGCAGTGGCCATCGCGATCGCGTCCTTTCTAGTGAAAAAGGGAAGAACGGACTGGGAGGTTGAGCGGATATCCTCGATCTACTCCAACTGCGGTTTTATGGGGATTCCATTGGTGAGCGCACTGTTCGGAGCCGACGGCGTTTTCTATGCGACCGCCTACATAACGGTGTTCAACGTTCTGGTATGGACCCACGGAGTCATCCTGATGACCGGGAAACAGGATTTTAAATCATTTATGACGGCCCTTCGATCGCCCTGCATCGTGGCAGTGGTGTTGGGGCTGTTCTGTTACCTTGCGCGCATCCGGTTTCCCGCGGTTATTCTGGAGCCGCTCACAGCGATTGCCGATATGAATACGCCGTTGGCCATGCTGGTAGCCGGTGTCTCCATCGCAGGAAGCGATATCCGCGCCCTGCTCATGAAGGTGCAGATCTATTACATCTGTGCGATCCGTCTGCTCGTCATACCGGTCGCTGTCCTTCTGGTGCTGAAGGCTTTCCGGCTCGACGATATGGTCACGACGGTAGTTGTTCTGGCCACATCCTGCCCAACTGCCACCACCGGCACACTTTTCGCCCTGAAATTCCACCGGAATTCCGGTTACGCCTCTGAGATATTCGGTTTGGCCACAGCAAGTTCTATCGTGACGATCCCGGTTATGATGCTTTTGTGCGGTTTGATAACGATATAGAGAACTGGTCTTTACAAAATCCCAAATCTGTGGTAAACTAACAACGTTTTGAGTAAGACAAATGGCCGCAGCTGTAATGCCGAAAGGCTGCAGATGAGGAAAGTCCGGGCTTCACAGGGCAGGATGCCAGATAACGTCTGGCGGAGGCGACTCCAGGGAAAGTGCAACAGAAATATACCGCACCGGCATGCCGGTGTAAGGGTGGAAAGGTGGTGTAAGAGACCACCGCTCTCCTGGTAACAGGAGGGGTCCATGTAAACCCCATTCGAAGCAAGACCGAACAGAGAGCATAAGGCGGCCCGCCTGCTTTCGGGTAGGTTGCTTGAGCCTGCCGGCGACGGCAGGCCTAGATAGATGGCCATTCAACGACATAACCCGGCTTATCGTCTTACTCAAAATATGAATGAAAAAGCCCTCTGCCATGCGGGTCTGCATTCCGTTTTTTTGCAGGTCCATGCGGCAGAAGGCTTTTTTATTTCACAGGATTTTAATATTTAAGGTTTATAATAGTACTCAGTAAATCCTGGAAGGTTGTGACAATATTGAAACAAAAGAGAATGCATAAGAGGCAGATGCTGATCTGTCTGGCGGTTTTGGCGGTGCTGTCCTGGATGACGTTTCACATTCTGTTCAAGGACCACTCGCCGGAGGCGGTGTACGAAGTTTTTTCCAGGGCAGACTGGAGATTTGTGGGGCTTGGCGTGGCCTGTATGGCTGTCTATCTGATCTGTGAGGCAGAAAGCATCAGGACCCTGATGGGATCGTTTCAGACGAAGGTTCCGTTTTTTCGGGCGGCCGGGTATTCGTTCGCCGATTTTTATTTCAGTGCGATCACCCCGTCTGCAACCGGGGGACAGCCCATGCAGCTTTATTATATGACGCGGGATGGATTCGGCTTTGCCCAGAGTTCCTTTTCCCTCCTTACGCTGGCCGCGGTATACCAGCTGATGGTTCTGGTGTACGGCGTGGTCATGGTAATCGTGAAGTATCCGTATGTGCAGAGCCAGGGCCGACTGATCAAGTGGCTGCTCATATTCGGCATCGCAGTGAACGGCATCTGTTCCCTTGGCATCCTGCTGGTGATTCTAAAGAGGGCGCTGGTGGAGCGCATTGCAATGATTGGCATTACGATTGCGGTTAAATTGAGAATCATTAAGGACAGAAAGAAGATGGAGCGGAAGGCGGAGCACCTGATTGACGAGTACAGCAGGGGCGGCGAATGCTTCCGCAAATATCCGCTGGTCTTCGTGAAAGTGGTAATTTTGACGGCGCTGAGGCTGACGGCGCTGTTTATGATCCCATATTTTGCCTGTCTGGCTCTTGGGATCGGAGATGTGGGGCCGTTTGAGTTTCTGGCGGTTCAGGCAATTCTAAGCCTGGCGGTAACCGCGGTTCCGCTGCCGGGATCAGTCGGCGCATCGGAGGGCAGCTTCATGCTTTTATACAGCGGCATGGTGGCGGCAGGCAATGTATTTCCCATGATGATGCTGAGCAGGGGAATCAGTTTTTACGGCTTTCTGGCCGTCAGCGGCGCGGTGACCCTGATCCTTCAGTTCTGGAAGGCAGGATATACAAAAGAAAATACATAACGATCACTCGCACGCTCTGCGCATGAGTCACCGTGACAATCCATACAGTTGGCTGGGACAGGCTCCGGCCAGCTGCATTTTTTTGTTTCATTGGGAAAGTTCATCCTATGAAACAAAAAAACTCCGGGAGACAGCGTGCCCCGCTTTATCGGGTATGCGCACTCCGCGCTTAGGAAATATGGCCGCTGAAGCGACCGCGCTCCGGCGCGAGAGTCCGGCGAGCCGGACTCTTTAATCAGTAATAGAAAAATACATCTTACAGGCAAAAAAATACCACTCAACGCATTTGGTGAGACAAATCAGAAGGGGTGGTATACAATGACATCAGAAGGGAGGAAGAATATGAAAATTATCATCGAACCGGGAGACATGGAAGAGCCGGAGGTCATCATACGCGGACGAAGCGGAAGCGAGGAAGTCAGGCAGCTGCTGGAGCTATTAGGCGGCGCTGGAGGTATTTCCCAGATACCGCTGTATGCGGAAGAGAAGGAATATTTTTTCAGGCCGGAGGAGATCAGTTATTTTCTCACGGAGGGCGGAAAAGTCTGCGCATATCTGGAATCCGGAGTCTATGAGGCAAAAGGAAGGCTCTATGAGCTGGCCCGGCAGCTTCGCCACAGGGGATTTATTCAGATCAGCAAAAGTACCGTGATCAACGCAGCCATGGTCGCTTTTGTGGAGGTGGAGTTCAGCGGGAATTACACTGCATTTTTAAAAGATGGAAAAACAAAGCTGCTCATTTCCAGAAACTACATGAAGGATTTTAGAAAATATATTATGGAGGGAAGATAATATGAAACGATTGGAAGGATTTTTGACGTATCTGTTTACAGGCATTGGAATCGGGGCCGTTGTGTGTACGGTGTCCCTGGCAGTTATGGGCGGCATGGATGGAACGCTTAAGCAGATTCTCGTATGGCTGGCGGCGTCCGCGCTGTTTACGGTTATTTCCCATATTATGTGTATGGATTTTGGCAATCTGCTGATCCGCACCGTTATACATTTCTGCCTCTGTTTTGCCCTGGCGGTGACAGTTGGAACGTTTCTCAACTATTCCGCCAGCTGGATTTCCAGTGCCAGAGTGATGCTGCCCGCATTCCTTGTCATTTATGTGATTATCTATGTGGGAACATTCCTGGTGCGGCTGGCCGAGACGAAGGAACTGAATAAAAAGCTGGGCAGATAAGAAATAACAGGTTTTCAGAAAGTAAAAAAGAATCATGCCAGTGCCAGTTCCCCTGTCATGATTCTTTTTGTTTTATTTGGAGTACTTTTCCTCGCAGTACATGCAGCGGTAAGTCTCGGTCTCCGAATCCGCAAGATAGAAGATATGCGGCAGCTCCTGCTCGATGGAGGTGATGCAGCGCGGGTTCCTGCAGTGGATCACGTTGGTGATCTTTTTCGGAAGCTTCAAGGTCCTCTTTTCCGCAATCTGATTGTCGCGGATAATGTTGACCGTGATGTTGTGATCGATGTAGCCGAGAATGTCGAGATCAATGTGGTTTAAGCCGCCCTCGATCTTAATAATGTCCTTGCGTCCCATCTTGTTGCTTCTTGCGTTCTTGATAATCGCTACCTGGCAGTCTAACTTGTCCAGTCCCAGGTTATAGTAGATGTCCAGGCTCTTGCCGGCCTGAATATGGTCTAATACGATGCCTTCGTTTAATCCGCTGATATTTAACATGGTTTTTCTACCTCCAGTAATGTCATAATAAGGGCCATGCGCACGTATACGCCGTACTGGGCCTGTTTAAAGTAGGCGGCTCTCGGGTCGTTGTCTACTTCTACGGAGATTTCGTTGACCCTGGGAAGCGGGTGAAGAACGTACATGTCTTCCTTGGCAAGCTTCATCTTGTTCTTATCGAGAATGTAGCAGTCTTTCAAACGAATGTAATCTTCCTCGTTGAAGAAACGTTCTTTCTGTACGCGGGTCATGTAGAGAATGTCGAGAGAAGGCATGGCCTCGTCTAAGCTGTCCATTTCCACAAATTCGATATTGTTCGCTTTTAAAACGTCTTCCCTGATGTATTCCGGTACACGCAGCTCCGGCGGGGAAATGAGGACGAACTTGATGTTCTCATAGCGAACCAGGGCGTTGATCAGGGAGTGAACGGTGCGGCCGAACTTTAAATCGCCGCAGAGGCCGATGGTCAGGTCATGAAGACGGCCCTTTAAGGAACGGATTGACAGCAGGTCCGTAAGTGTCTGGGTCGGGTGCTGATGGCCGCCGTCACCGGCGTTGATGACCGGAATTCCGGAATGGGTGGCGGCAACTAACGGAGCGCCCTCTTTCGGATGTCTCATGGCGCAGATATCGGCGTAGCAGGAAATCACACGGATCGTATCGGCCACGCTCTCGCCTTTTGCTGCCGAGCTGGAATCGGCAGAAGAAAAGCCGAGTACGCTGCCACCTAAATTTAACATGGCTGCTTCAAAACTCAAACGAGTTCTTGTACTTGGCTCATAAAATAATGTCGCTAATTTTTTTCCGTCACATACGTGGGAATATTCCGAAAGGTGATGTTCAATGTTGTCTGCCAGATCGAGCAGCTGACCGGTTTCTTCCACACTAAAGTCTAATGGGTTTAATAAATGTCTCATAAGAATCTCCTTTATCCAATGTCTTAAAATCCTTTCCCCATTATATAGTATCTTATAAAATATTTCTATAGTTTTTTGCAAAAAAAGTGCCTGTAAGGAATATTTAAGGAACTTTAAGAAAATTAAGGAAGACCGGATGGAAAACCTGTTGTATAATGGCAGTATGAGAAAAGAAGGGCGCTAAGTGCTCATAGCGAGGAGGTATCTGCTTTGGCGGAAGAAAACAGGGAAGAGAAGAGTAAGAAGATACCTATGATTCAGGTAAAAAATCTCTACAAAGTATATAAAGTCGGCGACACCAAGGTCTATGCCCTGGGAGGGGTCGACTTTACGATATATAAAGGAGAATTTTGTGCGATTGTCGGACCCTCCGGTTCTGGAAAGTCTACTCTTCTTAATATGATGGCCGGATTGGAGAAGCCCTCGAAGGGGGAGATTATCATTGCCGGGAAGCATATTGAGAAGCTGACGGAGAACCAGCTGGTCGCCTTCCGGCGGAAGCATGTGGGCTTCATCTTTCAGTCCTATAATCTGCTTCAGACGATGAACGCCGTGGAGAATGTGGCTCTGCCGCTCTCTTTCCGGGGGGTCCCGAGGAAGAAGCGGAACGAGAAGGCAGTGAAGTATATTAAGCTGGTCGGCCTGGAGAAGCAGATGAAGCACATGGCCAACGAGATGTCCGGCGGACAGCAGCAGCGAGTAGGAATCGCCAGGGCCCTGGCCGTGGACCCGCAGATCATATTCGCGGATGAGCCTACCGGTAATCTGGATTCGAAGACGACGAAGGAGATTCTGGGGCTGATGAGAAAGATTGTGCGGGAGCAGAATCAGACGCTTGTCATGGTAACCCATGATAATTATATTGCCGGCTTTGCCGACCGGCAGTTACATATTGTAGACGGCAAGATCTTCAAGATCGAAGAACAACACCATGATGATACCGAGGAGGATACAGAGAATGAAGAAGACAGGTAATAGGGTACTGGCGGGGCTGCTTGCCGTACTGGTAGTGCTGGGGGCTGTGCCGCTTCAGTCGATGGGGGCGCAGTACGGGATACAGAAGAATAAGTATCTCGATGTCAAGAAGACTCCGACCGGAAAGACCGGTCAGAATATGACCATCAGCATGATATTTGACAACAGCAAGGGAAGCGAGGATTTACAGGGAGTGTCCGTGCGGTTTGACGACAGCGCAGTGGACAGTGAATACGACGCGGCGGAAGATCCGGATGAGGACACTAAGTATAATGGTTCCGTGTTCCCGTTTGAGATTACCTCCAGCATCTTTGATGCTAAGGTGATCGGCTCTGTAAAGGCAGGCGCTACCAAAACCGTTTCCTTATCTGCCAGGGTCAGAAGAGATATTGCCGAGGGCTATTATTCCGTACCGATCATCGTCAAGGCCAATGGCAGCGACGCTACGACCGACCACATCAACGTCTGGATCACAAAGTCCAGCGGGACCACGGAATCAGGAGACGACGACGGATCTATCCGTTTTGAGCTGGGGGAAAACCAGTCCACCCCATCTGGCCAGTATCCGGATGTGATGAATTTTACCGTAAACTTACGTAACGCGTCGAATATTACGGCATTTGATGTCAACGTTCGCATGGGATTAAGCGAAGACAGCACAAAATTCCCCTTTAACATCAATGACGGAAACTACGTGAGACATTTTGACCGGGTCGGCGGCGGTGAGAGCCAGGAGGTATCCTACAGTATGGCTATCCGCAAGGAGTCGTACACCGGATACTATCCGATCACCTTTACGATCGAATACAGAGACAGCAGCGAGGGAGATATTCAGAAAGCGGAATCCATCTTCTACGTACATGTTCAGAACAAGGACAAGGAAGAGGAGACGGGAGAGTTTAACGCCAACGACAGAACGAAGGCCAGACTGATCGTCGACGGATTTCAGACGATTCCAGAGGTGGTATACGCAGGCGATGATTTCGACCTGATTCTCCGCATGAAGAACGCATCCGAGAACGTGGCTGCCAGCAACATCTTATTTACCCTGGAATCCGAGAAGGTGACGGACAGCGCGGTATTTACCACAGACTCCGGTTCCTCCTCCATCGTGGTGAATTCCCTGGCGGCAGGACAGAGCACAGAGCTTAAGATCCGCATGAAGGCAGGGGCCTGGGTGGATCAGAGAACCTACGCCATTACGATCAATGAGAAATACGACAGCCCGGAATTCAAGAACGCCGAGGAGAAAGTAACGGTGGACATTCCGGTGAAGCAGATGGCACGGCTTAACACCGGCACCATCGATATCATGCCGGACTCCATCTCTGTCGGAGCGGAATCCAATGTCATGTTCCAGATCAACAACACAGGCAAAGTCCTTCTTTATAACGTGATGGTAACCTTCTTAGGCGATTCCGTCCAGAAGACAGACGCCTATGTAGGCAATATCAAGCCGGGAGAATCCGGCAGCGTGGACGCCATGCTGTCAGGCATCGCCCCCACTGCGGATGACGGCAAGATCAAGATTATGATTACCTACGAGGATGAGAACGGAGTAGTCAGCGACCCCATCGAAAAAGAGATGACGCTCATGGTAACGGAGGCTGTGGATCAGGACTTCGATATGACGGATGACATGGGCACGTTTCCGGCAGACGCGGAACCGACAGGCATTAAGAAATACCAGAAGTTCATAATTCCAGCGGTAATCGCAGTGCTTGTGGCCGGCACCGCGGCAGGCATTATCCTTGTTAAGAGACGGAAAAAGAAGAAGGCAGCAGAGGAAGAGGAAATAGACGATGAGATTTAGTGATTTGCTTTCCATGAGTGTGAACAATTTAAGACGAAGAAAGCTCAGAACATTCCTGACCGTTTTGGGGGTTGTAATCGGTACAGCCTCCATCGTGGTCATGGTCTCTTTGGGTATCGGTTTAAATGAACTCACTATGGAGCAGATTGCGTCCTACGGCAGCCTGACGGAGATATCCATTTATTCTGACGCCATGTGGGGAGGTTCCGATGACGGAAAGGATCCGAAGTATATGACGGATGAGGTCATGGACCAGTTTCGAAGGCTGGACCACGTGACTACAGTCTCGCCGATCCTGTCGACGTACGTTATCATGCGTCAGGGCGTCTACCAGGCGAATGTCAACCTTACCGGTGTGACAAAGGAATATATGGAAAAGATACCCTTAAAGGAGGGGACTGTGCCGGATACCAGCGGCAATGAGCTTCAGATGGTGGTCGGCAACATGGTGCCCAGACAGTTTTATAATCCGAAGTCCAGGAGCAACCGGTACGGCATGAGCGGAGACGACGTCCCGGATATCGACTTCATGAATAAGCCGATTTTCGTGATTTTTGATACGGATGCCTATTATCAGAGCCAGAACGGAAGCACGACGGAGGGAGGAACTCCGGTCAAGGCTCCCAAGAAGTATTTGCTGCCGACCTCGGGCCTGGTGGAAGGCGGACTGGAGGACTGGAACAACTACAGCTACAGTGTGTATGTGGACATCGACATGCTGAAATCCCAGCTAAAGCAGGTATTTAAGAAGAAACCGATTCCAAACCAGCCGACGAATAAGAAGGGGAAGCCCTTTAATTACTTCGTCTACGAGCAGGCGGTGGTGGAAGTGGATGATATGAAGAATGTCACCGAGGTGCAGAAGATCATCAACGATATGGGATTCCAGGCCAACAGCAACATGGACTGGCTGGAACAGTCCCAGAAGCAGTCCAACATGGTGCAGGCCGTGCTGGGCGGCATCGGCGCCGTGTCCCTGTTCGTAGCGGCCATCGGTATTGCCAATACCATGATGATGTCGATCTATGAGCGTACGAAGGAGATCGGTATTATCAAGGTCCTCGGATGCGACATGGGCAATATCAGGAACATGTTCCTGCTGGAATCCGGTTTTATCGGTTTCATGGGAGGTGTGATCGGAATTGTCTTAAGCTATGGAATCTCCTTTATTGCCAATAAGTTTTTATCCGGCCAGTTTCTGGTGGGCATAGAAGGAGATTTATCCAGAATTCCACCGTGGCTTTCGGTATCGGCAGTGGGATTTGCCATATTCGTCGGTATGGCGGCGGGCTTCTTCCCTTCACTGAGAGCCATGAAGCTAAGCCCGCTTGCGGCAATCCGGAACGAGTAGGAAGTACGGGAAAAAATACTTGCATTTCAGACCGGAATATTATATGATATGTGACAGAGTGACGTGCGACTGGCGGATAAGTGGAGAGATACCACGGGGAGCACGTTCGATAAGAAGCCGACCGCCTGGGCACCGCTTTTGGGGTATCCAGGCGGTTTTTTGTGTAATAGGAATTTCGGACGATACCACTATTTAGGAGGAAAGAAGATGAACATGATTTCACTGAAGGACGATTTGAAAGGCAATTCCTATCCAGGAAGAGGGATTATCATCGGAAAGACACCGGATGGAACAAAGGCGGTGGCCGCTTACTTTATTATGGGAAGAAGCGAGAACAGCCGCAACCGCGTATTCGTGGAGGACGGGGAGGGAATCCGTACCCAGGCATTCGATCCGGCGAAGCTTACCGATCCCAGCCTGATCATCTACGCACCTGTCCGTGTTCTTGGGAACAAGACGATCGTAACCAACGGAGACCAGACAGATACAATCTATGAGGGCATGGATAAGCAGATGACATTCGAACAGTCCTTAAGAAGCCGTGAGTTTGAGCCGGACAGCCCCAACTATACGCCCCGGATATCTGGAATTATGCATGTGAAGGGCTGTACGGAATGCGATGTCCAGGAAAAGGGCCATTATAATTATGCCATGTCCATCTTAAAGAGCAGCGACGGAAATCCTGATTCCTGCTGCCGCTATACATTTGCCTACGAGAATCCTGCTGCCGGAGAGGGCCATTTCATCCATACGTATATGCATGACGGCAATCCGCTTCCAAGCTTTGAAGGCGAGCCCAAACGGGTGGAAACCATGGACGACATCGACGCGTTCACCAGCCTGCTGTGGGAGAATTTAAACGAGGACAACAAGGTATCCCTGTTTGTACGGTATATTACGATTGCCACAGGTGCGTATGAGACACGCATTGTGAATAAAAACCAGTAATTCTTTATACAAAAGGAGAAAAAGCGATGAACGAATTAGAACTGAAGTATGGCTGCAACCCAAATCAGAAACCATCCAGAATCTTCGTGAAGAACGGAGATCTGCCGATCGAGGTGCTGAGCGGCCGTCCGGGCTATATTAATTTCATGGATGCCTTCAACGGATGGCAGCTGGTAAAAGAACTGAAAGAGGCGACAGGACTTCCGGCCGCGGCTTCCTTTAAGCATGTGTCTCCGGCGGGAGCGGCCGTGGGCCTTCCGCTGGACGAGACATTAAGAAAGATTTACTGGGTGGACGATATGGGAGAGCTTTCGCCCTTAGCCAGCGCCTATGCCAGAGCGAGAGGCGCGGACCGCATGTCTTCCTTCGGTGATTTCATCTCCCTGTCCGACGTCTGCGATGCGGATACGGCCAGGATCATCAAGCGGGAAGTCTCCGACGGCGTCATCGCTCCTGGATATGAGCCGGAGGCACTGGAGATATTAAAGTCCAAGAAGAACGGCAATTACAATGTCATCGCTATCGATCCCGCGTACAGACCGGAGCCGATCGAGCGCAAGTCAGTGTACGGCATTGTATTTGAGCAGGGAAGAAACGAACTGAAGATCAATGAGGAACTGTTAAAGGAAGTTGTGACTTCCAATAAAGAGATTCCGGATTCCGCGAAGATTGATCTGATTATCTCCCTGATCACCTTAAAATATACCCAGTCCAACTCTGTCTGCTTCGCAAAGGGCGGCCAGGCCATCGGCATCGGCGCAGGACAGCAGTCCCGCGTTCACTGTACGAGACTGGCAGGAAACAAGGCGGATAACTGGTTCCTGCGTCAGTGCCCGAAGGTCTTAAATCTGTCCTTTGTCGACAACATCCGCCGCGCGGACCGCGACAATGCGATTGATGTCTACATCGGCGAGGACTATATGGATGTGCTTGCAGACGGCAGATGGGAGAGTATTTTCAAGGAAAAACCAGAGGTATTTACAAAAGAGGAGAAGAGAGCGTGGCTGGACCAGATGACAGATGTGGCCCTCGGCTCCGATGCGTTCTTCCCCTTCGGTGACAACATTGACCGGGCGTATAAGAGCGGCGTGAAGTATGTGGCTCAGCCAGGCGGATCTGTCCGTGACGATCAGGTGATTGAGACGTGTGACAAATACGGCATGGCGATGGCATTTACGGGGATCCGTCTGTTCCACCACTAAGAATCTGCGTTTTAGCGGAGACAAAGTAAGACAAAAGAAAAGACAAAAAACGAGGCAAAGTATTGACAAATCGAAGATATTTGATAAAATATTAGTGGTTCATCGGAGGGATATAAATCGTTTGAATTTTATATGCCGGATAAGATGTCAGGTGGAAATCCTGATATTTTATCCGGCTTTTTTACGTAGTAAAGAAAGCTCAGGAGGTACCTTTATATGAATTCAACCACTCAAAACACACTGACAGAGGGAAAACTGGCCCCGGCGCTTCTGCGCTTTGCCGTTCCATTTCTCATCTCAAACTTTCTTCAGGCGTTATATGGAGCCGTCGATTTATTTGTCGTGGGACAGTTTTCGACTTCCGCGTCCGTATCCGCCGTGGCGATCGGCAGCCAGGTGATGCAGACAGTCACCTGGATCATCCTGGGAATATCCATGGGCGGGACTGTACTGATCGGTCAGAAGATCGGAGAGAAGAACGAGGAAGGCGCGGCGGAGGCTGTGGGCTGTGTCGCCGTCTTATTCGGCCTGATGGCCCTTGTCTTAACCCCGCTGATGCTGATTGCCGTTAATGGGGCTGTAGCCCTGATGAAAACCCCGCCAGAGGCGGTCAGTGCGGCGCGCAGCTATATCTTCATCTGTTCCTGCGGACTTCCGTTTATCACCGGATATAACGGCGTCAGCGGAATTTTCCGCGGGATCGGAGATTCACGGACTCCGGTAATCTTCATCGGCCTGGCCTGCATCGTCAATGTCATCGGCGATTTCCTGTTCACCGGCTGGATGGGCATGGGGGCTGCCGGAGCGGCTCTCGCCACGGTCATCGCTCAGGCAGTCAGCTTCCTGGCGGCCCTGGCATATATGTACAAAAAAGGATTTTCCTTCCCCTTTGGACGGCGTCACTTAAGACTCCGCAGGAAACCGGCCGCCGCCATCCTCAAGGTAGGATTTCCACTTGCCCTGCAGGACGCGCTGGTCAACGTCTCATTCCTGATTATCACAACGATCATCAACACCATGGGACTGACCGCGTCCGCCGCCGTGGGAGTCGTGGAGAAGATCATCTCTTTTGCCATGCTGCCTCCAAGCGCTATCGCATCGGCGGTGACCACGGTGACTGCGCAGAACATCGGGGCGAAGAAGCCGGAGCGGGCGAAGCGGGCGCTCTGGTACGGGATCGGCTTTTCCCTGATCTTTGGGATCGCAGTCTGTATTTTCGTCCAGTTTTCTGCGCCGCTGGTCACGGCGGTGTTCTCCAGGGACGAGGCCGTCATACTGGCGGCGGCCCAGTACCTCCGGTCGTACTCCTATGACTGCATCCTGGTCAGCTTCGTGTTCTGCATCAACTCGTATTTCAGCGGCAGGAGCAACGCGCTGGTCCCGTTTATCCACAGCATGATCGCGACCTTTCTTGTCCGGATTCCGGCGACCTACGGCTTCAGCCTGATCGCAGGGGACAGCTTATTTCCCATGGGACTTGCCGCGCCGATGGCTTCCTTCGTGTCCATCGTCATCTGTTTCGGCTATATGAGGTGGGAAGAGACGCGAAAAAGGTAAAAACGAGGGAAAATAAAAAGAAGTATAAGCCTATATTTTTTGTAAAAGCACTTTAAAAGGAAAGACGGCATAAAATGAGAGTAAGTAAGTTTTAAGGCGGCTTTCTTTGAAAACTTTTCCCAAACCTTTAACTGCGCGAGAGGAACGAGAGTGTCTGGAACGATACCAGGAAGGGGATCAGGAGGCGAGAGCCACACTCATCGAGCGGAATATGCGTCTGGTAGCGCATGTGGCCAAGAAGTATCAGAATACGGATTATGATATGGAGGACCTCCTGTCTGTCGGAACCATCGGTCTGATCAAGGCCGTCAATACGTTTCACACGGACAGGGGGTCAAGACTCGCCACCTACGCCGCGAAGTGTGTGGAAAATGAAATCCTCATGCTCCTTCGTGCTAATAAAAAATATTCAAAAGAGGTGTCTTTATTTGAGCCCATCGGAGTAGACAAGGATGGTGAGACCGTCAGCCTGGTGGATGTCATAGAGATGGAGAACAAGGAGGCTCTGGAGACCATCATCCTGAGCCAGGACATCAAGGAACTGTACGATGCGTTTGACCACTGTCTCAGAGACACGGAAAAAAAGGTGATCGGCATGCGGTACGGACTATACGGAGGAAAGGAGCACACCCAGCGGGAGATCGCTGATATGTTAGGAATATCCAGGTCCTATGTCAGCCGGATCGAGAAGAAATCCATTGAAAAATTACGTATGGAATTCGAGAAAAACAATAAAAAATCAGGAATTATTAAATAAGTATAAAATATGTCTAAATAATTTGTTGACTTTTTCCTAGAGTTCTGGTATAGTATGAATTAAGTTAATACGAGATGGATTGTTACTGGTAAGCAGGCAAAACCAATTTTGATCAATGAAAATATAATTTTATTTTCGCTGGCAAAATTGGTTTTTTTATTTGTAGGTGAAGTATGAAAATTGACAAGATTATCAACAATAACATTGTCAGTGCCATAGAAGCGGATGGAAAAGAAGTCGTTATCATGGGCCGGGGACTGGGGTTTGGAATGAAGCCCGGGAAAGAGATTCCAGAGGGAAAGATCGAGAAGGTCTTCCGGCTAGACAGCCAGAACAGCACGGATAAGTTTAAAGAGCTGTTGGCGAATCTGCCTCTGGAGCACATTCAGGCATCCACGGAGATCATCAATTATGCGAAAAGCGTGTTGAACCGGCGATTGAACCAAAGCATCTATATTACACTGACAGATCATATTAATTTTGCCATCGAACGATTTAAAGAGAAGATGATGTTTACCAATCCGCTGTTAAACGAGATCAAGACGTTCTACAAGGAAGAGTACTTAATCGGCGAGTACGCCGTGGCCCTGATTGAGCGAAGGATTGGAATTACACTTCCGGTGGACGAGGCGGGATTTATCGCACTTCATATAGTAAATGCGGAATATAATACAGCCATGCGGGACACGATTGATATTACAACCTTAATTCAGAATGTTGTAAAAATCGTGAAAGAATATTTTTCCATGGATTTAGATGAAACTTCGCTGAATTACCAGCGTTTTGTCACGCATCTTCGTTTCCTGGCTCAGCGGATTATCGGAGGTGAGATGCTAAACAGTGAGAATCCGGAATTCAACCAGCTGATCAGTCAGATGTATCCGGAAGAATACGCGTGCAGTCTGAAGCTGAAGGATTATATCCAGGTGACCTACCACCATGATGTGACCGAGGAAGAAACGGCATATCTGGCTGTCCATATTAAGAGAATAAGAATTTAAGGAGAAGAAAGGAGATTGAGGAAACATGTTTAGTTCATTGAAAAAGATGTTTTCAGGAGGCGAGAAGGAGAGAGAGAAGATCCTTGCGCCGGTAGAAGGAAAGGCGGTACCGTTAAGCGAGGTCAGCGATCCGACCTTCAGTCAGGAAATACTCGGAAAGGGTGTTGCTATCATTCCGGAAAAGGGAAGAATCGTGGCTCCGGCCAGCGGTGTTCTGACAGTTATGTTTGAGACAAAGCACGCAGTCAGCGTAACGACTGACGGAGGCGCTGAGATCATCGTCCATGTGGGCCTTGATACCGTAAATTTAAAGGGAGAGCACTATACCTCCTATAAGAAGCAGGGAGAGCATGTCAAGGCGGGAGAGCTCCTTGTGGAGTTTGACATCGACGCGATCAAGGAAGCTGGCTACGATGTGATCACACCAATCATTGTATGCAACACGCCGAATTATCCGGATATGGTATGCCATACCGGCATGCAGGTTAAGGAACTGGATCCGATTATCGAATTATAGGGCTGGAGATCTATGAGGGAGTTCTTATATGAAGTGAAAGACCCTATGGGCTTTCACGCAAGGCCGGCTTCACGGCTGTTCATGAAGGCGAGAGAATACGAATGCCGGATTGACGTTGCCGCGGAAGGGGAAACGGTGGATGGAAAGAATCTTCTGGCTCTGATGAGTCTCGAGATCAGAGAAGGAGAGATGCTTCGGTTCAGGTTCGAGGGAACCGATGAGGAAGAGGCAGAGAAAGCACTTTTAGAGGTGCTGGACCAGATATGATTTGAACCTGTGATGGGCACAGGATCAGATAAATAATGTCCGTTAGGACAAAAAAGAAAGGGGTTTCTTTATTATGATGAAGTATTTGCAAAGACTTGGTAAATCATTGATGCTCCCCGTAGCGTGTTTACCTGCAGCTGGTATCCTGATGGGTATCGGTTACTGGATTGACCCGAATGTAATGTCGGGACTCGGTACGCCAAGCGCGCTTTCGTTCTTCCTTGTGAAGGCAGGCGGTGCGCTGATTGACAACATGGCGATTCTGTTCGCAATCGGTGTTGCAATCGGTATGGCTGATGACAACGATGGTACAGCGGCTTTAGCCGGTATTGTATCATGGCTGATGATTCAGCAGATTCTTTCACCTGCAGTAGTAGGTTCCTTAAAGGGAATTGATGTATCAGAAGTAAATGCAGCATTCTCAAAAATTAACAATCAGGCTATCGGTATCTTAAGTGGTTTGATTGGCGCTACCTGCTATAATCGCTTCAAGAACACGAAGCTTCCGGATGCACTTGCATTCTTCAGCGGTAAACGCAGTGTCGCAATTGTAACGGCTTTGGTATCGATCGTTGCTTCTCTGATTCTGTTCTTTATCTGGCCGATTGTTTATTCCGCACTCGTAGCTTTTGGTGAGTCGATCATCGGTTTAGGCCCGATCGGCGCTGGTATTTACGGCTTCTTCAACAGACTGCTGATTCCGCTCGGATTACATCATGCGCTGAATTCCGTATTCTGGTTTGACGTTGCTGGTATTAACGATCTGTTCAAGTTCTGGGGAACTGTCGATGGTGCGGTTTACGGACAGACAGGTATGTACATGTCTGGTTTCTTCCCAGTCATGATGTTTGGTTTACCGGCTGCAGCTCTTGCTATGTATCAGACCGCAAAACCGGGTAAGAAGAAAAATGCTTATGGTTTATTATTCGCAGCCGCACTTTGTTCCTTCTTTACAGGTGTTACAGAACCTCTGGAATTCGCATTCATGTTCCTTGCACCAGGATTATACTTAATCCATGCTGTATTAACAGGTATTTCACTGGCAGTCACAGCTTTACTTCCAGTCCGTTCCGGTTTCTGGTTCAGCGCAGGTTTCGTTGACTGGTTGCTGAGCATGAAGGCTCCAATGGCTGAAAATCCATTGTTTATGCTTCCGTTAGGTTTAGTTTATGGTTTGATTTACTATGTGGTATTCCGTTTTGCCATTGTTAAATTCAACTTTAAGACTCCTGGCCGTGAAGATGATGATGAACTTGACATGGATGAGTCAAAAGTTACATTAGCCAACAATGATTATACCCAGATCGCTACAATCATACTGGAAGGTCTTGGCGGCAAAGAGAACGTAACAAGTGTAGATAACTGCATTACCAGATTAAGACTGGAAATCAAGGACTACACAAAGGTTAGCGAGAAGAAGATTAAATCTGCAGGCGTTGCAGGCGTAATCAGACCAGGAAAGACCAGCGTACAGGTTATTGTTGGTCCTCAGGTACAGTTCGTAGCTGACGAATTCAAGAAACTGTGTAAGTAATCACGATAGAGAGACAGCCGGGCGGGTGACCGTTCCGGCTGTTTTACTATGTAATAGGCCGGACTCTTTATTCTACCAAAAAGGGGATTCTCAGAATGTTTGCCAAAAATAAATGTTAATTTTATGTGAAAAGGCTGAACGAAAGGTAAATTTTGTGGTAGAATAGGAAAAGAAAACAGAACAGCAAAGGAAATGTGCAGACATGAGAGAGAAAAAAGAAAAGTTACAGGAACAGGAAGAGCCGTTTGATCTGAAAAAAGAAATATTTGAATGGGTGAAGATCATCATTGCAGCTGCGGCGATCGCGTTCTTCCTCAACACCTTCATTATAGCGAACAGCACGGTGCCCTCCGGTTCCATGGAAACGACGATCATGACAGGAGACCGGATTATCGGTTCCAGGCTGGCCTATAAGCTCGGCGGAGATCCTGAGCGGGGAGATATTGTTATTTTCGATCATGAGACAGGACCCGGCAGCGAGGAAACACGACTGGTGAAGCGGGTCATCGGTTTGCCCGGAGAGACGGTGGAGATCAGGGACAATCAGCTGTACATTGACGGAGCCCTGCAGGACGAGCCGTATTTGCGGGAGGCGATGGATTCCGATGATTATCATTTTGAAGTGCCGGAGGGCTGTTACCTGATGCTGGGAGACAACCGGAATTACTCCGCAGACGCGAGATACTGGCCGGATCCCTATGTGCCGGAGAAGAAGATACTGGCAAAAGTTCTTTTCCGTTACTATCCCAGAATTGGAAAAATTAAATAATTTTCAGAAATAACTTGACCTTCCAGTTGCTGGAAGGTCTATTTTATGTAATAGAAAAGAGCTTTGTTAATGTTACACAGACTGGGAGGAACTGGAAGATGAAACAGGAAAATAATCTGACGGAAGGAAATGTGTTCCGGGTTCTGCTGGAATTTTCGATTCCGTTTGTGATTGCAAATGTGATTCAGGCGCTGTATGGGGCCGTGGATCTGCTTGTGATCGGCAAATACTGTACGCCGGAGAGCGTCGCCGCGGTTTCCACGGGAACGCAGGTGACACAGATCATCACCAGCATGATTACGGGACTTACGCTTGGCGGAACCATCATGGTGGGTAAGTATACGGGGATGAATGCGAAGGAGGAGGTGAAGAAGACCATCGGGACGACGCTGTCCATATTCGGGGTGGCTGCGGTCGTACTGACGGTTCTGATGCTCTTTTTTACTCCGGCTATTTTAAGGCTGTTGAAAACGCCTGAGGAGTCGTTTGAACTGGCAAAGCTGTATGTGATCATATGCAGCTGCGGAATCCTCTTTATCTGCGGCTATAACGCCATCAGCGCGATCCTGCGGGGATACGGGGACTCCAAACGGCCCATGATGTTTATCGCCCTGGCCTGCGTGTTAAACATCGTGGGCGACGTGGTGCTCACGGGCCTCCTCGGCATGGGGGTGGCGGGAGTCGCCATTGCCACCATCGGATCCCAGGCGGTCAGCATGATCTGTGCGATCTGGTACTTAAACCGGAATCAGTTTATCTTTACCTTCCGGTTTGCCAATTTAAAAATCGACCGGGATAAGGCGCTGGAGCTGGCAAAGGTGGGGATTCCCATTTCCCTGCAGGAATGCATGGTGCGGCTCTCCTTCCTCTATCTGACCAGTGTGACGAACCGGCTGGGCGTCTATGCGGCGGCGGCCGTGGGCGTGGCAAGCAAGTATGATGTGTTTGCCATGCTGCCGGCCACCTCCATCGCCAACGCGCTGGCGGCCATCACCGCTCAGAATTACGGGGCGGGTAAGCCGGAGCGGGCAAAGCGTTCCCTTGCGGCAGGGCTTGCCTTTGCCGTGGCGGCTTCCGCAGTGTTCTGGCTGTGGGCCCAGGTGTCTCCGCAGACCATGATCGGGATTTTCTCAGATAACCAGGATATCATAGCGGCGGGGATTCCGTTTTTCACATCGTGCAGCTATGACTATCTGGCAGTCAGCTTCGTGTTCTGTTTAAACGGCTATTTAAATGGCAGGTCGAAGACCATTTTCACCATGATCAGCTGCTGCTTCGGAGCCCTGGCTCTGCGTATGCCTCTGATCTGGCTGGTCTACAGCCGCTGGCCGGATAATCTGTTCCGCATCGGAACCATCGCCCCGCTGGTGTCCGGATTTATGGCCTGTTATACACTTATTTACGTAATCTATGGCTTTTGGAAGGAGAGAAACGCAGGAAGGGTTTCCAAAACCGGTTAAGCGGAATATATTACTAGAAAAAGCAAAGACAGATGACTATGTTTCATATCCTGGTTTTAGTCCTGGCCCTCTGCATGGACACCTTTGTGGCCAGCATGGCCTATGGCGCAAATAAAGTGCATATTACATGGGAAAAAATCGTTGTCATGAATGCAATCTGCAGCGGTTGTCTGGGGATTGCGCTGGCGGCGGGAAGTGTACTGGACGGTCTGGTTCCGGAGAGCATGACCCGGATGGTGTGTTTTATCAGCCTTTTCCTTCTCGGCGTGGTAAAGCTTCTCGATTATACCATTAAGAAATACATTAACAGGCATGTAAGCCTGCATAAGGGAATTACATTTTCTTTCTCCGGCCTTCGTATCATTGTCAATATCTACGGAGATCCCATGGCGGCAGACTGGGACCATTCCCAGTCGCTGTCATGGAAGGAGGTTCTGTTTCTGTCCTTCGCCATGTCGATCGACAGCCTGATCGCGGGGGCACTCTCCGCATTTCTGGAAATACCGGTGGGACTGACGATGGGGACGGCGCTCATCATGGGAATCGTGATGATGTATGCGGGCCTTTTTTTAGGAAGAAAGCTGGCTTCCCGCTGCAAATGCGACCTCTCCTGGATCAGCGGCGTCCTGTTCATGATTCTGGCCGTGACAAAAAGCCTTTCATGAGTTATACTATGAGCACCTGGCAGGGTTTCCGAATGATCAGGTGACAGGAGATAAGAGAAATGAAGATAACAGTACCACATTATTACAGCCGGTTTCAGTGTGTGGCGGGCGAATGTCCGGATACGTGCTGCGCCGGCTGGCAGATTATGATCGATGACGCATCGTTAAAAAAATACAGGAAAAGAAGAGATCCCTTCGGCAGCCGGCTGAAGAATTCCATTGACTGGGAGAATTCTGCGTTCCGCCAGTATGACGGGCGCTGTGCATTTTTAGATGAAAATAATCTCTGCGACATCTATTCGGAGGCGGGGCCTTCCATGCTCTGCCGGACGTGCCGGGCGTATCCCAGGCATATCGAAGAGTTTGAGGGGGTGAGGGAGATATCTCTGTCGCTGTCGTGCCCGGAGGCTGCAAAGCTGATTCTGGACTGCGAGGAGCCGGTGCGGTTCCTGAGCAAAGAGACGGAGAAGGAGGAGACTTACCCTTATTTTGATTTCTTTCTTTATACGAAGCTCATGGACTGCAGAGATTTCATCATTTCCACGCTGCAGAACCGGGAGCTTGACTGGAACCTGCGCACGGGAATCGTGCTGGGGCTGGCTCATGACTTACAGCGCAGAATCGTGAATGACCGTCTGTATGAGACGGATTCCCTGCTGGAGCGTTACGGAAGGAAGGGGGCTGTCGGGAAGCTGGCCTCCAGGCTTTTGGCGTATCAGATTGACGGAGAGAGCCGTTTTGACGGGATGAAAGAACTGTTCGGCTTCTTTGACGAGCTGGAAGTGTTAAATGCCGGCTGGCCGGATTATATCGGGCGGATCAGGAAGGTTCTGTACGGAGCAGGGGAAAGTGCGTATGAGACGCAGAGACAGGAATTTTATGAATTCTTAGAGGTATCGGAGAAGCGGCGTGAGACATGGGAGCGGTGGTCTGAGCAGCTGATGGTCTACTTTGTGTTTACCTGGTTCTGTGGTGCGGAATACGATGAACGCCCCTATGAGAAGATGAAGCTGGCCGTGGTGAGTACGCTCCTGATCCGTGAAACGGCACAGGCCCTGTGGAAAGAGCAGGGCGGCGTACTGAATAAGAACGTGTTTTTTGAGGCCGCACGCCGCTATTCAAGAGAGGTGGAACACTCTGATCTGAACCTGGAACGCCTGGAGACCCTGTTCCGTGAGGAGAAGGTCTGCGGCCTGGACCGGCTGCTTTCGCTGGTCATGGGGTGAGATTAAAAGAAATGGCAGAGCAGAACCGGAAGAAACGGCGCCAGCAGGAAGTTGGCAACCTTGATGTCGGTTATTTTAAGCATATTGAAGCCGATGGCCATTATGATCAGGGAGCCAACGCACGTCATTTCATTGACGACAGGAGTTGTTAAGAGCGCGGATACGGCGCCGGCGGACAGCGTCAGCGCCGCCTCGTAGAGAAATACCGGGACGGAGGCCAGAGCGGCTCCGGGCCCCAGGGCGGCAGCCATAACCATGGTGGACACGAAATCGATTAAGGACTTGGCATAGAGAATCTCATGATTGCCGGACAGTCCGCTCTGGAGGGAGCCGACGATCGCCATGGCTCCCACGCAGACGAAGATCGTACAGCTGACAAAGCTCTCCGCAAAGGTGCTGTCCGAGGAACCGCGGATGAGTCTGGACTGAAGACAGTATCCGGCCCGGGTCAGCTGGCGGTCGATGTTGATGAGTTCTCCAAACAGCGTTCCGATCACCATGGAGAGAATGGCAATGATGACCTGTTCCCCCTTTAACGCGCCGCTTATTCCCACGAATACGACGCAGAGGCCCAGGCCCTGGGTCAGCGTGCGGTCGAGCCGCTCCGGGATTCCTTTCTTTAACGCACTTCCGGCGAGTCCGCCGGCGAGCACCGCGGCTCCATTGATCAGGGCACCATTAAGTATCATATCGTTTTACAATTTCCTTTCCTGTTTCGGACTGTCTGCCGTCCGTTTTATCCATTAGTATAGCAGAAAGCCCGGGGAAAGGAAACTGGAAATGATACTGTTTTACGTTTTACAACCATAATGGACTGTGATAGAATAAAAGAAAAAAGCAACCGGAGGTACAGAAATATGTCATTGGAAGGCAAGATGAAGAACGGCCGCTTATACTGCGAATTCGGCCACGAGATGGAAGAGAATAAGGCATATGAGAAGAAAATTGAATACCAGCGCGTGCATTGTAAGGAACTGGTCTATGATTATAATCAGACAAGACCGTCGAATGTAAAGGAAAAACGGAGGATTTTAGACGAACTCCTGGCGGAAGCGGGAGAGGAAATCTGGATTGAATCCCCCGCCTTTTTTTCATACGGATGCAATACGCATATCGGTCACCACTTTTATTCCAATTTTAATATGTGTGTCGTCGATGACTGTGAAGTATTTATCGGCAACTACGTGATGTTTGGACCGAATGTGACGCTTACGGTCACGGGACATCCTGTCTGGGGAGAGTACCGCCGCAAGGGTGCTCAGTTTTCCCTGCCTATCCATATTGGGGACGATGTATGGGTCGGATCGAATACAATTATTCTGCCGGGCGTGACGATCGGAAACGATGTGGTGATCGGAGCCGGCAGTGTGGTAACCCACGATATTCCATCCCATTCGGTGGCCTTCGGGACGCCGTGCAGAGTGGTGCGGGAGATAACAGAGGAAGACCGGTTGTCTTACCGGAAGGGTTGTCCGGTTAATGAGGACTGGGACAGAGACTAGAAACTGAAAAATCAGATTAAAGTTACAAAAAAACCGCTGAAAAGTCATAAAATAACAAAATGGTTACATATTAAAAAAAATAACTGGAAAAGTCTGTCATAAAAATGTAATATATCGTAATGATAAAGAAATTGAAAGATATTGGTTGTTTTACTATAATGAAGATAGAAAATAACTGGTGCATTTTTATGAGGAGGATTTGATATGAAAGGAAAGCGGTTAGGGTTTATTATGACACTGGTCCTGATCATGGCGCTGGCCATGCCGGCATGGGCCGCAGATACGAAGATTGATTCGGTGAAGCTGGACTTCTCGTACTCGGGAGAGGAACCGAAGTCAGGCAATGAGATCGGCCGAATTCACGTGAAGGCGCCGGATGGACAGCCATTTTCTGTTGAGTACGCGGAGTATTCAAACGAAGGCGACGTCTGGGTAGTCGGCGACCGGCCGCTGGTTCATGTAGAACTGACGGCGAAGAGCGGATACCGTTTCAGCTCCACATCGAAGAGCAGATTTACGCTAAACGGATGCAGCGCAGTCTATAAGAAGGCCAGAATCTATGACGACGGGACACAGATGGAACTGGAGGTATATTTAAAGAGAATAGGCGGAACCTTAAGCAGTGTTCAGAACCTGGAGTGGGGCGGAAACGTGGCTTACTGGGATCCGCTGGAAGGCTCGAAGGAATACGAGGTCCGTCTTTACCGCGACGAGAAATCGGTAGTGACCGTCAAGACAACAGACAGCAGCTATAATTTCGCGAACAATATGGACCGTGAGGGTTCCTATACCTTCCGTGTCCGTGCCATTGCAAGCTATAATTCCAGAGCAGGTGAGTGGTCCGACTATTCTGAGGATTACTACATTGACGAGGATGAGGTCTGGTACTACGGCGGCAGCGGAGCATGGCAGCAGAACGCCAGAGGCTGGTGGTACGCATATTCTGGCGGCGGATATCCGAGAAGCTGCTGGAAGCTGATAGACAACGCATGGTATTATTTCGACGGCGAAGGATATATGACGACAGGCTGGAGACGGATCGACGGCAATAACTACTATCTGGGACCTGACGGCAAGATGCGCACCGGATGGCAGCAGATCGACGGGGCGTGGTACTACCTGGACGGAAGCGGCGTGAGAACGACGGACTGGCAGTATGTGAACGGACGCTGGTACTACATGAATTCCAGCGGAGTGATGCAGGTCGGATGGCAGAGAATCAACGGCGACTGGTATTATCTGGATGGAAGCGGAGCCATGATGACGGGCTGGCAGTATATTAACGGAGCGTGGTACTATCTGGACGGAAGTGGCGTGATGTACGCGGGACGTTGGACTCCGGATGGCAGATATGTGGATTATAATGGAGTCTGGGTTCAGCAGTGATGCAGGTATCTGGCAGTAACGCGGGTATTTAGCAGCGGTGCAGATAAATGGGTACAGTGGAACTTTCCACTGTACCCATTTTTGACTCTTTTTTAAACTCAGAAATAGTGGTTAAATAAAATTCGCAAATACCGATGCGAACAACACCGTGCAAAGCCCGGACACGGCGATGGCGAGGCTGCTCATGGCTCCTTCGATTTCGCCCATTTCCATGGCTTTTGTGGTGCCGATGGCGTGGGAGGCAGAACCGATGGCAATACCCTTTGCGACCGGTTCTGTGATGTGGAAAAGACGGCAGACGGTCTCCGCGATGATGTTGCCGATGATTCCCGTGATGATAATGCAGGCCACGGTGATTGTGACAATGCCGCCCATCTCCTCCGATATGCCCATGCCGATTGCGGTGGTTATGGACTTTGGAAGAAAGGTGACATACTGTTCGTGAGTCAGCTTAAAGAGAAGCGCAAGTACCAAAACAGTCGCCATCGTGGTCAGAACACCAGTCACGGTTCCCGCCAGAATAGCCCTGGCGTGCTTTTTCAGCAGGCTTAGCTGCTGATAGAGCGGGACGGCCAGACAGACGGTGGCCGGAGTCAGCAGATAGCTTAAGTATCTGGCGCTTACATTATAGCTTTCATAGTCAATGTGGAAAACGGATAAAAATATCATGACTGCGATAATGGATATCAACAGTGGATTGAAAATCGGAAGTCTGAACTTCGCCTTGAGAAAGAGGCCCAGTTCATATCCCATGATGCTTACGGCTGCTCCAAAAAACAAAAACTCTTTTATCATCTCATTCATGTTCCGGTACCTTCTTCTTTTTGTCAGATCTTATAAAAAACTGTGTAATTTTCCCAGAGACGACCATAACCACCACTGTGGAGACCATGGTGATGACCAGAAAAGGGATGAGGATCGGCCGGAGCAGTCCCCAGGAATCGAGAAGTCCCACCGCAGCAGGTATGAACATCAGCGGCATAATGTCGATTAAGAAGTAACTGGCTTCCTGGACGCTGTCCAGAGGTATCAGCTTCGTCTGAAGCCCCGCGAGCATAATAAGCAGCCCGTAGATGCTGGCTGGAACTGGCAGAGGAATAAAGTAGTGAAGCGCTTCCCCAATCAGGGAAATTATCAGGATGATACTGAATTGTTTGATGAATTTCATGTCTTTTGCCTCCCTTTATGTATCATTCGTTTAACTACGGTTTATCCTAAACTCAAATAAGCCGCTTGTCAAATATTTTTTCAACTGTTATAATACCCATTACACCGAAAAAAACAGATTCATACCGGAAGGAGCTTATAAATCATGATAGAAGCGGAGTTTGGAATTCTTTATTTTCTGCAGTCCATCCATACGCCATGGCTGGATGTGGTGATGAAAAATATTACCCATCTGGGGGACAGCGGAATTTTCTGGATTCTCACGGGACTTGTGCTGTTCTGTTTTAAAAAGACGAGGAGGATGGGATTCTGCGTTCTTTTATCCCTGGCAGGCGGTTTACTGATCGGCAATATTCTCTTAAAGAATTTAGTGGCGAGAGACCGGCCGTGCTGGATCGATCCTGCCGTACAGCTGCTGATCGAAAATCCGGGGGATTTTTCCTTCCCTTCCGGCCATACCATGGCCTCCTTCGAGGCGGCTGTGAGCATCTTTCTCTATAACCGGCGCTGGGGAGCGGCGGCGCTCGTTCTGGCGGCGCTCATTGCATTTTCCAGGCTGTATCTCTTCGTTCATTTTCCGTCGGATGTTCTGACCGGACTCGTGCTGGGAGTCGTGATCGCGCTGGCAGTCCATAAGGGCGTGGAATGGCTGGTAAGACAAAAGAAAGAAAAGAATGGAGATGCCGAATGAAAAAATATTTGCATTTTCCGTATTCTGTGATATACTGAGTTCGTTACAAATTACAAATCAATATTAGCAGAGTAGGTTTGTGTGCGTTAAGTGCTGGTTGAACAGGGAGTTGTCAGCCGGACGAAAAGATTTCTCTTGCGGTACACGAATCGCATCCCGCTGCATCAGAAGATGATACGTTTATTATCTCCGGTTGTAGTAAGAGGTCTGCAAAGGAGGTATTTTTTATGAAAAAATTCGTCACTTTGTTCACCGATTCTTACAAAGAACTGAAATCTGTAAGGACCATCACCACCGCGGCTATGCTCGCGGCCATCGCCATTATTCTGGGCATGTTTTCCATCAATGTTGGCAGTACCATCCGAATCGGCTTTTCCGGCATTCCAAACGGCGTATGCGCCTATTTATTCGGACCTGTGGTAGGCGGAATCTTCGCCGGAGGTCTGGATGTGCTCAAGTATCTGCTGAAGCCTGCCGGACCATTTTTCCCGGGGCTTACGGCTGTCGTCGTACTGGCGGGCGTGCTCTATGGCTGCTTCTACTATAAGAAGCCCATCACCTTCTGGAGGGTGCTGTTAGCCAAGTTTGTAGTCATGCTGATCTGCAACGTGATCTTAAACACCCTGTGTCTGTCCGTCCTGTACGGCAAGGGCTTTATGGTGATCCTGCCGGCCAGAGTGATCAAGAACCTGATTATGTGGCCCATTGATTCCATGATCTTTTACAGTGTTTTGAAGGCATTAAACCTGCTTGGGATTTTAAAGGCGGTCCGTACGAATTTTGCGTAATTTTAACGGCTGCTCCCGGCAGTGGATTCTGATAAAAAGTTCCAGGCCGCCTGACGGATGAGCTCCATCTTCCGCCGGGTGGCCTCGTTGCTGTATGGGACCCGGTCGATGAGCTTATCGATGGTACCGCGACCGGCCACAATACGGCGGCTTTCCGGAAAGTTTAAGTCATAGATATAGCCGAGGTAGGAGATCCACATATCCATGTGCGTCACACGGTCGGCGTTTTTGATGGGACAGCGGTTTAAGAAGGACGTGAGGATATGGTCGGAGATGGCCTCCGCGCCCAGCTCTTCGGCTTCGACATCCAGCATCGCGTGGATGGAGTCCTGCTCCTTTACCCGGAAATTATCGAGTTTATCGGCATCCCGGATGAGCATGGAATGGAGGCGTTCCTTTCCGGTGAGGGAGTTGTCCATCTGGTAGAACCCATGATTCTTAATGGCCGTATAGATGATGGAATCGTAGGCGCGTTCCGGAATGAAGCTGCGGATCAGATGGTCCCCGAACAGAATCGAGAGGCTTAACTCCGCGTGAGGAACGATGGAATCGTCGAAGCTGTCGTATCTTTTCAGCTGTTCGAAGCGGCCGATGTCGTGGAGAAGCGCAATGTGCAGGGCCAGGTCGGTGTCCTCATCGGAGAGGCCAAGGCCTTTGGAGATCAGCCGGGCGGCGTCGGTTACGCCGTAGGTGTGTACGATTTTCAGCCGGATTTTCTCGTTTTTCGTGTCATACTGCTTTAAATATCCAGCAAATATTTTTTTTGCCTGTGTAAAATCCATAGACAGAACCCTTCTTTCATACTATAATCTTAAGTGTCTGCATTATACTACGAATCGCAGACGATGGCAACTTGTAAAGGAAGAGATGAGAATGAGCAAAAGGCAGATCAGAGCCATATTTTTTGATATAGACGGGACGCTGCGTGATTTCGAGACGAAGAGGGTTCCGGAAAGCACAAAAGAGGCGCTGCGGAAGGCGAAGGAGGCAGGAATCCTGCTGTTCATCGCTACCGGGCGCCATAAGCTTGAGATCGAGGAGGAGAATCTCCTGGAGGACATGGAATTTGACGGATTCGTTACGTTAAACGGGCAGTACTGTTACTGCGGCGGCCACGTTGTATACGATGATCCCATTGACGGCGCGGAAGTCGATGCCATGTTGACGCTTATCGGGAAAGATCCGTTTCCCTGCCTTTTCATGGAGGATGACCGCATGTATATCAACATGGTGGACGACATCGTGGAGAAGGCCCAGGCGGGAATCGGGACAAGAATTCCGCCCGTTATGGATGTGAGGCGTGCGTCAGAGCATCCGATCTACCAGATCGTGCCCTATATTGGCAGGACGCGGGAGGAGGAGATCCGGCGCGCGGTTCCCGGATGTGAGATCATCCGGTGGCATGATGAATACGCCGTGGATGTGATTCCGCGGGGCGGAAGCAAATGCATCGGAATCGAGAAGATGGCAGCCCATTTCGGCCTGTCGCTGGAGGAGATTGCGGCGGTCGGCGACGGAGCAAACGACGTTTCCATGGTGGAGATGGCCGGTCTAGGCATCGCCATGGGCAATGGAAAGGCTGTGGTGAAAGCCGTGGCGGATTATATTACGGATTCGATAGAAACGGATGGCCTTCTAAAGGCTGTCTTCTATATATTAGAGAATAATCATCAGGAGGAATGAAACATGAGTGAAACAAACTGTACTCATAATTGCAATACCTGTGGGGAGAGCTGCAGCAGCAGACAGACGGAGCAGACCAGCTTTCTGGAGCCGTTAAACCCTGCAAGTACGGTTAAGAAGGTAATCGGTGTGGTAAGCGGAAAGGGCGGCGTTGGTAAATCGCTGGTCACCACCATGATGGCGGTCCGCATGAACGCAAAAAATTATAAGACGGCAATTCTTGATGCGGATATTACCGGACCTTCGATTCCCAAGGCATTTGGCCTGGGAGACGACGGCGTCGGCATGACACCGACGGGACTCATGATCCCGGCGACCACTTCCATGGGCATCGAAGTGATGTCGGCCAACTTAATTCTTGATCATGAGACCGATCCTGTAATCTGGAGAGGACCTGTGATCGCCGGAGCTGTTAAGCAGTTCTGGCAGGAGGCCCTGTGGGAAGATATCGACTATATGTTCGTGGATATGCCTCCGGGAACAGGCGATGTTCCGCTGACGGTATTCCAGTCTCTGCCGGTAGACGGCATCATCATTGTCACATCGCCTCAGGAGCTCGTATCCATGATCGTGACAAAGGCTGTAAACATGGCGAAAAAGATGAACATTCCGATTCTTGGTCTGGTGGAGAATATGAGCTACTTATCATGTCCGGACTGCGGAAAGAAGATTTCCGTATTTGGAGAGAGCCGGATCGACGAAGTAGCGAAGGAGAATGAAATCCCTGTTCTCGCCAAGATCCCGATTGAACCCAAGATTGCCAAAGCTGTTGATGAAGGCGCTGTGGAGTATTTGGAAGCACCGTGGCTGGACGAGGCGGTTAAAGCCGTGGAGTCCATATAATATGCGTTTCGTGACAGCTTAAGGATAGGACAGCGAGGTAGAAATATGAATATAAATATGAACCCCAACAGCGAACTGCACCAGTCCATCGTTAATGTGCCGAATCTGGTACAGGTCCCGGACCCGCTCCTAAAGCAGGCGTACCAGTTTCAGGAAGCGATGATGATGTACACCTGTGCGATCAGGGAGATTAAGACGAAGCTGGAGGTCTTAAACGACGAACTGTCCGTACGCAATTCCAGGAATCCCATCGAGATGGTGAAATCCAGAGTGAAGAAGCCCCTGAGCATTGTGGAGAAACTGCAGCGTAGAGGTCTTCCCGTAACGATGGAATCCATGATGGAGAATCTCGACGATGTGGCGGGAATCCGTGTCATCTGTTCTTTTTTAGATGACATCTACGCCGTAGCCGACATGCTGACCCGTCAGGATGACGTGCATATCATCGCCATCAAGGATTATATCCGCCATCCGAAGGAGAATGGATACCGGAGCTACCACATGATCGTGGAGATTCCCGTCTTCTTTTCCGACCGGAAGAAGTGGATGCGGGTGGAGGTTCAGATCAGAACCATCGCCATGGATTTCTGGGCAAGCCTGGATCATCAACTGAAATATAAGAAAGAGGTCGGTGACAGCTCGGAGGAAATCAGCGCAGAACTGCGGGAGTGTGCAGAGGTAATCGCACAGACGGATGAACGGATGCTGAAGATCCGGCTGAAGATTGAATCAGAGGGAATTACTGTCAGTAAATAGTAAAGCGAATCAGAGGAAGTTTATTCTATGAAAATAAGAAGCTGATGCCTTAGATCCGGTAATACCGGAGGGCGTCAGCTTCTTATTTTATATCAATTCTTACTTTCACAGGATATTTTCACAGGATATGAGCGGTTATTGACCGTCTGGATGATCGTGAAGCTTCAGCGGCATGGTCAGATGGCGGATCATGATCTGATAGGCATCGTTTCCATTGCCCTCTCTGAGGGCGCGGTAGTAGAGCTCGTGTTCCTCCAGAGTTCCATCGACACGGCCTGTAACCGAGAGCGCGGTGGCCGACGTTAAGTGGATCAAATACAGCAGGCGCTGGAACAGCTGATTAAACTCATCATTCTCGGCATAACCGACGATGGCCAGATGAAAGGCGTGGTCGCTGTCAATAAAGGTCTGCAGGTTATCATCGAAATCTTTTGCCTTCTGCATCTGCTCAAGTATCTGTCCCAGCTCCTCCAGCAGCCGTTTCCCCTTTTCGGTGGAGATCTGTCCGGCTATGATATGGGTGCAGAAGCCTTCAATGGCACAGCGGACTTCGATGGTTTCCTGCATGTCCTTATCCGTCAGGTGGCGGAGCATAAACCCCTTACTGGGAACGATAGTAATATATCCATCCTGGCTTAAACACTGTAACGCTTCCCTGATGGGGGTTCTGGAAATGTCCAGCTCTTTGGACAGGCGCGCCTCAGAGTAGAGGGTGTCCGGCACCAGCTTTCCTTCCAAAATCTGTTCTTTTATGTAATCGTATGCCTTGGATTGTAAAAAGCTTTTTTCTTTCAATGTGATGCATCTCCTGTTTGTTTGACATACCATTATTCTAATATAGAAGTTGTTTTTGGTCAATCACTCTTTTAAAGGGCGCTTTATGGATTAAAATAATCGATGAAATTATAAGATTTTGTTTTGTCAGTGTTGACAGTATACCGGTATAGCGGTATACTGGATGTAAGAGGCAACGGGAGTTATTTATTATATTAAAATAGAGGAGGAAGACAGGATGTGCGTTTATAAGATGGGGAATTTGAGAGTGGTGGATTTAACGAAGGAGCTGGATCCGAAGACGGAGAGCCGGAGATGCCACATGTATCGGTTCAATACCGGGGGACCGATTCCGGATTTCCATACGATTATGGATCTTACCAGCCATCTGGGGACACACTGTGAGTGCCCTTACCATCATGATGACAACTGGCCGAGCGTGGCGGAGCTGCCTCTGACCACATTTATGGGCAGGGCTTTGTATGTGGATTTCAAGGAGGAGGTTGCGCCGGGAACCCACATTACGGCTGCGGATCTTGACAAGGCTACGGAAGGAAAGCTTAAGGAGGGGGATATTGTGATCATTGATTCCTCTTACAAGATTCCTCCGTTTACCCCGGCGACCAACACGGAGGCGGACAAGCGGCTTCTGGTAGGAAAAGAAAGCGCTGAGTGGTTCCGGGATCATAAGGTGAAGTGTGTAGGCTTTGGAGACGGCGTCTCGATTGAAAACTGCAATGAGGATGTCAAGCCATTTCATGATATACTGATGGCAGAGAATATCGTTTTCCTTGAGGTCCTGAAAAACCTCGAAAAGCTGGAGCAGGATGTGTTCTTCATGAGCTACGCCCCCCTTCCAATCCTCGGCCTGGACTCCTGTCCGATCCGTGCATATGCAATCGAGGGGCTGGCAGACTTTTCAAACTAAAAAGTCAGAAAGGCAGGAGGTCCAAATGAAAATAACAGTCATTGGCGCCGGAGCCATGGGCTCCGTCTACGGCGGCCATTTATCAAGGAAGCATCATGTATATCTGGTAGACACGAATCCGGATATTGTAACGCAGATCAACCGGGAAGGACTGAAGATCGACGAGGATGGCGAGACGAATACGTACTATCCGACGGCGGTAACCGACACGGAAGGGCTGGGGGAGATGGACCTGGTCATTCTGTTCGTGAAGTCTATTTATTCCAGGGCCGCGCTGGCGGGGAATCAGGGCGTGATTGGGGAGAAAACACGCCTTCTGACGCTGCAGAACGGCGCAGGCCACGAGGACATTTTAAAGGAATTTGTCCCCGAAGACCGTGTAATCATCGGTACGACGGAGGACAACGGCGCGGTACTGGCGCCAGGGCATGTGAGAAGAGGCGGAGTCGGTAATACGAATGTAGGGATGCTGACGGAGGATCGGGAAGAATTCCTGCCGCAGCTGAAAGAGGCGTTTGACAGCTGCGGATTTCAGGTGAAAATCCATGAGAATATTCAGTATCTCATCTGGGACAAGCTGTTTACCAACGTTTCCTTAAGCGCAGTAACCGGCATCCTTTTAGTGGATATGGGATTTATTGCGGAGAATGAATACGCATGGAATTTGACGAAGGCGCTGATTCATGAGGCGATTGCGGTCGCCGGTGCGCTTGGCCTTTCCTTCGATGAGGAAGCTGTAACGGAGCGGGTACGTCAGACCTCCATCGGGAATCCGGCGGGATGCACTTCGATCCGTGCGGACCTGCGCGATGGCAGAAGGACCGAGGTGAATACCATCAGCGGTTCCGTGGTGACTGCGGCAGGGCGGTGCGGCGTTTCAGTGCCGAGCCATGAATTTGTCGTGAATATGGTTCACGCGATGGAGATGAAAAAATAAGTTACAACAACAAACAGCCCGGGGCAGCTCTTGATATCAAGAACTGTCCCGGGCTTATTCGTCCCTCCATTAAGGAACCGGAAACATAACCGTAAACGTCGTTCCTTCCCCCAGGCTGCTGGATACGGTAATTTTCCCCTTATGTTGCTCTACGATCGTCCTGGCTATGGAAAGTCCCAGGCCATATCCGCCTTCTTTTCTCACCCGCGATTTGTCCGTGCGGTAAAACCGTTCGAAGATATGCTTCTGATCGGACGGAGGGATAAGCTCTCCCGTATTATTGACGGTCAGCACCGCGTGATGGGGGGAGGACTTTAAGGAGACGGAGACCGTTCCGTGGAGACCGGCGTATTTACAGGCATTGTCCAGAAGGATTGTGACCATCTGTTTGATCTGAGGCTCGCTGCCGCAGATGTGGATGCCGGGAACGATGTCGTTGTTTAAGGTGACCTTGTTCTCGAAAGCTACCGATTCAAAGAGCAGAACACAGTTCAGCACGCTGTCACTGTAATCGAACTCGG
Organism: Hungatella hominis; assembly: GCF_014288005.1. Taxonomy (NCBI): domain Bacteria; kingdom Bacillati; phylum Bacillota; class Clostridia; order Lachnospirales; family Lachnospiraceae; genus Hungatella; species Hungatella hominis. The sequence continues at coordinate 111,047 of NZ_JACOPB010000016.1, forward strand.
TATTCGCCGTGTGGGTGACTTCCACCGTGCCCGCATCGGAGCGCGCCAGAAAGAGGAGCTCTTCCACCAGCTGCTTCATACGGGATGCCTCCTCCTTCGTGTTGTCAACCCATTTGATCTGGCTCTTAATGGGTGAGTCCTGATGGGAGAGCAGAATCTGTAAATTGGCCAGGATGACCGTGAGAGGCGTTTTCAGTTCGTGGGACGCATCGGCGATAAACTGGTTCTGCTGTTTCCATGCCTGCTCCACAGGCTTTAAGGCCCAGCGGGACAGGAAGATGCTGAGCAGAAGAAACAGGATAGCGGCGATGAAAAACAGCAGGAGGCAGTTAAGGCGCAGCGCTCGGATGTTGTTCAGCTCAAAGCTCTGGTCAGCGAACGCGATGGTGATGCTGTCCGGCGTCTCGAAGCGGTTATAGCGAAGGGAGTAGTCTTTTAAGACGCCTCGCGGATCGCCGTTTTCCATGACAAGGTCTGCCAGAGTGGCCGCCATGTCATCGGATACGGAGAGATTGTTTGTGGTTACGTCCGTCACCGCCTGCCCAGCCTTTGAAAGGGTTATGACTGCGGTAGGAACGAAGGGCGGCGGCGTATCGTCGGTCCGGCGTCCCGGTTCCACTTTGTTCGGTTTTCCACTTAAGCGGGCCGAATCCTGGGCCTGTATCAGGGCCATCTCAGTCTGGCGTTCCAGCCGCCAGAGATTGGCATGATAAAAATTTCCCAGCACGATGATGAGAATCGTGATGACCAGGGACATGTTGATGATAATAAATTTTCCGCGAAGCTTATTCAGCATGACGGTTCCTCCAGACGGTAGCCTACTTTCCGGACGGTTACAATTTCAACCCTGGAACTTAAGAATGTAATCTTTTTCCTTAGAAAGGAAATGTAGGCTTCCACGTTATTGTCCTCCGCGTCGGAATCATTTCCCCATACCCTGGAAATCAGCATATCCTTGGAGATGATTTTTCCCGCATTGTTCATGAGCAGTTTCAGTACCTCAAATTCCTTATATCCCAGATGGATGGACTTTCTTCCGCGCACCAGGTCGTTGGTTGAAAGATTCAGGGTCAGATCTCCAAAATGAAGTTCTTCCACGACCACCTCGCCCTGTCTGCGGGAGAGGGCGCGTATCCGTGCCAGCAGCTCTTCGGGGATAAACGGCTTCGTCATATAGTCGTCGGCGCCGCGGTCCAAACCGGTCACCTTGTCGCTTATGTCGTCCCGGGCGGTCAGCATCAGAACTGGCGTCTGGACATGGGCCTTTCGAAGCTTCTTTACCACATCGAATCCATTTTCCCCGGGAAGCATCACATCAAGGATGATGACATCGTATTCGCCCGACAGGCCGCAGTAGAGACCATCTGTACCGGTATAAACGATGTCCGTGTGGTAATGCTGTTCCTCCATAATTTGTCCCAGCGCGTCGGCCAGCCTCACTTCATCTTCTACGATCAGTATATTCATGAATCATTTCCTTCCTTTTCCGGTATGGCCGAACGGCCGGTCCATATCCTTATCAATATTATAAAAGGGGTTTCCTCGTTTGGCAATCCCATTCCTTTTCCTGTATCCGCATTTTATAGATATTATTGTAACAGTTCAGACGGCGCCGTCTGAACTGTTACATATTATTATAGAAGGAGAAGCTGAAAATAGCCTGAAACCGGTTTTCAGGTTAATTTCAGGTATCCATGATAGAATGGGGCGAATGAAAAAGAGTGAAAAGAAGTTTCAGGTTAATTTCAGGTTGCTGACACAAAATGAACATAGGAGCCTGATAAACTGAACATGAATAACAGACAGAGTGCAGAGAGGAGCAAATCGGATGAATGGAAGAAGAATAGCCGCTTCCATGGCAGTGGTCATAACGGCCACGGCTGTGATGCCCATAACGGCGGAGGCTTCGACAAATATTGACTTGAGAAAAAAGGTGATCGGAATATCGGGGATCATGAGTGTGACCAACATGGATTCTGCCATTACGAGAGGGGAGTTTGCCAGCATGCTGGTGAATGCGTCTTCCTACAGGAGTACGGTCAGCAGTGTGAGCAATACCTCTGTATTTGCCGATGTACCGCGTGACCATACGTATGCAGCGTCCATTAGGATTGCGGCAGAACAAGGGTGGATGACGGGATACTTAGGAGGGAATTTTAAACCGGATGAGTATGTGACGCTTCAGGAGGCCGTAAGGGGAATGCTGGCGCTGCTGGGATATGAAAATACAGATTTTACCGGAGACCAGACCGGGGCCAGGCAGTCCAAATACCATTTCCTGGAGCTCGATGAAAATATGAATAAGAGCCCGGAGGAGGTCCTCATAAAGGAGGACTGCATCAATTTATTCTACAATCTTTTAAAGACCGATACGAAGGCGGGCACCATGTTCGGAAAGAGCCTGGGATGTGAGCTGACCTCCGACGGGGAGATCAATCCGCTTACCATGGTGGACAACAGCCTGAAGGGACCGAAGATCGTAAGGAGCAAGAGCCGCCTTTCCGATTATCTGCCGTTTAAGCTGAGCGCTGCCAGCGTATACCTCGATGGGTCGCCGATCTCCAACAGCAGCGAAGCCATCTCTGCGGCGCTGGAGAATGATAACGGCGTGCTGGTTTACTACCATCCGGTATCCAAAACAGTATGGTTGTATACAGTTGGAAGCGAAAATGAGAACGGGCGTTCCGCGGTATTCGGTGAAATCACAAATGTCATATACAATTCGGCCGATTTGATGACGCCGGATGCTATCATACTGGATGACGGCAATACGTATGAACTGGACAGCACCGAGATGAAGTTTGCATTTTCCACATATGGCGATATGCGGGTGGGAGATACGGTCACTCTGGTCTATTCCGTGACAACGGACAGCAACGGCGATGAGACGCGTACCGTGCTTGATTATATTGAAGACTGACAGGAGAGCCTGAGATGAAGAAAATAAGTTTTGGAAATAAGACAAGGAATGGAAAAAAGGGCGGCAGGAAGGGGAAAAAGCTTCTTCTGATTCTGATTCTCCTGCTCGTCGTCATCTTGGGAGTTTACACGGCGGTTCGGATGAAGGCGGAGAAAGCGGCCAGCGCGAACGTGAAAGAGGTCAGGACCGCGACAGTGGAGACGCGGGATATCACCTCGGAGCTGTCGTCATCGGGTACGATCTCTCCGAAGAATACATACGATATTACCTCTCTCGTGGAGGGCGAGGTGATTGCCGCCGATTTTGAAGAGGGAGATCAGGTGGAGGCGGGGCAGATCCTGTACCAGATCGATACATCCTCCATGGAATCGGAGCTGACCAGCGTCAACAATTCTCTGACGAGGGCGCAGGAAAATTACGAGGTCGCCCTGGATGACTATAACACGGCGCTCAGCGATTACAGCGGCAATACCTATAAATCAACAGAGGCGGGCTACATTAAGACTCTGTACATCAAAGAAGGTGATAAAGTGAGCTCCAATACGAAAATCGCCGACATTTACGATGACAAGGTCATGAAGATCAAACTGCCGTTTTTGTCTGGGGAAGCGGCTTTCATCGGAGCGGGCAGCGGTGCAACGCTTACGCTGACGGATACGGGAGAGCAGCTGACGGGAACGGTTACCGCGGTGAGCAACATGGATGTGACGCTGACAGGCGGCCGGATTGTCCGGTATGTCACCATCGAGGCGGCGAATCCAGGCGGTTTAACCACCGATATGGCTGCGACAGCGACGGTGGGAGACTTTATCTGCAGCGCGGAGGGCTCCTTTGAGCCGACGCTGGAGACTGTGATGAATGCTGACATTTCCTCCAGTGTGGAGGTGGGAAAGCTGCTGATCAACGAGGGCGATTACGTGGGCAAGGGGACCCCTGTTTTCACCATGGAATCGAAATCGGCGGAGAAGCTTCTCCGAACATATAAGGACTCCGTGGAAAAAGCGGAGGAAACGCTGGAATCCGCCAGGAACAAGGTGGAGAGCACGCAGGATAATTACGATAATTACACGATCACAGCGCCGATCTCCGGTCAGGTGATCACGAAAAATGTAAAGGCGGGCGACAAGGTGGCGAAGAGCACCAGCGGAAGCACGACGCTTGCCGTGATATACGATATGTCCGGCTATACCTTTGAGATGTCGGTCGATGAACTGGATGTAAAGGAAGTGGCCGTGGGACAGAGCGTAGTGATTACCGCAGACGCGGTGAGCGGAGAGACGTTCTCCGGTACGGTGACCAATGTGAGCCTGCAAAGCTCCTACTCCAACGGCGTGACCAACTATCCTGTCACCGTAACCTTAAACGACGGTATGGATGAGCTGCTTCCGGGCATGAATGTGGATGGCGTCATCATCCTCGACCAGGCGTCGGATGTGCTTGCCGTGCCGGCCGACGCACTGATGCGCGGCAACAAGGTTTATGTAAAGGACGATACGGTAACGGAGGTGCAGGGACCGGTTCCGGCGGGCTTCCGGGCTGTCGATGTAAAGACTGGTTTGATCAGCGACGACTATGTGGAGATCACGGAAGGCCTGTCCGAGGGTGATGTGGTCTATGTGGCCGAGTCTACAGTTAGTTCGTCATTTAATATGATGGGCGGCATGCCCAGCGGCGGAGGCCCAGGCGAAATGGGCGGCATGCCCAGCGGCGGAGGCCCAGGCGGAAACGGTGGAAATGGCGGAAGAAGCGGCGGAAATAACGGCGGCGGTCCCAGGTAATGGCTGGAGGTAAAGACTTGGAAGAAACATTAATTGAACTGAAGGATATCTATAAGATCTATGAGATGGGCGACGAAGAGGTGAGGGCCAACGACGGCATTTCCCTGACGATTAACCGCGGTGAATTTGTGGCGATCGTAGGGAAATCGGGAAGCGGGAAATCGACGCTGATGAATATTATCGGGGCTCTGGATGTACCAAGCTCCGGCGAATACTTACTGGGCGGAAAAGACGTGGGAAGTATGACGGACAATCAGCTGGCGGACATCAGGAACCGAATGATTGGCTTCATATTCCAGCAGTACAATCTGCTTCCCAAGCTGAATCTCCTGGAAAATGTGGAACTGCCGCTTCTATACGCGGGGGCCGGCAATACAACCCGCCGCATGCGGGCCATGGCTTCGCTGGAGCGTGTGGGCCTGGCGGAAAAATGGAGGAACCTTCCGAACCAGCTTTCCGGCGGGCAGCAGCAGAGGGTGTCTATTGCCAGGGCTCTGGCGGGAGACCCGTCCCTGATCCTGGCCGATGAGCCGACAGGCGCCCTTGATTCGAAGACGAGCCGCAGCGTTCTGGATTTCTTAAAACAGTTAAACGACGAAGGCAATACCATCGTCATGATTACCCATGACAGCTCCATCGCAATGGAGGCGCGGCGCGTGGTGAGAGTGCATGACGGAAAGATCAACTTTGATGGAGACGTAAATGAATATTCTGCAATCCTTTAAAATGGCAATGAAAAGTATCATGGGCAATAAGATGCGGTCCTTTTTAACTATGCTGGGCATCATCATCGGCGTGGCTTCCGTTATCATTCTGGTAAGCCTTGTCAACGGTCAGATGTCTTACATGACGGAGAGCTTCGCAAGCATGGGGACGAACCAGATTTCAGTCAATGTGACGAATCTTTCCACCCGATCGGTCTCTGTGGATGAGATGTATGAATTTTACGAGGACAACAGGGATTTATTTGCCCAGATGACACCGAATGTGACCGTATCCACGACTGTAAAAAACGGGACGGAGTCATCTACCTCGACGACGGTGTCCGGAGTCAGCGAGGAATACCTGGAGATGAAGGATATGGAGCTGGAGGCCGGCCGGTTTATCCAGTATTCCGATATTGTGTCGCGCCAAAAGGTGTGTGTGGTGGGATATTATGTGGCATGGGATCTATACGGAGGCGTGGATAAAGCCCTCGATCAGACCATTAAGATCGGAGGAAATGCGTTCCGGATTATCGGCGTGGTGTCGAGACAGGATGACGATGAGCTGGAATCGGGCGGAAGCGATGATTTCGTCTGGATGCCGTACAGCTGCGCCGCGAAGATGACGAGAAACGCCAATATCAGCAGCTACACGTTTGCCACGGCCGATATGAATCATACGGACGAGGCAAAGACGGCGATCGATGATTTCCTCATGGAAATCTTTAAGGATGAGGATTTATACCGGATCACGGCGATGAGCGAGCTCCTGGATTCCCTGAATTCCATGATTGCCATGATGTCCATGCTTCTCGGGGGCATCGCCGGAATTTCCCTGCTGGTTGCTGGCGTGGGAGTTATGAATATTATGCTGGTGTCCGTAACCGAGCGGACCAGGGAGATCGGTATCCGTAAGGCGCTGGGAGCGAAGAAACGGACGATCATGCAGCAGTTTGTCATCGAGGCGGCCGTGACCAGCTCCATCGGCGGCGTGATCGGAATTGTGATCGGATCCGTGGCGACTACGGTCATCGGCACAGCCATGGGAATGAACGCGACTCCGACGCCCAGCGCCGTGGCAGTGTCCTTCAGCGTGTCTGTGGGAATCGGGCTGCTGTTCGGATATATGCCGGCAAACCGGGCGGCGAATTTGAATCCGATTGATGCGCTTCGAAGTGAGTGAGGGTACGCCGGAATCGCGGCGGGGAGGCGGAGGCATGGATATTTCGTGTCCGTCTTGCTTCCTACTCACAATAAGAAAGTCCGAACCTGTCGGACACGCCAAATGCGGGCGCGTTCGCCAGGCTCGGACTTTCTTATTGCTCGTATCCAGATGCCGGCACACTGAAATATCCATGCCTCCGCCTCCCCGCCGCGCTTCCGGCTGTGTACTGGCTCCGCTGGGGGAAAAGAGAGGGGCGTTTTTGAGGGGCAGGGTTGCAAAATTGGAATAATGGTGATACTATTTGCATAGTTACAGAAGGAGTAGCCCGCCTGGAGCTGCTCCTTTTTCAGAATGATGACGTAGAGGAGTTTAAACAATATGAAGGTTGTGGATATGCACTGTGATACGATTTCGGAGTTATTTTACCGGAAGGAGGAGGGGAAGGAGCATTCAGTATGGAAGAATGACTGCCATGTGGACCTGGAGAGGATGGAGAAGGGGGACTACTGTCTCCAGAATTTTGCGATGTTTACGTCGCTGGACAGGTATGAGAAGCCGTTTGAACACTGCATGAAGCTGGTGGACCTATTTTATCAGGAGCTGGAAGAGCATGGAGACCGGATCGGGATTGTGAAAACGTTTGAAGATATTGAGGAGAACCGGAGACTGGGGAAAATGTCTGCGCTGCTGACAATCGAGGAAGGCGGCGTCTGCCAGGGAGAAATCTCTTTTTTGAGGAACTTTTACCGGTTGGGAGTGCGGATGATGACGCTTACCTGGAACTTTCGGAATGAGCTGGGCTGGCCGAATATAATCCGGATTGAAGGGGACGAGGCGTATTTTGAACCGGACACGGAACACGGACTGACGGAGACGGGGATCGAATTTGTCAGGGAGATGGAACGGCTGGGGATGATTATGGATGTGTCCCACCTGTCTGACGCGGGGATTATGGATGTGTTCCGGTATACGAAGAAACCGTTCGTGGCGAGCCACTCCAACGCGAGGAAGGTTGCCTCCAATCCAAGAAACTTAACCGATGAGATGCTTAAAACGCTTTCGGAGCGCGGCGGAGTGGCCGGCATCAATTACTGTGCGGACTTTCTGCATGACTGGCAGAGAGGTGAACACGTGGTGAGCCGTGTCGATGACATGATTTTACATATGAAGCATATGAAGAAGATCGGCGGAATTCAGTGTATCGGGCTGGGATCGGATTTCGACGGAATCGGAGGGGAACTGGAGATAAAATCCCCGGAAGACTTGCCGGTGCTGGAGCAGGCCATGAGAAGGGCCGGCTTTACGGAGGAGGAGATCGAGGGCGTGTTCTATAAGAATGTGCTTCGTGTATACAAGGAAATTTTAAAATAAGACAAAATTTTACATAGATTTTACATTCCCGTGCATCATACTTTACATAGATTTGATATAGTGCTTACATAATCAATCAATTTATTTCATGAAAACCGGGAGGGGACTATGTCAATCAATGATTTACAGATGCTGTTTAAATTTATCGGGGGTCTGGGAATGTTTCTCTATGGCATGAATGCCATGGCGGATGGACTGCAGAAATCTGCGGGACACAGGATGCAGCAGCTGTTGGGAGCATTAACGAAGAACCGCCTGATGGGCGTGATTCTCGGAGCGGGTATTACCGCCATTATCCAGAGCAGTTCCGCCACCACGGTCATGGTCGTCGGCTTCGTAAACGCCGGGATTATGAACCTGGGCCAGGCGGTCGGCATCATCATGGGCGCCAATATCGGAACCACGGTAACCAGCTGGATCGTATCCATGAGCGAATGGGGCGAGATGCTGAAACCGGAGTTTTTCGCACCAGCTCTGGTGGGCGTGGGTGCGGTCATGACGCTGTTTTGCAAGAACAGTAAGAAGAAGCAGACGGGAGAAATTCTGGTGGGCTTCGGCGTGCTGTTTATCGGTCTGACCTTTATGTCGGCCTCCATCACTCCGTACCGCGACGCTCCTATATTTGCGCAGGCATTTGCGGTTCTGGGACGAAATCCGTTTCTCGGTATCCTTGCCGGTGCGGCGGTGACCGGAATTATCCAGAGTTCTTCCGCGTCGGTGGGTATCCTGCAGACACTGGCGTTAAACGGAATCGTGAACTGGCAGTCTGCCATCTTCATCACGCTGGGACAGAATATCGGCACGTGCGTGACGGCGCTGATCTCCAGCGTCGGAGCCAATAAGACGGCGAAGCAGGCGGCCGGAATCCACCTTCTCTTTAATACGGTGGGGGCCGTGATCTTCGGAATTGTGATGTATATCATCTTTAAACTGAATCCGGTGTTTGCGTCATCGACGATCAGCAGTGTGGAAATCTCTATCTTCCATACCGTATTTAATGTGAGCAATACGATACTCTTATTTCCCTTCGCGGGCCTTCTGGTAAAGGCATCAAGCTTCATGATCAGAGGCAGCAAAAAGGGAAAGGAAGAGACGGAAGGCTCCCAGATGGAGCGCCACCTGGACGAGAGAATTTTAGAGACGCCGTCCTTCGCCATTGAGAATGCGACACAGGAAGTAATCAACATGGGGAAAGCGGCGCTGGAGAATTTTGATATTGCGACAGCGGCCTTACTGGATAACAGCAGGGCGGAAGCGGAGCAGGTGGAGAAGCTGGAGGCAAAGATCAACCAGTACGAGAAGCTTCTGACCTCCTATCTGGTCAAGATTAACAATCAGTCCCTGAATGAGGAACAGCATCTGCTGGTGAAGAATTTATTCTATACGGTCAGCAACTTTGAACGCGTCAGCGACCACTGTGAGAACCTGTCGGAGCTGGCAGTGGAGAAGGCGGACAAGAATATCGTATTTTCCGTGGAAGCGGCCGGCGAGATGAAGGAAATGATAAAGACGGTGCGTTCCGCACTGGAGCACGCCATCAACGCCAGAGGCGGCGCCGGTATGTCTGAGGTACGGGCCGTGGTGCAGAGTGAGGAGAGCGTGGACATGCTGGAGGAAGAACTGAGAGAACGCCATATTGAGCGTCTGTCCAGCCATAAGTGTACGCCGGAAAACGGCATCGTATTTTTGGAGGCATTGAGCAACCTGGAACGTATTTCGGATCACGCCCATAACATAGCGGGATTTGTGAGAGATGAGATGTAGGAGGCGCGTATGGAAAGAATCTATGTGGTAGAAGACGACGACAATATCAGGGATTTAATCAGAATTGCCCTGGAGGGCTTCGGGTATAGTGTCTCCGCCTTTGAGATGGCGGAAGACGCCCTCAAAAGCATTGAGACAGACATGCCGGATCTGGCGGTGTTCGACCTGATGCTTCCGGGGATGGACGGCCTGAGTGCGATAAAGAGAATCCGGAAAAATGATGCCCTGGCAGACATGCCCATTATCATTCTGACCGCCAAGGACAGGGAATTTGACAAGGTGGCAGGACTGGATGGCGGCGCTGATGACTATATGACCAAGCCCTTCGGCGTCATGGAGCTGGCGGCCAGAATCAGGAGTCTGCTCCGCCGCAGGGCGAGAAACCAGACAGAGGAAGAGGTTTTAGAGAAATACTGCATCAGTCTGAATAAAAAGACCAGAGAGGTTTTAAGCAGCGGGAAAAAGGTAGAGCTGACTTTAAAAGAATTCGAACTGCTTTTGTACCTTATGGAGAATCAAAGCAAGGTGGTCACCCGGGATGAACTCTTAAATCACATCTGGGGCTACGATTACGACGGAGAGACGAGGACGCTGGATATGCATATCCGAACGCTCCGCCAGAAGCTGGGCGAGGAGGGCGGCTTCTGCATCCGCACGGTGCGCGGTGTGGGTTACCGCTTTGTGAAGACGGAGGAAGGCTGATATGCGGAAGGCCATATTTGTAAAATTTATTCAGGTAATCCTGGCGGCGCTGATCTTAAGCAGCGCCATCTTTTATATAGCAGCCAGCAGCGCGCTCTTAAAGAGCTCCAGAAAGGACATGACCTACACTCTGCGGGCCATCGACAGCGTTCTCGACTATAGCGGGGATTTACAGGGCGAGGTGATGATGCTGGAGGAGACGGTGAATGACAACAGCAGCCGTTTTACGGTCATCAGAAAGGACGGTAGCGTCGCGGCCGACACGGGCGTGGTGGATACTTCTTCCATGGACAACCACCTGGACCGGGAGGAGATTAAGGAAGCACTGGAATCGGGGAGCGGCTCCTCCAGGAGATATTCCGATACGCTGAAGAAAAATATGCTGTACGTGGCTTATGAATCGGATCATTCTGACTATATACTGCGGCTGGCGGTACCGTTTACCGGATTTAAGGAGTATTTGATCCTCCTTCTTCCAGCCGTCTGGCTCAGCTTTCTGGTGGCGCTCATTTATTCCGCCTGCTCGGCCGACAGCTTTGCGGCCTCCATCACGAAGCCGCTGAAGGAGATATCGCAGGAGATGCTGAAGGTCAACGGGGACTACACGGAGCTGACCTTTGAGACGTACCAGTATCCGGAAATCAACATTATCGCGGAGACGACGACGGAAATGTCAAAGAATGTCAAGGAGTATCTAAACCAGATCGAACTGGAACGGCAGATCCGGCAGGAATTCTTCAGCAACGCCTCCCACGAGTTAAAGACGCCGATCACGTCGGTACAGGGCTACGCAGAGCTTCTGGAGAGCGGAATTATTCAGGATGAGGAACAGAAAAAGGACTTCATCCGGCGGATCAAGAAAGAAGCGATCCACATGACCAGCCTGATTAACGATATCCTGATGATCTCCAGGCTGGAGACGAAGGAGGCCGAAGAGGCGCGCCAGGATGTCCGGATGTCCATCGTTCTGGAGGACGTGCTGGAATCGCTGAAGCCGCTGGCAGCCTCCAATGAAGTTCTGGTCCACGCGGACTGCAAACCGCTGTGCATCTACGTAAGCGTCCGCCAGATGACGGAGCTTTTAAGCAATCTGCTCAGCAACGCCATAAAGTACAACAAACCGGGCGGAGAGGTCTGGGTGACCATTACAGAAGAAGACAAGGAAATGATCATACGGGTAAGGGACAACGGCATGGGAATTCCAAAGGAATCCCTTGGGCGCATCTTCGAGCGGTTTTACCGGGTGGACAAGGGACGAAGCCGCAAACAGGGCGGAACCGGCCTGGGATTATCCATTGTAAAGCACATTGCGGGTTATTATCACGGAACGATTACGGTACAGTCTGAACTGGAGGAAGGGACGGAATTTACGGTAAAGATTCCAATTTGACGAATTTTGTGATAGAATGAAAAAGGCTAATCACAAAAGGAGGTGTGCGGAGTATGAATCAATTTGTATTAACATGCTGTTCCACGGCAGATATGAAGAAAACGTATTTTGACGAACGTCAGATTCCCTATGTCTGTTTCCACTACTTAATGGACGGGGTGTCCTACCCGGATGATTTGGGACAGAGCATGCCGTTTGATGAGTTTTACAACAGGATTTCAAAAGGCGCCATGCCGACTACATCACAGGTCAACGTGGCTGAGTTCCATGATTTTTTTGGAGCTATATTAGAGGAGGGAAAGGATATTCTCCATATCAGCCTTTCCTCCGGTATTTCAGGGACCTATAATTCCGCCTGCAGCGCGGTGGAAGAGCTGAAGGAAGAGTACCCGGACCGGAAGATTCTGGTGGTGGACTCCCTGGGGGCTTCTTCCGGCTATGGACTGCTGGTGGACGCGGCCGCGGATTTACGCGACCAGGGCCTTTCTCTGGAAGAGGCGTACCGGATCACGATGGAGCGGAGACTTCACGTGCATCACTGGTTCTTTTCCACGGATTTAACCAGCTTCAAGCGGGGCGGCCGTATTTCTGCGACCTCAGCCATGTTGGGGACCGTATTAAACATATGCCCGCTGATGAACATGGATCACGAGGGACATTTGATTCCCCGTCATAAGATCAGGACAAAGAAAAAGGCGATGCAGGAAGCGGTCCGGATGATGGAAGAGCACGCCGATGGAAAGAACGGGTACAAAGGGAAATGCTTCATCTCCTGTTCTGCCTGTGAAGACGACGCCAGGGCTGTGGCCGAACTGGTGGAGACGCGCTTTCCGGAGCTGAACGGCAGCGTGCTGATCAACAGCATCGGAACCGTCATCGGAGCCCATACGGGACCGGGAACCGTGGCTTTGTTTTTCTTCGGAGACGAAAGAAAGGATTGACAAAAAAAGCAGGCAGTGATAGACTGACATACAACAGGGAGCTCGTGCGGCGGGCTGAGAGGAAGTGCTCAAACTTCGACCTATTACCTGATTTGGATAATGCCAACGTAGGGAAATATGAGATGACAGGGATATTTGCCGCCCATACCAGACGTTTGGTATGGGCGCTTTTTTTGTTTCATGGGAAAGTTTGTCCTATGAAACAAAAAACTCCGGGGGCTGCTGAAGCGGCCGCGCTCCGGCGCACGAGTCCGGCTTGCCGGACTCTTTGTATGTTATAGAAAAACACAGGAGGAACTGAAGATGAAATTTAATGTTAAGAAACTGGTAGTGAGCGGCATGCTGACCGCTCTGGCGGTGGCACTGTCCACCTTTTCCGTGCCGATCGGGGCGTCGAAATGTTTCCCGATTCAGCACATGGTAAACGTCATGGCGGGCGTATTTCTGGGTCCGGTCTACGGTATGGCGATCGCTTTCTGTACGTCGCTCATCAGAAACCTGATGGGTACGGGAAGCCTTCTTGCATTTCCGGGAAGCATGGTGGGGGCGCTGCTCTGCGGGCTGGCCTACCGCTGGACCGGAAAACTGACCGCCGCCTATGCGGCCGAGATCATCGGCACCGGTATAATCGGAGCGACGCTCTGCTATCCGGTTGCGGCGATTCTTATGGGAAAAGAGGTCGCCCTGTTTTTCTATGTGGCGCCATTTTTGATGAGTACGCTGTGCGGAACGGCCATCGCGGCGATTCTGATCGGCGTTCTCTGCCGTTCCGGCGCGTTTGGATACTTAAAACGCCAGGTTGCGGCAAAAGAATAGGCGGAGAAATTATTCTCCGCCGGTAATACGGGCGATCATGCGGTTGGGAAGGCAGATGATGGCTTCCCCGGTCCGCCGGATCGTCCCCTGGTTGACACAGACCTTATCCGGGCAGCTGGCCTCGGTGACGTGAACCGTTCCGTCTTTAATGACGATGTGGTTCGTTCCGCCGTTCCAGCCTTCGACGGTGAACTCTGTGTCTTTATTTAAATCAAGGGTTTCAATTACAACTCCATCCACCGATATTTCGACTCTCATAGGTGGTTTTGAAAAAATAATCCGCGTACCTGCATAAAGCAGCGCGGAAACTGCTAAAATAACAAGGATCAGAACGAGCTCCTTCTTCTTTTTTCCGATATGTTTATTCTCTGCACTCATCATTTTCTTTCCTGTTCTTTGTACTTTCGAGCAATACTGTGTTGAATTAGCATTATAAAGTGCTAAAATCCTACATATTTTTCCAATTCTCCAGCAATTGTCCTTCATAGTATAACACAATTTCCAGAATTATACATGAAGTTATAAAAATTTTATAAAATAATCAAAATCATTAAAAAAAGCATTGCTTGTATCGTTAAGAATATGTTAAAATAAAAACAAAGTAGTAAATCGTACATTTCAGGAGGAAATCATGAATAAAGGCAGTATGGATACGAAGAAAAAGGGACTGATCGGGCTGGGTGCGCTGGTGGTTCTGGCGGGAGCAACAATACTCGGATCCGATCCGCTTTACAAAGCAATTGATGATATGGCACGTCCGGCGATCTACACGGCGGGAACGTACACGGCATCTGCCCGCGGATATGGCGGACCCGTTACCGTAACGGTTAAGGTTTCCACAAAGGCGATCGAATCGATCGATGTAGTGGGAGAGAAAGAGACACTTCTGGATCAGGTAGTACCATCTCTTCCGGATGCAATTATTGGAAAACAGACGCTGGATATGGATGCGGTTTCAGGCGCCACACTCAGCAGCAATGCAATCATTAAAGCGGTGGAAAAGGCGCTTGCTGAAGCAAGAGGCGAAGCCGCGGAAGAAGAGACAACAAAGGCAGAGGAAACAGCGACTGGCTGGAATGACGGTACATATTCCTATGAATCCCCTGAATTCGATGACAACGGATACAAGGATCAGGTGAATATGACCATCAAGGACGGCAAGATTACGGCGCTTTCCTGGGACTGTGTCGATAAAGACGGAAAACTGAAGAGCAATCTCTCAATGGATGGCCAGTACGTTATGACAGAAGACGGCCCGAAGTGGTATGAGCAGGCGGATGCAGTCGTGCAATACGTGCTGGATCATCAGTCTCTGGACGGCCTGATCAATGAAGAAGGCTATACCGATACGGTAGCTTCCGTAAGTATTAACTTATATGGATTTGTAAACGGTGTGAAGGACTGCCTGAAGCAGGCGGCCGGAGAAGCCGGAACAAAGGCCGGTTGGAACGACGGATCTTACTCTTATGAGGCGCCGGAGTTCGACAGCAACGGATACAAGGATCAGGTAGCCATGACCATTAAGGGCGGCAAGATCACCTCTCTTACCTGGGACTGTGTGGATAAGGACGGAAAGCTGAAGAGCAACTTATCCATGAACGGCGAATACGTGATGACGGAGGATGGCCCGAAGTGGCACGAGCAGGCGGACGCGGTCGTGAAATACGTGCTGGATAACCAGTCTCTGGACGGTCTGATCAATGCAGATGGCTACACCGATACGGTAGCTTCCGTGAGCATTAACTTATACGGATTTGTAAACGGTGTGAAGGACTGTCTGAAGCAGGCAGCCGGAGAAGCCGGAACGAAGGCTGGATGGAACGACGGGTCTTACACTTACGAGGCGCCGGAATTTGACAGCAACGGTTATAAAGACCAGGTGGCCATGACCGTCAAAGGCGGCAAGATCACAGCCCTTACCTGGGACTGCGTGGATAAGGACGGAAAACTGAAGAGCAACTTATCCATGACCGGCGAGTATGTGATGACAGAGGACGGCCCGAAGTGGCACGAGCAGGCAGATGCGGTTGTGAAATACGTGCTGGATAACCAGTCTCTCGATAATTTAATCGACGCGGATGGCTATACCGATACGGTGGCGTCTGTAAGCATTAACCTGTACGGATTTGTAAATGGAGTGAAGGACTGCCTGCGTCAGGCATCTTCGGAAACCGCGGCAAAGAGCAGCTGGAACGACGGATCCTTCTCCTATGAGGCGCCGGAGTTTGACAGCAACGGATATAAGGATCAGGTTTCCATGACCGTGAAGGATGGAAAGATCACGGCTCTCACCTGGGACTGCGTGGATAAAGACGGAAAGAAAAAGAGCAATCTCTCCATGGACGGTGAGTACGTCATGACGGAGGATGGCCCGAAGTGGCATGAGCAGGCGGATGCAGTCGTAAAATACGTGCTGGAGAACCAGTCGCTCGACGGCCTGATCAATGAGGACGGCTATACCGATACGGTGGCTTCCGTGAGCATCAATTTATACGGCTTTGCCGGCGGCGTGGAGGACTGTCTGCGCCAGTCTTCGGAAGGCGGTACAGCGGCGGCTTCCGTGAACGCGGTAAAGGATGGAAGCTACTCCTATGAATCTCCGGAATTTGACGGCAACGGCTATAAGGATCAGGTTGCCATGACAATCAAGGACGGAAAGATCACGGCTCTCACCTGGGACTGTGTGGATAAGGACGGAAAGAAAAAGAGCAGCTTATCCATGAACGGCGAGTACGTGATGACAGAAGACGGCCCGAAGTGGCATGAACAGGCGGAATCGGTTGTGGCCTACGTGCTGGATAACCAGTCTCTGGACGGTCTGATCAATGAAGATGGCTATACCGATACCATCGCCTCCGTAAGCATTAATTTATACGGATTTACAGGCGGTGTGGAAGACTGTTTGAAGCAGGCTTCCAAGTAAACAGTGATGCGTGATTAGAATTTTAACAATTGCCGGACTTTTCGAAGTCTGGCAATTGTATTTTACACCGGAAATATGGTAAGATGATAGGCGGAACAAAAAAGGAGGTAAGACTATGACAGGAAAGACGGAACAAAGTCCCGCCCATAAGACGGCGCTTTACGGCATGCTGATTGCGCTTGCCTTCGTGTTAAGCTTCGTAGAGACGCTGATCCCCATTTCCCTTGGGGTTCCGGGTGTGAAGCTGGGGCTGGCCAATCTGGTGACGGTCGTGGGCCTCTATACGGTCGGAATCGGCGGAACCGTGGCTGTTTCCATGATCCGTATCGTGCTGGTGGCGTTTACCTTTGGTAATGTCTTCAGCATGATGTACAGCCTCGGCGGCTGGGCCTTAAGCATTCTGCTGATGATCCTGTGCAAAAAGCGGGAATGGTTCAGCTCTGTGGGAATCAGCGTCATCGGCGGCGTGGGCCATAACATCGGCCAGCTGTGTGTGGCGGCGCTGGTGGTAAAGCAGGCGGGAGTCTTTGTTTATCTGCCCGTGCTTCTGATTGCAGGTACGGCCGCCGGCCTCGTGATCGGTCTGGTCGGAGGGCTGATCGTGGAACGGCTTCCCCGCTTTATAAAAAAATTATAGGAAAAACAAAGGATATCGTATTGTTTTACGCGTACCCTCAAGTTATAATAGAGGGAAACAGTCATGAAGAAAACAGGAGGGATTGGGATGATTTATGAGGCAATAAAGAAACTGGTGCAGTACGGATTGGATACAGGACTGATTACGGAGGTTGATAAGATCTATGCCACGAACCAGATTCTTGACGTGATGCGGATGGACGAGTATGAAGAACCGGAAGGTGAGTCAGTTGAGACCGATTTGGAATCCGTTTTAAAGGAATTGCTGGATTATGCCCATGAGACGGGAGTTATGCCGGAGGACAGCATTACATACCGGGACTTATTCGATACAAAACTGATGAACTGCCTGATGCCTAGACCTGGTGAGATCGAGAAGAAATTCTGGGAGATCTATGATGGGGAGTCACCGGAGGCAGCCACGGATTACTATTATAAACTGAGCCAGGATTCAGACTACATCAGACGGTACCGCATCAAAAAGGATATGAGATGGGTAACGCCCACGAAGTACGGCGATCTCGATATTACCGTCAACTTATCCAAGCCTGAGAAGGACCCGAAGGCCATTGCGGCCGCTAAGCTGGCAAAACAGAGCGGTTATCCCAAGTGCCAGCTCTGTATGGAGAACGAGGGATACGCAGGCAGAACAAATCATCCCGCCAGGAACAACCACCGGATCATTCGTTTAAAAATTAACGACAGCAGGTGGGGCTTTCAGTATTCCCCATACGTATATTATAACGAGCACTGTATCGTGTTTAACGGACAGCACATTCCCATGAAGATCGAGAAGAACACCTTTGTCAAGCTGTTCGATTTCGTCAGGCTGTTCCCTCACTACTTCCTGGGCTCCAACGCGGATCTACCGATTGTGGGCGGTTCTATCCTGTCTCATGATCATTTCCAGGGCGGCAACTATACCTTTGCCATGGCGAAGGCGCCGATCGAGAAGTATTACCAGATGGAAGAGTTTCCGGGTGTGGAAGCCGGCATCGTGAAATGGCCGATGGCCGTCCTCAGAACCCGCAGCAAGAATCCGGACGACTTAATCCGGCTGGGAGACCGGGTATTGCAGACGTGGAGAGGCTATACGGACGAGGAAGCGTTTATTTTCGCAGAGACTGACGGGGAACCGCATAATACAATTACTCCAATTGCCAGGAAAAAGGGAGAGATGTACGAGCTGGACCTGGTGCTCCGGAACAATATTACGACGGAGGAGTATCCCTTAGGCGTATACCATCCTCATCAGGAGCTTCATCACATCAAGAAGGAGAACATCGGCCTGATCGAGGTGATGGGACTGGCCGTCCTTCCTTCCAGACTGAAGGCCGAGCTAAGCCTTTTGGCCGAGTATATTCTGGAGAAAAAGGATATCCGCAGCAACGAGATGATCGAGAAGCACGCGGACTGGGTAGAAGAATTCCTGCCCCAGTATCCGGAGATCACGAAGGATACGATTGACGGGATTTTAAAGAAGGAAGTAGGCCTTGTATTCGAGCGCGTCCTTGAGGATGCGGGCGTCTACAAGTGCGGCGGAGAGGGCAGGGAAGCGTTCGGACGTTTCCTCCACAGCACCGGCTTTCTGGAAGCATAAAGTAGTTTTTGCAGGGTAAAAAGTGATAAAACAATTTCTCTGTTTTCGGCATTTTTAACAAAAATCCACTTTAATGCGTTAAACACACATAAATTTAAAGCAATGAAATTGACGGGGTGGATTTTTTGTAGTATGATACCAATTAAGTTCAGATCGAACGAGATTTGTGAAGAAGAGGAGAGATTGGTTATGAAAAAAACAGCAAAAGTGGCATCACTCATCCTGGCAGGCGCCATGATGATTTCTTTAACGGCATGTGGGAGCAAGCCGGCGGAGACGACCGCGGCACCAGAGACAACGACGGCAGAGGCGGTTTCCTCCGCAGCTGAGACGAAGGCAGAAGAGACGACAGCAGAAGCGGCCGGGACGGACGACGGCAAGCAGTTTAAGATCGGTGTTCTTCAGCTGGTGCAGCATTCCGCGCTGGACGCGGCAAACAAGGGATTTATCCAGGCGCTCGATGACGCCGGACTTAATTATACGGTAGACCAGCAGAACGCCTCCGGCGATCAGCCGACCTGCCAGACCATCGCCAGCAAGCTGGTGAATGACGGCGACGACTTAATCCTTGCGATTGCGACTCCGGCAGCACAGGCAGTGGCAGGTGCGACAACGGATATCCCGATTCTCCTTACGGCGGTTACTGACCCGGCAGAGTCTGATTTAGTAGAGAGTAACGATGTTCCGGGTGGTAATGTCAGCGGTACTTCCGACTTGACTCCTGTAAAGGAGCAGGTTGATTTATTAAAGCAGATTCTTCCGGATGCACAGACCATTGGCGTACTTTACTGCTCGGCAGAGTCCAATTCCGAGATTCAGGCGAAGATGGCGAGAGAAGCTATTGAGGCCAAGGGCATGAAGGCCGTTGATTATACGGTATCGAACTCCA
Source organism: Hungatella hominis (assembly GCF_014288005.1). Classification (NCBI taxonomy): domain Bacteria; kingdom Bacillati; phylum Bacillota; class Clostridia; order Lachnospirales; family Lachnospiraceae; genus Hungatella; species Hungatella hominis. The sequence continues at coordinate 130,646 of NZ_JACOPB010000016.1, forward strand.
ATGAACTTCAGACTGTAGTTACCTCCATGGTAGGCAATGTGGACGCGATCTACGCGCCTACAGACAACACCATCGCAGCAGGGATGGCGACGGTTGCTATGGTTGCGAGTGACAACGGAATCCCGGTTATCTGCGGAGAAGAGGGAATGGTGAACGCAGGCGGCCTGGCTACATACGGAATCGACTACTTCCAGCTTGGTTACTTAACCGGCCAGCAGGCTGTCAGAATCCTGACAGAAGGCGCTGATATCTCTCAGATGCCGATTGAATACCTGCCGGCAGACAAGTGCAATCTGACTGTAAACGAAGATACCGCGGCAGCGCTTGGGATCGACGTTTCCGGTCTCAAATAAAAGAATATTTATGAACAGGCAGATGCCAGCAGCGGCAGGCATCTGTCTGTTTCTACATAAATGCTTTACATAAAGAATGCGGAAGTGTATTCTTTATGTAAGGCATTTATGAGCGTTATTACAGACGCTTAAGGAAATGCCAGAAAGATAAAGATGCGGAGGAATGGTTGAATGAACGGTTTACTGGTATCCCTTCAGGATGCGGTAGTACAGGGAGTCTTATGGGGAATTATGGTACTGGGTGTCTACATCACCTACAAGCTTTTGGACATTGCCGATTTGACGGTGGATGGAAGTTTTGCCCTGGGCGGCTGTGTCTGCGCCGTCATGGTATTGAACAGAGGGATGGATCCCTGGGCCGCACTGATTGTGGCGGCAGCAGCCGGCATGGTGGCAGGAATGGTGACAGGATTCTTACATACAGTGTTTGAGATACCGGCGATTCTCGCGGGAATTTTGACGCAGATCGGACTGTGGTCCATCAATCTGCGGATCATGGGAGGCAAGAGCAATGTGCCTCTGTTAAAGACCGACACGATTTTCTCCAGGATCATCGGATGGACAGGGATCAATAAGCAGGTCGCTTCCCTTCTCCTGGGAGTCGGAGTTGCGATCGTGATGATCGCCTTTCTGTACTGGTTCTTCGGTACGGAGATCGGAAGCGCCATGCGTGCGACCGGCAACAACGAGGCCATGATCCGGGCGCAGGGCGTGAATACGAACTGGACCAAGCTGCTGGCGCTGACTATCAGCAACGGTCTTGTAGGCTTATCCGGGGGACTCGTATGCCAGAGCCAGAAGTATGCGGACATTGGCATGGGAACCGGCGCTATCGTCATCGGCCTGGCGGCCATCGTTATCGGCGATGTGCTCATGGGACGCCTTCGATCCTTCGGCAGCAAGCTGACCTCGGCTGTGGTAGGCTCTGTCATTTACTTCGTCATCCGCGCGGTGGTACTGAGGATGGGTATGAATGCCAACGATATGAAGCTGCTTTCCGCGGTGATCGTGGCGGTTGCCCTCTGTGTCCCTGTCGTGGTGAGAAAATGGCGGCTTAAGAAGGCTTACACGGAAGGGGGAGAATAATTATGCTGGATATTCAGAATGTCAGAAAGACTTTTAATAAGAATACGATCAACGAGAAAAAAGCGTTAAACGGCATTAACCTTCATCTGGACGAAGGTGATTTTGTGACGGTTATCGGCGGCAACGGCGCGGGGAAATCCACGATGCTCAATATGATTGCGGGGGTATACCCTATCGACTCCGGCAAGATCGAGATCGACGGCGTCAACATTTCCAGGGAACCGGAGTATAAGCGTGCCCGCTACATTGGCAGAGTCTTCCAGGATCCCATGATGGGAACGGCGGCCGGCATGGAGATTCAGGAGAACATGGCTCTCGCATTTCGGCGGGGCAAGACGCGCGGCCTGGGCTGGGGAATCAAGGCCAACGAGAAGGATTTCTACCACGATGCCTTATTGAAGCTGGGGCTGGGACTCCAGACCCGCATGACCAACAAGGTAGGTCTGTTGTCTGGCGGTCAGAGACAGGCGCTGACGCTTCTGATGGCGACGCTTCAGAAACCGAAGCTGCTTCTGCTTGACGAGCACACCGCGGCCCTGGATCCGAAGACGGCGAAAAAGGTGCTGGAGATCACGCAGGAGATCGTGGAAGAGCAGAATCTGACGACTCTGATGATCACCCATAACATGAAGGACGCCATCTCCATCGGCAACCGCCTCATCATGATGCATGAAGGCCGCATTATCTATGATATTTCCGGGGAAGAGAAGAGGAACCTGGAGGTGGAAGACCTCTTAAAGAAATTCGAGGAAGCAAGCGGCGAAGAGTTTGCAAATGACCGAATGATCCTGGCGAAGTAGCATCGTATACATATTTATGTCACAGAATCGTTACATAATCTTAATAATTATTTATTCTTTCTATATCGCAATAACCGACAAATTATGCTATACTAAGACGGATAGGCTCGTAGTCTGACTTGACTGTTTCAAGCCAAAAACGATGATGGAGTGAATATTACACAATGGAAAACAAAAGCGATAAAAGTGACAAAAAAGATTACATCGTTCATCTGAACAAAGCCAGAAAGAAGCGTAATAAGAATGATTTTGAGAGATACATCATTCTGGCAGTGATAGCGGTTGTGGTGGTTGTAATCCTCCTGTTTGCCGGGAAGGCCATAGCAAAGCGTGTATCGGCAGGGGCGGAAAAGACGACCGCAGCGACAGAGACGGAGAGCCAGGCGGAAGACCCGGGACAGCTGAAGATTGCTGCGAAGGAAGCCGAGGAGTCTGAGGCAGAAGCACAGGCAAAGAAGACGGAAGAGGAAAAAAAGGCGGTTGTCGATTCCTATCAGAATCTGGGAATTGTTCAGGTTTCCGGATATTTGAATGTGAGAAAAGAACCGAATACTTCGGCGGATATTGTTGGAAAGCTGATGGGAGACAGTGCCTGTGAGATATTAGACAGTACCCAGGAGGGCTGGTATAAGATTTCTTCCGGCGGCATCGAGGGATATATTGATTCCCAGTATGTCCTGACAGGTGATGAGGCGAAGACGAAAGCCTATGAGCTGGTGGCACTGCGGGCGATCGTGCAGGTTGACAACTTAAATATCAGAAAAGAGGCCAATACCACGTCGGATGTTGTGGGACAGGGCCTTATAAACGAGCGGTACGAGGTCATCGATCAGGTCGACGGCTGGGTTCAGATTCCGTCCGGCTATATGTCGGCTGATTACGTCAAGCTGGAGTATGCGTTAAACGAGGCCAGGAAGCTGGATCTGAAGGCCATGATCTTCAATATGTACAAGAACATCGGTATCTCAGATGTGGATAACTATTTAAACGTCAGGGAAGAGCCCAGCGAGGACGGCAAGGTAATTGCTAAGATGCCGAGCAAGGCGGCGGGCAACATTCTCGAGACGACGGACAATGGCTGGTACAAGATCCAGTCCGGTAAGATCACCGGCTACGTGAAATCCGATTTTATTCTGACCGGACAGGCAGCCAAGGATGAGGCGCTTAAGGTCGCTGAGCTGATGGCCATCGTGAACACGGACATGCTGAACGCCCGGTCCGAACCGTCCACCGATTCCAAGATCTGGACCCAGATCTCGAATAACGAGAAGTATCCGGTATTGAAACAGATTGACGGCTGGGTAGAGATCGAGCTGGAAGAGGACAGCAACGCTTATGTGGCATCGGATTACGTCGATGTAAGGTATGCGCTGCCTGAGGCGATCAAGTTCTCACCGCTGGAGGAAAAGGCCAACGCGGCGGCTTCTCTCAGGACCCAGATTGTAAACTACGCACTGCAGTTCCTGGGCAATCCCTACGTATGGGGCGGCACCAGCCTGACCAAGGGCGCGGACTGTTCCGGATTTACACTCTCCGTATTCGGTCATTTTGGCATCAGCCTTCCGCACTATTCCGGTTCGCAGGCGAATATGGGAAAAGCAGTGAAGTCCAGCGAGATGCGTCCGGGAGATCTCGTATTCTATGCGAACAGTAAAGGAACTATCAATCATGTGGGAATCTATATCGGCAACGGCCAGATCGTCAACGCGGCCAGCCGGAGAAGCGGTATTAAGATCTCGACATGGAACTACAGAACACCGGTGAGAATCAGGAATATACTGGGAGATTAATCCATATAAGAGAGCATGCGCAGAACCATAGACAGTTTTCTGCGCATGCTTTTTTCCTTTCTAGGAAACTTCGCAAATCGGCCAAGATAGTGTATAATGGACTTGAAATAAAAAATCACATAACAAAAGAGCGAATGTAGTGATTCGCCACGACGTTGATTATGTAGTTTTTTGT
>NZ_JACOPB010000017.1:0-132769 GCF_014288005.1 Hungatella hominis
AATTGGACATCTAATTTTAAAATCTCCATGTAGCTAGGCTTATTTAAGTTACCCTTTTTTAGGATAATAAAAATATCAACTTTTTTCACATCACCTCTTGACATTTCTTAGCTGGACTTCAATTGTTGTTTGTATCTCTATTTTAGTGAATATGCATAAAACATAATACCTGAATTTCCGAACAAACAGCAAAAATACCGAACACATCAGTGAGATTTGTTCGGTATTTTCGTATTTATCCGCTGTGTACAAGTTTAAAAGCCTTTATATAATCTTTGTACGGTATTCTTTTGGGGAACAACCCATGTATTTCTTGAAGACGTAGCTGAAGTACTTATAGTCCCCGATCCCGCATTTCCATCCGATATCGGAAATGGCATTCCCCTCGTCCCTCAGCATGGCCAGGGCCTTCTGGATGCGGTACCGGTTCAGATACTCGATTACGGTGGTGCCTAACGCCTTCTGAAACCGCTGGTTTAAATAGCGCTCCGAGTAATGCAGCTCTTCTTCTAAGTCGGCCAGCGCGATCTTCTGATCGTAGTTTCTGGCGATGAAATCGAGAATCTGAGAGGCAACCGGGTCCATGCCGCCCATGGAGTCCGGCTCCGGTATCAGAACGGAATGCTTCAGCTTTTCCCGGTCCTCCATCTCCCGGCGGAGAATTCCGATGTTTTTCAGTTCCAGGGCAGCCCGTTCCAGCGCTTCCTTCATTTCCTCCATATCCAGGGGTTTTAAAACGTAGTAGGAGACGCCGTTTCGGATGGCTTCCCTGGCATACTCAAAGTCGGAGTAGCCGGTCAGGATGATGGCGACGTAATCATAGGCACATTTCGTCCTGGCGATCATCTGGAGTCCGTCCTCTACCGGCATGTTGATATCGGTTATGACGATGTCCGGGTTCCTCTCTGCGATCAGAGCGCCGCCCTCTTCCCCGTTTCGTGCCTCCCCGACGACACTGCAGTTAAATTCCTCCCACGGTACGGAGTTTTTGATTCCTCTTCGGATGATGTCCTCATCCTCTACCAATATTACACTGTACAAGGTTTCTTCTCCTTATTTTTTAATCTGATATCCACCCGGAAATATTCCCCTTCCCGGCTGTCTATGGTCATCTCGCTGTTGTCCCCGTATTCCAGCACAATGCGCCGGGCCAGATTCTGGAGGCCGTTGTGCTCGGTTTTCAATTCTTCCGATTTTAACATGGCCCGCAGGGTCTCCAGCGTGGAGCGGGGAACGCCTGGGCCGTCGTCCTCGACGCTCAGACAGAGGTAGTCTTCCTCACACCATCCGCGTATGGCGACACGGATTTCCATCTTCTTCTTAAAACCGTATTTAATGCTGTTCTCGATGAGGGGCTGTAAAAGCAGCTTCGGAACACGGTATCTCATGCACTCGTCCGTGAGGGCGGTCTCGCAGAGAAAACGGTCTCCGAACCGGGTACGCTGGATATAGAGGTAGTCTTCTATGTATCGCATATCCTCAAGCAATATGACATCCTGCTTCGTGTTATTGATGCTGTAGCGCAGAATATGCGTGAATTTCTCGATGAGGTGAGCGGCTTTATCGGGCTCCGACATGATCAGGTACTTGATGGTGTCCAGTGTGTTATAGATAAAATGAGGATTGATCTGGGTCTGTAGGTTGCTGATCTCGATCATGCTGTTTAAACGGATTAAATCGGTGTTGCGCGTGTTCAGATCGTTGATGCTCTTAACCATACGGTTGATCTGGCTGGCGATCTCCTCGAATTCATCTCCGGTATGGATTTCGATCACATGGCCGCTGTCGCCGTGGCGTATGATTCTCATCTCATCGGCCAGCATGCCGACCGACCGGGCATTCTTTTCCGCCATGAGTTTGGAGAGCCTCAAGGTCATGATAAACCAGATCACGCCCAGAAACACGATGGTCAGGATACCGATGGTAAGATAGAGCACATTTTTCGGGTAATAGATAAAGGAATAGAGAAACACGCCCTCGTCCTTCATAAAATGGGACGAAAGCAGATACCGGTTTCCGTGAAGGAAGACCATGCGCTCCTGTGATTCATTTCTGAATTTATTGGTATTCCGCTCCGGCAGAAATCCCTCGCGGGAGCAGAAGATGATATCCCCGTTTGCGGTGGTGATGATGTTGTCGTACTGATAATCGGAAAACAGCCGGGCCCAGTCATGGCCGTTTAAATAGGCGCCCACAAACCCGATAAGTTCGCCGCTGCGGTAAAGGGGCTTGGAGAAGACGTATTCCGAGGTGTCCCCGGTAAAATAGTAGACGGTGTGATAGAGGTCCGGGCCATTTTCGGCTGCGTTGTCACAGACAATGCCGTTAAATGCGATCCGGTGCAGGTTCATATCATCGGCGCCGTAGCTGGTATAGACGATATTCCGGTCCCGGTCTGCCAGAATTAAGTTCAGGCGGATCGGGCTGTCTACATTGTACTTGCTTAAGGAGTAATGTACCTCGCTGCCATCCGTCCCATCCTCGATGCACCGCGTAAAAACGGAGTCATTTTCCGTGTCGTTTAAGTAGGAATCCGTGGCGTAATAAGCCGTTTGAAAGGTGCTGGTCAAAAATTCAATGTGTTCCTGCACATTAAACCTGGTGTTTAAATAGTTAATCCCGAAAATGGCGGCTGAAAAAAACAGGCATCCGATGAAAACCAGGAAAACAATATTTCTGGTTGCCGCTTTTTCCAGCTGTTTTTGAAAAATAGTCTGTTCCCGTTTCTGTTTTAATGCCATGACGGCCTCCCATCGAAGGGCCTGCGGACAGTAACGGTCCGCAGACAGATATTTATACATGCAGTATAGCACAAGACTGCAAATAAGGACACATTTTTTAATAAACCGAGACCTTTTTTTCTGCCTGATAATTCGATAAAATATGATTAGAAAATATCGGAGGGTGATACAAATGGAGAACTATTACCTTGCAGTGGACATCGGCGCCTCCAGCGGCCGCCATATCCTCGGCACAGTGAAGGACGGAACAATCAGCCTGGAAGAGATCTACCGTTTTGAAAACGGCATGGAGAAGAGAAACGGCCATCTCTGCTGGGATGTGGAATCCCTGTTTCACGAGATCAAGATGGGAATGAAGCAGTGTGCGGCGCTGGGAAAGATTCCGTGCAGTATGGGAATCGATACCTGGGCGGTGGATTTTGTCCTGCTGGACAGAGACGGACGGAGGCTGGGAGACGCGGTCGGCTACCGGGATGACAGGACGAAGGGCATGGACGAAAAAGTATACGAAGTCATTTCTCAGGAGGCCCTGTATGAAAGGACCGGAATCCAGAAGCAGATATTCAACACCATCTATCAGCTGATGGCGGTGAAAGAGGAACAGCCGGAGGCACTTTCCGGCGCGGAGTCCCTGCTGATGATCCCGGATTACTTCCATTACATGCTGACCGGCGTGAAGAGACAGGAATATACCAACGCGACGACCACCCAGCTGGTCAGTCCGGTGACGAAGACGTGGGACTATGAGCTGATTCGTCAGCTCGGATATCCTGAAAAACTGTTTACCGAGCTGTCCATGCCGGGAACCGTGGTAGGGACGCTGACGAAAGCCGTGCAGGACGAGGTCGGCTTTAACTGCAAGGTGGTTCTTCCTGCGACCCATGACACAGGCTCTGCGGTTATGGCAGTCCCGGTTCCGGAGAACGGGGAAAGAAAAGGCCATGAGACTGAAAAAACACATGATACGGATGGTCTGTTATACATCAGTTCCGGCACCTGGTCCCTGATGGGTACCGAGTTAAGCGAGGCTGACTGTTCTGCAGAAAGCCGGAAGGCTAATCTGACAAACGAAGGCGGTTACGAGTATCGTTTCCGTTATTTGAAGAACATCATGGGCCTGTGGATGATTCAGTCTGTAAAAAAGGAGCTAGCCGCGGCCGGAGAAGAATATTCTTTCGCTGAACTTTGCCGCATGGCGTCCCATGAGACCATAAAGTCCATTGTGCCCTGCAACGACGACGTATTTCTCGCGCCGAAGAGCATGACGGAAGCGGTAAACGCGTATTTAAGAGAAGCCGGCCAGGAAGTACCGGAGACGGCCGGTGCGCTGGCGGCGGTTATCTACAACAGCCTGGCTCAGTGTTACAAGGAGACGGTGGAGGAACTGGAAGCCATCACAGGCAGAACGTATCAGGCTGTGAATATTGTGGGAGGCGGTTCCAACGCAGAGTATTTAAACCAGCTGACTGCAAAGGCCACGGGGAAAACGGTATACGCGGGTCCGGGCGAGGCAACCGCCATCGGCAATCTTCTGGCTCAGATGATCAGAGCCGGAGAATTCCAGGGACTTGCGGAAGCGAGAGCGGCCGTATACCATTCATTTGAGATCAGCACATATGTATAACGGAGGAACGAGGATGATACATAAATCATTTAAAATGCATCTGTATGAAGGCATGGCCGAAGAGTATGAGAGGCGGCACAACCTTTTATGGCCGGAGATGAAGGACATGATCCATGAGTATGGCGGCCATAACTATTCTATTTTTCTGGACAGCGAGACGAATGTGCTCTATGGCTATATCGAGATTGAAGACGAAGGCAAATGGGCGAAATCAGCAGACACGGCCATCAACCGCAAATGGTGGGATTATATGGCTGATATCATGGATACAAACCCGGACAACAGCCCGGTTAGTGTGGATTTAAAGCCGGTATTCCATCTGGACTGACCGGCGGTACAGATAAAATCAGAAAGAGGAGAATGATATCATGACAGTAAAAGAGAGATATGAAGCCGCAAAGGAAATTTACCGTGCAGTCGGTGTGGATACGGACGCCGCCCTGGAGGCCCTGAAAAATATTCCGGTTTCCATGCACTGCTGGCAGGGAGACGATGTAATTGGATTTGACGGGGCAGGCGCACTTTCCGGCGGGATTCAGGCGACCGGAAACTACCCGGGACGCGCAAGAACACCGGAAGAGCTGATGGCCGATATGGACGAGGCGCTCAGCCTGATTCCGGGAACACACAGAATCAACCTTCATGCAAGCTATGCCGTATTTGAAGAGGGTGAATGGGCAGACAGAGACAAGCTGGAGCCGAAGCATTTTGCAAAATGGGTGGAATTTGCAAAGGAAAGGGGCCTCGGAATCGACTTTAACCCGACCTTATTCTCCCACGCGAAGGCGGAAAATGCCACATTATCCAGTGAAGTTTTAGAGATCCGCAAATTCTGGATCGACCATGTGAAGGCATGCATCCGCATTTCCGAGTATTTTGCAAAGGAGCTGGGGACGCCATGTACCATGAATATCTGGATTCCCGACGGATTCAAGGACATTCCGGCGGACCGTACGGCTCCGAGAGCGAGACTGAAGGATTCCCTGGATCAGATCCTTTCCATCGATTACGACAAGTCCAGCGTGTTTGTGGCGGTTGAGTCCAAGGTGTTCGGAATTGGTATGGAAAGCTGCACGGTCGGTTCCCATGAGTTCTATATGAATTACGCTTCCAAGAATGATATTTTATGCCTGCTGGACAGCGGTCACTATCACCCGACAGAGGTTGTTTCCGACAAGATTTCTTCCATGCTTCTGTTCTTTGACAAGGTGGCTCTTCACGTGACGAGACCGGTGCGCTGGGACAGCGACCATGTAGTCTTATTTGACGATGAGACGAGAGCGATCGCGGGGGAAATCATCCGCGGCGGCGCAGACCGCGTCTTACTGGCCCTCGATTTCTTTGATGCCAGCATCAACCGCATCAGTGCCTGGGTTGTAGGCATGCGCAATATGCAGAAAGCGCTGTTAAACGCATTGCTTCTTCCGAACGCCAGGATGGCGGAACTTCAGAACAACAGGCAGTTTACGGAATTAATGATGCTTTCCGAGGAAATGAAGACCTATCCGTTAGGCGATGTATGGGATTACTTCTGCGAGCAGAACGGCGCCCCGGTTAAGGAAGCGTGGTTTGAGGAAGTAAAGAGGTATGAGGCCGACGTTCTGGCAAAGAGAAGTTAAATAAAAACAGAAAGAACAGGTGTATATAAAATGAAAGTAACAGAAGCAGAATTTGTAAAAGGCTTTATCCGTCTCTGTGACGACGGTTTCAAACAGAACTGGCATGAAAGAAACGGCGGCAACTTGAGCTACCGCATCAAACCGGAAGAAGTGGAATCCGTGAAGGAAGAATTAACAGACACGAATCCATGGCAGCCGATCGGAACCAGCGTTCCGAAGCTGGCCGGCGAGTATTTTATGGTAACGGGAAGCGGAAAATACTTCCGCAATGTAATCCTTGATCCGGCGGCCAACAGCTGCATCATCGAGGTAGATGAGGCGGGAGAGAACTACCGCATCTGCTGGGGCCTGGTGAATGGCGGACGCCCAACCAGCGAGCTCCCATCCCATCTGATGAACCATGAAGTGAAGAAAGAAGTTACTAATGGAAAGCACCGCGTTATTTACCATGCGCATCCGACCAATGTCATCGCCCTGACCTTCGTTCTTCCGCTGGAAGACAAGGTATTTACGAGAGAATTATGGGAAATGGCTACCGAGTGTCCGGTCGTATTTCCGGATGGCGTCGGCGTAGTAGGCTGGATGGTTCCGGGCGGACGCGACATCGCCGTGGCTACCAGCGAACTGATGAAGAAGTATGACGTTGCCGTATGGGCTCACCACGGCCTGTTTGCCTCCGGCGAAGATTTTGATCTGACCTTCGGCCTGATGCATACTGTGGAGAAGTCTGCCGAAATTCTCGTGAAGGTGCTCTCCATCCGCCCCGACAAGCTTCGGACGATTACCCCGCAGAATTTTAGGGATCTGGCAAAGGATTTTAAGGTAACACTTCCGGAAGAGTTTCTGTACGAGAAATAAGAGGCCTTACTGCCATGGAGAGGTCGTGGGAGGCGCCTGGTTCCAGTCTTCGGACATGATTTTTATGAATCAGCTCGTCCCCTTCTCCTGTGCGGGCTCCGGAACCGTTCCAGGGCTCGATGCAGAGAAACGGCGCCCTGTCCGGGTACACGGTCCAAAATGCAATCGTCTCAAAGTCCGGATAGGAAACCTCGACGCCACGGCCGCTTTCCCGATGGACGAGAGAGACACGGCGTGAGGCGATTTCGGGAAAATAGAGGGCATTGTCCTGGAAGAGTTCCCTGGAAAGGGGAATGATACGGCCATGCAGTTCGTATCCGATTGCGCCGGAGAGATATTCTCCCAGGAAACGGTCAAAGGGCATGGCATAAGTGGACTCCTCTTTCTCAAATAAAAGACTGTAATCCTCGAAGACAGCGTCTTCCTCTATAGGACAGCAGAAGCCAGGATGGGCTCCGATGCAGTAATACAGGGCAGAGGAGTCCTTGTTGGCGACCCGGTATTTCAGGAGAAGGCTCTCATACTGCAGCTCATAAGTCAGCGACAGGCAGAAGGACCAGGGATACATGGTTTTTGTGTATTCACTGTCCTGAAGAAGGAAGGACACGCTGCAGTTAGTCCGTGTGGTCCTCTGAAACTCCATATCCTTGCAGAAACCGTGCTTTGGCAGGCTGTATTCGCTTCCGTCTATCACGATCCGGTTATCCCGGCAGCCTCCAACCACGGGAAAGAGGAGCGGAGAACAGCGGTCCCAGAAGCGCGGATCCCGCTGCCAGATGTATTCTTTCCCTCTGCGGTCTTTTAAAGAAACAAGCTGTGCTCCTGCGCTGTCAATCACCGCGGTCAATTCTGAATTTCTAATTGTAGTCAACATAAATCTTCCCCATTTCTGTAAATTGATACGGATACTATACCATCCTTTTTGCTTGCCGGAAACAGGAATATCGAGTATGATAGTGATAGTGCTCCGGGGAGTACTTTAGTCAGGAAAGGAGGCTTGTCCTATGCTTCGCATTGAAAACACCGGTAAATCTCAGATGAAATCCAGAAACAGGGTTCGCATATTTCGCGAAATTTTAAATCATGAAGGCATTTCCAGAAAACAGCTGGAGAAGCGCCTGGGCCTTTCTGCGCCGTCCGTCACGCGGGTAGTGGAGGAGCTGCTGCGGGAGGGGCTTATATGTGAGGAAGGCACTGAACAGACCCATATGGGACGCAGGCCGGTTATGCTCTGTGTCAAAAAGAATGCCTATTACAGCGTCGGAATGAATTTAAGCAGATCGAGGCTTTACTACTGTATCAGGAACCTGGGAGGAGAGCCGGTGCATTCCGGTGAGATAAGGCTTTTAGGGAAAACGAAGGGGGATCAGCTCTTAAGTCTGATGGAACATGCCGTCCAGGACTGCTTAGAGACTGCAGGCATTGAGAAGAAACACCTTCTTGCCATTGGTATTGCCTCCCGCGGAACGGTAAACGAAGGAAAGGGAAGCGTAATCTATTCACCCGACTCAGGAGAGGAGATCCATGTAAAGGAATACATGGGAGCGCGGTATGACTGTGAGATTCTCGTGGAAAACAACGTGATTGCCGACTTAAAAGGGCAGTATCTGGACTTGAGCGGTACCAACCGGAATCTGGTGTATCTTTACATTTCCGACGGCGTCGGAGGCAGCATTATCTGCAATGGCCAGGTGATCGACGGCGAGAACAGCATGGCAGGTAAGTTCGCCCACATCCTCGTGGAGAGCGGAGGAAGACGGTGCGCCTGCGGAAAAAGAGGACATTTGGAATCGTATGTGTCAAAGCCGGCCATGGAAGAGGCGTACTTTGAAGCCAGCGGGAAACGGCTGGAACTGCCGGAGATCTGCAGGCAGGCTAATGAGGGCGAGACGGCCGCGGCTGCAGTCCTGACGGATGTCATCGACAAGCTGGCGGTTGGAATCAATCAGATTCTTCTGGTTGTGAACCCCGGAACGCTTGTGTTGTATGGTGATCTGTTCGAGAGTGTCGATGGGATTCTGGAGCGTTTGAAGCAGAAGACGAAGGAACTGGCCTTTACGGAGGAGATTGCCGACAACTGCTGGATGGTGAGAGAGACGAAAAATGTCCGCATTGAGGATAGCATTGCCAGACTGTCTGTGGAACGGGCTCTGGAGATTATTGTCTAAACTTAATAAAAAAATATAATTTCATATTGAAATAATATAGAGATGTGATATAATGATAAAAAGACAACGGGGTGTGTCTTAAAAATTTAACTAATTAATTTCAAAATGAAATTATATGAAAAGGAGAGGCAGCAAATGAAAAGAAGAAATTTGATGGCATTGGTACTTGCGGGAGTTATGGCGGCGTCGGTTATGGGATGCGCCAGCCAGAGCGGAGCGAAGAATCCGTCTGAGACACAGAAGGAGGCCGCCAAAGAGGAAGCATCCAATGAGAGTGTGTCCAAGGACAATGAGAGTGGAGCCGCCGACAGCGCCGCCGTGCCGGCCGGCAGCTGGAAGCCGGACCATGACATTACGATCCGTGTTCCCAATGCAGCAGGGGGAACCATGGACACGATCACGAGGATTTTGGGACAGGGAATTCAGCAGAGCACGGGAACGACGGTTATGATTAATAATCTGACCGGAGCGTCCGGTGCCATTGCAGCCAATGATCTTCTTGCCAAGGACGCAGATCCCTGCGAGCTGATGACGTCTGGAATCGCGCTCTTTACACTGGCGCCTCTCTTTAATCAGGATATTAAGGTCAGCCTTGACGATTTCGCCATTGTATCCGGCATGGTATCTGAGGATTTTGTACTCTGTGTGAACCCGGAAAAGAGCGGCATCCATAACTGGGAGGAACTGAAGGCCTATGGAGAGAAGGAGCGGATTCTGTTCGGCTCCAATACACCTGGAGGAACGACTCATATGCTGGGCACTGCGCTGTTCGGAGAAGCGGGCTTAAACGCGGAGGCTGTAACATCGGACGGAACGAATAAGGATATGCTGGCCCTGACCTCCGGTGACGTAGTCTGCGCCATCGGCAATGCCAGCGCCTGTCAGCAGTTTATCGAAGAGGGAACGGCCGTTCCCATCGTGGTATTTTCAGCGGACGCCTATGAAGGATTCGAAGGTTTTACCGTTCCGTCCGTCGTGGATTTGGGATATGATATTCAGTTCAAATCCTGCAACTTCCTGATGGCGAAAAAGGGAGCGGACCAGGCGGCTCTGGATCAGATTCATGACATGATTCAGGCCTATACGGAAACCGAGGAATGTAAGAAACTGGCCGAGAGCGCAAAATACGTCCCGGATATTGCCGACGGCGAGACCGTCCGTGCCATGATTGAGGATTCCGCTAACATGTGTCAGGAAATCTACGAAAAATATTATCACTAATAAGGCAGGGAGAAAGCGATATGAAAGTGAAGTACAGGACAAATCTGTGGGCCGGAATCGTAAGCGTGATCTTCGGCCTGGCAGTCCTCTGGCTGATTCCGGCTCAGATAGGTACAGAATATTCGTCAGGAAACAGCCTGACTTCCAGGGCCGTTCCCGGTGGAGCAGCCATTCTGTTTATCGTATGCGGCGCGGCGCTGATCGTCCAGAGCCTTATTTTAAAGAAGGACACGGTCCGGGAACTGGATCTGGCAAAAGAAGGCAAGGCGTTCCTTTACATGGCGGTGTTTGGGATCTATGTGATCCTGTTTGAATACAGCTTTATTGTGGCTTCCATATTCCTGGGAGCCGCAACCCTGCTTTTTACAAAGAGTAAAAAGCAGCTGTATTATATGATCGTAATTATCACGGTTTTCGTCCTGTATCTGCTGTTTACGCAGGTACTTCACGTGAGACTGAAGTAGGAGGCCGCAAATGAAGGAAATTATATTTCAGGCACTGCCCCAGCTGTTTACTCTGGAGAACTTTGTATTTGTAAACCTGGGGATTTTTATCGGAATCATTTTCGGCTCCATACCAGGGCTGAATGGCAATCTGGCCATTACCGTTCTGATTCCATTTACGTTTAAATTAGGCAGTGTTCCAGCCCTGCTGATGCTGACTGCCATCTTTTTTGGCTCGAATTTCGGAGGCTCCATAACGGCGATTCTGATCAATACGCCGGGAACGAACGCAGCGGCAGCCACCCTGCTGGACGGATATCCCCTGTCGAAAAAGGGAAAGACCAGGAAGGCCCTGGACATGGCCCTGGCGGCGTCCACCTTTGGCGGACTGGTAAGTGCGTTGTGCCTCCTGTTTTTCGCACCCCAGATCAGCAAGATCGCCGTCTATTTCGGAGCCCCGGAGTATTTTGCCCTGGCGGTGTTCGGGCTGTCCGTAATCGCCTCAGTCAGCGGACGGAGCATTTTAAAGGGAGTGATCAGCGGGGCCTTCGGCGTACTGATCGCCACGGTGGGAATTGATGCTGTCAGCGGCGTTACCCGTTTTACCTTCGGTAGTCTTCAGATGTATAACGGAATCAAAATGCTGGCGGTTTTACTGGGCGTTTACGCGATTGCACAGATGATCAGCCGTGTAAACGGCACGGAAGAGGAGGAAGCGGGGACAGAGCTGAAGAAGGCAGATCCCTCGGACCGCCTGACGCTCGGCGAATTAAAGAGTACCGTTCCCACCATGCTGAAATCCTCCGCGATCGGAGCGTTTATCGGAGCCATTCCGGGCACAGGCGGGGCGATCGCCTCCTATATCGCTTATAACGAGGCCAAACGCTGCGCGAAACCGGGCGAGAAGTTCGGTGAGGGAGAATTAAAGGGAATCGCTGCGCCGGAGTCCGCCAACAATGGGGCGACCGCGGCCACGCTGATTCCGCTGCTTACACTGGGAATTCCGGGAGATGCGGTGGCGGCCACGCTGTTGGGCGCATTCACCATGCATGGGCTGGTGGTTGGTCCGAAGCTGTTTTCCACTTCGGGTCCGGTCGTTTATGCCATTTTGATCGGATGTGTGATTTCTCAGATTGTGATGTTTTTACAGGGAAAATATCTGCTTCCCCTGTTCGTAAAAATCACACACATTCCGCAGGAGCTTTTAACGGCGCTTCTGGTTGTTATCTGCTGTACGGGAGCATTTTCACTGGCGAATTCTTCCTTTGACGTGAGGGTCATGCTGATTTTCGGCTGTATCGCTTATTTCATGCAGAAGGTGGAGCTGCCTCCCGTTCCGATTATTCTCGGAATCGTTCTTGGCCCCATCGCAGAGGCCAACTTAAGAAATTCCCTGGTCCTTTCAGACGGCTCCTGGACCATATTCTTAAAACGCCCAATCTGTCTGGCGTTTATTATTCTGACCTTTGTTCTGATCTGGCTTTTAAAGAAGAACGACAAAAAGCAGCGGAGCATGGAAGCAGAATTTCTGAAAAAATACGGAGAAAATACGGAGAAGTAAGGAAAGGAACCACTATGCATTACAAAAAACTATGGACGGATTTACACAGCAATATTCATCATAATCAGATGGGAGAGCTGAACCAATGGATTGAACACGCAAAAAAGACTGTTGATTTCTGGCCGGTTGCCTACTATCCCTTTTATATGAAGCGTACCGAAACAGGGGCAGGCCTGGAGGATTTATATGACAGGGAACAGATCGAACAGGACTGGGAACAGCTTCGCGATGCGGTAAAACAGCAAAACGAAGCCGGTTATCCGATGTTTATGGGCTATGAGTGGCAGGGCTCCGGAGAGGACGGAGACCATAATGTGTTCTTTTTGGATAATGATCAGCCGATGCTCCATCCCATGCGGTACGAGGAACTCTACCAGGCGTATAAGGACAGGTCGGCGATAGCCATCCCCCACCACGTGGCCTACCAGCTGGGCAGCAGGGGAAAAAACTGGGAGACGCACCGGGAAGCTTTCTCTCCCTTTGCTGAGATATATTCCAGCCATGGCTGCAGTGAAAATGATACAGGCCCTTTTGATATGGAGCGCCATCTCCACATGGGGCCGAGAACCGGAGAGACCTGCTATGAGAGGGGTATCGAGAAGGGGTATCTGGTCGGCATGATTGCCTCTGGAGACAACCACAATGTACCGGCAGTTCACGATCATGGAACCATGTGCGTGCTGGCAGCGGACGGCTCAAAGGAGGCGATCTGGGAAGGCCTGTTAAACCGCCGGGTATATGGCGTCAGCAGAAGCCGTATGGATATTGATTTTACCATAAACGGAAGCCCGATGGGGTCTGTGGTGAAGCCGGGAGAGGGAACGCTTGCATTTGCCATTGAGGCGGCGGACGCCATTGACCGGGTAGAGATCCTTCGGGACAATGTTCTGGATACCATGGCGGTTCATGCGGGAACCTGGGAAGAGACTGAGTATACCGGAGTAAGAAATTATAAGTTTGCAGTGGAGTTTGGCTGGGGGCCGAATCCCAAGTTTTATAAGGACCGTCTGACGAAAACATGGGATGGGTCTCTGGAGGTTCCGGGCCGTCTCTGCTCGGTGCAGAAATGCTTTAACAGCTTTGGTCAGGAGCTTTGCAATGTGACGGAGAAATCCTGTGAATTCCATATGACTACCTATATGAGCACCACTACAGGCCACTGGATGGGACCAAGTACGGTCGTGAAGGAAGGCTTTGTGTTTGAAGTGGAGGGAAAGCCGGAGGACGAGATCGTGCTGAAGGTGGACCGCTACGTCTACCGCTTTACGCTTAAGGAATTGATGAAATCCTCGAGAATTCTCGCCCAGTATCAGGAGAGCATGGATTTGGCCGCAGAGGTCTTTGGAAATGTGGAACACTACCGCGATGATTTCTACTGGCACAACGCCTATAAGACCAGAATTCGTCAGGCAGTGCCGGAAGAGGCGTATACGATGAAGTATGAAAAGAAGGTGACACTGGAGGCGGGAAGCTGCTACCGGCTTCGGGTACACTTGAGAAATGGAGACACCGCCTGGGTTTCCCCGATTTTTGTGCGGGAATAACAGACAAAAAGAGTTCCGAAGAGTGAAGGCGTGTGCCTGGAAATGGAATCGTGAGAGCGGCATTCACTTTTCGGGACTCTTTCTTATTAATATGTAAACTTTAAAATGTAAACTTAAATTGTAATCCTAAAATGTAAACTTAAAATGTAAATTTAATGGCGCAGAATGGAATACCACTCTGCGCCGTCTGATTACCGGTTGGCTGATTCTAATTCATTATGGTTCGTCTGCCGTGTCTTCCACAATGGTAGTGGATTCCTCTGCGGCAAATTTCTTCAGTGCATCTCCGGTTCCCTCATATATCTCTTCGACTTCTTCTGAGTCTGCTTGTTTATCTTCTGTATCTGCGGCCTGCTCCGGTTCTTCTTTGAACCCTTCTGTGGCGCCGGCTGCGTAGTCGAGCCCGCCGTCTTCGGTAATATCTTCTTCTTCCTCGTCGTCCTCTGAACGGTCCATAGCGGAATCAAGCATATCCTTGGCAGTATCGGCAACTGCGGAAGCGGCTTCCCTGGCCGTACTGTTCACGATGCTGGCTGCGTCTTTCACGAGGTTCTTCGCGGCAGAAGCTGCATCCTTGGCTGCGTCGGCCATATCGGCGGCGGCTACCTTGAATTCATCTTTGTCTGCGTGAAGGGATACGTAGTTCCTGTTCATTGTGCTGTCAATCTTGGAAATGTCATCATTCCCGTCATCTTCAAAATCATGAAAATCTTCTTCCAGTTCTTTATGGAAAGATTTATATTTCGTAAAATAAGAGATACCGGCCGCAACGGCACCCGCGATGGTGGCGAAAGCCACTAACTTCCCAAAACCATTACCCTTTTTTGCCATGTGAAACACTCCTTTCATTTGATTCTTATTGTAATACTTATAAAGAAAAAAATAAAGGTATATAATAAGAAAATTTCTATAAACTATGTAGGAACGGGAAAATGCTCTCAGTTATGGAATGAAATTGTAAAAAAAATATAAAATTAGCACTCAACTATTGACAGTGCTAATAATGAGTGATATAACTTAGTATGTGAATAAAAGAAGTTTCCATTGCGAAACAAAAAGAAAGAATCAATAGAAACAGTATGAGGAGGAATTGCAATGAAATTAGTACCATTATTTGACAGGGTAGTATTAAAACCATTGGTTGCAGAGGAAACGACGAAATCCGGTATCGTTTTACCGGGTCAGGCAAAAGAAAAACCGCAGCAGGCGGAAGTAATCGCAGTTGGACCAGGCGGCTTGGTTGATGGCAAGGAAGTAACCATGCAGGTAAAGGTCGGCGATAAAGTAATCTTTTCCAAGTATTCAGGAACCGAAGTGGAAGGCGAAAGCGAAAATGACAAGCTGGTTATCGTAAAGCAGAACGATATCCTGGCTGTGATCGAATAAACCGTATCCCTAAGGCAATACCGAAATCATAACAAAAACGATAGATAGAAAGAAACTGGAGGAATGAAATCATGGCAAAGCAGATTAAATATGGTGTAGACGCCAGAAAAGCACTGGAAGCCGGCGTAAATCAGTTAGCAGACACAGTTCGTGTAACATTGGGACCGAAAGGAAGAAACGTTGTTCTTGACAAATCCTTTGGCGCTCCGCTGATCACCAACGATGGTGTGACCATTGCAAAAGAGATCGAGCTGGAAGATCCATATGAGAACATGGGCGCACAGCTTGTGAAAGAAGTAGCGACAAAGACCAACGACGTAGCAGGTGATGGTACCACTACAGCGACGGTACTGGCTCAGGCGATGATCAATGAAGGCATGAAGAACGTGGCTGCAGGCGCTAACCCGATTGAATTAAGAAAGGGTATGAGAAAAGCCACTGAGGCAGCGGTAGATGCAATCGCAAAGATGAGCGAGCCGATCAAGGGCAAAGCTTCCATCGCCAGAGTAGCGGCAATCTCTGCAGCAGATGACGGTGTCGGCGAGATGGTAGCCGATGCGATGGAGAAGGTTTCCAACAACGGTGTCATTACCATTGAAGAATCCAAGACCATGAAGACTGAGTTAGACTTAGTAGAAGGTATGCAGTTTGACAGAGGATACGTTTCCGCTTATATGTGCACCGACATGGAGAAGATGGAAGCCAACTTAGACGATCCGTATATCCTCATTACAGATAAGAAGATTTCCAACATTCAGGAGATCCTTCCTTTGTTAGAGCAGGTTGTACAGTCCGGCGCAAGACTCTTAATCATTGCAGAGGATATCGAGGGTGAGGCCCTGACCACTTTAATTGTAAACAAATTAAGAGGTACCTTTAATGTAGTAGCTGTTAAGGCTCCTGGCTACGGCGACAGAAGAAAAGAGATGCTTCAGGATATCGCTATCTTAACAGGCGGCAAGGTAATTTCTGAAGAATTAGGCTATGAATTAAAGAGCACCACAATGGATATGCTTGGACGCGCTAAATCCGTTAAAGTTCAGAAGGAAAATACGATCATCGTAGACGGCGAAGGCAGCAAAGATGAGATCGAAGCAAGAATCGGCCAGATCAAGGGGCAGATCGAAGAGACCACATCTGATTTTGATAAAGAAAAATTACAGGAAAGACTTGCGAAGTTATCCGGTGGTGTCGCTGTTATCCGCGTAGGCGCGGCTACTGAGACTGAAATGAAGGAAGCAAAGCTTCGTATGGAAGATGCTTTATCCGCGGCAAGAGCGGCCGTAGAAGAGGGCGTTATCGCCGGCGGCGGTTCCGCTTATATCCATGCTATGAAGGACGTTCAGAAGGTGATTGACAGTCTGGAAGGTGAAGAAAAGACAGGTGCTAAGATTATCTTAAAGGCTTTGGAGGCTCCGTTATACCACATTGTGGCAAACGCAGGTCTGGAAGGCGCCGTTATTATCAGCAAAGTAAAAGAGGCACCGGCTGGCACAGGCTTTGATGCTTATAAGGAAGAATATGTTGATATGATCGAGGCCGGTATCTTAGATCCGACCAAGGTTACAAGAAGCGCGTTACAGAATGCGAACAGTGTTGCATCTACCTTATTGACAACTGAATCAGTTGTTGCTAATATAAAAGAAAAAACACCTGCAGCTCCGGCTCCAGGCGGAATGGATATGATGTAATAACGGAAGCAAAAGCGACGCATGCGTAATGAAAAGAGGGTTTGCAGTGCTTGCATTGCAGATCCTCTTTATTTTGTCTCATAGGAGAGTTCATCCTGTGAAACAAAAAACCTCCGGGTGATGTGGACCGTGAACTATATCATCTCCCTTCACAGAAGAAAGGACATCAGTCTATGAATGAAATGTATGCAGAATGGCTCGTAAAACGAAAAGCACCAGCTTATATGATGCTTGTCAAGGTATTGATGGTTCTGGTATGTGTGGTGGCATTCTTTATTGCTGTATCCCCGCTGCTCGGAATTTTCGGAATCCTGGTTCTCTTTGCGGCAGCAGCGGCAGCCTACTTTGTCTTCCGCAACAGCGAAGTTGAATTTGAGTACCTTTATGTAGGCAATCAGTTGACAATCGACCGGATTTACGGAAGGACCAAGAGAAAAAAGGCCTGGGAAGGTTCCATGGATGAGATTCAGATCGTCGCGCCTACCGGTTCCACGGAAGCGAAAGATCACGAGAGAAATAATATGAAGGTTTTGGATTTCTCTTCCCACACCCCGGACGCCAAGACATTTACATTGATCAGCCAGTCCGGCAGTGAATCCGTGAAGATTATTTTCGAGCCGAACGATAAGCTTCTTCACTGCATGAAGATGACGGCTCCACGAAAGATCGTGGACCGCGTTTAAGGAGATGCCTTGAACGTCGTTTGAGGATTTGTTTCAGGATAAGTTTTATAAGGGTAAAAGGAAAAGGACAGATACATGATGCGTATTAGGACGCGGCGTGTGTTTGGCCTTTTTTGTGCTCTTTGGGAATGGGGGAGGGGTGAAGCTAAAACGGCTGGATTGGTGGGGAGTGAACTGTTACGATTTTTATAGGAATTTTTGTAAAACCTAACATCGATGCTTGACAGGTGTGATTCGAATATAGTAAGATAGAAAACAAGTTCCACAGCATTTTCTTGCCTGTGAAATTCTAAAATTCTTTGTTTCAATGCGGTTTCCGCAAAAAAATCCTATGTTTAGCTTCAGGAGAGTTGGTGATGTGTATGAATGATTGAGAAAAAGTCTTGTAATGGCAAAGCTTTTACAGTATAATAAAAACATCTGAGAGACGTAAAAACTAAATACAGGAGGAGTGAAATGACAATAGATGAAAAGTTGGATTTACTCTGTGGAAATGTTCAGAGTATAAATGATAATGTAATTGTGATGAAAAATGATATGGCTGTGATGAAGGGCGATATCGTGGAATTAAAAGGCGATGTAGCAGAGCTGAAGAGCGATATGGCTGAGGTAAAGAGCGATATCGTGGAGTTAAAGAGTGACGTAGCAGAGCTGAAGAGTGATATGGCTGAGGTAAAGAGTGATATCGTGGAGTTAAAGAGTGACGTAGCAGAGCTGAAGAGCAATATGGCTGAGGTAAAGCGCGATATCGTGGAATTAAAAGGCGATGTAGCAGAGCTGAAGAGCGATATGGCTGAGGTAAAGAGCGATATCGTGGAGTTAAAGAGTGACGTAGCAGAGCTGAAGAGCAATATGGCTGAGGTAAAGAGCGATATCGTGGAGTTAAAGAGTGATGTAGCAGAGCTGAAAAGTGATATGGCTGTGGTAAAGAGCGATATCGTAGAATTAAAGAGCGATATGACCGTGGTAAAGACTGATATCGTAGAATTAAAGTACGATATGACCGTGGTAAAGACTGATATCATAGACCTGAGAAATAATATGAACACCATGGAAGGCAGAATTGATGCTAAGATGGAACAGTTAAATGAAAATGTGAAGGGGATTCGTTTTACCATTGAAAATGAAATCCGCCCGAGTATTGCTCTTATTGCAGAATCACATTTCATTCTGAACAGAAAACTGGATGAGGCGATAAGAGTAGCGGGAAGTATCGAAATGACAAGAATTCGAGTCAGCATACTGGAAGATGATGTAAAGAAGCTGAAAAGAGCAGTAAATATGTGATCTATATCATAAGATACGAGAAATTAGTAGATTTTGAAGAGAATATCAGTTATACAACAGAGCTTACTATAATTAGAAAAGAAAACAGTAAATAAATGAATGCAGCTTACTTCAGCAAATGTGCCGAAATAGGCTGCATTTTTGATTATAAGCTTCTATTTTTAATTTGGATCTTAAAGGCATAAAATAAAGACCAGCAATATACAATAACAGGAGATTTCTAAATAAATCAGATACAAATGATAAATAATAAAATGTTATTACGTGTTAACATTTACTGATATGTAAATAAGGGGGATGAAATATAGATCGAATGTGTTAACAGCATCTCCTGTAATTTCATAAATACAAACCAAGCGTTAGAAAGACCGCTTGACAGGCTCCATATTAACATATAAAGTATAAGAAACATATCGTTTTAAAATCAGGTGAGACGGCTAAATAAATCCAAAGTCGAACGACAGAAGGAGCTGTACATGAAAAAACTAAGAAGTCCCTTGTTATCGGTGCTCGCAATTTACATACTGTGTTTTATCTTTCGAATGATAGAATATTTTATCATTCGTACAGATCAGACCTTATTGGGAGAAGCGATTATACATAAGATTGCTGGCATCATAATTCTCTGGATTGCAATAAAAATGCTATCTACTGATTTCGAGTATATTGGATTTAAGCGTAAAGGTATATTCAAAAATTTTACTTTCGGTTTACTGTTTGGTATTTCTGTGTTTGCGGCCGCATATGGGGCGGAAATCCTGATTGCAGTTTCGCAGGGAAATTTCCAGTCCCTTCAATTTTATGTCAGCAGCTATGCTGTGGATAAAAATATAGGAAATCAGACCGGTATCCTGTTCTTCCTTATTTGTATAGTTGGTAACATCGTTAATGTACTGATGGAGGAAGGCGTATATCGAGGACTTTTTCAAAAAATTCTTCAACAAAAATACAGATTTATTGCAGCGGCAATTATTTGTTCCATTTTATTCGGTGCGTGGCATGTCATAGGCCCGATTCGCAATTATTATGACGGTCTGAGCAGCATGGGAGGGATGGCGGCCAACATTTTCATGTTGGTAATCACAAGCGGTCTTGTTGGTTTTAAAGCGGCTATGATAACAAAATTGACCGGCTCACTTTACATGGCTATGGGGGATCATTTTGTCAATAATACAATCGTAAATATTTTACACGTTACTTCCTATACTGGCGCTGATGAATTGATGTTTGTGCGAATTACAATTGCTCAAAGTCTCTCATTTCTGTTGGTTCTTATTTTCTATATCTGGAAACAGAAGAAGACTGATTCAGACAGTTCTCCCTCCGGAAATTAGTCAGCCGTATCGAATCGGGAATGGCATCACTAAACGATAAATTTTGATTGCGGGCAGTGCATTTGTTTACATACTTATGCATTGCCCGCTTAATGATTATGCGCATTCGGACAGGAAGATTATGTACATTTATAAGCCGCAATGAATATATTAAATACGCTGGAAATTATGTCTTTCACACACGGAAAACAGATTGAAATTGTCCGTTGACAAGTGACGCAAAATTTGTTAAACTATGTAACTAACAAGCAAAAATATATTAGTTACATTAATAAAAAGGACAAGAAAGAGAGGAAAAATTAATGGGTACAATTATTGGCGACGGCATTACTTTTGACGACGTACTTTTAGTTCCAGCTTATTCAGAAGTAATCCCCAATCAGGTTGATTTGACGACCTGCCTCACGAAAACCATCAAGCTGAACATTCCCCTGATGAGTGCTGGTATGGATACGGTTACCGAGCACCGTATGGCAATTGCCATGGCAAGACAGGGAGGTATCGGTATTATCCACAAGAACATGTCGATTCAGGCGCAGGCAGATGAGGTTGATAAGGTAAAGAGGTCGGAGAATGGCGTCATTACGGATCCATTTTATCTTTCCCCAGAACATACATTAAAGGATGCGGACGAGCTGATGGCGAAGTTCCGTATTTCTGGTGTGCCGATTACAGAAGGTAAAAAGCTGGTCGGTATCATTACCAACCGTGATTTAAAATTTGAGGAAGATTTTTCCCGCAAGATTAAAGAATGTATGACTTCCAAAAATCTGGTGACGGCGAAGGAAGGCATTACCATGACAGAAGCGAAGAAGATTCTTGCCAAGGCGAGAGTAGAAAAGCTTCCGATCGTTGATGATGATTTTAATTTAAAGGGACTCATTACAATTAAGGATATTGAAAAGCAGATCAAATATCCGTTGTCTGCAAAAGACAGCCAGGGAAGACTTCTGTGTGGTGCTGCTATCGGAATTACTGCTAATGTTCTGGATCGTGTGGCCGCTTTGGTCGCTTCCAAGGTCGATGTGATTGTCCTGGATTCCGCTCATGGCCATTCCGCCAACGTTTTAAACTGTGTACGCATGATTAAGGAAGCATACCCGGATCTTCCGGTTATCGCTGGAAACATAGCGACCGGAGACGCGGCAAGGGCCCTGATTGAGGCCGGTGCAGATGCTATTAAGGTCGGTATCGGACCTGGTTCTATCTGTACAACCCGTGTGGTTGCCGGTATCGGTGTGCCGCAGATCACAGCGGTTATGGATTGCTATGCGGTAGCGAAAGAATATGGAATTCCGGTTATCGCAGATGGTGGTATCAAGTATTCCGGAGATTTAACAAAGGCTATCGCAGCGGGCGGTAATGTCTGCATGATGGGGAGTATGTTTGCCGGATGCGATGAGAGCCCGGGAACATTTGAACTGTATCAGGGAAGAAAGTATAAGGTATATCGCGGCATGGGCTCTATTGCAGCCATGGAGAACGGAAGCAAGGACCGTTACTTCCAGTCTGATGCCAAAAAACTGGTTCCGGAAGGCGTGGAAGGCCGTGTTGCATACAAAGGTCTCGTCGAAGATACCGTATTCCAGATGCTGGGCGGACTCAGAGCAGGAATGGGCTATTGTGGTGCTTCTGATATTAAGACACTTCAGGAAACAGCTAAATTTGTAAAGATTACCGCAGCATCCCTGAAGGAAAGTCACCCGCATGATATTCATATTACGAAAGAGGCTCCGAACTATAGTATTGATGAGTAGACGGGTCCGCAGATCTGGGATGCAGCAGAGTGATCGGTGGATGAGGGCTGATTTTAGTAATAAATGTATTTGACGAGACGCTGAAGCAATGTCTGATGATCTTTATATAAGAGTTTTTATAAGCCGGTATAACCCGTAGTTTTGGGTTTTACCGGTTTTTTCTATACCGGAAGAGTTTCACAGATTCTCTCATGGCTTTTATCCCGCGGCAGCCACTAACGCCCGCATTGGCTGCATTGGAACCGAAATCACTGTACTCAGATAACATAAAATATTATTCGTCGGCAATAAATCGGTAATATTTGTCGCAGTCCTTTTTGGAAGCTGATTTCCAAAATAAATTTTATTATTATTCCAAAATTTTATAATTTGTCCATTTGGCAAAGCATATTCATTGTTGATGAGAAATTCTTTCAGTGCGTGAAATTCTGTGATTTCTTCCATATCTTCTATATTAAATGAATAAAATGCTGCCTTTAAATTTCTTTTGAATTCACATAGCTCATTCATTACTTTTCTAAGCAAAGCGCAAATATGCACTCTGTGCCAAAAGGCCGGCCTTTCTTTCCATGCAACGGTTACGAATTATGTAGCCATTTTTGTTTTTCCCCTCCATAATTTAGATTTTATGCTTGCTCCATACGTTCGATACAACGAAGTGTCTTATACCTTTTGAACTGGTCCGATATACTCCCAAACCTTTTTTAATATAAAAGGCTAGTTTTTTTGCCGCAGATATTCACTGAATTGCATCAAGCGGTGGCTTGATTTTACTTGCTGTTATTCTAAAGAGAGCAGGTTTTCTTTTTTTATTGGAATGGAGCGTGAATTTTGACTATTGATAAAATAGGAAATTGTAGTATTTGATTTATTGAAGAATGTAATAAAAAATGTAATATAAAGTATATAAATGATAATATAACTGTCTATAAACAAAAAACATATTAAAAGAACTGATAAAATAGTTCTTATAATCTGCTTTATCTACCAATTTAAAAAACAAAATCCAGCATTTTAAATAAAAAAAAGTAAAAAATTACAAAGAAAGAAATGGAAAAAAGTTGAAATGTAACCATTATGTTACCATGAAGATGTATAATGCATCTATAATTAATTTTTTTATAAGGAAAATAAAATGAATTGTAAATTTTTTTGAAGGAATAGGAAATTTAGATTAATGTGGATTACTTAAAGCAGATTATAAGAAGGTGAGAAAATTGTCGATAGCAAAAATGAGCATGCTTGATAACTCATATCGCTATTTTACCGTAACAGTAGAACGGTACGAGAGACAGTGTATGGAGGGAATTATCAGTCACGCGGGAGAAACACCCGGTATCCGTTATAGTAACTTTCTTGAATTAGTACTCCAGATGGACCAAATATTCAACCGGATGTCATGTCCGAAACAGACCATGGAATTTCGGGGGTTTTCCGGTACTGAGTATCCGGCACCGAAAGTGAAAGAATGCAAGAAGGTATGTAATGGAAAATTAGCAACATTTCAGATATACGTAAAATTCCGATATGACGCCAGCTGGCAGGGAGATATTACCTGGCTGGAGGAAGAACGGACGGAGCAATTTGAAAGCATATTACAGATGATCCAGCTGATAGACGAAATTCTTACCGGAAGATATAGAATAAAAGATTCGGGAAAAGGCGCAAGAACATGTCAGGTAGCTGTAAACTCCTATGACAGCGGACTGTTGGAAGGAAGTGTTCAGAACGCATTTATCAATCATCTGGAGGATTTCAAAGGAACCATTGGCCTGGCTGATGCTATGGTCCATTTATTTGAGGTTGGAATCGGCAGGAGTTCTTCCGGGATAGCACCGGGAGAATGCAAGATCATTTCAGAAGAGACTTGGGATGCCTACCGGAAAGGCGGTAGAAAAGCCACCTTTGTAATAAAGATCCTGTACAGGGAACACTCAACCTGGCAGGGCGTGATATGCTGGCGGGAAACCGGCGAAAAACAGGCTTTCAGAAGCTTTTTGGAAATGATAATTCTGATGGCCTCCGCTTTGGAAATCGGAAGCGGGGAAAAAGAGTGTGAAGATAGATACTATACTGACAATAGACATAAGACCATAAAGGAAGGGTAAGGAAGGAGAGAAAGTATGAAAGGACTAAGAAGAAAGTTCAGGCGAGGGCTGGCAGGTTTTCTGGCATTCGTGCTGACAATGACATCATTTAATATGGTGTCGTGGGCAGATGTGGCGAGTGCATTTGAAAAAGAGAATGCCACATTTGTTCTGAATGGAGAGGATATCAGGGATTCTGCTCAGGCTGCCATAGAGAATGGTAATGAGTTCTATTTCGAAGATCTTGGCGCCGACACATCAGACAGGAGTCTGGCTAAAGATTATCAAAGATTGTTTGAATCGGGATCTGTTTTTGAGTTTACTCCGTCATATGACATGGATGAAGAGGAATATGCAGCTGGAGCTGAGCTTCGAATGTTTATTCGTGTTGATGATGCATATGAGGGATATCAGATTACAGGAGATGAGGATATTATTTTCCTGTATATCAATGATTCCTCATCAAGGATCACATTCCGTTCTAAAATTGATGGGTATACAACTAAGAAGGTAACGGTAAAGGGCAATTCTTCATTATTAGATGATAATGGAGCAGCCGTACCGGGGGTAGAACCTCAACTGCCGACTGGAGAGGAAGAAACAAAATCAAATGGAGCAATTGAAACTCCTGATGCAAATGGGGAAAACGATTTAGATGGAGAGAATGAGGTTCCAGAACCAGGTAAGGAATCTGAATCAGAAGAAACAATTGAAACTCCTGAGGCAAACGAGGAACCTGAATCAGAAGAAGCCATTGAGACATCAGCAGCTGATACAGAAACAGGTGAAACAAACGAGGGTTCTGATGCGAATGCTGAAAGCAACGGGGATCATATTGTTCAATCACCAGATTCGAATACAGATGTTGAAGAAATTTTAAATACGGAAACAGAGACTGATAAATCAAATGAGGTTCAGACCCCAGCTGAAGATGCATCAGAAGACAACCAGGAACCAGGAGATCATGCAGCTTCTGAATCGGCTTCAGAAGATGATAGTAATATTGATACAACAGCTGATAAGAATACCGCAGCCCCCAGTTCTGATAACAGCAGCGATGTGGAAGTGTTATCTGACGATGCTGGACAGCTGTCCGTATCACATCATTCTTCCTATGTTCTGAAAACAGCTATTTCTGATATAGAGGAAAACGACAGCAATGATAAAGCTATAGATGAAGATAAAAATAACAAAGCTGCCGAAGTTCCAGCAGATAATCAGGAAAAAGTAGAAGATTTCCAGAATGAGGAAACAGATTATGTGGAAGCCGTTGATGCCGAAGTAAACGAAGAAACAACGATTGCGGCACCTGTGGAAACAGAAAGCTGTAATGATGCGGTAAGTGATGAAGAAGAACAGACATCGGTTTCGTCCGAAGAAATAATCCAGGTGGATGATTCTATTGATAATCCGGTGGAAAAAACAGAGGACAACAGTGAGAATCTTTCTGATGAAAAAGAATCGACAGTAACGGTAGAAACTTCAGCAGAGGCTGTAGAGCAGGAAGAAGTAACGGCAGTAACAGGAAGTACGAGCGGCAAGACGTATGGTCAGATCGTATTGGATGAATCCTATTATGCAAAAGCATATGTTACAACGCTTAATAAGCTTCATGTTGATGTGTCATCAGAAGGTTATGCAGTAACTTATACCGTGACCCCTGTAGGTACAGCAACCATAAAGGGTGCAAAGAGCGTTGCGGAAGGAAACGATTTGAGTTTTACAGTAAAACCTCAGATTGGTTATATGATTGACCATGTCACTGCAAATGGAGATGAATTGGAAGCGGTTGATGATTCCGAAGCTACAGACTCCAATGCTTCTTTATCTGCAAAGCGTTACATTGTATCTTCCGTGACAGAGGAACAGGAAATTATTATCTCAATGTCGGAGGTTGGTGAGCACCCTGAGTTTAGTTACAGCAAGACATTAGGCAATGTAGTGGTTTCTCTGCATGCGGAAGAAGGCATCTTACCAGCCGGGACAGTGGCAAAAGTAACGGAGGTTACAGAAAAAGTTCAAGAGGCTGTCAAAGAAAAAACAGCAGAAGAGACAGGGGAAGATATATCTGAAAATACAGTTCTTGCTTATGATATTAAGTTGTTTGTAGAAAATGATGAAGGGGAGCTGGAAGTTCTTGATAACAGTTGGAGTGAGAATGGCTATATAGATGTTACGTTCTCAGGTAAGGCAATTGAAGAGAAGAGCGCAGAGGCGGAGACTGTTGAAATTAAGCATGTAGACACCGGAGAAGTGGATGTAGCAGCAGATGATATAAGCAAAATTACTTCCGATGAAGTACAAAGTCTTGAAGCAGTTTCAGATATAATTGAAGTTCCTGGAGCCGCAAATGTTAATGAATTAGTATTCGAAGCAGAGCACTTTTCTATTTATACAATTATGTTTAATAGTTCCTCTTCTGGAGTAAGGATAATTACTGTTGATACTAATGGTATGGTAATCGGTAAAATTGAAGACACATATTCTCTTGGTAACTCCTCCAAAACAGTTACTTCCATAAGTCAATCTATAAAAAATGGAATACCGGCGGGATATGAATTTAAAAAGGCAACCGTTGGTAAAAAGTATTATGAGGGACAGAAAGCTGATAAACAGGATTATATTGATAAAGAATCAATTTATTCCATTAATCGCGCAGGAACTATCAGTAATAGAAAGCTGCAATACCAAACCAGTGGGAATTCTCAAAAAGTAGACATTGAAAAAACACAGGATATTTATTTTTGGTATGAACCTGAATCCACAACAATCACATTTGACGTAAATGGTGGATCAGGAAATACACCTGAAAGAATCTCGGCAAAGGTTGGTGATGTCATTGATCTGCCTGCGGGAGAGGGACTTTCGAAAAAGAATAATATATTCTTGGGTTGGGCCAAATCGAAGGATTCCAATACTGTAACGGTAGTTGGAAGCGTGAGTGAAAAAGTTCAGGTTTTTTCAGCCGGTGGTAAATTTGAAGTTTCAAAGAGTGAAACTTTATATGCTGTATGGGCACAAAACGCTGGCACGGTTTCTAATCAAAGTCTTACTATTGCTATAAGAAAAGATGGGGTTGCACCGGCGGAGCCATCAATTCAAGATGGTAATAAATATTATTATTTAGTTAATGGATTGGCTGTAGGTAATTTATTGAATTATTTTAATTACGCACATACAGTAGCTAATATTGGTGCGGTAAAAGAAAATTTAAAAGATGCTTTTTACAATCTTGCGAATAGCTATAATACAAATAATAAATATTGGAACACACAAACGGAATATGTTGATTGGTATGTAATAAAGTACCAGGGGAATGATTCAAGGTGGCATGTTGATGGAGTTGTGAGAGAACGTTCTAAGGTAAATCTTGATTACGACCCTAACTGTACTGATTACTCTGGCCTGGTTCCTGACGGAAAACAGTTTATGCCGGGAACAATGGTAACTGTTGAAGGAAAAAGAACTTTAGAGAGACCGGGATACCGTTTCGTATGTTGGAATACAGATCCTAATGGGCTGGGGATGCGTTATGAGGAAGGGGATCGTTTTTTACTAAATGAAAATACCAGATTGTATGCACAGTGGGCAGAGCGGGATAAAGTGCCAGTGTATTATCGGGTTATCAATAATCTTGGAGGCAGTGTCACTAGAAGTGAAGAGTGGCTAAATCCCGAAATAGGTATAGCCCAAGGAGCTACGGCGGCAGCAGATAATGGATATTTATTTGCAGGCTGGTATATGGATTCAGCGGGAAGTCAGTTACTTACCGAAGATCTAACATATACACCGGAAAAACCTGTGGGAGGATGGGTTAGTAAAACTTATTATGCTAAGTTTACGAAAGATTTAAGTAAATGGTTTTCAGTGGTTTATAATACTGATGGAAATGGAACGATAGATGGCCAGAAGAAACCGGTAGAGAAGACAGATATTCTCAAGGGAAGCGAATTCCCGGCACAGCCGATAGTGGCTGCGGATTACGGCTATCAGTTTGACGGCTGGTATGAAGGAAGTAAGAAAGTGGATACGTTCCCAACCACGGTGACCGAGAACAAGGAATATACAGCGCGATTCGTAAAAGATGAGAGCAAGTGGTTCGCGGTAACATATAACGCAGATGGAAACGGAACGATAGACGGCCAGAAGACAGCAGTAGTGAAGACAGACCTTCTGGAAGGAAGTGCATTCCCGTCAAGACCGGCAGTAGAAGCTGATTATGGTTACCAGTTGGATGGCTGGTATGAAGGAAGTACGAAAGTAGATGCGTTTCCACCCACAGTAACCGAGAGTAAGGAATACACAGCCCGATTTGTAAAAGATAAGAGCAAGTGGTTTACGATAACATTCCAGACAGAAGAACACGGTAAAATAAACGGAGGAAAAACGGATATTGTACATTCTGAGATTCTGGATGGAAGCATATTCCCTGGAAGACCAACAGCGACCGCAGATCCGGGTTATCTGACTGCTGGCTGGTATGATGGGGACACCAAAGTAGTGAAGTTCCCTGAGACAGTAACAGAAAGTAAGACATATGTATTAAAATGTGTTAAAGATCCAAGCCAGTGGTTTACGGTAAGATATAACACAGATGGAAACGGAACAATAGATGGCCAGAAGGAACCGGTTGAGAAGACTGATATTCTCAGGGGAAGCATATTCCCGGCACAGCCGATAGTGGCCGCGGATTACGGCTATCAGTTTGACGGCTGGTATGAAGGCAATACAAAAGTAAATACGTTCCCGGAAAAGGTGACCGAGAATAAGGAATACACAGCGCGATTCGTAAAAGATGCGAGCAAGTGGTTCACGGTAACGTATAACACAGATGGAAACGGAACGATAGACGGCCAGAAGGCAGCAGTAGTGAAGACGGATCTTCTGGATGGAAGTGCATTCCCGGCAAGCCCGTCAGTAGAAGCTGATTATGGTTATCAGTTTGACGGCTGGTATGAAGGAAGTACGAAAGTGGATACGTTCCCGACCACGGTGACCAAGAGTAAGGAATATACAGCACGATTTGTAAAAGATGAGAGCAAGTGGTTCACGATAACATTCCGGACAGAAGAACACGGTAAAATAAACGGAGGAAAAACAGATATTGAACATACTGAGATTCTGGCTGGAAGCGTATTCCCTGGAAGACCGACAGCAACTGCAGATCCGGGTTATCTGACTGCTGGCTGGTATGATGGGGACACCAAAGTAGTGAAATTCCCTGAGACAGTAACAGAAAGTAAGACATATGTATTAAAATGTGTTAAAGATCCAAGCCAGTGGTTTACGGTAAGATATAACACAGATGGAAACGGAACAATAGATGGCCAGAAGGAACCGGTTGAGAAAACTGATATTCTCAGGGGAAGCATATTCCCGGCACAGCCGATAGTGGCCGCGGATCATGGCTATCAGTTTGACGGCTGGTATGAAGGAAGTACAAAAGTAACTATGTTCCCGGAAAAGGTGACCGAGAATAAGGAATACACAGCGCGATTCGTAAAAGATGAGAGCAAGTGGTTCACGGTAACGTATAACACAGATGGAAACGGAACGATAGATGGCCAGAAGGCAGCAGTAGTGAAGACCGATCTACTGGACGGAAGTGCCTTCCCGGCAAGCCCATCAGTAGAAGCTGATTATGGCTATCAGTTTAACGGCTGGTATGAAGGAAGTAAGAAAGTGGATACGTTCCCGACCACGGTGACTGAGAGTAAGGAATATACAGCGCGATTTGTAAAAGATGAGAGCAAGTGGTTCGCAGTAACGTATAACACAGATGGAAACGGAACGATAGATGGCCAGAAGGCAGCAGTAGTGAAGACGGATATTCTGGATGGAAGTGCATTCCCGGCAAGCCCATCAGTAGAAGCTGATTATGGTTATCAGTTTGACGGCTGGTATGAAGGAAGTACAAAAGTAAATACGTTCCCGGAGAAGGTGACCGAGAATAAGGAATACACAGCGCGATTCGTAAAAGATGAGAGCAAGTGGTTCACGATAACATTCCGAACAGAAGAACACGGTAAAATAAACGGAGGAAAAACGGATATTGAACATACTGAGATTCTGGCTGGAAGCGTATTCCCTGGAAGACCGACAGCAACTGCAGATCCGGGTTATCTGACTGATGGCTGGTATGATGGGGACACCAAAGTAGTGAAGTTCCCTGAGACAGTAACAGAGAGTAAGACATATGTATTAAAATGTGTTAAAGATCCAAGCCAGTGGTTTACGGTAAGATATAACACAGATGGAAACGGAACAATAGATGGCCAGAAGGAACCAGTAGAGAAGACTGATATTCTCAGGGGAAGTATATTCCCGGCACAGCCGATAGTGGCCGCGGATCATGGCTATCAGTTTGACGGCTGGTATGAAGGAAGTACAAAAGTAACTATGTTCCCGGAAAAGGTGACCGAGAATAAGGAATACACAGCGCGATTCGTAAAAGATGAGAGCAAGTGGTTCACGGTAACGTATAACACAGATGGAAACGGAACGATAGATGGCCAGAAGGCAGCAGTAGTGAAGAACGATCTACTGGACGGAAGTGCCTTCCCGGCAAGCCCATCAGTAGAAGCTGATTATGGTTATCAGTTTGATGGCTGGTATGAAGGAAGGACGAAAGTGGATACGTTCCCGACCACGGTGACCGAGAGTAAGGAATATACAGCACGATTTGTAAGAGATGAGAGCAAGTGGTTCGCAGTAACGTATAACACAGATGGAAACGGATCGATAGACGGCCAGAAAGCAGCAGTAGTGAAGACGAATCTTCTGGATGGAAGTGCGTTCCCGGCAAGCCCGTCAGTAGAAGCTGATTATGGTTATCAGTTTGATGGCTGGTATGAAGGAAGTACAAAAGTAGATACGTTCCCGGAAAAGGTGACCGAGAATAAGGAATACACAGCGCGATTCGTAAAAGATGAGAGCAAGTGGTTCGCGGTAACGTATAACACAGATGGAAACGGAACGATAGACGGCCAGAAGGCAGCAGTAGTGAAGACGGATCTTCTGGATGGAAGTGCGTTCCCGGCAAGCCCGTCAGTAGAAGCTGATTATGGTTATCAGTTTAACGGCTGGTATGAAGGAAGTAAGAAAGTAGATACGTTCCCGACTACGGTGACTGAGAGTAAGGAATATACAGCGCGATTTGTAAAAGATGAGAGCAAGTGGTTCGCAGTAACGTATAACACAGATGGAAACGGAACGATAGACGGCCAGAAGGCAGCAGTAGTGAAGACGGATCTTCTGGATGGAAGTGCCTTCCCGGCAAGCCCATCAGTAGAAGCTGATTATGGTTATCAGTTTGATGGCTGGTATGAAGGAAGTACAAAAGTAAATACGTTCCCGGAGAAGGTGACCGAGAATAAGGAATACACAGCCCGATTTGTAAAAGATGAGAGCAAGTGGTTCACGATAACATTCCGGACAGAAGAACACGGTAAAATAAACGGAGGAAAAACGGATATTGAACATACTGAGATTCTGGCTGGAAGCGTATTCCCTGGAAGACCGACAGCAACTGCAGATCCGGGTTATCTGACTGATGGCTGGTATGATGGGGACACCAAAGTAGTGAAGTTCCCTGAGACAGTAACAGAAAGTAAGACATATGTATTAAAATGTGTTAAAGATCCAAGCCAGTGGTTTACGGTAAGATATAACACAGATGGAAACGGAACAATAGATGGCCAGAAGGAACCGGTAGAGAAGACTGATATTCTCAGGGGAAGCACATTCCCGGCACAGCCGATAGTGGCCGCGGATCACGGTTATCAGTTTAACGGCTGGTATGAAGGCAATACAAAAGTAAATACGTTCCCGGAAAAGGTGACCGAGAATAAGGAATACACAGCGCGATTCGTAAAAGATGAGAGCAAGTGGTTCGCGGTAACGTATAACACAGATGGAAACGGAACGATAGACGGTCAGAAGGCAGCAGTAGTGAAGACGGATCTTCTGGATGGAAGTGCCTTCCCGGCAAGCCCGTCAGTAGAAGCTGATTATGGTTATCAGTTTGATGGCTGGTATGAAGGAAGTACAAAAGTAGATACGTTCCCGGAAAAGGTGACCGAGAATAAGGAATACACAGCGCGATTCGTAAAAGATGAGAGCAAGTGGTTCGCGGTAACGTATAACACAGATGGAAACGGAACGATAGACGGCCAGAAGGCAGCAGTAGTGAAGACGGATCTTCTGGATGGAAGTGCCTTCCCGACAAGCCCATCAGTAGAAGCTGATTATGGTTATCAGTTTGACGGCTGGTATGAAGGAAGTACAAAAGTAAATACGTTCCCGGAGAAGGTGACCGAGAATAAGGAATACACAGCCCGATTTGTAAAAGATGAGAGCAAGTGGTTCGCGGTAACGTATAACACAGATGGAAACGGAACGATAGACGGCCAGAAGGCAGCAGTAGTGAAGACGGATATTCTGGATGGAAGTGCGTTCCCGTCAAGCCCGTCAGTAGAAGCTGATTATGGTTATCAGTTTGATGGCTGGTATGAAGGAAGTACAAAAGTAGCTATGTTCCCGGAAAAGGTGACCGAGAATAAGGAATACACAGCGCGATTCGTAAGAGATGAGAGCAAGTGGTTCGTGGTAACGTATAACACAGATGGAAACGGAACGATAGACGGTCAGAAGGCAGCAGTAGTGAAGACGGATCTTCTGGATGGAAGTGCGTTCCCGTCAAGCCCAATAATAGTGGCAGATTCTGGATATGTATTTGATGGTTGGTTTGAGGGAACATCAAAGGTAGATGCATTCCCAGCAACAGTAAACGAAAATAAGGAATATGTTGCCAGATTTGTAGAAAGACAGGATTTACCTTATGAAGTCCATTATTTCTATGATTATGTCGAGAACAAATTAGAACAGGTAATTGCATACGATGGAAAGTTTAATGAGAAAATTCCATATGATGCACCAAACGTTAAAACCTATAACAACAATAACTATGTTTTAGAGTATATTAACGGCGCGGATAATAAAGTGACTATAGAACCAGAATTAAACATTGTCAATATCTACTACGCCCTTGACGAAAAAGGTACTGGCCCGGATCCTGATAAGCCAGACCAGATTCCCGATAAGTACCAGGTATCCTTTATGTATATTGCAGATATAAATGGTAAGGTAGAGGGACGCTTGAAAGAAGTTGTTACAAGGGAAAAAGCAGCAGATGGAAGTTTCAGTGCCACGAATCCAGCTTATCCGGAGGCACTGGTGACAGCAACGGCAGATAGCGGATACAGTTTCCAGAATTGGACCTCCAGTGCAGTGGGAGATGTTGCTGGAAAACCAGTAAGTACATTTGCATCGGAAGCGGATATTAAGAAAGCTGGTTTTACATCCGATTCAGTTTTCACAGCACATTTTTATGCAAAAGATGATACAACATACAGAGTAGAATACTACTACGAATCTCAGGGCAAATATCCTGCATCTACAGATAATTTCGAAATAAGAACTGGTAAAACCGATGCATCTGTATCTGTTACAGATAACGATAAAGCGAAAAACGGATATGTATATGATACGACAGCATCAAATGTGGAGAACGGAATTGTCAAGGGAGATAATAGTCTGGTATTAAAACTTTACTTTAAACAACAATTTACAGTAACGTATCAGCCGGGAGATCATACATTCTTTACAGAACAAGTGATCGGTGGAATTTCTTATGGTGATAAGACACCGGAATTTACGGGCGAAATGAATATAATCGGAAGATATGTATTCGACGGTTGGAAACCGTCTGTTGCAGGAACGGTAACAGAAAGTGCGGTTTATGTAGCGCAGTGGAAGTATACTGGCAGCAATGACAGTGGAAGCAGCGGAGGGGACGGAAACACTCCGAATCCTAATAAGCCATTCGTTCCAGAAGGTCCTGCTGGCGGGATGGTAACTGTTGAGCCAGGAGATGTGCCTCTGGCTAATCTGCCAGAAGGTGGACCAGTAGATAATTTAATTCTGATCGATGATGGTAATGTACCGCTTGCAGGTCTTCCAAAGACCGGTGATCGTGCAGGAGCACATGCAGGATTAGCAGCATTGATTTCTGGATTCCTAATGGCAGCATTTACAGCATTGAGGAAGAGGGAAGAAGAGAAGTAAAGAATTAGCAAAGTGAAAATGATATGAAAAATGGCGACGGCCTGACAGAACTAATCATCTGTCAGGCCGTCGCTATTTTATGTCCAAATAATATAGAACCATAATTCAACAATTTTTATTTTAAGTATTTCACTGCATTTTCTTTTATTTAAAAAATTTTTTCTTGATAAACCCTGATTCCTGCTCCTTTGATTTAAAACTAATTTTTAGATATTCTGTAAGATTTGATGCGATTATAATGAAGCATTGGAAAGTATGAATGTGAAAAATGAAAGTACAGATTAAATATAAGATCAGTATTGTATAGACTAAAATATAGAAATAAGATATGAAAACAAACAAAAAGTAAGAAAATAACTAATAGTACATATAATTTATTTTATGAGTTTTAATTCAGCCAACCTGGCATAAAAGAAGTAAAAAGAACAAAAATAAATTATGGAAAAATCTTGAAATGTAACCGTTTTGTGACCATGACGCTGTATAATGCTTTTATAATTAATGTTTTTGTAAGATATAGAAATTAAAAAAATTAAAATAACTGTATAATAAAATAAATTATAGGAAGGTGAATAAATTGTCGATAGCAAAAATGAGCATGATTCATAATTCATATCGTTATTTTACCGTTTCCGTAGATAAATACGAAGATCGATGTATGAAGGGAGTTATCTATCATGCGGGAAAAACTCCGGGAATCCGATATGATAATTTTCTTGAAATGATAATTCAAATGAATCGTATTTTTGACAGCATGTCATGTCCCAAACAGGCTATGGAACTGCGGCGATTTACAGGAATAGAGTATCCGGAACCGGTAATACGGGAATGCAATCGCTATCAGAATGGCAGAATGGCGACGTTTCAGATTTATGTGAAATTTCGCTATAACGCCAGTTGGCAGGGAGATATTACCTGGCTGGAAGGTGAACAGACAGAAAGCTTTGAAAGTCTTTTGCAGATGCTTCAGATGATTGATCGAATCTTTACCGGTCAATCGGAGGAGAGAGGAACGAGGGTCACAAAGATCTGCCAGATTGCGATTAATTCCTGCGAAAAAGGATTGGTGACAGGAAGAGTACAAAACGCTTTTATCAATCATCTGGAGCGATTTAAAGGAACCATTGGTCTGGCTGATGCAATGGTGCGTCTGTTTGAAGCAGGCGTTGGAGAAAATGATTCCGGAAAATCTCTGGAAGGAAAAATTATTTCAGAGGAAACCTGGGATTCCTATCGTTTAGGCGGGAAGGAAGCGACCTTCCTGATCAAGATCCTGTTCAGGGAACACTCAACCTGGCAGGGAGTAATTTACTGGCGTGAAACCGGTGAAAAACAGGCTTTCAGAAGCTTTTTGGAAATGATCATGCTG
This sequence comes from Hungatella hominis, assembly GCF_014288005.1. Lineage (NCBI taxonomy): Bacteria > Bacillati > Bacillota > Clostridia > Lachnospirales > Lachnospiraceae > Hungatella > Hungatella hominis. The sequence goes on from NZ_JACOPB010000017.1 coordinate 35,499, forward strand.
ATAGCCTCTGCATTGGAAAGCGGTAAGGAAGAGCGTGAGTTTGAAGATAGATTTACAACAACTAATAATAGAGAAAAAGCCCGGATGGAAGGGTAAGGAAGGAGAGAAAGTATGAAAGGACTTAGAAAAAAGTTCAGACGAGGGCTTGCCGCGTTCCTGGCATTTGTTCTGACCATGACCTCCGTGAACACGGTGTCACTGGCAGATGTATCAAATGCACTGGAAACAGAAAAAGCTACCTTTGTCATGAGCGGAGAAGATATAGTGGAATCCGCTCAGGCTGCTATTGATAATGGCAGTACCTTTACTTACGAGGATCTCGGAATCGAGGAGACAGGAAGTACAGCGAAAGAGTATCAGAAGTTATTTACAAATGGCACAGTATATGAAATCGCCCCTTCTTATGACCTGGACGAAGAGGAAAACGCAGACGGAGCGAATCTCCGGATGTTTATCCGAGTAAAAGGTGAAACAGAAGGATATCAGATAACTGGTGAGGAGGAAATTATTTTCCTTTATATCAATGATTCTGAATCCAAAATTGCATTTCGTTCCAGAGTTGATGATTATGTAACGGATAAGGTTACGGTTAAAGGAAATTCTTCTTTGGCAGAAACCGAAAAGCCGGTACTCGATGAGAATGGAAATGCAGTAGAAGGCGATAAGCCGGCACAAACCCCGGAAGAATCCACTGTACCCAGTGGGGAAAACGGAAGCGTAGAAGAGACGAAGGAGCCGGAGACTGAGGCACAGGCACAGGTACCGGAAGAATCGATGCAGGAACCGGAGTCGGAGGTACCTACGCAGGAACCGGAAACAACAGCACCGGCAGAAGAGCCAAAGACAGAGGCTCCTACGCAGGCAGAAACCGAAAAGCCAACACAGGCCCCGGTACAGGAACCGGAAACAGAGGCCCCAGTGCAGGAGCCAGAAACACAGGCACCGGAAACTGATGCGGCAACACAGGCACCGGAAGTGCAGGAACCAGATACAGAAGCTCCCGCACAGGAACCGGAACCAGAAGCACCGGCACAGGAACCAGAGGCGGCAGATACAGGAAATGAAACCGCGTCTATAATAAGAAACAACACCTACGTATTGACAACTGCAATTGAGCCGACTTCAGAAGAGTCAGACGTATCAATTGTAGATGAAGAGGTTCCGAAAGCAGATAGTCCGAAAGAGGATACAGAAGCAAATACGCCTGCCGATAATCCGGTTTCAGTAAGCACAGGAAGTAATGCGGATAAAGGTGATCATGCCGATCATGAAGAGAGTAAACCTTCAGAGAAAATCGAAGGCAAGACCTATGGCCATGTATTACTCAATGAAGAAAGTTATGCGAAAGCATATGTAACGACCCTTGATAAAATGGGGATATCTGTTGAAGCAGCAGAAGGGTTAACTCTTACGATTCATCATAATGCATTTTATAATGATGAAGATATTTCTGAGGATGAAGTGGTTAGAGGTCTTAAAGAAGGAGAGGAGATTAATCCTGCAGACTATGCATGGAATAAAGAATTTCTTACCTATGCGGGGAGCAGTCAGGATAATATTGTTATAAGCAGTCAGACTGAGAACAGAGTAGATTTATATTATAATGCAATAGCTGAAGAAAAAACAGAAGATGAGGTGACAATTACAGGCGCAATCCCCAGAAGCTATTTTCGATCGGCAAAAGCAGATGATAATACTACACCTGGTAAGGTATTTCCAACGAAAACAGCAGAGTGGGTAGATGAAGCGAATGGTATTGGCAAGATTGATTTTACGATATATGGAAACCCAATTAGACGAGGCAGTGATGTTGTTTTAGTTATTGACAGTTCCGGCAGTATGGAGGGAGAAAAATGGTCAACAGCTAAAAATGCTGCTAAAGGGTTCATAGATAATTTATATCAGAATAAAGATGGTGTTGTATCTGACGATAGAATTGCTATTGTTGATTTTGATAGCTCGGCAAAGGCTTATCCTGGAACAAATAATGGATCAGAGACTTTTTTAAAGGTTGATGACAAAATTGTAGCAAACAAAAAAAATTATTCAGCAACAGAATATTTTAAATCATACGTTTTAGATTCCCAAATGAAAGATAAAGGCGGAACAGACTATGATAAAGCATTACAAACAGCCCAGAGCGTAATTAATAATCGTAGGGATAGCTCCAGACCAGCATATATTGTATTCATGAGTGATGGAGAACCTAATGGTGAGTGGGTTTTTGATTGGCTGAACACTTATTATGATTATTATGACGGTCAGGAAGTAGCATCAGAACTTAAAAATAACGGTGTAACTATTTATTCTATTGGGTTAAATATTGGCTCTGATAATTTTACTGATTTTATTGTCCCATTAGCTTCCGATCCTGCATCAACATATGCTAAAAATATAGTTAATACAAGCGATCTGGTAGGCATCTACGACGCCATCGCCAGCTCCATCAAAATCGCCGGAACAGAAGCGACAATTACAGATGTCATCAACACAGAAGCGTTTGAGATTGCAACGGATTACAACGATGGCATGTGGTATGAAGCAAGCACAGGCACCGTAAGCAAGAGTTCCGATAATAAGACAATTACATGGGATTTCGGTAATATTTCTGCCAATAAGGAAACCCTTACTATCTATATTAAAGTAAAGGATACCGTACAAGGCGGCACTGCACCGGATACCAACAAAGAAGCAAAAGTAGATTACACGGATCCGAATGAACAGTCCCAGACTCAGGATATACCGAGTCCCAACCTGGCAGTTGGAGATGTGGGTACCATCACATTAAACTATTACCTGGTTAATGAAGACGGCATTACAATCAACGGAACCGGCGAAGCGATTGATTTCGCGCGCCGCCAGCAGCTGGGAACCAAACTTTACGGGGATGCACCTCAGGAGTTTGGCAGCTATACCGTGAATGCACCATCGACCATTGAGTACAATGGTATCAAATATCAGTATGTAGCGGCAAGTGCATCGAAGGATGGAAGTGCAAATCCTGCAAATGTAGAGCTGAGCCCTGCCAAGAAGGCAGTCAATCTGTACTATGGCTATCAGGAAATCAAAGATGTAACAGTAACCTTTCATGGCAACGGAGGCACGCCAAGCGTTAGCAGCGTGACCGTGCCAAAGGATACCGCTTTAGGCGGCCAGATAGCAACCGCAGTAAGAGAGGATCATAATTTCCTTGGATGGAATACAGCGATGGATGGTTCTGGCAGCGCGTTCACTTCCAACACGATCGTTACAGATAACATGACTGTATACGCACAGTGGCAGAAAAAACAGGCGCTGACCATCAAAGCAGCCGACACAGAAAAAGTTTATAATGGTGAAATACAGTATGCATCGGAAACAGGATACGAATCGACTGGTTTAAAAGCGGGTCACAGAATTACAAACATAAAAGCCAGTGGTTCCGGACGTGATGTTCAGGAAGATGGCTATCCAATCACCATTACAGGTAGTGTAAAAGTTGTAAATGAATCGGGTGTCGATGTAACACATGAATACACGATTACAAAAGAACCGGGAACTTTGACAATTAAACCAAAAGAAGTGACAATTACGGTAGATAACAGTTCAAAGGCTTATGGTTCCCCGGACCCGAAGTTCACCGGTAAAGTAGAAGGCCTTGTAAACGAAACAGACCTTGGCACCGTATCATTTGTGAGAACAAATGAGGCTGAGGAAGTCGATGTTTACAAGGAAGTACTCGCTGCAAAGTATAAAGCAAATAAAAACTATACTGTAACAGAGCACAGAGGCGACTTTGAAATCAAGGTAGCTACGATGCCGGGAGCGTCTTTATCGGCTAAGGGCGGCAGCTGGGAATACGATGGAAATGCACATTATGCAGCAGCAACTCTTAATAAGGCGGATGGCTATACCGTATATTACAAAGTAAATGACGGTGACTGGACAGTAAATCCGCCGAGTGTAACAGAGGTATCAGAAGGTATTGTAACGGTATCTGTAAAAGCAACGAAACATGGCTATGTAGACCTGGGGACTGAGAATGTCACGCTGCAAATAACACCGAAGCCAGCAACAATTACAGTAAAAAATGCAGAAAAGACCTTTGGGGAAAGCGATCCAACCTTTGAGGGAACCGTACAGGGACTTGTTAATAGTACAGATCTTGGAACGGTTACTTATAAACGATCGAATGATACCGAAAATGTGGGAACGTATATCGAAGTCCTGATTGCAGAGTATACAGAAAACAAAAATTATACGGTTGATGTAAAAAAAGGTGATTTCAGAATCAAGCCGGCAAAGGATCCTCAGGCTGACTTAAAGATCGCCGGAGGCAGTTGGCCGTATGACGGAAAAGAGCATAAAGTAAAGCTGAATGTCATAGATTCTGCACTGGCTGCGCTGAAGAGATATACGATTGAATACAGTACGGACGGAGGCCAGACCTGGTCTAAAAATGTACCAGGAGTGACTAATGTATCCGACGGAACGCTTACAGTCATTGCAAGAGGTACTCGTGAAGGATATGAAACGCTGGAATCGAATGAAGCTACTATTTCAATTACTCCGGCACCGGTAACGATTGTTGTAAACAATGCGGAGAAGTTCTATGGTGATGATGATCCGGCATTTACAGGTGTTGAAAAAGGACTTGTAAAAGCGGGAGATCTTGGAAACGTAACCTACAGCAGAACCAATGATGATGAAGAAGTAGGCGTATATCAGAACGTATTAACTGCAAACTATACTTCAAACAAGAACTATACAGTAGAGATAGAAAAGGGCGATTTCAAAATTAAGAGCGCATCTCTGGAAGGCGCAGTGCTGACAGCAGTTGGCGGAGAGTGGACTTATGATGGAAATGCACATGCCGCCACAGCTGCATTGGAAAATGCACCCGGCTATACAATCTATTATAAGACCGGAAACGGCGACTGGACTACAGAAGCACCAAGTGTGACAAACGTAGCAGATGGGCTTGTAACCGTATCGGTTAAAGCAGAACGCTATGGATACGAAGCCCTGGAGGCAGAAGATGTAACGCTCAAAATACTGCCGAAGGAAGTCATTATCCAGGTAAAGAATGCAGAGAAGTTCTTTGATGAGCCGGATCCAAAATTCGAAGGAACCGTGTCAGCGTTAGTAAACCAGGAAGACCTTGGTACGGTAACGTACACCAGAGAGAATACGGAAGAAGCTGTTGGTAAGTACACGCAAGTATTGACAGCAAACTATACTTCAAATGGTAACTATGAAGTTACCATTAAAAAGGGCGATTTTGAAATCAAGACAGCGACTTTGGAAGGTGCTTCTCTAAGTGCGACTGGCGGAAGCTGGCCGTATGATGGAAAAACGCATTACGCCAACGCAGAACTTACAAAAGCGGATAACTACACCATCTATTATCGTGTAGGAGATGGTGAATGGACGACGGAAAAACCAGGTGTCACCAATGTATCAGAAGGCGAATTGACGGTATCTGTGAAGGCAACGAGAACTGGCTACGTGGATATTGTGACAGAAGATGTCAAACTTGTCATTACACCAAGAGAGGCGACTATCACTGTAAATGATGCAGAAAAATTCTACGACGAAAAAGATCCGTCATTTACAGGAACAGAGACTAATCTGGTAAAGGCGGGAGATCTGGGAACGGTTACTTACCGCAGGACTAACGATGCCGAGGAAGTAGGCATTTATACAGATGTATTAACGGCAGATTATACCGCCAACGACAACTACAATGTAACTGTAGTAAATGCAGACTTTACGATTAAAGTTGCATCTATCGCAGGTGCGAAATTGACTGCGGCAGGCGGAAACTGGATCTACGATGGCGAGGCCCATGCGGCAGCCGGAAGAGTTGAGAACGCAGACGGCTACACTGTATACTACAAAGTTGGAGACGGCGGGTGGACCACAGAGGTCCCGAGTGTAACCAATGTACTGGACGGAATCGTGACAGTATCCGTAAAGGCAACAAGAACGGGTTATGAAGAACTGACGACTGACGCGGTTACACTGGAGATCATTCCGAAAGACGCAGCTATTGTTGTAGACGATGCAGAGAAGTTTTATGATGAAGCAGATCCGAAGTTTACAGGAACCGTGACAGGACTTGTAAAGGAAGGCGATTTAACAGGGCTGACGTACATCAGAACAAACTCTGACGAGGCAGTCGGCATTTATCCGGAAGTACTGGCAGCAGCCTATATTGAAAATCCGAACTACAATGTAACCGAGCACAAGGGAACGTTTGAAATCAAGACAGCGACCATGAAGGATGCCAAAGTGACGGCAGACGGCGGAAGCTGGGTATACGATGGAGCGGCACATGCGGCGACCGCATCTCTTAAGAACGCAGACGGCTATACTGTATATTACAAGGCTGGAGACGGCGAATGGACCACGACAGCACCGAGCGTCACCAACGTGGCAGAAGGAATCGTAACCGTATCCGTCAAGGCAACGAAGACGGGATATACAGATTTAACGGCTGAAGATGTAACCATTCAGATTACAAAGAAGCCGGTAACGATCACGGTAAACAATGCGGAGAAGTTCTTTAACGAGGCAGATCCGGCATTTACCGGAACCGTAACAAAACTGGTAGCAGACGGCGATCTCGGAACGATAACCTATGTGAGAACCAATGACGCAGCAGGTGTGGGAACGTATGAGAAGGTGCTGGATGCAGTTTACACAGACAACACAAACTACGAAGTAACCGTAAACCGCGGCGACTTTAAGATTAAAGAAGCGAAGGACCCGGAGGCAGAGCTTAAGATTGTCGGAGGAAGCTGGGTATATGACGGAGATGAGCACAGAGTAAAACTGGATGTCATCGATTCCGTTCTGGCAGCACTGAAGAAGTATAAGATCGAATACAGTACGGACGGAGGAAATACCTGGTCTGAGACTGTACCGGGAGTCACCAATGTGGCAGATGGAACCGTAACTGTGATTGCAAGAGGTACCCGTGAAGGTTATGAGACCCTGGTATCCAATGAGACAACAATCCAGATCACAGCCAGAACCGCAGCGATCCGGGTACATGACGCGGAGAAGTTCTTCGATGAATCTGACCCGGCATTTACGGGAACAGAAGAGAACCTGGTAAAAGCAGGGGATCTCGGAACCGTAACCTACAGAAGAACAAACGCAGACGAAGCAGTAGGAACCTATCCGGAAGTACTGACCGCGGACTACACGGCAAACAGCAACTATATTGTAAATGTAGTAAACGGAGACTTCGAAATCAAGACCGCATCCATAAAAGATGCAAAGCTGGAAGCAGCCGGCGGAAGCTGGATCTATGACGGAGCAGCCCACGCGGCCTCCGGAAATGTAACGAACGCAGACGGCTACACAGTATACTACAAAGCAGGCAATGGCGAGTGGACCACAGAGGCCCCGAGCGTAACCAATGTACTGGAAGGAACCGTAACCGTATCCGTGAAGGCTGTGAGAAGCGGCTATGTAGATTTAACGACAGAGGATGTAACCCTTAAGATTACACCAAGGGAAGCAGCCATCACAGTGGATCATGCGGAGAAGTACTTTGATGAGCAGGATCCGGAGTTTACCGGAACGGCAGCAAACCTTGTGGCGTCCGGAGATCTTGGAACCATTACCTACAGAAGAACCAACACAGAAGAGGCAGTAGGAACCTATCCGAAGGTACTGACAGCGGATTATGAGTCAAACAGCAACTACATCGTAACCGTAGTGAAGGGAGACTTTGCTATTAAGACCGCTTTCATTGAGGACGCGGAACTGGCAGCAGCCGGTGGAAGCTGGACCTACGATGGAGCAGCCCATGCAGCGACAGCCAAACTGAAGAATGCTCCTGGCTATACAATTTATTATAAGGCTGGAAACGGCGAATGGAGCACAGTGGCTCCGGATGTAACCAACGTATCGGAAGGACTCGTAACCGTATCTGTAAAAGCAACGAAAACAGGTTATGAAGACCTGACGACTGACGATGTAACCCTGCAGATCACACCAAAGACAGCGACGATCACGGTAGACAATGCAGAGAAGTTCTTTGATGAAGAGGATCCGGCATTTACAGGAACTGTAACAGATCTTGTAAATGAGAGCGATCTTGGAACAGTAAGCTATAAGAGAACAAATGCAGAGGAAGCGGTGGGAATCTATAAAGAAGTCCTGACTGCGGAATTTACAGATAACAGCAACTACAATGTGATTGTTCAGAAGGGTGATTTCCAGATTAAGACAGCAGCTATCACGGGAGCAGCCTTGACAGCGGCCGGCGGAAGCTGGGTATATGATGGAAATGCCCACAGGGCAGAAGCCATTGTCGAAAATGCAGATGGATACACCATTTACTATAAGACAGAAGGCGGCGCCTGGAGTACGGAAGTACCGAGTGTTACAAATGTCTCGGATGGAAAAGTAACCGTATCTGTCATGGCAGTAAAGACCGGCTACGAAGATTTAAATACGGAAGACGTTACACTTGAAATTACGCCAAGAGACGCTACAATTGTCGTCGATGACGCGGAGAAGTTCTTTGATGAAAAAGATCCGGTATTTACAGGAACCAAAAATAATCTGGTTAAAGAAGAGGATTTGGGAACTGTTACCTACCGCAGAACCAACACGGCAGAAGAAGTAAGAACGTATCCCGATGTACTGACTGCAGACTATGTTGCAAACAGCAACTATCACGTGACTGTGGTAAATGGCGACTTTACTATTAAGACCGCCTCGATCAGCGGCGCAGAATTGACTGCAGCAGGCGGAAGCTGGATCTACGATGGCGAGGCCCATGCGGCAGCCGGAAGAGTTGAGAACGCAGACGGCTACACTGTATACTACAAAGTTGGAGACGGCGGGTGGACCACAGAGGCCCCGAGTGTAACCAATGTACTGGACGGAACCGTGACAGTATCCGTAAAGGCAACAAGAACGGGTTATGAGGAACTGACGACTGACGCGGTTACTCTGGAGATCATTCCGAAAGACGCAGCCATTGTCGTAGACGATGCAGAGAAGTTCTTTGATGAAGCAGATCCGAAGTTTACAGGAACCGTGACAGGACTTGTAAAGGAAGGCGATTTAACAGGGCTGACGTACATCAGAACAAACTCTGACGAGGCAGTCGGCATTTATCCGGAAGTACTGGCAGCAGCCTATATTGAAAATCCGAACTACAATGTAACCGAGCACAAGGGAACGTTTGAAATCAAGACAGCGACCATGAAGGATGCCAAAGTGACGGCAGACGGCGGAAGCTGGGTATACGATGGAGCGGCACATGCGGCGACCGCATCTCTTAAGAACGCAGACGGCTATACCGTATATTACAAGGCTGGAGACGGCGAATGGACCACGACAGCACCGAGCGTCACCAACGTGGCAGAAGGAATCGTAACCGTATCCGTCAAGGCAACGAAGACGGGATATACAGATTTAACGGCTGAAGATGTAACCATTCAGATTACAAAGAAGCCGGCAGCGATCACGGTAAACAATGCGGAGAAGTTCTTTAACGAGGCAGATCCGGCATTTACCGGAACCGTAACAAAACTGGTAGCAGACGGCGATCTCGGAACGATAACCTATGTGAGAACCAATGACGCAGCAGGTGTGGGAACGTATGAGAAGGTGCTGGATGCAGTTTACACAGACAACACAAACTACGAAGTAACCGTAAACCGCGGCGACTTTAAGATTAAAGAAGCGAAGGACCCGGAGGCAGAGCTTAAGATTGTCGGAGGAAGCTGGGTATATGACGGAGATGAGCACAGAGTAAAACTGGATGTCATCGATTCCGTTCTGGCAGCACTGAAGAAGTATAAGATCGAATACAGTACGGACGGAGGAAATACCTGGTCTGAGACTGTACCGGGAGTCACCAATGTGGCAGATGGAACCGTAACTGTGATTGCAAGAGGTACCCGTGAAGGTTATGAGACCCTGGTATCCAATGAGACAACAATCCAGATCACAGCCAGAACCGCAGCGATCCGGGTACATGACGCGGAGAAGTTCTTCGATGAATCTGACCCGGCATTTACGGGAACAGAAGAGAACCTGGTAAAAGCAGGGGATCTCGGAACCGTAACCTACAGAAGAACAAACGCAGACGAAGCAGTAGGAACCTATCCGGAAGTACTGACCGCGGACTACACGGCAAACAGCAACTATATTGTAAATGTAGTAAACGGAGACTTCGAAATCAAGACCGCATCCATAAAAGATGCAAAGCTGGAAGCAGCCGGCGGAAGCTGGATCTATGACGGAGCAGCCCACGCGGCCTCCGGAAATGTAACGAACGCAGACGGCTACACAGTATACTACAAAGCAGGCAATGGCGAGTGGACCACAGAGGCCCCGAGCGTAACCAATGTACTGGAAGGAACCGTAACCGTATCCGTGAAGGCTGTGAGAAGCGGCTATGCAGATTTAACGACAGAGGATGTAACCCTTAAGATTACACCAAGGGAAGCAGCCATCACAGTGGATCATGCGGAGAAGTACTTTGACGAGCAGGATCCGGAGTTTACCGGAACGGCAGCAAACCTTGTGGCGTCCGGAGATCTTGGAACCATTACCTACAGAAGAACCAACACAGAAGAGGCAGTAGGAACCTATCCGAAGGTACTGACAGCGGATTATGAGTCAAACAGCAACTACATTGTAACCGTAGTGAAGGGAGACTTTGCTATTAAGACCGCGTTCCTTGAAGACGCAGTGCTGACAGCAGCCGGAGGAAGCTGGGTCTATGACGGAGCCGCCCACGAGGCAGCCGCTAAGCTTGAGCATGCACCTGGTTACACGATTTATTATAAGGCTGGAAACGGTGAATGGAGTACCGAAGCACCAGGCGTTACCAATGTAGCAGATGGAACCGTAACGGTATCTGTGAAGGCGGCGAAAACCGGTTATGAGGACTTAACGGCTGAAGATGTAACGATTCGCATAACAGCAAGGCCGGCAACCATTGTTGTAGATAACAAATCCAAATCTTATAGTGACATTGACCCATTATTTACGGGTCAGATACAGGGATTGATATCCGACGGAGATTTAGGGACTGTAGTTTACCACAGACTTGACGCGGATAAGAACAAAGAGGCGGTTGGCGCTGACATTACACTGACTGCAGGCTACAGTGATAATTCCAACTATAAGGTAGAGGTGAAGAACGGTAAGCTGGATATCATTGCATTAAATACGAATACCGTTAATGTAACCGGAGAAACCGTAACGTATGATGGAAAGACACATGGACTGAGAGAAGTAACCGCACTGAAGGAAGGCTCAACGATTCTTTACTCCGTGGATAATCAGAACTTTAGTGAGACAGTGCCTGTCTTTACAGAAGCGGGCAACCACACCGTCTATGTGAAGGCTGTCAATCCGAATTATCACGACACAGCCGTTGTAACAGGTATTGTAGTCATTCAGAAACGTGCATTATCCATTACAGCAGCCAGTGCGGAAAGAAAATACAACGGAACAGAATTAACCGCACCGACCGCGTCGATCACAGATGGAACGCTTGCAGACGGCCAGACACTGACGGCAGTTAAAGTGACAGGTTCACAGACCTCAGTTGGCAGCAGCGAGAATATAGCCAGTGATGCAGTGATCATGGCAGATAATGCAGAAGTTACCTCCAACTATAATATCACTTATTTAGCAGGCACCCTTAGAGTAACCTCAGGCAGCAGCGGAGGCGGTGGAGGCGGAGGCGGCAATACTCCGAATCCTGATAAGCCATACGTGCCGGGGGGACCTGGAACTGATCCGGGAACAGTAACGATTGAACCGGGTGAGGTACCGTTGGCAAACTTACCGGAAAGCAGTTCGTCTGATAACTTAATACTGATTGATGACGGCAATGTACCACTTGCAGGTCTTCCGAAGACCGGTGATCGTGCAGGTGCACACGCAGGATTAGCAGCACTGCTGTCCGGATTCCTGCTGGCAGCATTTACAGCGCTGAGCAGCAAGAAGAGGGAAGAAGAGAAGTAAAGATTCGATACGAAATGTGTTATTACGCAAATGGCGGCGGCCTGGCAGATGTTATGATCTGTCAGGCCGCCGCCGTTTGTATGAAGGAATTGCCGAACTACTTATTTTCCCGTCAGAAACTCCACCTGCGCTACTACCTGTCCGATGTACACGCTCAGCGGCAGTTCCTCACAGCCAACTACGTAGTGATTGCATTTGTTCACCGGAATCAGGATTTTCTTAGCCTGGCTGGAGCCGATGGCTTCCGCCATGACCGGAGTGATCTCACCGAGCAGCGAGTTCGGGATTACGATGCCGATAGGTCCGATAATAATGTCCGCGCTGCGGCTGGCCACTACCACGGGATTTTCACCGGTTGCACCGGCGTCCGCACCGGCTTTCAGCATGGAGGAGGTGGCGATGGAGTTGGTTCCGATTGCGGTTATTTCAAGTTCCGGATGGGACTTTTTTAACTGGACAATAACGGCGTGTCCCATCTTGCCGCCCTGCCCGTCGATTACGATAATTTTCATTTGTAGGTTCCTTTTCAATGATATATAATTTTCTTATTTATTATAAAGCATTCCTGCCGGGTTTACAAGAAAAGGGTATGAATTTTGAAGTGGCTCCCTTTTCCCTGTTTACGGAAGGGCTTACTTTGTAGTATAATATGGAATTACAAAAAACAGGAGGAATACATCATGTATGTAGAAAACAAAAATGTTCCGCTTACAGACTTAGGCGGCGGTGTTGTGCGGAAGGTACTGGCCTACAGCGAGAATTTAATGAATGTGGAGCTGAAGTTTGAAAAGGGAGCGATCGGTGCAAAACACAGCCATCCTCATGAGCAGATCGGTTATATTATATCCGGTTCCCTGTTATTTCAGGAGGAAGGCAAGGAAGACAAAGTTCTGGTAACAGGAGACAGCTATTACGTTGAGCCGGATGTGGTGCACGGTGTGGTAGCATTGGAAGAAACCATGCTGCTGGATATCTTTACACCAATGAGAAAAGATTTCGTGGAATAAAAGTAACAGTTCAGCCTTCGCTTCCGGCTGCCGCTGTCCGGCCCCGCGCTTTCGTTTCCCGGACCTTTCCAGTTCCGGTTTCGGGCATAAGCATTTCTAAATGTGCAGGATTTTTCTAAAAACCAGTGAAAATCCCCAAACTCGCTGCGCTCAGACAGGTGGGGATTTCCCCTGAACGAAAAATTCTGCACATTAAGAACTGCTAATGCCCTGCAAAGTCACAGTAAAGGTCTGGGAAACGAAAGCGCGGGGCCGGACAGCGGCAGCCGGAAGCGAAGGCTGAACTGTTACGAATAAAGAACCATAACAAGAGAGAAGTCCGGAAAACAGTTTTATTTCCCGGACTTCTTCCTTATTTCTCCTTATGAGGCAGTCTGCCGCGTAAGAAACGTTTCTTTAATTTACTCCAGTTAAACGGTATCATCGGATAGATATAGCTCTTGCCTGCGATCGTCTTGTTAAATACGACAGCACAGACGGATAGTATGACTCCGATGGCAAATCCCCAGTAATTAAAGAGGGCAGTGAGCACCAGCAGGATCATTCGCATGAATTTGAATGCGTAGCCCAGCTCGAAGCTGGCCTGGGAGTAATTGGCAATAGTCACGAAGGCCATATAGAGCATGGTTTCACTGTTAAACCAGCCGGATTTTACGGAGTATTCACCCAGGACGATACCGGCGATAACACTGAGCGGTGTGGTCAGCATGCTGGGCGTATTAACAGCGGCCAGCCTCAGACCATCGATGGCAAATTCCAGTATGAGTAGCTGGAAGATGAGCGGTACATGAGGCGGTTCTGACAATTGAATGAACTCCAGCCAGGAAGGGATGACATTGGGATTCTGCATCAGCAGAAGCCACAGCGGCGTTAAATAAAGGGTCAGCACAGAGATTGCCATACGCGAAAGCCGCAGGTATGATCCCGTTACCGGCGGGAAATAGTAATCGTCGGCTTCTTCAATAATGTCGAAGACAGACGAAGGCAGAATCATGGCGGCAGGAGAGTTATCCACCAGAATGATGATGTTTCCCTCCAGGATCGAGGCGGCCGCAGTGTCGGGACGCTCGGAAAATTTAAACTTCGGAAATGGATTGTACCATTTATGTGGATAAAGGCACTCCGCAAGGCTTTCCTGGTTCATGGTCAAAGCGTCGACCTCCAGCTTGTTGATCCGGTCTTTGATCATGGCGAGGAGATTTTCATCGATCCGGCCCTGCATGTAGCAGAGGGCGATGTCCGTGTGGGAGCTTTCCCCGGCGCTGGTGATCTCCATGGTGAGCTTTGGATCACGGATTCGGCGGCGGATCAGGGCCGTGTTGAAAATAAGGGTTTCCACAAACCCGTCACGGGAACCGCGAAGTACCTTGTCTTTTTCAGGCTCAGACACGCCGCGGGCCGGATAGGTGCGGCAGTCGATGGTGAAGCAGCTGTCATACCCGTCGATGAACAGACACGACACGCCCATGAGGAGCTGGCCGATCATCTCGGTATCACTCTTTACCAGTCCAACCTCTCCGTAGGGAAGGTATTTCTTGGAAAATGCGTGAGCGTCTTCCGGCATGGAGTCTTCCTTCAGCGTTGAAAATGCCTGGAGTATTTTGAGCCATACCTCATCTTTGGTGAAGCCATCTATAAAATAGAGACAGGCCTCCCGCCCACCCACATGGATGACTCGGTAGACTACGTCGAAATTCGTGTCCACATTCAATTTTTCTTTCAGATAAGACATGTTATCAGAAAGCTTACTGGAAAAGTCCATATTATGGTCTCCTTTTTTACTGTTTTGGTAGTCCGCGGATTAAGCGGCAATGAAAGGGAATTAGCGATATAGAAAGTATGCGCATTTTTTGTGAAAATATGTTTCATGAAAGCATGTACGCATGACTAAGACGTTTTTGCATGCATTGTATAAAAAATTGCGATAATCATTCTTCCATTCCGGCCCATTTTTGGTGAAATACACTAAAATGATTGACTTTTTCCATTATTGATGTTATGATTGTCCATGTGAGAAGCACAAAGGGGTGCCTTGCGTGTATGATTTCAGGCATGGGGATGCCAGAATTATAAGAACTTAATAATGTGACGGTTTTAGATCGTGACGAAGAACTGCTTTCTGTGGGGGATAAGCAGTTCTTTTTTTATTTCACAGCAAGTAAAATCAAGCATAAAATTCTCCGTGGCTTTATAATAACGGCAGGGCGGTTGAAACAAGGAGAACAGACGAATGTACGAGTGGCAGAAACAGATCCAAATCTTTGTCGATGAAATTGACAAATGCATCAAAAATTATAACGATGAAGCTTTGACACTGAGCTTTCTTTCCCGCAGTCTCGGTTATTCCGAATTTTATACGACGAGAAAATTTAAAGAGATATCGGGTATGCAGTTTCGGGATTACTTAAGGCTGAGGAAATTAGCCTTTGCACTAAAAGAGGTCCGGGACAGTGATAAGAGCTTTTTGGATATTGCGCTGGATTATGGTTTTTCGTCAAATGAAGCCTTTACCAGGGCCTTTAAAGGGACTTATGGCATGACGCCCAGTGAATACCGCAAAAAACCGAAGCCAGTTGTTCTGCGTACAAAAATAAACCCTTTCGACCGCTACTTATTAGGATTAGGAGAAATTGGCATGATGAAATCTACCGATGATATTAAAATTTATTTTGTAACCATACCCGCACACAAATTTCTGCACATTAAAAATTATGAGAGTAATGGGTACTGGGATTTCTGGCAGAAACAGAATCTGATTCCGGGCCAGGATTACGAAACCATTTGCGGTTTACTGGACAGCATTAAGGGGAAATTAGACGATGAGGGCGGAAGTGAACCTAACTGTGGAAGCGGCCAGATCATGGCCTATATTAACGACCCGGAGGGCAGACTCTGCGACTGGGGAATCTCGCGAACCGAGTGTCACGGCGTACGGCTTCCTTATGATTATAAAGGTGAGATACCGTCGCAGATGCTGCTCATTGATGTCCCTGAAGCCGAGTATATCGTCTTTGAACACGGTCCCTTCGATTATGAACAGGAAAACCGCAGTGTTGAGGAAAAGATTGAAGCGGCAATGGCGGCCTTTGATTATTCCGGCACCGGCTACAGTTTTGATGCCACACCGGGCAGAATCACATACTTTTACTTCAATCCGGAACAGTATTTTAAGTATATCAGACCGGTGAAAAGGTAGAGGTACCTCCTCATTGTGCCTGCAGTGAAGTTCGCAGAGCCTAATGGCAGTGTGCCTTCAGAAATTGAAAAAAACCGCCGGAACCTAATCGATTAGGTTCCGGCGGTTTCGCCATGGAGACAACAGGGCTCGAACCTGCGACCTTCTACACGTCAAGCAGATGCTCTCCCAGCTGAGCTATATCTCCATATCGCTATTTTAATCGAAAGGAGCAAAAAAATCAATAGTTAGAATAAAATTTTTTAAGTTGTCTTAATTTGTATTGATGGAAGTGAGAATTTTACATATAATAGCATTAATGCGTACTTAAGGAGAGGAGTTTTTTACTATGTGGAGGAAGTTAAGAAAGAACAGGCATTTTCGGACATTTATAACGACAGTGGCGGTCATCGGCTCGGCGCTGCTTCAGACATTTGTTATTCAGGCGTTCATAAGGCCGGCTGGGCTGCTGTCCGGCGGATTTACCGGAATTGCTATCCTGATTGACCGCGTGACGTCCCTGTTCGGAATCAATCTGTCAACTTCCCTGGCCATGGTGATTTTGAATATTCCGGTGGCCTGGGCCTGCAGCAAGAGTATCAGCCGGCGGTTTACATTTTTCTCACTGCTCCAGGTATTACTGGCCAGTTTATTTTTGAAAATCTTTCATTTCTCACCGATCTTCGAGGACGTGATCCTGAATGTGATCTACGGAGGCGTTCTGTATGGTTTCTGCATCGTCCTGGCGCTGAGAGGCAATGCCTCCACAGGCGGAACGGACTTTATCGCCCTCTACGTATCCAATAAGACGGGAAATTCCATCTGGACGTCTGTATTTGTGGGAAATGTGGTGCTTTTATGTATCTTCGGAGCTATCTTCGGATGGGATTACGCGGGATATTCGATTCTGTTTCAATTTGTGTCCACGATGATCGTATCCACCTTCCATCACCGTTATGAGCGGGTGACACTGCAGATTACGACCTCCAAAGGCCTGGAGATGACGGACGCCTATGTAAAAACCTTCCGGCACGGCATATCCTGTGTGGATGCCATCGGCGGATACAGCAAAAAGCACATGTATCTGCTTCACACCGTGGTGTCTTCCTACGAGGTGGCGGATATCATCACCCTGCTTCATGAGGTGGATGAGCATGTGATCGTCAATATGTTCCGGACCCAGCAGTTCTACGGTGGCTTTTACCGTGCTCCGATGGAGTAGGCGGAGCCTGGAGCGTGTTTGAGAATTCATTCCTGCCATCTGCACGCCCCACTTTGCGGTATATTTACCCCTCATTCGGTCAACGTAGCCCACTACGCTTTCCTCATTCGGGGCAAATCTCCCACAAAGTGTGACGCACATCTGTCAGAAAGCAATTTTCAAACACGCTCTAACGGTTCCGCCTCCGAAACCCATACCAGTGGTGTTTCTTCAGCTTGGAAAACCAGTTAAAATAGAAGAAGAACAGGATCGAAGTGATGACCCATGTCAGCGGATAGCTGAAAATAACGGTCTGAATCGTCGGACGGAGCGGTACTGCAGCCCAGATCCAGACGACACGGAGTGCACAGACGCCCAGACAGGTGATAATCATAGGAATCCAGCAGTCGCCGACGCCTCGCAGAGAACCGGAATAAATCTCGATGCAGACGTAGGTGAAGAAGGTCGGAACCAGATACTGCAAGATCTCGGTTCCTTTTTCGATAACCGCCGCGTCCGTGGTAAACAGCAGATAGATATAGCTGCCGCCGCAGTAGAGCAGGACACTTAACAGGAAGGTGGCGGCAAAGCTCATGGCCAGACACACGCGAACCCCCTTGTGAACCCTGTCCTTTTTCCCGGCGCCGTAGTTCTGTCCAACAAATGTGGTAACGGAGATGCCGAAGGCATTGATGATCATCCAGAACACGCTGTCGATCTTTCCGTATGCGGTCCAGGCAGCAATGGTATCGGTTCCCAGCGCATTGACGCTGGACTGGATAATCACGTTGGAAGCGGAGTACATGACGGACTGAAGACCCGCGGGGAATCCGATCTGGATAATCCGCTTCAGCATGTCCAGATCCAGCCGAACAGACCGGGGGATCAGATGGTACGACTCCTTTGTCTTCATCAGCACGATGATGACCAGTACGGCGCTGACCAGCTGGGAGATGATGGTAGCCAGCGCGGCTCCCATGACGCCCATATGCAGGTAGACGACGAAAACGATATCCAGTACAATGTTGGTAAAACAGCTGGCAATCAGGAAGTACAGCGGCCGTTTCGAGTCCCCGATCGCCCGCAGGATACCGGCTCCCATGTTATAGATCAGGTTGCCGATGACTCCCAGAAAATAGATTCGCATATACAAAACCGCGTGATTTAAT
The DNA here is from genome assembly GCF_014288005.1 of Hungatella hominis. Lineage (NCBI taxonomy): Bacteria > Bacillati > Bacillota > Clostridia > Lachnospirales > Lachnospiraceae > Hungatella > Hungatella hominis. The sequence continues at coordinate 54,045 of NZ_JACOPB010000017.1, forward strand.
ATATCATCCGGTGTTCCCATGGCGGATAAGGCCCAAGGTGCGCCTGCCACACCGATGACCATGAGGACAATGCCTCCCACGATGGAAAATGCAATCGACGTATGTACTGCCCTGCTCACCCGGTCCGGCTGTTTCGCACCGTAAAACTGGGAGATAATTACGGTGGCACCGGAAGAAAGTCCTACGAAGAACCCCACAAGAAGATTGATCAGGGTTCCCGTAGGACCTCCTACGGCTGCCAGCGCTTCCTTTCCAACGAACCGCCCTACAATCACGGCATCGGCGGTGTTATAGAGCTGCTGGAAAAATGTTCCAAATAAAATTGGAAAGAAAAACAGAAGAAGCTGTTTCCAGATCACTCCTTCTGTAATTTGATTCTGCCCCATGACACTCTGTGTCCTGCTTTTCTGACTCATATCCCGTTCCTCTTACTGTAAAATAATTATGTATTCTGAACTCATTATACAGGGAGAAAAGAGAAAACACAATCCCCATACCATATTCTTATTTTGCAGTTTCGGCTTTGGTCAGCGCCGTGTCGACTGCTTTTAAGAGGACGGTGGATGTGTAGCGTGTCTCATCGGAGTAGGAGATGTTTTTGGTGGACTGATTTTTTACAATCTGCTCCGAGAGAGTGTCCATGGCCGGCTGCATCAGCGGATACATGGTTGTGACCGCTTCGCTTAAGGGAACGAGGGTGACCGATGTAATTTTATCCGCATCCACGGTTACCTGTACGTTGACATCCTGGTTATTCAGCGTGATCGCGGAAGAGTAAACTCCGGGCACATAAGTGGCCACTTCTCCGGAAGTGGGAACGGTATCTTTTTTCGGCCGGAACATGATGAGAAACAGGGTGATTAACAGTATTCCGAGGCCGACAAAGATGGCGGTGTAGATGATTTCTTTCATCCGCAGTACAACAATTTTTGTTTTAGAGCTCATATTAAAATAAGGTCCTCCGAACGGGTTTTGTTATAGTGTATTCTGCTTGGGGGCGGTTTATGAATAGACGGCAGAAGAGAACTGTTGTTCTGAAAACGATGGACTTGTACATCAACATATAGTAAAATATAGTTGGATAGCCATTAAAATGTGAAAGGCTTGAGAGGGAAGGAGCAACACGAAAGATATGTCCATACAGTTATTAACAGGCGGTTCCGGTTCCGGAAAGACACACCGCCTGTATACCGATTTGATCAGGGATTCCATTGAGAATCCGGACACGAAGTATTTTGCCATTGTTCCGGAGCAGTTTACCATGCAGACACAGAAGGAGATTGTGACGCTGCATCCGAACCACGGCGTGATGAATATTGATATTGTCAGCTTCCAGCGTCTGGCGTATCGTGTTTTCGAGGAGCTTGCCATCGTAAACCCGGACGTCCTGGACGATATGGGAAAATCCATGATTCTGAGAAAGGTGACAGGAGGTAAACAGAAGGAACTGCCGCTGTACCAGTCCCATCTGAATCAGAACGGCTTTATCGGCCAGTTAAAATCCATGCTTTCAGAGCTTTACCAGTATGGCATTACGCCGGAAATGCTGGACGCGAAGATCCCGGAGACCACCAGCCCCATGCTCCGCCAGAAGCTGGAGGATATTTCCGTCATTTACAAGGCGTTTAAGGAGTATATCAAGGACCGCTATATTACGACGGAGGAGATTCTGGATGTGCTTTGTAAGCACCTGCCGGAATCGAGGCTGATCAAAGACAGTGTGATCACTCTGGACGGCTACACGGGCTTTACTCCGGTCCAGTACCGCCTGCTGGACCTTTTTCTCCGTTACAGCCGCCGGGTGATCGTGACTGTGACCATCGATCCAACCGTGGCGGAACGGGGGAATAGGGGCGTGCAGGACTTATTTCACATGAGCAGTGAGATGATGGATAAGTTAAACGCACTGGCCCGCCAGAATCACGTAAAGCGGGAACCGGATATCGTTCTCGACGACCATCCGGCTGTCCGGTACCGCAGCGGAGTAAAGCAGCGGGTGGAGATGCCGGTAGAGCTGCAGGGGAGACAGCAGGGGAGACAGCAGGGGAGACAGCAGGCAGAGAAGCTGGCAAAGCAGCAGGAAGAGCAGCAGATGGAGCAGCCGGCAGCGGACACGCCGTCCCATTCGGCGCTTGATTTTCTGGAGCAGAACTTATACCGCTACAGCGGCCGTGTGTATTCCGGCAAAGCGGAGGAGATCCGCCTGGTGCAGGCGGTGAATCCGGCCGGGGAGATCTCCCACGTGGTCCGTCAGATCGGAAAACTGCTGCGCGAGGGATACCGGTACCGTGACATGGCCGTTATCACCGGTGACATCGGAAGCTTTGCAGGAGAGCTGATCCATCAGTTTGATGCGTCGGAGATTCCGTACTTCCTGGATGACAAAAAGAGCATCCTGAAAAATCCCATGGTCGAGTTGGTGCGCGCGGCGCTGGAGACGATTCAGAAGGATTTTTCCTACGAAACCGTGTTCCGCTACTTAAGAACCGGTCTTGTGACGAAGCCGGAGGATGAGCGCAGGCTGGACCGCCTGGAGAACTACGTGATCGCCATGGGAATCCGGGGATTAAAGCGGTGGAATACCACCTGGGAGGGCTGGTACCGCGGCGGCAAGGACTTAAATTTAGAGGAATTAAACCAGCTCCGGGAAGAGATTATGGCGCCTCTCACGGCGTTTATCGAGGCGTTCCGGGAAGAGGGAAGGACGGTGCGCACCATGACGGAGGCCGTGGTCCGGCTTCTGGAGGCGCTCTCGGTGGAGGAGAAGATGCTGGCCAGAGAGGCCTCATTTCGGGAACAGGGAGAATTTGGGCTTGCCAAAGAATACGGTCAGGTGTACGGCCTCGTCGTCGATCTGATGGACCGTCTCGCCAGGCTCTTAGGGGACGAGAAGGTGAGCCGCAGGGAGTATGCGGAGATTCTGGACGCGGGCTTTTCCGAAATCAAGGTAGGTCTGATCCCGGCGGCTGTGGACCGGATCGTGGTGGGCGATATTACGAGAACGCGTCTCGACCATATCAAGATTCTGTTTTTTATCGGTGTAAACGATGGAATCGTGCCGCAGAAGAAGGAAAACAGCAGCCTGTTTACGGATAAGGAGCGGGAATTTTTAGGCAGCCATCACATTGAGCTGGCGCCCACCGTACGTGTGGAGAGCTTCCGTCAGCGGTTCTATCTGTATCTCGCTTTAACGAAGCCGGCGGAACGGCTTTATCTCTCCTTCTCGGCCATGGATGCGTCGGGAAAGAGCCTGCGGCCATCGATATTGCTGGGAGAGTTAAGAAAGCTGTTTCCGCAGCTGACCGTTGTGGCCGCATCGGATGAAGCGGCCGGCGTGCCGCTTTCCATCCGGGAAGCCAGGGATAAGTTGACCCACGGCCTTCGGAACTTCGAGATGACCCGGGAGGATTCGGAATTCTTGGAGCTGTTCCGCCATTTTATGATGGATGAGGAGCAGAGAGAGAACGTAAAAAGACTGGTAGATGCGGCATTTTACGCCTATGAGGAGCGTGGAATCGGGAAAATGGCGGCGAAGGCGCTGTACGGCACGGTGCTGGGCGGCAGTGTCACGAGGCTGGAACAGTACGCATCCTGTGCCTATGCCCATTTCCTGAATTACGGTCTGGAGCTGGCAGAGCGCCAGCAGTATGAGCTGGCGGCTATGGACATCGGTAATCTGTTTCACGATTCCATCGACCTCTGTTTTAAGAAGATGAAGGAACAGGGAGGCGACTGGAAGACGATCGGGGAAGACGAGAGAAAGGCCCTGGTGCATACCGCCGTGACCGAGGTGACCGAGGAATATGGGAATACGATTTTAAAGAGCTCCGCCAGAAATGCCTATCTGGCCCGCAAGGTAGAGAAGATCACGGACCGTACCATATGGGCGCTGGCGGAGCAGCTGAAGAAAGGCGATTTCACGCCGGTAGGATTCGAGGTGTCCTTCTCGGCCGCCGATAATCTGAAGGCCATGAAAATCGCTCTCTCCGAGGAGGAAGCGCTTCATTTGAGGGGCCGTATCGACCGTATGGACTTGTGCGAGGATGAGGAACACGTCTATGTGAAGATTATCGATTATAAATCCGGCGGGACTTCCTTCGATCTGACTGCGCTTTATTACGGTCTGCAGCTGCAGCTGGTGGTCTACATGGACGCGGCCCTGGAGATGGAGGAACGCCGCAATCCGGACAAGGCTGTGATCCCGGCCGGTATTTTCTATTATAATATCAACGACCCGGTGATCGACCGGGAAGGAGACATGACCCCGGAGGCCATCGACAGGCGGATTCTAAAGGAACTGCGCATGAACGGTCTGGTAAACAGCGAGCTGGAGGTCATCAGCCATCTGGACCACGAGATTGAGACGGAATCCGATGTCATCCCGGTGGCGATGAAGAACGGCCTGATCCAGGAGGCGAAGTCATCCGTAGCGGGAGGAAAACGGTTCTCGGCCTTAAAACGCTATGTCAATGAGAAGCTGAAGACCGAGGGACGCGAGATTCTGGAAGGGGCCGTGGCGGTGAACCCGTACAAGCAGGGAAATAAGACGGCCTGCGACTACTGCCCGTACCATGCGGTGTGCGGCTTCGATTTAAAAACCTCCGGGTTTGGCTTCCGCAAATTCAAACCACTGAAATCAGAAGAAATATGGCCGGAGATAGAAGGAGAGCAGCAGGATGGCGATTAACTGGACAAAAGAACAGAAGGCGGTCATTGAAAGCAGAAACCGCAATCTTCTCGTTTCCGCGGCAGCGGGCAGCGGAAAGACAGCGGTTCTGGTGGAGCGGATTATCCGCATGATCACGGAGGGAGAGAATCCCCTGGACATCGATCAGCTTCTGGTTATGACATTTACGAAGGCGGCGGCGGATGAGATGCGGGAGCGCGTACTTCTGGCCGTCGATGAAAAATTGAAGGAGGACCCTGAAAACGGTCATCTGCAGATGCAGGCGGCCATGATTCCTTACGCCCGGATTACGACCATTGACAGCTTCTGTCTGGGAATCATCCGGGAGCACTATAACCAGCTGGACATCGATCCGGCTTTTCGTGTGGGGGATGAAGGGGAACTCCTCCTGCTTCGCGGCTCCGTGATGGAACAGCTGCTGGAGGACTATTATGAGGCCGGGGATGAGGAATTTTCCCGGTTTGTGGAGACGTATGCCACCGGCAAATCGGACCGGGGCATCGAGGATCATATTATGGCTGTCTATAACTTTTCCGGAAGCAATCCGTGGCCGGAAAAATGGCTGGAGGCCTGCGAAAAGGAACTGGAGGACTACGAGGAGGGAAGCGGCGACAGGCTTATGGAGACGGAGTGGATGCGTTTCCTGATGTGGGATGTCGCCATGCAGACAGGGGAATTCTGCGCCCAGCTGAAGGAGGCGCTTGCCGTCTGTGACGAGGAAAACGGGCCTGCGGCTTATATCCCCATGCTGACATCGGATTTGCGCATGCTGCAGGCGATCGGGAACGCAAAGGATTACGGCTGCCTTAATGAACTGTTAGGCAGCGCCTCCTTCGACCGCCTGGCCTCCATCCGGAGCAAGGAGATCGACGCGGATAAAAAATCGTTTGTGACCGGATGCAGGGACCGGATAAAGAAGGCGGTCGGAAAACTCCGTGATTTATACTGCTTTGAATCCATTGAGACCGTGGTGCGTGACTTAAGGGGTACCGCGGGGGCGGTGCGGATGCTGCTGAGACTGGCCGGAGAATTTCACGACCGTTACCAGGAAGCCAAGCAGGAAAAGAACCTGGTGGATTTCGGGGATCTGGAGCATTACGCGCTGGAGGTGCTTTTGGAAGAGACGGATGAAGAGGATACGGGGAGTGTGGAGAATCCCGCCAAAGTACATGGCCGAAGACCGTCTGCCGCAGCCGACGAGCTGAGCCGCCAGTTTGAAGAGATTCTGGTGGATGAGTACCAGGACAGCAACGACGTGCAGGAGGCGCTGATCCACGCCATTTCCAGAGAGCGGTTCGGGACGCCCAACGTGTTTATGGTGGGCGACGTGAAACAAAGCATCTACAAATTCCGTCTGGCCAGGCCGGAATTGTTCTTAAAGAAATACGAATCTTATCCCAGAGAAGAAGGTCTGTATCAGACCATTGAGCTGCACCAGAATTTCCGAAGCCGGGACAGCGTGCTTTCCGGCATCAATGAGGTATTCTATCAGATCATGACGAAAGGTTTGGGAGGGATTCTTTATACGGAAGACGCCGCTCTCCATCCCGGCGCGGTATTTGAACCGACGGAAGAGACGGTAGGAGGAAAACTGGAACTTCACATGGTCAACACGGGAGGCGGCCTGTTAAAACAGCTGGAGTCGGATCCTGCGGACGATTATACGGCCCGCGAGATGGAGGCCAAGCTGATCGCTGCCCGGATGAAGGAACTGATAAACCCTGAGACCGGGGTAAAGGTCTGGGATAAGAAGGAAAAGCGCTACAGGACCGCCTGTTACGGCGATATGGTTATCCTTCTGCGCAGCTTAAGCGGATTTGCTGAGGATTTCGTCAACATCTTAATGAATGAGGGAATACCGGCCTATGCGGAGCGGAGAACCGGCTACTTTACGGCGATTGAGGTCGAAACGGTGCTGTGCTTCTTAAGCATTATCGATAATCCGATGCAGGATATTCCGCTGGCTGCGGTCTTAAAGTCCCCCATCGTGGGAGCCACGGACGAAGAATTGGCCCGCCTTATGGCCGTGTTCAAGAGAACGGCGAAAAAGGGACAGGACAGGGGGATATACGGGGCGTGGATGTATTATCTGGAAAACTGTCCGGAGGGTGAACGAGATGGAGAACTTTACGGAAAGCTTGCGGCGTTTTCCGATGAACTGGCAGAGTACCGCCGCATAGCCGGCTATCTGTCCATCCATGAGCTTCTGTATACCATCTATGAAAATACCGGATATTACGATTACATCGCGGCCATGCCAGCGGGAGAGGCGAGACAGGCAAATTTAGACATGCTGGTGGAAAAGGCGTCAGCCTATGAAAAGACCAGCTATTCCGGGCTGTTTCATTTTATCCGCTATATCGAGAACTTAAAAAAATATGACACGGACTTCGGAGAGGCCGCCCTGGCCGGAGACGAGAATACCGTGCGGATTCTGAGCATTCATAAGAGCAAGGGACTGGAATTCCCGGTAGTCTTTCTGGCGGGCATGGGCAAGAAGTTTAATAAACAGGATTTATATGGAAAGATCCTCATTGACCCGGATCTGGGAATCGCAACGGATTACCTGGACTTAGAGCTGAGAGTCAAGACACCGACATTAAAGAAGAATGTCCTCAGACGCCGTCTGGAGCTGGAAGCATTGGGAGAAGAACTGCGTGTTCTCTACGTGGCTATGACCAGAGCGAAGGAAAAGCTGATTATGACGGGCACGGACCGCTATCTGGATAAGAAACTGGAGCGTTTTTCCGATATTAAGAGAACGGCCGGACAGATTCCGTTCACCATCCTGTCAACGGCGGATTCGTTTTTGGACTGGCTGCTCATGAGCCTTTCCGGAAAACTGTCGGAGTCAGCGCTTTTGTCTGACGCGGGAGCGGAAACTGGTCTGATGACGGTAAGGTCTTATTCCGTTGCCGATCTGGTAGGCGTGGAGATCGAACATCAGGCGGAAAAAAAGCTGTCTAAGGAAGAACTGCTGAACTTTGACTGCGCCCGTATTTACGATGAAGCGTATGCCGCAGGCATATCCGCGGCCTTTGCATACCGTTATCCCCATACTGCGGACATCGGCCTCCATACGAAGCTTTCCGTATCGGAGCTTAAGAAACAGGGCCAGCTGATCGATGAGGAGGAGAGCACCTTCCTGCCTACGATTCCGGCCTTTCTGCTGGAAGAAAGCGGGAAAAAGGATCAGGGCGGCGGCGCATTCCGCGGAACCGCCTATCACCGTGCACTGGAACTGTTAAACTTCCCAGGTATGAAAACCATTACCGATGTGGAGATGGCACTGGATACATTCCGCAGGGAGAAGTACATGGACGAAGAGAGCCTGTCCCTTCTGGATGCCGGGATTTTATGGAATTTTTTAAGTTCCCCCCTTGGCCGGCGCATGAGTGCCGCACAGGCCAGAGGCCTGCTTTACAAGGAACAGCAATTCGTCATCGGAATTCCGGCCCGCGAGATGGAGGTCTGCAATTCCGATGAGCTCGTCCTGATTCAGGGAATTATCGATGCATATATGGAAGAGGAAGATGGCCTCGTCCTGATCGATTACAAGACCGACCACGTGGTGAGAGGCCGCGAATCCCTGCTGACAGAGCGGTACGGGATCCAGCTGGAGTACTATAAGCGTGCGCTGGAACAGATGACAGGGAAAAAGGTGACGGAGAAGATTATTTATTCGCTGACGCTGCAGGAGGAGATTGTGCTTGAGTAGGGGAGGAATTTTGAACAAAATCAGGAGGAACATATGGATATAAACTATCAGGAAATTGCGGACAGGACTGCTGTCCATGCTTTAAAAAGCAATATTATACTTGACTACTCAGAAAAGAGTATTGCGGAAGTTGAGTCAATCTTAGGCACGTATTATGACCATCTTACAGAGTATGACGGAAAGGAAGGTGCAGATACGTTGTGGAATGTCGCAGTTCACTACGGTATTTATCTGGGGGAAACTATGCTGCGTCTTGGGATGAAGGAAAAGGGGTTTGCGTGGTTCGTAGATGATGGCTTGCCGATCCTGAAAAACCAGACAAGTGCACAGATTTCTCCCATCACAAAGGCCCACAAGCGGATTTTAAATGGGCCGGAGGACAATGTAAAGAGTTTCTGTGATGTGGCATTTCTGTTTGCTGAAGGGAAATTACCTACAGAAAGCGTTTATCGGGCCATCAATGTGCAGCTGTCCTCCGGTCAGATTATAGAAAATGTGTTACATCGGGATATTGATTCTTACGTTATGATGGTTGAACAGGGCAGGGAGGATTTCCTGATTCTGGAGTCCCGGGACGGTTTCCTTCAGTTTTACGGTGTGGACAACCAATACGTTTGCGAGGTGCGTGTAAATCTGCCGGACGGCGATTTCCATACATACTCTGTCATTGATAAGGCTAAAGAGCAGCGGACCCGGCGGGTTCAGTTTGCCACGCCTTATGGACAGTTTACACCTACAGAACGGGAGGTGGTGCCTCTGGAGCTGTTGAACATGGTTATCAGAGCCTATTACGAACATGTGAAGACAGACGACTTTCTCGAAGCGATTCCATATATTGATACCACAGAGATAACGAAGCGGTGTATGGGGCTTATTCAATAAATGACACATTTAATCCCTCTGCCCATTTATAACCGTTTTGCTGAAAAAGAATTAGTATTGCTAAAATATTTTTATGTGCTACAATGATAATAGATAAAATCTATAAATAAGGGAGCGGGGAAAACATGATACCAGACAACGAAGTAAGGCTGACACAAATGACAAAGACAGCGGGCTGTGCTGCCAAGATCGGTCCGGGGACTCTGGCGGGAGTACTGGAGAATCTTCCCAAGGCTGAGGATCCGAATCTGCTGGTGGGAATCGAGACCTCCGATGATGGAGCCGTATACCGGGTGAACGATGAGCTGGCGTTCATACAGACGCTGGATTTCTTTACACCGGTGGTGGACGACCCCTATACGTTCGGCCAGGTAGCGGCGGCCAACGCATTAAGCGATATTTATGCCATGGGCGGAGAACCGAAGGTGGCGCTCAATATCGTGGCCTGGCCCAACTGTGTCAATCCGGCATTTCTCGGTAAGATTCTGGAGGGCGGCGCCTCAAAGGTCGCGGAAGCGGGAGCGGTCCTGGCAGGCGGCCATTCCGTTCAGGATGATGAGCCGAAGTACGGTTTAAGCGTGACGGGATTTGTCCATCCGGACCGGATTTTTAAAAACTGCGGCGCAAGACCAGGCGATGTGCTGATTCTGACGAAGCCACTGGGAACAGGTATCGTCAATACGGCGGTGAAGGCGGATATGGCTTCCGAGGAGGCGAAGGCGGAGGTAATCCGGGTTATGACCTCCTTAAACAAGACGGCCAAGCGCGTGATCGAACTGTTTGACGTGCACAGCTGTACCGATGTGACCGGGTTCGGCTTAGCCGGTCACAGCGTCGAGATGGCGGAAGGAAGCGGTGTGACTCTGGAAATCCATATGTCGGATTTACCGCTTCAAAAGGAAGCTCCGGATCTGGCAAAGATGGGGCTGATACCGGCGGGAGCTTACAGAAACCGTTTGTTTGTTGAGAATAAGGTTGATTTCGGGGATACAGAGGAGTTTCTGTGTGATATTTTCTGTGATCCTCAGACCTCGGGGGGACTTTTAGTCAGCGTAACACCGGAGGATGGAGAAAAGATAACGGCCGGGCTGCGGGAAGCCGGTTTGGAGACTGCGTTTGCGGTGATTGGCTGTGTGAAGGAACTGGAAGATAAATTCGTGAAACTGAGGTGAGATTATGATCTATCTCGATAATGCCGCCACCTCGTACCAAAAGCCGGAGGCGGTATATCAGGCGGTACAGGAGGCCATGCACCATATGGGAAACTCCGGCAGAGGGGCTCACGGCGCATCCCTGGATGCGTCCAGGCAGATCTATTCTGCCAGAGAGCTGCTTGCGGAGCTGTTCCATGCGGGAGACCCATCCCGGGTGGCGTTTACGGCCAATTCCACCGAAAGCCTGAATATGGCAGTCTTCGGCCTGTTCGGACCGGGAGATCACGTAATCACCACAATGCTGGAACATAACTCCGTTCTGCGTCCGCTCTATCTTCTGGAAGAAGCCGGACTGGAGCTGACGATTCTTCCCGCCGATCAAAATGGCTGCATCTGCTACGAGAATATTGAAAAGGCAGTCAGGCCCAATACGAAAGGAATTATCTGTACCCATGCCTCCAACCTCACCGGAAATATGGTGGATATCGGACGGATTGGGCGCTTCTGCAGAAAGAAAGGCCTGCTTTTCGTTGTGGATGCTTCCCAGACCGCAGGCGTGTTCGACATTAATATGGAAGAAATGGGAATTGATGTTCTCTGCTTCACCGGACACAAAGGCCTGCTCGGCCCCCAGGGAACGGGAGGAATCTGCGTACGCCAGGGTGTTGCTGTGAGACCTCTTATCGTGGGCGGAAGCGGAGTCCACAGCTATTCCAAGGCTCATCCGGAGGATATGCCGACTGCATTGGAGGCCGGAACTTTAAACGGTCACGGAATTGCCGGACTTTACGCGGCTTTACGCTATATTAAGGAAACTGGCATGGAGCAGATCAGGGAAAGAGAGCTTTCTTTGATGAGGCAGTTTTACGATGGAGTGAGAACCATTCCGGGAGTGACCATTTACGGCGATTTTACGGGACAGAGGGCGCCTATTGTGTCACTGAATATCCGGGATTACGATTCCGGTGAGGTGGCGGACGAGCTGGCGTATCACTATGAGATTTATACCAGGGCAGGCGCCCACTGTGCGCCTCTGATGCATCGGGCGCTGGGGACGGAGGGCACCGGAGCCGTCCGTTTTTCCATGTCACACTTTAATACGGAAGCCGAGATCGACGAGGCCGTCCGGGCGGTACATGAAATTGCAGAAGGCTAGTACAGCGTTGCACTATTACCGCGTTATTCATGCAATGAAGTACTAGTACTGCTTTGCATAAATTCCTAAGTAATAGCACCTGCTAGGGGGAAATGTCTATGAATCTGAAACAACTGGAGGCCTTTGTCTGCGTGGCAGAGGTGAAAAGCTTTTCTCAGGCCGCCAAGAAACTGTATCTGACCCAGCCTACGGTCAGTGCCCATGTCCATTCGCTGGAAAAGGAGCTGGGGGCCAGGCTGTTTATCCGCACGACGAAGGACGTGGAATTATCGCCGTCCGGGGAACTCCTGTACGACAATGCCAGAAAAATGCTGCAGCTGGAAAAAAATATTCTCCGCGATTTTACGAGGACCGATACGCCGGGCGTTCAAAAGATAACGGTGGGAGCCTCCACTGTTCCAGGGCAGTACATTCTTCCCCAGATCCTTTCCCTGTTTTCCAGGACGTATCCCGGTAATAAGCTGGAATTAATGGAGGCGGACAGTCTGGAAGTAGTGCGCATGGTGTTGGATGGGAAGGTGGAGATCGGCTTTACCGGCACGCGGCTGGAGGATCCGACCTGTGTGTTTGAGCCATTTTATTACGACCGCCTTGTGGTGATTACGCCAAATGTGGAGACATACCGGCAATATGAGAAGACCGGCTTTCCCATGGAACGTTTCTATGAGGAGAAATGGATTGTCCGGGAGGACGGATCCGGAACGCGAAAGGAAACGGAACAGTATTTGAAGGAACACGGCGTAGATTTAAAACGCATGAACGTGGTGGCCACAATAAGCAATCAGGAGACCATTAAAAAATCGGTCAGCACCGCCATGGGAATTGCCATTATCTCCAGTGCCGCGGTGGAAGATTATGTGGCTCAGGGGCAGCTTCTGCGTTTCCCTCTGGCAGAGGGCGATATTTACCGAAAACTTTACATGGTCTGGAGTAAGAGCAATAAGCCTGGTAAGGCGGCCCGGCTGTTCATACAGTTTGTTAGGGAACTGTATGCTTACTTATAGATGAAATCTATAAGCGTAATACGATTATCAATTAGACAGAGGCCCCTTTCTTTGCTACACTGATTTCATAAAATCTGTGACAGTTCAGCCATGCGGCAGTTTGTACAGAAAAGTGTGTTACAAGCTGGCTTGTATAAGCGCTTTTCTGTACAAACTGACATAGGGCGGAACGCCTGGGCTTCTTGTTTTCTGTTTTTGAAAACAAGAAGATGCATGGCTGAACTGTTATTTATGAAAAAAGGGGGACAACATGAATTTGACGGAATCAAAAAAAACACTGGCGTTATCAGGGGCAGCGCTGGGTATCGTTGCGGCGGCGCTGGCTTTCTTCGGAAACCCGAAGAACATGGCGATCTGCATCGCCTGCTTTATCCGTGACACGGCGGGGGCCATGAAATTACACCAGGCGGCGTTGGTGCAGTATGTACGGCCTGAGATTGTCGGAATTGTGGTGGGCGCGTTTTTCATATCTCTGATCACAAAAGAATACCGCTCCACGGCCGGCTCTTCACCGATGATACGGTTTGTGCTGGGGATGATCATGATGATCGGCGCCCTTGTATTTCTGGGATGTCCGCTGCGTATGCTGATCCGTATGTCGGCAGGCGATTTGAACGCCTACGTGGCTCTGATTGGTTTTGTGGGCGGCGTCTTTACCGGAACAGCCGCACTTAAGAAGGGCTTCAGTCTTGGAAGATCTTATGAATCAAAAAGCGTCAGCGGATACGTTCTGCCGGTCCTTTTGGTTATCGTACTGATCTTGAGCGTGACGACGACCCTGATGGCAGTCAGCGAGAAGGGGCCGGGAAGTATGCACGCGCCGGTTCTCATTGCACTCGTGGGCGGGCTGGTATTCGGAGCGGTCTCACAGAAATGCCGGACCTGCTTTGCCGGAAGCTTTCGAGATGTGATTTTAATGAAAAACTTTGATTTGATTACGATTATCGGAGCATTTTTCGTAGTAATGCTTATCTTTAATATTGCAACCGGAGGGTTTAAGCTTTCCTTTGATGGTCAGCCGGTAGCCCATGCACAGCATTTGTGGAATATACTCGGTATGTATGTGGTTGGATTTGCAGCTGTCCTTGCAGGCGGGTGTCCCTTAAGACAGATGGTGCTGGCGGGACAGGGATCTTCCGATTCCGCTGTTACCTTCCTGGGAATGTTCATAGGCGCGGCTCTCTGCCATAACTTTGGACTTGCCGGCGCGGCAGCTGCGGCAGCGACGGACGCTTCACCAGCGGTAGCCGGAGGCCCGGGAATGGCTGGAAAAGCAGCGGTTATCATCTGTATCGCGGCGCTGTTTGTGATTGGTTTTCTTCCGGGAATTCAGCGGGAGAAAAAATAGATGAACAGAGATTAGAGTTCAGAGTGTGCAGAGAACAGATCAGGAGGAAACCCACATGTACGAAGTAGATGCAAGAGGCTTATCGTGTCCGGAACCGTTAATACTGGTGTCGGATGCATTGAAATCCCATCCGGGAGAGAAATTGAAAGTTTTGGTGAGCGAGCCGCATTCCAGAACGAATATAGAGAAATTTGTTAAGAGCAGAGGACTCACCGTGCTGGTAAAAGAGACTGGTTCGGAGTTCGAACTGACAATAGAAGGATAGAAATTAATGAGGCAAAAGGAAAATAAAGTGATCGTGACTTTCCACACAACTGCGGAAGCGATTGCGATGGAGAAAGCATGTTTAAACGGCGGAATCCCGGGTCGTCTTATTCCGGTCCCGCGTCAGATTTCCTCCGGATGCGGATTGGCCTACTGTGCCGCCGCAGAACTGGAGGAAATGGTTTTAAAATATATGAAGCAAAACGATATGCATTATGAAGCGGTTGGAGTGTATTTGATCTGACCGCTTTTTTGTTTTTCATAGGAAAGTTCATCCCATGAAACAAAAACCCTCCGGGGGACAGCGTGCCCCGCTTTATCGGGTATGCGCACTCCGTGCTAAGGAAATATGGCCGCTGAAGCGACCGCGCTCCGGCGCGAGAGTCCGGCTCGCCGGACTCTTTATTACTAATAATTTTTTAGATTTATAGAAAAAAACTATAAGTATCCTCTCCGAATTGTATTCAAAATATCGACCAAGAAGACAGAAATAAAGAAAAATGCACAAAAATGAAAATGGTATTGACAAATAGTTGTACAATATGGTAGACTCAAACTGTCAGAGGTCAGAAAATTTAATAGAGATAAGTATTCAAAGAAACTTATATATGCTCATAATTGGTTGAGCGTTTCTACCAACTACCGTAATAGTTGTCTATAAGTTTTTGCATGACTGTCAGCACGATCAGTAAAGACTGCAAAAGACACCAGTCATGTGAAAATTATAGGGGTGACGGTGGTTTTTTTTTGAGGTGGAAGTCGTCCGGACGCGATTTTACAGCTGTCTCTCCTATAACTGGAATACGGAATAGGAGGGAAAATGGCCGGAGATAAGAATTTTGTACTGAAGGGAAACATCTGTTACAGCGAAGATGCAAAGAACTTAAAACTGGTAGAAGCCGGATGGCTCGTCTGCAGGGAGGGGCTGTGTGCCGGAGTTTTTGAGACACTGCCGGAGGAATACGCATCGTATCCGGTGACGGACTGCGGTGATCAGATCATCACACCAGGACTGGTAGACTTACATGTCCACGCACCGCAGTATGCGTTCCGCGGTCTTGGAATGGATTTAGAGCTTCTGGACTGGCTGAATACCAACACATTTCCGGAGGAGTCCAAGTACCGGGATTTAGAGTACGCGAAGAGCGCCTATGGAATTTTTGCTGATTCCATGAGGAGCAGTGCGACAACGAGAGCCTGTATTTTCGCAACCATCCATAATCAGGCGACAAAGCTTCTCATGGATCTCATGGAGGAAACTGGATTAAAGACCATGATCGGCAAGGTCAACATGGACCGGAACTCACCGGAATACTTATGTGAAGAGAGTGCGGAGCAGTCCGTGGCCGACACGGTGAAGTGGCTGGAGGACACGGCGGATCAGTATAAGAACGTCCGTCCGATCCTGACACCAAGGTTCATTCCATCCTGTACGGATGAGCTGATGAGGAAGCTAAAAGAGGTTCAGAAGAAGTATGACCTTCCGGTTCAGTCTCATTTGTCGGAGAATCAGGGCGAGATCGCATGGGTACAGGAGTTGTGCCCGGAGTCACGCTTCTACGGAGATGCTTACGATCAGTTTGGCCTGTTCGGCGGAGATGTGAAGACCATTATGGCCCACTGTGTATCCTCGACTGAAGAGGAAATCGAATTAATGAGAGAACGCGGCGTATACGTCGCCCACTGCCCGGAATCCAATACGAACCTGTCATCCGGTGTTGCACCGGTGAGAACCTATCTGGACAAAGGCGTCAACGTGGGGCTTGGCTCTGACGTAGCCGGCGGAAGCAAGGAATCCATATTTTACGCCATGGCACACGCAGTCCAGGTATCCAAGCTGAGATGGAGATTACAGGATACCAGCTTAAAACCGCTTACCGTGGAAGAAGCATTCTATTTGGGAACCATGGGCGGCGGATCATTCTTCGGAAAGGTTGGAAGCTTCATGGAAGGTTATGAGTTTGACGCTTTGATTCTCGACGACAGTGATATCCGCCATCCGCAGCCGCTTTCCCTGAAGGAAAGACTGGAGCGTTTCATCTATTTGTCTGATGAGAGGCATATAAAAGGGAAGATCGTAGCGGGAAACAGAATTTTTTGATATAATGAAAGCAAAGTGTAAATTTAAAACTGAATATAGAATTTCGAGAAGTTACCATATACGAAAGAAACCCATATATACTGAGCTGCGTGGGGCTGCTCTGCTATATAAATGAAAATCATTCAACTATCAAGGAGGTAGGAAGTATGGAAACGAAGGGAAATGAGAACTTTTTTGAGAAAGTGTTCCACTTGTCGGAAAACCACACGGACGTCAAAACCGAAGTTGTAGCCGGTATTACCACATTTATGACCATGGCATACATACTTGCAGTAAACCCGAGCATCTTAAGTGCGACTGGTATGGACAGCGGCGCCATATTCACGGCGACTGCACTGGCAGCACTGGTAGCGACTCTGTTAATGGCAGCATTTGCAAACTATCCGTTTGTACTTGCACCAGGTATGGGATTAAATGCGTACTTTGCATACACCGTTGTTTTGAACATGGGTTACACCTGGGAGATGGCTCTGGCAGCTGTATTCGTAGAAGGTCTTATCTTCATTCTTCTGTCACTGACCAATGTGCGGGAAGCGATCTTTAACGCAATCCCGATGAACTTAAAACACGCGGTATCCGTAGGTATCGGTCTGTTCATCGCATTTATCGGCCTTCAGAACGCGAAAATCGTTGTGGACGGCGCCACACTTGTTTCTGTTTACTCCTTCAAGGGTGCTTTAACGGATGGAACCTTCAATTCCGTAGGAATTACAGTTTTATTAGCAATCATCGGTATTCTCATTACCGCAATTTTAGTTGTTAAGAATGTAAAGGGCAATATCTTATGGGGAATCCTGGCAACCTGGATTCTTGGCATGATCTGCCAGGCGGTCGGCTTATATCAGCCGAATCCGGAACTTGGCATGTACAGCGTATTCCCGGATTTATCTTCCGGTTTCGGTATCAAGAGCATGGCTCCGACGTTCTTCAAACTGGACTTCTCAAGAGTATTATCCCTTGACTTCCTGGTAGTTATGTTCGCGTTCTTATTCGTCGATATGTTCGATACGCTGGGAACGTTAATCGGTGTAGCTTCCAAGGCCGACATGCTTGATAAAGACGGAAAGCTTCCGCATATCAAGGGCGCTTTGATGGCAGACGCTGTTGGTACATCCGTAGGCGCATTATTCGGTACTTCCACCACCACCACCTTCGTAGAGAGCGCTTCCGGCGTTTCCGAAGGCGGCAGAACAGGTTTAACGGCAGTAGTAGCAGCCATTTTATTCGGCTTATCCTTATTCCTGTCCCCGATCTTCTTAGCGATTCCGTCCTTTGCAACGGCACCGGCTCTGGTAGTAGTAGGATTCTTAATGCTTACTTCCATTACGAAGATCGACTTCAACGATTTTACAGAAGCAATTCCATGCTACATTGCAATCATCGCCATGCCGTTTATGTACAGCATTTCTGAAGGTATTGCCATGGGCGTTATCTCCTATGTAGTCATCAATCTGGTTACAGGTCACGCAAAGGAGAAGAAGATCAGTACGCTGATGTATGTTCTGGCGGTACTGTTTGTACTAAAATATATATTAATTTAATAATATATAGAGCAACTGAAAATAGCAACCTGAGCAAATCAGGAGAACCGGTCAGGTAGACATTGTCAAACGGGCTGGCGGCGACATCACTTTGATGGATGAAATTGTCCTGAAAAAGTCTCGTCGCTGCCAGCCTTTCTTATTTTTTAAGAACCGGGGCCTGATTAGCAGGAGAATAAAAGAAACAGGAGGTAGGATACCATGGGAGTTGGTAATAACATGGTCCGCGTTGACGCCATCGAGAAAGTGACCGGCGGCGCCAAATATACGGCGGATTTGGAACCAAAAGGACTTCTTGTGGCTAAGGTCGTAAGAAGCACAATTGCCAATGGTGTAGTAAAAAGCTTTGATTTGGAGGCAGCTCTGGCTGTGCCGGGAGTCGTCAAGATCGTTACGTGTTTTGACGTTCCGGATATTCAGTTCCCGACACCGGGACATCCCTGGTCTGTGGAAACCGCGCACCAGGATATTGCAGACAGAAAGCTGTTAAATACCAGAGTCCGTGTCTACGGTGACGACATCGCTGCAGTAATCGCAGAGGATGAGATCGCGGCAAACCGTGCGGCGCGTCTGGTGAAGGTGGAGTATGAGGAGTACGAACCCATGCTTACCGTCGAGGCTGCCATGGCGGAAGGAGCCACGGTTCTTCACAAGGAGAAGCCGGGCAATGTAATCGCCCATTCCAGCTTTGTAGTAGGGGAAGGAACCTATCAGGAGGCTGTGGAAGGAGAGGACGTGGTAGAGATCGATCATGTCTATGCGACGCAGAGCGTTCAGCACTGCCATATCGAGACTCCGATTTCCTTTGCCTACATGGAAAAAGGAAGGATTGTTGTGACGACTTCTACACAGATTCCTCATATCGTACGCCGTGTCATCAGCCAGGCGCTGGGGATTCCGGCCGGTGAAATCCGCGTGATCAAGCCGTACATCGGCGGCGGATTCGGCAACAAGCAGGACGTCCTTTATGAACCGTTAAATGCGTTCCTCTGCACCCAGGTGGGCGGAAGAGGCGTCCGCATGGAGATTTCCAGGGAAGAGACGCTGGCCTGTACGAGAGTGCGCCATGCGATTAAGTGCCATGTTAAGGCGGCTGTCAAAAAGGATGGAACGTTGGTAGCGAGAAAATTTGAGGCGTATTCCAATCAGGGCGGTTACGCTTCTCACGCCCACGCCATTGTGGCAAACACATCCAATGAGTTCAAGCAGATTTACCACGATGAGAAGACTCTGGAATCCGACGCTTACACCGTCTATACGAATATTGCCACGGGCGGCGCCATGAGAGGTTACGGAATTCCGCAGGCTGCATTTGCGGCGGAGTGTATGGCCGATGATCTGGCGGTGGCCGTTCATATGGACCCGTTGGAATTCAGAATGAAAAACTGTATGCCGGAGGGCTATGTGGATCCCCATACCCACGTTGCATGTAATACATACGGCTTAAAGGAATGTATGGAAAAAGGCCGGAGCTATATTCATTGGGATGAAAAACGGAAAGAGTATGAGAACCAGACCGGTCCTGTCAGAAAAGGAATCGGTATGGCGATCTTCTGCTATAAGACAGGCGTTTACCCGATCTCTCTGGAGACCGCTTCCTGCCGTATGGTTTTAAATCAGGACGGCTCCATGCAGCTGCAGATGGGGGCTACGGAGATCGGACAGGGCGCGGATACCGTATTTACCCAGATGGCCGCGGAGACCACCGGTATTACGGAGGACAAAGTTCATATTCTCTCCACGCAGGATACCGATATTACACCGTTTGATACGGGCGCTTACGCATCCCGCCAGACGTATGTCAGCGGTATGGCTGTGAAGAAGGCCGGACTTATTTTCAAGGACAGAATCCTGGATTATGCGGCATATATGCTGGATAAAGAGAAAGACACCATGGATATCCAGAATAATGTGGTAGTCGATAAGGAGAGCAGGGAGAAGCTTCTTGATATGGCGGAGCTTGCGACGACGGCGTTCTACAGCCTCGACCGCTCGATCCACATCACTGCGGAGGCGACCAGCCACTGCAAGGATAATACATTTGCAACGGGCGCCTGTTTCGCAGAGGTGGAAGTGGATATGCCTCTCGGCAAGGTGAAGGTGACCAACATTGTCAATGTTCACGACAGCGGCAAGCTAATCAACCCGAAGCTGGCTGAAGCACAGGTTCACGGCGGCATGAGCATGGGACTTGGATACGCGCTCAGTGAAGAACTCCTCTTTGATAAGAGCGGCAGGCCGTTAAATGACAATCTGCTGGATTACAAACTGCCTACCTCCATGGACACGCCGGATCTCCACGTGCAATTTGTGGAACTGGACGATCCGACGGGTCCATTTGGAAATAAAGCGTTAGGTGAGCCGCCGGCTATTCCGGTCGCACCGGCCATCCGGAACGCAGTGTTAAACGCAACTGGTGTAGCGGTAGATTCCCTGCCTCTTGACCCGCAGAAGCTTGTGGCTCATTTTAAGGCAGCGGAACTGATTTAGAAGGGACGGTGATATTCCATGTATGATATTGAAAAATTATACCAGGCAAAAGATATAGGGGATGCGATCCGTGCCTTAAAGGAAGACCCCGAGGCCGTCGTCATTTCCGGCGGCAGCGACGTGCTCATTAAGGTCAGGGAAGGCAAGCTTGCCGGATGTTCCCTGGTCAGCATTCACGGAATCAAAGAACTGGAAGGTGTGAGAATGGAAGAGGACGGCACCATCGTCATCGGCCCGGCGACCACATTTTCCCATGTAACCAATAACAGGATTATTCAGAAATATATTCCGATTTTAGGGGATGCCGTGGACCAGGCAGGCGGACCGCAGCTGCGCAACATCGGTACGGTGGGCGGCAATGTCTGTAACGGTGTGACCAGTGCGGACAGCGCCTCATCCTTCTGCTGTCTCGACGCGATTTTAGTCGTCGAAGGACCAGAGGGAGTGCGGGAGATTCCGATCCGCGAGTGGTATACCGGCCCTGGAAAGACGGTAAGGCAGCACGACGAGATATTGACTGCCATCCGGATCCGCAAGGAGTCCTACGAGGGCTTTGGCGGCCATTACATCAAGTACGGCAAGAGAAACGCCATGGAGATCGCTACCATGGGCTGCGCGGTTACAGTAAAACTGACCGAAGATAAGAAGCACATCGAAGAAATGCACATCGGCTACGGCGTCGCCGCTCCGACCCCGATCCGCTGCTTTAAGGCAGAGGAAAAGGTGAAAGGCATGGAAATCGGAAATGAGCTGTTTGAGACGCTGGGCAAGAGCGTTCTGGAGGAAGTGAATCCGCGTACCAGCTGGAGAGCTTCCAAGGAATTCCGTTTACAGCTCATCGAAGAGATGGCAAAACGTGCCCTGAAACAGGCGATTATAAATGCAGGGGGTGAATGCGATGCTTAAGATTGTTCATATGATTGTCAACGATAAAGAGGTCGAGGTGGCGGTAGACGACAGGGAATCCTTACTGGAGACGCTGAGGGACCGTCTGGGCCTTACCAGCGTGAAGAAAGGCTGTGAGGTTGGAGAGTGCGGCGCCTGTACCGTCTTGGTGGACGGCGAGGCCATCGACAGCTGTATCTACTTAACCATGTGGGCGGAAGGACGCCGGATCATGACGGTAGAGGGCTTAAAAGGTCCTAACGGCGAACTGAGTACGATCCAGAAGGCGTTTGTGGAAGAAGCGGCCGTACAGTGCGGCTTCTGTACGCCGGGTCTGATCATGACCGCGGTGGAGATCGTGGGAACCGGAAAACGGTACAACCGCGAGGAATTGAGAAAGATGATATCCGGCCATCTCTGCCGGTGTACGGGATATGAAAATATCTTAAACGCCATGGAGAGAATCGTGGAAGAGACTTATAAGGTGGTTGGCAAAGAGGATTAAAGGGAGAAGCGTGTTACTGTTTTCATAGAGCTTCATTATGTTTTGGATTGTTTCGAAGAGAGAAAAAGCCGGAGCGGCGACATTTGGGAGAGTGTCGCCGCTCCAGCTTTTTTTGTGAGGTGCGGGGCGGAGAAGGGGAAAAATGGACGGCTGGTGTGATGTTTAGACTTGTTTCGGAAAAATGATGCGGAAGCATACTGTCAGACGCGGCATTTCTATGGTATGATAGATGAAACGTAAGTGACACATCTAAGAAAACGAGGACAGAGCGTATGGAAGACGGGCTGAGAACCGTGATGAAAGAATACATCGATCAGGTAAACGACGTTTGCCTCCGTTTGCTGGCTGGCCTCTGCCTGAAATCCAAAGCGGATTTTCTGTGCAGCAGAAAGCTGCGCTGGGGCATCGAGTATGAGATCAACGGAACGAAGTATCTGCTTCATGGGGCCGGATGCCGGGCCTGTGACGGGGAATGGTATCTGGACTGGAACTTTGGCTATGGAAGCAGATGGTGTGGAACTGTCAGCGAAACCTTTGAACCACAGTTTCCCAAAGAATTTGATACTCTGATCGTGGAACATTTTGAGGACCGGTGGGTGATCCTGAGGAACCGGATGGTTGAGCGCTTCTTGAGAAAGAGCAGAAGGGTGTACAGGGAAATCGGCAGCAGCCTGAATAAATATACACTGAGATTCATGCTGGACGGGAAAGAGACCGGTACATTTCTGTACGATGATATCTGTTATCCGGAGCGTGCGGTGACGATTATGAGAGAAATTCTGATAAACCTCGGGAGCGGTACAGACAAACCACAGAAAATGGAGAACAGATGAAATACTTAATATATGGAGCAGGAACGATCGGAATAACCTATGGATGGCTGCTGTCTCAGAACCACGAGATCGACCTGCTGGTGAAGCCGGAGCACTATGAAGAACTGTCTGGAGGAGTGGTTTTATCCGTTAAGGACTTGAGGAAGAAGGCCTCCTCTTACGAGAACGTGACTTTTTATCCCAGCTGTGTGACGGAAGTGACAGACCATTACGACGGGATCCTGGTAACTGTTAACCGGTGTCAGCTGGCAGACGTTCTGCCCAGGCTTTCAGAGCTGGCTGAATATACAAAATATTTTACATTTATGCAGAATAACTGGAATATTCAGGCGGAGATCGAGGCGTACTTATCGGCGGATCAGTATCTGATTGCGTTCCCTTCCAGCACGGGAGGCGGCCGCGATGAAGCCGGTTTAAAGGTCATCCTCTTCGATGAGGCAGTAAGGCTGGGCGGAAAATGCCGGGCCGGGCTTGGCGACATACAGACAGCGCTGAATCAGTCCGGGATTCGTACGGTTTTCGATAAAAATATCTTTGACTGGATGAAGGTCCACTATTTGCAGCAGTCTGTTACGGCGGGCGCTGTGCTGGAGTGCGGGGGTTACGGCTCATTTGCGAGTGACTATCAGGCCGTCAAGAAGGTGGTCAAGGCGTTTCGGGAGGGGATCGGTGTATGCCGGATGCAGGGAGTCGATACGAATAAGACATTTCCGGCCGGTCTGTTCAAGCTCCCGACGTTTGTGGCAGCCCATATCATGCAGAACATGTTTTTAGAGGCCAACACCAGGGAGATGGTGGAAAACCATATGAAGAAGGGGCTTCCGGAATGGGCGGCGGGCTATCAGGAGATATTAAACGCAGGAACGTGCTGCGGCCTGCCTATGACGGTATGGAGATCGTACGATGAGGCGGTGGAAAAGTACTGCCTGGAACAGACATTGAAATGTTAAAAATGCACAAAAAACAGACGATTTTTTTATTAATTTATACAGATTGCAGGAAATGAGACTGTCTGCTATACTAACACTCAGTAAGAATTGCACCTTGATAAGTACATCTCTATATGGCTGTTTAAAACATAGCTGGGTTCACGCGGCATATTTTCTCCCAATTTATATTCGTTGACATTAGTCTTGACGATATGAAGGGACGAATCGTGAGCGTCCCTGTCCGCCAGCAGTATACCAGAAGTATAGTTGTATGAAACAATGCATATTTTTACGTAAAAAATTCAGGAGGAATTGAAATGGCAGAAACTCTATTGATGAAAAACGTAAAGTATCTTGTGACATGTGACGACAACGACAGGTTAATGACGGATATTAACATGCTGGTGACAGATGGGGTAATTACCTACATTGGAACAGAAGAAAAAACAGCTGATAAAATAATTGATGCGTCCCGGATGGTTGTCTATCCGGGACTTATTAATTCCCATCATCATTTATATCAAACCTTCACAAGAAATCTTCCACAGGTACAAAACATGGAACTCTTTCCATGGCTGAAAACTTTATATGAGATATGGAAGGGCATCGACGGCGACAGTGTCTACTACAGCTCCTTAACTGGAATGGGGGAGCTGTTAAAGACTGGCTGCACGACGTGCTTAGATCATCACTACGTGTTTCCGGAGCATAGCGCCGGAGCACTTCTTGACGCGCAGTTTGCGGCAGCGGACGCCCTGGGAATTCGGATGGCGGCCACGCGGGGCAGCATGGATTTGAGTGTGAAGGACGGGGGACTGCCTCCGGACAGCGTGGTTCAGACGATCGATGAGATTTTAAAGGATTCGCAGGCGGTGGTTGAGAAGTATCATGATTCTTCCAGGTATTCCATGCATACCGTTGCGCTGGCGCCTTGTTCGCCGTTCAGCGTGACCGGCGGTCTCTTAAGAGAATCAGCGGCCCTGGCCCGCAGCCTGGGAGTCCGCCTCCATACGCACCTGGCGGAGACGAAGGACGAGGAGGCGTTCACCCTGGAGCATTACGGCATGCGTCCGCTGGCCTATATGGAGAGCCTGGGATGGATCGGAGACGATGTCTGGTATGCTCATGGAATCCATTTTAACACAGAGGAACTGGAACTTCTGGCAGCGACGGGGACTGGAGTGGCCCACTGCCCTGTCTCCAACATGAAGCTTTCCTCAGGCATTGCCAGAATCCCGGAAATGCTGCGGATGGGAGTAAAAACCGGACTGGCCGTAGACGGAAGCGCCAGTAACGACGGCTCCAATATGCTGGAGGAGATGCGGGTGGCCTATCTGCTTCACCGCCTGAATTCCAGCAGTGGGGCTCCATCCGGTTACGATATCTTAAAGATGGCTTCGAGAGGGAGCGCATCGATTCTCGGGCGAGAGGAACTGGGACATTTAGCCGAGGGGATGGCGGCGGATTTCTTTGCCATAGCCCTGGACCGCATCGAACTGGTCGGCGGACAATACGACCCGAAATCACTGCTGTCCTGCATCGGATTCAAAGGTGCTGTGGATTACACGGTTGTGAACGGGAAGGTCGTGGTAGAGCAGGGCCGTCTCGTCAATGTGGAAGAGGAAAAGATCGTATCGAAGGCCAACGCGGCTGTGGAAAAACTTCTGAATATAAAGTGAGGATCGTGAGATGAATGAGAAAAGAAATGCTTCGGTTTTTGATTTAAATGGAATACCCAAAATGTCCCAGACACTGCCCCTGGCGCTCCAGCATGTGGTTGCCATGATCGTAGGCTGTGTGACGCCGGCCATCATCGTCGCGGGAGTGACAGGCGCCAGCCGGGAGGACCAGATTATCCTGATCCAGGCGGCGCTGCTCATATCCGCGGTTGCGACGCTGATCCAGGTGTTTCCTGTCCATAAATACTGCGGCTCCGGCCTTCCCGTCATTATGGGCGCCAGCTTTGCATACATACCCATGCTGATATCGCTGGGAAGCAGGTTTGACCTGCCCACCATTTTCGGCGCGCAGCTGGTGGGCGGCGCGGTTGCGATCCTGGTCGGTGTCTTCTATAAGAAGATCAACGCGCTGTTTCCACCCATTGTGACGGGGACAGTGGTCTTTACGATTGGTCTTTCCCTGTATCCGACGGCGGTGAATTACATGGCCGGCGGCACGGGAGCGGCGGACTTTGGAAGCCCTCTTAACTGGGCAATCGCACTTTTTACGCTGGGCGTCGTACTTTTCTGCAATCACTTTACGAAAGGGATCACGAAAATGGCATCGATCCTGATCGGGATGGCCTGCGGCTACGTTCTGGCCCTTGTGCTGGGAAAGGTTTCCTTCGCCCCTGTAGCGGAGGCGGGATGGTTTCAGATTACGACACCGCTGCATTTTGGCATTAAATTTGAACTCACCTCGATCATATCGATGACAATCATGTGTATTGTGGGATCGGTAGAGGCAATCGGGGACTTTACCTCCACAGCGGGAGGCGGCCTGGACCGGGAGGCCACGGAGAATGAGATGTGCGGAGGGATAATCGGGAATGGAATCGCCTGCATACTGGGCGGTCTGTTTGGCGGAATCCCCACGGCGACATTCAGCCAGAATGTGGGAATTGTCATTATGACAAAGGTGGTAAACCGGTTTGTGATCGGTACGGCGGCTGTTATCATCCTTCTGGCCGGATTTATTCCGAAGTTTGCCTCGCTGCTGACGACAATCCCCTCCTGCGTGCTGGGCGGTGCGACGGTGTCCGTCTTCGCCATGATCGCCATGACTGGAATTAAGCTGATCGTGAAGGAAGAACTGACCGCCCGCACCATCTCGATCGTGGGCCTGTCCGTTGCCGTCGGTATCGGCATGATCCAGGCTCCGGGCTGTCTGGGACTGTTCCCGGACTGGGCCAGAACCATATTTGGGGAATCGGCGGTCGTGATGTCCAGTATCATGTCGATTGCACTGAATCTGATCCTTCCGAGGGAAGAGGCGGAAGCGGAAGAGCGGGTGTATGAGGCGGAGCGTGTTTAAGGAGCTTTCGTTTTGCTTGGAAAATGTGATTTTTTTCTTTGAGTAGTGTGGTATAAAGACATAACGTATAAAGCCGTCTTGTATTGACAAGGCGGCTTTATACAGTTCTCATCGGCAGCAAACGTGGATTCGAGGGCCTGGAGCGTTGCATAATTCACCGAAACTTACGCCCTAGTATGCCCCAATGCAATAAGCTTGTATGCGATCGATAGAGATTCCTTTACTTCTCGATATTACCGTTCAGCCTGATGATTTCCTGACGCAGGCGCTCCAGCTCATCATCTTTCCGTTCCAGCTCATCATCTTTCCGTTCAAGTTCATTATCTTTCCGTTCCAACGCTTCTGCAAGTCTTCTGATCTCTTCCTGCTGTTCTTCAATCATCAGTTCCACTGTGTTCTTATCATACATGGCCAGCGTCTCATTGTACATCGCAATCAACTCCTCCGGTTCCCTCTGAAATGCAGCTATTTCTTTGTATAGTTCCAGAAAAGCGGGATACGTCTCAATCACTCGTTTTATGTCTTCTGGTTTATCCGTGCTCAAAAAATACAGCCACGCATCCAGCTCTTTATCTATATTGTGAGTGATTTCCTTAAAAATGTCAAGCGCTATAAAGATATATTCCTGCAGCAGATTCAGCTCCAGTCCTGTGTCAAATTTTTGACTGGAGCGATGGATGTACTGGTCCGGAACCTTATGAAATTCAGACGAACTGTTCTCCACCAATACGATCGTATAGACCTTCTGGAGGTCGCGGTATGAAAACTTTTTCTTTTTCCTGCTCTTTTGCCGGTCATATTGACGAATGACCAGATCCGAGGAATAGCAGGCGCTTCTCTGTCCAGGAAAGTGGTATCCCACCTTCTGAATCTCCACATTGGCCAACGCACCGTTTTCCAGTTCCACAACGATATCCATGATAATTAACGACGCCTCGGCCGCCAGACGTCTGGACTGAGAAGGCAGAACCTGTTTTACCGTTACTTTCTGTCCAATAATAACCGTCAGCAGGCGGGACAATCGTTCCCCGTGAAGTACGGGATCAAATATGTGTTTAAAAAACGGGTCATATGTGATCTTTACCCCTTTTGCGCCCCTGACAATGTCAAAAATCTCCCTTTTGTAGTCTTCGGTCAGGTTTAAATACTCTTCATAGGCCGGCGACGTCTCCAGAATTCTCCGAGCCTCCTTTTCGGGCAGCACAATACCGCCCATACCGTTAGACAGATACTCTGTGTTTTTCATACGCATGATCTCCTTTTTCAGATGTGTTTGAGTGAATAGATTGGCGAAATGCCAGATAATCAGAATGAACGGAAGAGGTTCCGCTCATAAAGTGAATGTATTTATTATAGCAGAGTAACAGGGAAAATGGAACAGAAAGATTAGAAATAATGCCCCATACAATCCGACTGTTACAATTCACAGCACCAGGCGGCAGAGGCTCGCGGTGGGGCCGTGAATTGTAACAGCCAGCTGCCCCGATAAACAGGAGGAATAAATGGAATGCATGTGGCCTGCGTACTGCCTGCCTTATTTCCCTGCCCCGCAGGAGCTTCTCAAAATCAACTGCGGATGCAGCAGGATCGTGCCGATGGGAACGCCGTTTAACAGGCTGTCCAGCGCGTAGTATCCGCACTTTCCCAGCTGAGGGCGGTCCTGGCGGATTGTGGTTAAGGGGGGCGCCGTGTAGGGACTCATCGGCAGATCATCGAAGCCGATGATGCTTAAGTCCTCGGGGATCTTCTTTCCCAGCTCCTGGCACTGGACCATGGCCGCGTTGGCCAGCTGGTCGTGGCTGCAGATGATGGCAGTCACGCCGCGCTCCAGAAGCCGCGGCAGATGCTTCTGAATGCATTCGGAAATGTAATAGGAGCTTCCTGACAGCTGAGGATCGGCTGGAAGGCCGTTTGCCTTAAGCGCTGCAAAGAAAGCCCGGTGGCGTACTAAAAAGACGTGGGAGCCCAGCGCCCCGCTTAAGTATCCAATCTTCTTGTGGCCCAGGCTCTTTAAATGGTTCACCGCCAGTTCCATCCCCTCATCGTTATCCACGGCGACGCTGGCGACGGAGGGATTCCCCATGACATAGTTGTCAAACAGAACCGCGGGAGTGCGGCTCGTCTTAAAATCCGCGATCCAGGGTTCGCTTAAGGAGATACCCATGACCAGGGAGCCGATGTAATCGTTTTCCAGCATGAACACGTCGTAGGGTGTGGTCTTCTGCAGGCTTTTGGTAATGGGAATCACGTCCACGGTTAAGCCGGCCGGCTCGGCCATCTGGCGAAATCCCATAATGATGTCGTAGCCGAAGTGCCCGGGCGAGGTGTATTCCATATTATAAATAAGGACGCAGACCTTCTTGGAAACATTTCTTTTTCTGCGAAGTTTTGTGTATCCCATCTCGACTGCTGTCTCTAAAATTGTTTTTCGTAAAGTTTCGCTTATGTCGGGGGCATCACTCAGGGCTTTGGATACCGTACCCTTGGAAATCCCCAATTTATCAGCAATATCCGCTATCGTTACCATATTCTTCTCCAGTTCTTTCCGATAATTCAGACAGTCATTCCGGCTGCTTTCCAGTCCATTATATATAAAATAATAAAAAAATGCAATAAAATATACAAAATCAAAATAAGAATTTTCGGCTTGTTTCGTCTGAATGTCAAAATGCAAAAACAAATAAATCGTTCTTTCGTTGAAAAAAAGAAGGATGAAGAGGAGAAAATTAGATAAAATTCCTTAAAATAGTCTTGACGTACGGAAAAAGATGGAGTATGATACAAATATACGAAACTAAACGAAACTTTTTGAGAAAGTCACTGCACCTCAGCTTGAAATAATCTCGACACACGCGGGTGACACGTATCGCATGCAGAAGACAGAAAGGCTGGTCTCTGCGAACTCATAACAAGGAGGAAGATGGGAATGAAGAGAGAGTTGGGATTGACGCTCACCCTGGCGGCGGCAGCCGTGATGACCGCCGGAATGCTTGGCGGCTGTGGAAAGGCATCATCGGGACAGGGAGGAAGGGAAGAGGTCAGACTGATGGTGTGGTCGCCTTCCGAGGATCAGTCGAAGGACAGCGGCCAGTGGCTGCAGACGAGCTGTGAACAGTTTGCCAAGCTGCATCCGGAATGGGATATCACGTTCGTGTATGGAGTCGCTGACGAGGCTACGGCCGCCAACCAGGTGGCGCAGGACGCGGAGGCCAGCGCAGACGTGTTCATGTATGCCAACGACACCTTGACGATCATGACAGACGCCGGTGCATTGGTGAAGTTCGGCGGAAAGTACCGGGAAGAGATCGAATCGACAAACTCGAAGGAAGTCATCGATTCTGTGACCATGGACGGTGAATTGTACGGTGTTCCGTTTACTACCAACACCTGGTTTATGTATTACGACAAGAGCGTGTTTTCCGAGGATGACATTAAGAACCTGGATCAGATGCTGACTAAAGGCGTGGTTTCCTTTCCCTTTACCAACTCCTGGTATTTACCTTCCTTTTATATAGGAAACGGCTGCTCCCTGTTCGGGGACGGAACCGATGAGTCGCAGGGGGTCGATTTCGGCGGAGAGAAGGCACTGGAGGTCACCAACTACTTAGTTGATTTAATCGCCAATCCGAATTTCCGGGTGGACGCGGATGGATCGGGAATGGCCGGTCTCCGGGACGGAAGCATACAGGCCATCTTCTCCGGCTCCTGGGATATGGCGTCGGTGAAAGATATCCTCGGGGACAACATGGGCGTGTCGGCCCTTCCTGCCTATACGTTAAACGGCGAAGAGCGGCAGATGACGGCATATGCCGGTTCCAAGGCGATCGGAGTGAATCCGGAGTCGTCCAATATGGTCCCTGCGGTTCAGCTTGCCGTGTACTTAGGCTCTGCGGAGGCACAGAAGCTTCACTATGAACTGAGAAATGTGGTTCCGTGTAACTTAGAGCTGATGGAAGAACCGGCCATTGCCAGCGACGCGCTGGTGGCGGCACAGAATGACACCTTCAACCGTACGTCGATCCTTCAGCCGTTCGTTGCAGCCATGAATAACTGCTGGGTTCCGGTGGAGAACATGGGCAAGGGAATCCGGAATGGGAACGTAACCCACGAGAATGCAGGGGAACAGACGGAAGCCATGAATGCTGCGATGAACAGCAATGGAATTTAGGGGGATGAATCTATGGGAAAGTTAACGGGTAAATTAGAATTTGCAGCAGCCTGGTCCTTCCGGGAGGCGCTTAAAAACGGCGGCGCAGAGACGAAGCTGTCCATGGTTTTGATGGGTCTGGGAAATATTGTACATAAACAGGTCGCCAAGGGCCTGATTTACATGGCAATCGAAGCGGCTTACGTGGTATTTATGATTATGACCGGCTTTCACTGCATCTCCATGCTGGGAAGTCTTGGAACCGTGGGGCAGCAGGTGGTCTGGGACGAGGTGAACCAGGTCTACTTATACACGAAGGGAGACCAGTCTGTGCTGATCCTGCTCTATGGAGTGGCGGTGCTGTTTCTGACCGTACTCATGGCGGCCGCATGGTACGGCGCAGTGAAGAGCGCCTATAAGGCGGAATGCCTCGATAAGGCGGGAAAGCATGTGAACAATTTCGCGGAAGATTTAAAGAGTCTGCTCCACGAAAATTTATACCGCCTCTTCATGACGCCGCCGCTGACCTTTATCTTCGGTTTTACCGTGCTGCCGCTGATCTTCATGATCTGCATGGCGTTTACCAATTACAGCAAAATCGACAACCATCTGGTCCTGTTTGACTGGGTCGGCCTCGATAATTTCCGGGCGCTGTTTGATTCCGGCAGTATCCTGGGAAGTACCTTCTGGTCAGTCCTGTCATGGACTCTGGTGTGGGCGTTTTTTGCCACCTTCACAAACTATATCTTCGGTATGATCCTTGCGATCGCCATCAACCGGAAGGAGACGAAGGCCAAAGGCTTCTGGCGGTTCTGTTTCGTCCTTTCCTGCGCGGTTCCCATGTTCGTATCGCTGCTGATTATGAGAACGATGCTGCAGCCTAACGGCGCCGTTAACGTGCTCCTGAGAAATATCGGGCTGATTGGAGCTGATGCCAGCCTGCCGTTTTTTACCAATCCAACCTGGGCCCGCGTAACCATTATCGTCATCAACATCTGGGTGGGAGTTCCCTATACGCTGCTTCAGCTGACCGGTGTCCTTCAGAGCATCCCGGCCGACGTATACGAGGCAGCGAGAGTGGACGGCGCCAATGCCTTCCAGACCTTCTTTAAGATCACGCTTCCATATATGCTTTACATCACCACGCCGTACCTGATTGCCACATTTACCGGCAATGTCAATAACTTCAATGTCATCTACTTATTATCCGGCGGCGATCCGGTGACGGATTTAGCCTCTACGGCGGGCAAGACGGACCTTCTCGTCACCTGGCTCTATAAGCTGACGATTGATAAACAGTATTACAACATCGGCGCAGTCATCGGTATCCTGACGTTTATCATTCTGGCCGTGGGAGCGCTGCTCACGTACCGCAACAGCAAATCCTATAAAGATGAGGAGGCATTCTAATATGAAGAAAATGAGATCGGCAAAGCAGGTTAAGACGGTAAATAATATCCTGGTTCACACGGCTCTTGCCATTCTGGCGGCAGTCTGGGTGTTTCCCATCATCTGGGTGGTGCTCACCAGCTTCCGTGCGGAAAAGGGCTCCTATGTGTCCACCTTCTTTCCCAAGGCGTATACGCTGGCAAACTATACCAGGCTTTTCACGGATACGACGATTTTAAACTTCCCGCGTATGTTCGCCAATACGCTGTTCATCGCGGTGTGTTCCTGCATTTTGTCCACGTTCTATGTGCTGGCGGTATCCTACTGTCTCTCCCGGCTTAAGTTCCGTATGAGAAAGCCGTACATGAACATGGCGATGATTCTGGGTCTGTTTCCTGGCTTCATGTCCATGGTGGCGGTGTATTTTATCCTGAAGGCTCTTGGACTGACAGAAGGCAATCTGATCCGCCTGGCGCTCATACTCTGTTACTCCGGAGGCGCGGGACTGACATTTCAGATTGCCAAGGGCTTCTTTGACACGGTTCCGCGCGCCATCGACGAGGCGGCTTTAATCGACGGCTGCAACCGCTGGCAGATATTTTCAAAGATTACACTGCCATTAAGCAAACCGATTATCATCTACACGGTGCTGACCTCCTTTATCTCGCCGTGGGTGGATTTTATCTTCGCAAAGGTAATCTGCCGCGCCAATTCGGACCAGTATACGATAGCGATCGGCTTATGGAGAATGCTGGAAAAGGAATATATTGACAACTGGTACACCAGCTTTGCGGCCAGCGCGGTGCTGATATCCATACCTATTGCGATCCTGTTTCTGTGTATGCAGAAGTATTATGTGAATGGCATGTCCGGTGCAGTGAAAGGGTAACGCAGCATCAGGAAGGCTGAGGAATGACTATGACGAAGAAAATGACAGCAAGAGAGCTGAAACGCTTCTATGCGGACAGCACATTTAAGAAAAATTACATCTATGACGGCCATGATCTGGGCGCTGCCTGCGGCAGTGACGGGACTGTGTTTAAGCTGTGGAGTCCGGTCGCGGACCGGGTGGAGCTCCATCTCTACCCGGATGGGGACGAGAGCGGCTGTATCCGCTCCGTCTCCATGGAACGGGGAGAGAAAGGCGTATGGATGTACCGGACGGAGGAATGTCTTCACGGTACGTATTACGATTATGATGTGAGCATTGGCCATGAGACGCGCCGGACCGGGGACCCGTATGCAAGAGCCTGCGGAATCAACAGCAGGCGCAGTATGGCGGTAGAGCTTGGAAAGACAGACCCGGAAGGCTGGGAATCGGACCAGGCTCCGAAAAGGCAGCGCGAGGACATTATCTACGAGCTTCATGTGAAGGAGTTTTCCTGGGACGGGAGCGCGGGATTTCCGGAGGAGTTGAGGGGAACGTACCGGGCGTTTACAGTGGAGGATACCACCCTGTTCGGGGATGGCGTCCACCCAACCGGAATCCGGTATCTAAAGGAGCTGGGCGTTACCCATATCCAGCTGATGCCGGTCTATGATTTCGGCTCCGTCGATGAGGCCGGAGACCGGGACCAGTTTAACTGGGGCTATGATCCGGTCTGCTACAATGTGCCGGAAGGCTCCTATTCTACCGATCCGGCCCGCGGGGAGGTGCGGATAAAGGAACTGAAGGAGCTGGTGCAGACGCTGCACCGGAACGGTTTTCGGGTCATCATGGACGTGGTTTATAACCACACCTACTCGGCGGATTCTTCCTTCCAGCGGGTTGTGCCATGGTATTACTACCGCCAGGAGGAAGACGGAACGCTTTCCGACGGCTCCGGATGCGGCAATGATTTTGCCGCCGAGAGGGAGATGGCTGCGTCATTTATCCTGGACTCTGTCCTTTACTGGACAGAGGAATACCATATGGACGGCTTTCGGTTTGATTTAATGGGGCTGCTCCCGACGGAACTGATGAACCGGATCCAGGAAGAGCTGGATAAGCGGTACGGCATGGGTGAGAAGCTGATCTACGGGGAGCCGTGGGCTGCGAACGAGACGCCCATGGAACCCGGCTTTCATCAGGCCTTGAAAGAAAATGAAAAGAGACTGAATCCCCGCGTCGCCATGTTCTGCGACAACACGAGGGATGCGGTTAAGGGCCACGTGTTCGAAGCCATGGAACCCGGTTTTGTAAATGGCGGGGAAGGACTGGAGCGGGAGATCATGCACGCGGCTTCAGCCTGGTGCGACAGGGGAGGGGCATTCCACGCTGGTTCGCCGGAACGTGTCTTAAGCTACGTTTCGGCCCACGATAACCTGACGCTCTGGGATAAACTGATCCTTTCCATGACCCGCAACGATCACTCGCTGGCACTGCACATGAGCCGCTGTGACAGGAAAGGCTTTTATGAAAGACCGGAGGAGGTCATGCGGGCGTATAAGCTGGCGGTTTCTGTGTATTTTACATGCCAGGGACGCTTATTCTTCCTTTCGGGCGAAGAGTTTGCGCGGACAAAAGAGGGAGATGACAACAGCTTTGAAGCTCCCATTTCCTTGAACCGCCTGGACTATAAACGGGCGTATGAATTCGAAGAACTGGTTCATTTTTATAAAGACCTGATTGCGCTGAGAAAATGCCTTCCGGGCCTCTGCGATAAATCGGAGGAAGCCGGAAAACGCATTTTTAAGAAGAATGCAAACCGAAAGGGCGTCGTCAGCTTCCAGGTGGATAACCGATACAGGGGAGAGGGGCTCTGTGACACGCTCTTTATCGCCTACAACAGCCGCCGCCGTCCGGTGAAGGTGACACTTCCGGAAGGGGAGTGGGAAGCATTTTTAAAGGATGGAGACAGCGGGATGTGGAGACGGCCGCAGAGAGAGACGTATTCGGGCCTTCTGATTCTGCCGCCGGTTTCCGCGGTTATCATGGGACGGAAAACAGAGATGAAACAGGAGGCAGCGCGATGAAGCTTGTATATGGAAAACAGGATTTTAAAACACTGGAGCGCGGCCAGGAGAACTGTTATCTGCTGACCAACGGGCTCGGCGGCTTTTCATCGGAAACCGTGATCGGCTCAGCCGCCCGCAACGACCATGCGTTTTTTATGGCCTGCACGAAGGCACCGAATCACAGGTATCACATGATTCACAGGCTGCGTGAGAGGCTGGTTACGGCAGAGGGCGCGGAATATCTCTCCAGCCAGGAGTTTGCAGACGGAAAGGAACCGGAAGACGGATACCTCCGCCTGTCCTCCTTTCAGTTTGAGGATTGCCCCGTGTGGATGTACCACACGGCCGGAGTCGAAGTTAGAAAGACCGCGGCCATGAAACAGGGGGAGAATACAATTGCCGTCCGGTATGAGATTCAGAATCACAGGAGAGAGGCGTGTACTCTTTTAGTAGTTCCTTTTCTGCAGTTTGTAAAGAAGGGGGACGATCTGGACATGGATCAGGCGTTTTCCTGTTCTGACGGCCGGGTCAGTTCGGCGGGATTGGACCTCTATTTTTCTACAGACGGCATTGTGACTGCCTTCGAACCGGTTTATGAGACGTACTACTACGCTTATGACGCCTGTGACGGACGGAGGGAGACCGGGAGGGCTCTGGCCAACCATGGGGTCAGCTTAACGGCTGGCGCCGGGGCGTGTTCCAGTCTGGAAATCGTTTACTCTCTCAAACCGGTGACGGAAACGGCGGAGGCCATACTGGAAGGCGCGGTCCGATATCGCCGGGAACTGGAGAGACAGGCCGGTTTTCAGTCTGAGGCAGCTTCCATGCTGGCTAAGAGCGCGGCACAGTTTATCGCCCGCCGGGAATCCACAGGGGGAGATACGATTCTGGCCGGATATCCTTTTTTCGAGGACTGGGGCCGGGATACCATGATCGCGCTGGGCGGATGCGCTCTGGCGACGGGGCGGTTCGAGACGGTAAAGAGCATTTTAAGGACATTTTTGAAGGCGGAGAAGAACGGGCTGATGCCGAATCTCTTCCCCGAAGGCGGCAGCGAGCCCATGTATAACACGGTGGATGCGGCGCTTCTTTTTATCAACAGCGTTTATCTGTATTTTGAGAGGACAAATGACATATCCTTTGTAAGAGAGTGCTATCCGGTCATGGAGCATATCGTGAAGCGGTATGAGGAAGGGACGGAGTTCGGTATTCACATGGATGAAGACGGGCTGATCGCAGCGGGAAAGGGCTTCGACCAGGTAACCTGGATGGATGTGCGGATTGGCGACATACTTCCCACACCACGCCACGGGAAACCGGTAGAGATTAACGCTTACTGGTATAATGCGCTGCGGATTATGGAGAGATTGGGCGGGATCGCCGCGTCGTCCGATGACACAGCGGCCG
Organism: Hungatella hominis; assembly: GCF_014288005.1. NCBI lineage: Bacteria > Bacillati > Bacillota > Clostridia > Lachnospirales > Lachnospiraceae > Hungatella > Hungatella hominis. Next base: position 90,455 of record NZ_JACOPB010000017.1, read on the forward strand.
CCGGTACAGCCGCTTCCGCCGCTCGCTGCGGCCGTCTGGCGGAGCTTGTAAAACAGTCTTTTAATGAAAAATTCTGGCTGGAGGAAAAACACTGCTTAAAAGATGTGATCTCCGGGACAGAAGACGGCGGCAGAGCGGCCGCTGACAATCAAATCCGCTGTAACCAGATCTGGGCGGTCTCCATGACTTTTTCCATGCTTTCACCGGAAAAAGAGAAACAGGTGGTGGAAACTGTGGCGGAAAAGTTGTATACTCCTTATGGACTGAGAACTCTCTCTGAGGATGAGAAGGAGTTCAGTCCATTTTACGGAGGCAGTCAGCTTGACAGGGATTTGGCGTATCATCAGGGTACGGTCTGGATGTTTCCGCTGGGCGGATACTACCTCGCATATCTGAAGGTACATGGGTACAGCAGGGAGGCGAAGGCGGAAGTATGCCGCCAGCTGGAGGTTTTGGAAGGCGCCATGCGGGAAGGATGCGCCGGGCAGCTTCCTGAGATTTATGACGGGAAAAATCCCGTTTCTTCGAAGGGCTGTTTTGCCCAGGCGTGGAGTGTGGGTGAAATCCTCCGTGTATATGAAGCTTTGGAAAAAGTATAAGTAAAGGAGAATCGATGATGATGGAACAGGAATTAAATAAAGTTCTGGGCGAAAGATTTGGAAAAACTCTTGAGGAAGCCTGTATGGAGGAAATCTACCATGCGCTTCTTACCATTGTAAAGGGCAGGATGAAGGATCTAAAAAAGAATGCGGGCAGCAGGAAGCTCTATTATATTTCGGCGGAATTTTTAATTGGAAAGCTGCTTTCCAACAACTTGATCAACCTCGGCCTGTTTGATGAGACGGCGGAAGTCTTAAAGAAGCACGGAATCGATATTGCGGATATCGAAGAGGCGGAGACAGAGCCATCACTGGGAAATGGCGGCCTCGGAAGGCTGGCGGCCTGCTTCCTCGACTCGATTGCGACGCTTGAGCTGCCGGGCGACGGCGTGGGCTTAAATTACCATGACGGCCTCTTTAAACAGACCTTTGCAGACCATAAGCAGAGGGAAGAGAAGAACCCGTGGATGACCGGGGACGACTGGCTGACAAGGACGGATGTTCGGTTTGAAGTGCCGTTTAAGGATCTTACCGTGACCTCCACCATGTATGACATTGACGTGCCAGGCTACAAAGGCGGAAAGAATTCCCTCCATTTATTCGATTTAGACTCGGTGGACGAATCCATCATCCATGACGGAATCGAGTTCGATAAAGAAGATATCCGGCGGGGCTTAACCCTCTTCCTCTATCCGGACGACAGCGACGAGAAGGGACAGCTTCTGCGCATCTACCAGCAGTATTTCATGGTGAGCAACGCGGCTCAGCTGATTTTAAAAGAGACGGAAGAGCGCGGATTTGATCTCTACCATCTCCATGAGCATGTAGTTATTCAGATCAATGATACCCATCCGACCATGGTGATTCCGGAACTGGTCCGCCTCCTGATGGCAAGAGGCTTTAACATCGACACAGCCATCGATGTGGTGAGAAAGACGTGTGCGTACACCAACCACACCATCTTGGCAGAGGCTCTGGAAAAATGGCCGGCTTCCTATTTGGAAAAAGTGGTTCCGCAGCTGATGCCGATTATCCGGGAGCTGGATAAGAGGGTGAGACGCGATTTCCACGATGAGAAGGTCTATATCATCGACGAGCAGGAACGCGTTCATATGGCTCATATCGATATCCATTACGGGCAGAGCGTCAACGGCGTTGCGGCTCTTCATACACAGATTCTCGAGGAATCAGAGCTGAAGCCGTTTTACGATATTTACCCGGAAAAATTCAATAATAAGACGAACGGCATCACGTTCCGCAGATGGCTGCTGCACTGCAACCATGAGCTGGCTTCCTATGTTGAGGAGCTGATCGGATCCGGCTATAAGATTCACGCGGAGGAGCTGGAAAAACTCCTTGTGTATCAGGAGGACGAGGCAGTTCTGGACCGTCTCCGCCAGATTAAGCAGAATGCAAAGCTGGACTTAAAGAAGTATTTGAAGAGTACCCAGGGAGTCGAGATTGACGAAAATTCCATTTACGATATCCAGGTGAAGCGTCTCCACGAATACAAGCGCCAGCAGATGAACGCGCTTTACGCAATTTATAAGTATCTGGAGATTAAGAAGGGCAATCTGCCGAAGCGTCCCATTACCATGATTTTCGGAGCTAAGGCTGCCCCGGCCTATACGATTGCCAAGGATATTATCCATTTAATTCTCTGTCTGCAGGAGCTGATCGACAGCGATCCGGAAGTGAGCCCGTACTTAAAGGTCGTGATGGTGGAAAATTACAATGTGAGCAAAGCTGCGAAGCTGATTCCGGCCTGCGACATTTCCGAGCAGATTTCCCTGGCTTCCAAGGAGGCGTCCGGAACCGGCAACATGAAGTTTATGTTAAACGGCGCGGTGACTCTGGGAACCGAGGATGGCGCCAATGTGGAGATTCATCAGCTTGTGGGCGACGATAACATCTATATTTTCGGAAAATCCTCCGATGAGGTTATTAAGCTCTATGAAACCAGCGGTTACTGCTCCAGAAAGATTTATGAGAGCGACAGCCTCGTGGAGGAGCTGGTGGACTTTATCATCAGCAAAAAGATGATCTTAACCGGTGATCCGGTTAATTTAGGAAGGCTTTATAAAGAACTGGTTTCCAAAGACTGGTTTATGACACTTCTGGATTTGAGAGAATACATTGCGGTGAAAGAGCAGATGCTGGCGGATTACGAGGATGAGCGTTCCTGGGCCCGCAAGTCCCTGGTTAATATTGCGAAGGCCGGATACTTCTCTTCAGACAGAACCATCGAGGAGTACAATAAGGATATCTGGCACCTGTAAAACGGAGGGTTTACGCTGCAAAGTGAGTGTGTATGGAAGTAATGATACGCTGGAGGAAATGGAAAGACTATGGCAGACAGAAATGAGCAAAAATGGTGGAAAACATCGGTGATCTATCAGATATATCCCAGAAGCTTTAAGGACAGCGACGGGGACGGAATCGGAGACTTGAACGGAATCATAGAAAAACTGGATTACCTGGAGGAACTGGGGATCGATGCCGTCTGGCTTTCACCTGTGTGTAAGTCACCTCAGGACGACAACGGGTATGATATCTCAGATTATCAGGATATTGATCCGCTGTTCGGCAGCCTCCAGGACATGGAACGCCTGATTAAAGAGGCGGGAGAGCATGGGATTAAGATCATCATGGATCTGGTCTTAAACCATACATCGGATGAACACCGGTGGTTTTTAGAGGCGAAGAAGAGTAAGGATAATCCATACCATGACTACTACGTCTGGCGCGACGGTGAGGAGGGCGTTCTTCCCAATGACATGAGAGCCTGCTTCGGCGGCCCGGCATGGGAGTGGGTACCGGAACTGTCACAGTACTATTTTCATCAGTTCTCCGTCAAACAGCCGGATTTAAACTGGGAAAATGAAGCAGTACGGAGGGAAATCTACGAGATGATCCGCTGGTGGATGGACAAAGGCGTGGGCGGCTTCCGCTTAGACGTCATCGATCAGATCGCCAAGGAACCGGACTTAAAGATTACGGGCAATGGACCGCGCCTTCATGAATTTATCCGGGAATTGAGCCGGGAGACGTTCCAGAAAGGGGATTGTGTCACCGTAGGCGAGTGCTGGGGCGCCGATACGGAGCGTGCAAAGCTCTACAGTGCGCCGGATGGAAGCGAGTTCTCCATGGTATTCCAGTTTGAGCACATTATGCTGGATTCCGTACCGGGCAGGGAGAAATGGGATCTGGCGCCCCTTCCTTTCGTAAAACTCAAGGAAGTTTTAAACAAATGGCAGTGTGAGCTGCAGGGGAGCGGCTGGAACAGCCTTTTCTGGGACAATCACGATCTGCCGCGGATCGTATCGCGGTGGGGTAATGACAAGGAGTATCGTGTGGAGTCGGCTAAGATGCTGGCCACGGTTCTCCACGGTATGCAGGGAACGCCCTATATCTACCAGGGAGAGGAACTGGGCATGACGAACACGGACTATGAGATCGGAGAGTATCGGGACATCGAGACGCTTCATATGTATGAGGAACGTCTGGAAGCCGGGTATTCCGAGGAGGAGATCATGCGGTCCATCCATGCCAAAGGGCGGGACAATGCCAGAACGCCGATGCAGTGGAACTGCGGCGAGGGAGCCGGATTTACAGATGGAACTCCCTGGATCCGGATCAATGGGAATTACGGGGAAATCAACGCGGAAGGAGAACTGGCGGATCCTCAATCGGTCTTCCATTATTATAAGAGACTGATTCGTTTAAGGAAAGAGTATCCTGTCTTTGTACATGGAAGCTTCCAACTGCTTCTGGAGGGCGATCCGAATATATTTGCATACGTGAGAGAATGGGAAGGCGTCCGCCTGCTGGTACTCTGCAATTTCTTCGGCAGTGAAACCTGGTGCCCTTTAAAGGAGATGTGGGAAGGAAAAAAACGGCTCCTGTGCAATTATCAGGATGGAGAGAATGACGAGATTTTAAGACCGTATGAGGCCCGGATGATTCTGCTTTAAGAAAGAAACACTTTGGCCCGGCGGCTGAAACTGTGGAGGAAAACTGCGGGGAAGGCGCCGGGCTTTTGCATAACCATAAAATACATTCCAAAATGGAGGTCTGCCCATGAGCGCCAGTTCGGTAACAGAATACACAGATAACTTAAGTGAAAATGGAAAAAAGTATGTCAGCGATTTCATCGGATTCATGCGCGAACAGTATCCGCAGATCGATTCTAAAATATGCTTTTCAATGCCAATGTGGCTGGCGGGTGAAAAAATGAAGGACGGATATATTGCTGTCTCCGCAGCCAAAAATCATTTTTCTATCCATTTTTCAGAGGAAGGATATGTAACCAACATAGCCAGAATGGTACCTGCCTGTAAAACCGGAAGGCAGTGTATCAATATCAAATATGGAGATGACGAGTCCTATCAGATTGTGAAGGATCACGTCAGGGATTTTTTGCTGCGCCAGTAACGGCTCATGGGGACTGTGCCCGCCGGAGTGTTCCGGCGCACACGGTCCCCATGGTTTATTTCAGGCCATTTATGTTGTCCACGAATTCACTGTTTCTGGCAGTCAGTTCTACCCAGGCCGGCCGAAAACCGCATTTTATTGCGTTGCGGACGGACTTTAAGTTGGACCATGCGGCACAATAAAAGGGAACTTTCCCCAAAGCGATGATTTCCAGCGCCAGTTTGCTGGTCAATGCGGCCGCGATCCCTTTTCGTCTGTAAGCGGGAAGAACGTCGATCCCGATCTGGTACATGGTTTCACAGTCGGCAGAGCAGCCGGCGAGTCCGATTAGCCTGCCGTGATCGTAGGCTCCCACGCCAAGAACATCGAACCCTCTGTTTTCGCTGGATAGGGCGTTGCTCCATTCCTCCGTATACAGATCAGAAAAATCGCCTTTATGCAGGACTCTTGTCTCGAATTCACAGGGCAGCTCCTTCAGTTGTGTCAGATCAGGCAGAAAGTATTCTGCCATAAAGCATACCTTTAAATCGTAAGCGGCCAGAGAGTCGTTTAAAGCGTTTATATTAGGCGTCTCAAAACAATGCTCAACTGGATATTTTTCTATGTAGACGCTAACAATGCCGGCCAGCCGTTCACTCACCTGAGCTACAATGTTATTGCCGTAGGATACTAGGTCACATTCCAGCGGCAGAGGCAGATATTTTCTCGCGTTTCTGTGCGGTTTCGACAGTACAACCCGGTTTTCTGCCTGCAAAAAATCTTCCGCGCTGCAGCTGCAGTCGACTGCGGATTGTTCTAATGCTATTTCCAGTATTTCCTTATTTGTCATAAATAATCTCCTCAAAGTAAAGCATATCAATTGAATGAAAGTAACTTCTTCCCGCATTTATGCCACATGATATCCCTCCCTTTTTCTTTCAGACTTTATACAGCCGGACGAAGCTCTCCGGCCATAATCCTGTGAATCCATTGTACCATAGGCCAAAGATTCGTGAAAGACTTTGCCGTGCGGTTATTGTAATCCGTTCGCATTGCAATTGTCCCTCTCTTTCGCTATAATGGATGAATAGAAATGGCAGGAGGAATTGACATATGATACGATGTGCAACCATAGGAACAAATTTTGTGGCGGACTGGTTTATGAAGGCGGTCCAGGCGTGTGACGGGATCAACTGCAGCCTGGTTTATTCCAGAAACAGGGGGACGGCGGAGGCGTTTTGCATGAAACACGGAGCGGAGCGGTGGTGTACGGATTTAATGGAGGTTGCGGAAGCGGAGGATGTAGATGCAGTCTATATCGCCAGCCCTAACAGCCTTCATTACGAACAGGCGGCGCTGATGCTGTCCCATGGAAAACATGTGCTCTGTGAGAAGACCATAACCTCCAATGAGGCGGAGCTTAAGGAACTGGTCCGGATTGCGGGAGAGAACCGCGCAGTTCTTATGGAAGCCATGCGTTCGGTCCATGAGGAAGGATTTTTGCGGCTGAGAGAGGTGCTTCCGATGGTGGGGACGATCCGGAGGGCCAGCTTCCAGTATGCGAAATATTCCTCTCGATACGATAAGTTTAAGGAAGGAATCATTGAAAATGCATTCAACCCGGTGTTTTCCAACGGCGCTCTGATGGACATCGGAGTCTACTGCGTCCATCCGCTGGTACGGCTGTTTGGTATGCCGAAGAAGATTATCGCAGATTCCCTGCTTCTCTCCAACGGTGTGGAAGGAGCGGGTACCATCCTGGCCTCCTACGATGGCATGCAGGCGGAACTTCTCTACTCCAAAATAACCAATAACCGCCTTCCAAGTCAGATTCAGGGCGAAGACGGGACTCTGGTGATCGACAATATTACGAATATCTGCAGCGTGGTTTTCTATGACAGAAAAGGCAATGCGGAAACGGTTATTGATCTTCCTCCGGAGCACAGCCTGGATGGAGAAGTAAAGGACTGGCTCCGCATGATTGAGACCGGGGAAGGAGTTCGGGAAGACAACGAATGTTCCCTGATGGAACTGCGTGTGATGGATGAGGCGAGACGCCAGGCGGGAATCGTCTTCCCGGCCGATCTCCGTAAAATTACCGGATGTTGATTATATGAAAACAAAGGGGGATTACCTATGTATTATTCGACGGCCTGTCCGTCACCTGTGGGAGTGATAACCCTGGCCTCCGATGGAGAGAAGCTGACCGGTCTGTGGCTGGAGGGACAGAAGTATTATGGCGGTGCGATTGCAGGCAGCATGACAGAAAATGATGATGTGCCGGTGTTCAGCGCCGCGAAACAGTGGCTGAACCGGTATTTTTCAGGGGAGAAACCGTTGGCCTCGGAACTGCCCCTGGCGCCTGTGGGCAGCGAATTCCGGCAGAAGGTATGGGAGATTCTCTGCGAAATTCCGTATGGCAGCGTGATCACCTACGGAGATATCGCGAAACGAATGGCTGTGATGTTAAACAGGCCCACCATGTCGGGACAGGCGGTGGGCGGAGCGGTCGGGCACAATCCCATCTCGATTATCATCCCGTGCCACCGTGTCGTGGGATCGAACGGAAGTCTGACGGGATACGCAGGCGGAATTGATGCGAAGATAAAGCTGCTGGAGCTGGAAGGCGCAGACATGTCTTCGCTGTTTGTTCCATCTAAGGGGAGCGCACTCTGAACTTGACAGAATCAGTAAAAGAAGGGTTTTGCAGCAGCATCTGCAAAACCCTTCTTTTTATCCGCGTTGCTTGTTTTCGAGGCAGTGCTTTTTCTTCAGCACTTTTCTCATTTTGACGGCATATCCGGCTGTTATGGGGTAAAAACAGGACAAAACCAGGACTGCCAGCAGAGTCAGTATGGGAATGGCTATTTTTATGGCAAGAATCATATGGACGCTTTTTACTGAAACTGGAACGTTGGCGGCATATCCTGTGAACGCCAGCAGGCTGCCGACGATCAGAGTAGAGAAGGAACCGCAGAATTTCCGAACAAAGGTGCTGGAAGCATTGATAAAACCGGCCTGTGCACAGCCGAAATGGAGTTCGGTATAATCGGTGCAGTCAGGAATCATTGCAAAACAGCAGATATTGGAAAAGGTCAGCCCGGTTGTGGTGAAGAGGCTCATGATTACCACCTGCCATAAGACTGCGTTTTCACGCAGCACAAGCAGAATCACCGCGGAGATAAACTGGAGAAGCATACTGATTCTCAGCATGGCGATCTTCCCGAAGCGTCTCATGAGAGAGGGAAGAAATGGAACCAGAACCAGGTTGACGCATATCTGTATGGCGGAGATGACGGCCAGGATCGAAAGACTGCCAACCACATATTTTATGTAGTACAGACTGATTGTTGCATTGATCGAGATTCCGAGATTGACCATGCCCAGCATCAGGCTGTTGCAGAGAACAGCGGGATTTTTAAAGACAACGTTGGACTGTCTGCGCCAGCTGAGCTTTGGAGGCGTTGCAATGGACATGTAATAATCCTTCTTTTTTGCTGCATTCGCTGCGAGAAAAGCCGTAATGACGCACAGAATGGCCACGATGGCAGCGGAACAGAACCATCCAGCAGAGGCATTTTTAAAATGTGTAATAACGGGAATTGTGAAGAGTCCAACTGCGGAAGTGGCTACCGCTCCGGAAAGCTGTCTTGAGGTGAGGAGCAGATTCCGCTCATGAGCGTCATGGGACAGCACGCTGTTCAGTGCCTGCCACGGCACGGTAAACTGAGTAAAAAAGACGGAGAGCAGCATCATGACGGCGCAGTAATAGATGATTAGTCCGCGGGAGGACAGCGGAGGGACGGAAAACTGCAGCAGAATCATGACGGCCAGGCCGATGGCGCCGAAGATCATGTGAGGACGGTATTTGCCCCACCGTCTGGTGTTGGTGTTGTCCACAATTTTACCGATCAATGGATCGTTCACTGCATCCCATATGGACATTAACATGGAGCAGGTGCCCACCAGTCCAATCGGCAGGCCTGCCATGTCTGTCATAAAATTCATTCCGAACTGGGTGCGGAACTGGTTGGGAAGCGTGCTTGCAAAGCCGCCGACCCCATAGGCGATAATATCTTTCTTTTGCAGCTTCTCCTGATCAGCTCCTGTTTTTTCTGTAGCCATAATTGTTTCCCCCTTAGTACATTTGAAAATATTTTAATATATTTATTAAATAAAATCAAGGGTATTTTATAAAATAAATAATAAATATAAATAAAAAACCAGGAATCTCTATTTTTTAAACAGAGATTCCTGGTTAGAAGAAATGTTCTAAAGTTCGATACGGTAGACCCGGGTGGGACGTCCGCGCAGCGGCGCCTTCTTTTCTCCGACTACCTCCGCATAGCCTGCGGACAGAAGATGATTGACGAAACGGTTTGCATTGGCTACAGTGACCTGCAGGGTGCCTGCCAGGTCCTGCGTTGTGATGTCAGAATCTCCCTGGAGATTTATTGCAGAACGTATACGCTGCAGCGTCATCACGGACAGTCCTGTATCCTGAGACGCTTTTTTCAGCTTTTCGGAAACCTCCTCTTCGGCAGGAACGCCGGCATCTTCCAACGCTCTTGGCACACTGCCTGAGCAGCCGATCACATAGCTTTTTCCGCTTTTCACTGAGAGATTGTATGCCTCTAAAGCGTGGGTGCGGGCGCTCATGACGTCGCGGCCGATACCGTATCCTACGGACAGCTCCATTCCCAGCCTTCCAAGCATGTAGGTGCAGAGCCGGCACTGGGTGAAGTTATCGGTGATCCTCTGAAGCGTACGTCTGGTCGTGTAGAGTTCAAATCCTCCCAGGGCCTTTTTCATCATCAGTCCAGTCGTATATTCCTGATCGAAGTCCAACAGACACTTCTGAAGCTCAATGCTCTCCGGAATGATGTCCTCCGCGGAAGCAGACTGCATGGAGGGGCTGGTTAAATAGACGACGCCAGGCAGATTATCGTTCATCTGCATCAGGCTCAGCTCATCCTGTAAGTGAACCAGCGAATCGATCACATTATCCGGCGTGGGATACGCGAATTTACACGGGATGCCGTTATCCTTTAAAAATGCGTAGGCATAGCTGTGACGGCAGATGATAAGATCAAAGGCGCCGTCTGCCCACCGTGCCTTAGCATTTTCCACAATGATGCGGTCCACGTCCAGAAGCTCTTCGAGAGAAAAGCGGGCCAGAAATTCCATGCGCTTTTTATCGTCGAACCGCGCGCTGCCCTTTGCATAATCGAGGGCTGTAATGACCTCAAGCCCGGGAATCCAGAGAGAGTGGTCAAATACAATCCTGGAAAGATCACAGGTACGGTCTTCATATAGAAGATGAAACAGGATCTGATAGAATTCGGCGGGCGATTCGGAAATGCTGACGAAGGGCTTCTCTGCCGCGCCGTGTGTCCGCAGGATTGCTTCTCTCGCAAATGCTCCCGTCGTGCAGAATGCGTCATACTGATTCTGAATCTCTGCAAAAACCTTTGGCAGATCCTGAAAGGAAGGACATACTACGTAATCTAATTCATAATTCAATTCGATATTTTTCATAATTCCGCGGATGTAGTCACAGTGTTCCGCGGAAGAAATTAAGGCTGCTTTACAGCTCATGATTGATCACCACCTTGACCGCTTTATTATATCAGGCGGAGATTTTAAACGCAAGGATATTTATTCAATCATCATAATAAAATAATAAATATTAAAAATATTTACTTGACATTTAATAAATAATATGCATAATAAATATTAAAATATTGAATAAATGGAGGGGAAGAAAATGTCTTATATGGATAGAGCGAAAGAACTCGCTCCCGTTATTGTGAAAGACAGAAGAGTGCTGCATTCAAAGCCGGAAGTGGGGATGAATCAGGAGCATACGGTGGATTACGTGTATAACCGGCTGAAAGAGATGGGGTATGAGCCGCAGAGAATGGGCGGCGGCGTATGCGCGTTGGCAGGCATTCCGGGAAAGACGCTGCTTCTGCGGGCCGATATGGATGCGCTGCCCATGGAAGAGGAGAGCGGGCTGCCGTTTGCATCACAGAATCCGGGAGCAGCCCACTGCTGCGGCCATGACTTACATACTGCCATGCTGCTGGGAGCCGCACAGATCTTAAAGGAGCACGAGGACGAGTTAAAAGGTACGGTAAAACTTATGTTCCAGCCAGGGGAAGAGACCTTATGCGGGGCGCGGGCCATGATTGATGCCGGAATTCTTGAGAATCCCGGCGTGGACGCGGCGCTGGCATTTCATGTGAATTCCGGGGTTCCGGCAGGCGCTGTTCTGGCATTTCAGGGACCGACGGCCGCTTCCAGCGATTCCTTCACTATCACGGTGACGGGGAAAGGCTGCCACGGAAGCCGTCCTGATGAAGGCGTTGATCCGATCGCCATTGCATGTCATATCCATACTGCTCTTCAGGAACTTCAGGCGCGTGAGCTGAAGGCAGGAGAGATTGGAGTCATGACCATCGGCAGCATTCATGGAGGAACTACCTTCAACGTGATTCCGGAAGAGGTGAAGATGCAGGGAACCATCAGAACTTTCGACAATGAGGTCAGAGAGAAGCTGCGCGCCAGAATGCAGGAAATCTGTGAAGGCGTTGCTGGCGCGTTCCGGGGCAGTGCAAAGGTCAGCTTTGAGCCGGCCTACGCTGTGCCCATGGTCTGTGACAGGGAACTGGCTGCAGAGATAAAGGACAGTCTTTGTCAGCTGTTTTCAGAGAAACAGGTTCGTTTTGTAGACAAATCTTTCCCCGGATCGGAAGATTTCTCGTTCATTGCACAGCAGGTTCCGGCGTCATTCCTTGTGCTGGGGGCAAGAATCGAGGAAAAAGAGGTGTACGGCCAGCACCATCCAAAGGTACAGTTTAATGAAAAATGTCTGCCTGTCGGTGCGGCGGCGTATGCGTATGCCGCTGTCAGCTGGCTGGAGAAACAGAGCAGAAAGACACAGGAGGAAGGGTAAATGGAAAATCAGGCTTCGAAGAAAAAGATTCATTACGCATGGTATATTTTAGTGGTTTGTTTTTTGATGAACATGACGGTGCATGTGCTGGTGATGCAGGTCGCCTCTCTCTATATGGTGCCCATGTATCAGGAACTGGAGGTTCCCCGTGTTATGCTTTCACTGCAGAGCGTTCTCATGGCGGTCGGAGCGGTGCTGACTGCTCCGTTCTGGGGAAAGATGTATAAGAAGTACGACGCCAGAGTCGTATTGACAATCTGTACCGCCATGACGGCGCTCTGCACCATCGGCCGCGGTTTCATGCCGAACATGGTATCTATTCTGGTTCTGGCGGCCGTAAAGGGCGTCTTCTTCACTGGAAATACAGTACTGCCAAACTCCATCCTGCTGACGGCCTGGTTTAAAAAACGCCGCGGATTTGCAGTCAGCACGGCTTCTCTCGGAATCAGCGTCGGCGGCGTTATATTCAGCCCGATCGTGGAACGCCTGATTTCCAGCATGGGATGGCGTATGTCGGACAAAATTGTAGGCCTTATTATGCTGGCTGTCATGATTCCGTGTACTATCTTCATCGTGCGTTCCACACCGGCGGACAAGAATCTCCAGCCACTGGGCGCTGACGAGCCGGTAGGGGAACAGGCCGCGGCAAAGAAGCCGGCGCCGGTCGGTTTTACTCTGGCGGAAGCACGCAGAAGTCCTGCTTTCTATATCTTTATGCTTTCCATATTTGCGATGACCTTTGCAACAGGCGCCGCATTACAGCTGCCGGCGTATTTAACTGATATCGGGTATGGAAGCGCAGTTGCCGCTAAAGTACTGTCCGCTTACATGGCGGTGGCTATTGGCGGTAAGCTTTTACTGGGATATATTATAGACCGGTTCGGTGAAAAAATCGGAAGCATTTATATCTGTGTCGTCGGGGTACTGGCCTTCCTGTGCTTCATTATGGCGGGCAATAAGACGTTCATCTACTTACTGATCGTTCTCTATGGACTGGCCTCCGGTATAACATCGGTTCTCCCGGCTCTGCTGACCAGTAAAATATTCGGAACCAGGGACTATGGCCCGATTTACGGAACGGTGGTTTCCGTCAACCGGTTCGGCGGAGTGATCGGTACGGTTTTAGTATCGCTCCTCTTTGATATCACAGGCGATTACAGCATCATCTGGCCTCTGTGCGCAATATGCATGGCCGCTACCCTTGTGGCGATTGTGTACTGCATGAACGATTCGGAAAAAAAGATGAAGGCTGCGAAAACAGCCGTTTAATTGAGAAAAATAATTGAAAACAGCGGTACGCCGGACGGAAACCAGCCAACTATTATACGGTGGGGCTTCCATTCGGCGTATCGTTATTTACATATCATAGGAAAGCGCGCCTGTGATATTAAAAGACAGGGTCATGGAGAATGATTTTCATAAGGCATATGCTATCGCCCATTTTTATACTTTTCAGTAATTCCACGTCAGCCTTACAGGCAAACGCTCGTTCAAAAAGGATTTTGCTGTACCCTGTCGTACACTGGCACCATGTATTTGTCTCTAACCTATCCACCTCCGCAAGCATGGGACAGGGACAGTAATGAAATTGCAGAAACAGTTCGCCGTGAACCGGTATGGACTGTTTAAATATCGTGGGGGAGGTATGAAGGCGCTTTTTAAATACCGTGCTGTAATTGGATGAACTGTATCCATAATCTAAGCCGATATCTGTAATTGCTTTCTTTGGATTCAATTTCATATCGACAGCACTCTGGTCCACCTTACAGCGTTTGATAAACGAGTAAACACTTTCACCGGTTTCTTCCTTGAATATCCGGCTGAAATGGTATTTTGACAGAAAGAAATGAGCTGCTACGGTATCAAGCGATAAATCCTCATCCAAATGCTGTATGATATAGTCAATGCTTTGATTGATAAGTTTTTTTCTATCCATATGTCTCCGGTCTTTGTTTCAATCACATGGGGGGATGGTGTGTTTGCCTTCGTAAAACTGCTTTCATACTGCGTGTTTCAGTGACGAAAACCCCCTGTGCCATTTACTGGTCACAGGGGGGGCTGATATCAATGATTTTATTTCTGGTTCGCTTTTTTCCCTTCTCTCGGAAGGATAATATTCAGCAGGACCGCCACGATGGTAGCGACTACGACCGGTGAACGGCCGAAGATGGTGACTACCCAGCTGGGGAATGTGGAAAGTGCTGCGGTGGCCTGGGAGATACCCATGCCGAGCGCTGCGGCAAGTCCTACGATAGAAGAGTTGCGGTAAGTCATCTCTTCTGACATAACGAGCTTCATACCGGTCATGGCGATAGAAGCAAAAACCGATACGGTTGCGCCGCCCAGAACACATTGGGGAATGGTGGTGAGCAATGCGGAGAACTTCGGAATTAAACCGGCTGCAAGGAGAATGACAGCGGTAAGACCCAGGACACAGCGGTTGACAACCTTTGTCGTCGTAACGATACCGACGTTCTGGCTGTAGGTTGCGGTGGGGAGGCCGCCGAGCAGGGCGCCGAGAATATTGGTGACGCCGTAGCCCATGATGCCGCCCTGAAGTTCCTTATCGGTTGGTTCACGGTCGATAGAACCGCTGGTAGTTGCCGTAAAGTCGCCGATCGCCTGTATGGAGTTGATGGCGAACAGGATTGCAATGGCAATACAGGAAGACGGTTCAAACATGATTCCAAAATGAAGAGGCTGGGGAACCTGGAAGGCTGCCGCGGAACCGATGCTGGCGAAATCGACCATGCCAAAGAAGAGTGAGACAACATAGCCGACGATGATGCCGATCAGGATCGAAGCGAGCTTAAAGATTCCTTTGCCGAAATGGTTCAGTATAGTAACCACGGCAAGTGTTAAAAATGCTATCGCCCAGTTCTGCCAGGAACCGTATGTAGGGCTGGAGGTACCTCCGGCCATGTAATTGATTGCCGTCGGATATAAGGATAAGCCGATGGTGAAGACCACGGTACCCGTAATAAGCGGCGGGAAAAACTTACGGATCTGCATGACAAAAGCACCCACAATGAAGGCGACAACGCCGCCGACGATCTGAGCGCCTAAAATAGCAGGAACGCCGTAGTCCGCTGCGATCGACTGCATGCTGGGCACGTAAGCGAAGCTGATGCCCATGATAACCGGCAGAGCGGCTCCGAGATGGATCCCGTTCTTTTTACCGATGGGGAAAAGCTGCAGTAATGTGGAAAGTGCGGATACGACAAGAGCAGCCTGGATTAAGATAACCCGGTCTGCGGTGGAAAGGTTTGCAACGTTGGATACAATAATGGCTGGAGTAACGCAGCCAACGATCATGGCTACCACGTGCTGAAGTGCTAACGGCAGTGCCTGGGAGAATTTTGGGATGCCGTCCAACTGAAATATAGAAGCGTATTCTTTACTTGACTGTTTCATAGAGAGAGTTCCTCCTTAGGTTATTGGAAGTACTCCGGGAAACCGGATCGCGGTTTCCCGGCAGAAAATTTACTGATGAATGCGAGTACCGGTTTTCCCCAGGATTCCCTCTTTTGCTTTTTCAAGCAGAGTGATGAGTGCGTTGCGCCCATCTTTGGAATCTGCGAATTTCACAGCAGCCTGCACTTTCGGAAGCATGGAGCCCGGCGCAAAATGGCCTTCGTCCATATACTTTCTGGCATCGTCTGTTGTGATATCGTCCAACCATTTCTCTTCCGGTTTTCCGAAGTTGATAGCGACCTTTTCTACTGCGGTTAAGATGATTAAGAAATCAGCGTCCAGTTCTTCCGCCAGCAGTTCACTTGCAAAGTCTTTGTCAATTACGGCGCTTGCGCCTTTTAAATGGTTTCCGATTAAAGTAACCGGGATACCGCCTCCGCCGCAGGCGATGACCAGCTGTCCGGAGTCCACGAGGGAGCGGATCGCACCGATCTCAATGATTTCGGCGGGCTTTGGAGATGCAACGACACGGCGGTAGCCGCGGCCTGCGTCTTCCTTCATGATATATCCGTACTTTTCTTCCGCAATCTTAGCCTGTTCCTCTGTCATGAAATGGCCGATCGGTTTGGAAGGTGCGTTAAATGCAGGATCCTCCGCATCTACACGGATCTGTGTGATCATGGTAGTGACCGGAATATCCGTTAGTTTTCTGTTTAACAGCTCTTCTCTCAGTGCGTTCTGCAGGTCATAGCCGATGTAAGCCTGGCTCATGGCAACACAGACGGAGAGAGGAGTATTAGGCTGAGACGGATCTTCACGGCTCAGCGCGCTCATAGCGTTGTTGATCATGCCGACCTGAGGTCCGTTGCCGTGTGCAACGACGACCTCGCAGCCTTCCTCGATCAGGTCTACGATCGCTTTCGCGGTGATTTTAACTGCCGTCATCTGTTCTGGCAGTGTGTTGCCTAAGGCGTTGCCGCCCAGGGCAATGACAATTCTTTTCTTCTTATCCATTGAATAAACCCTCCACCGGTTTTATATAAAATCCAAAAAAGGACGCACCTGCTACTCGCTGGCAGCGGGTGCGCCCGGATTCATATTCTTCTTATTTGAATACGCGTGGCGTGTTTCTTTCTTCCAGCTTCTTTAAGATTTCCTGTGGATTCTCAAACTTGGCAAGGAAGATCATAGCGGCGATTACGTATGGCTTGAAGCTTGCTTCTTTGTATAACGGATCGCGGTAACGATCGAATACGGAAGCTTCTACTTCACCATCTACACAGCTTACGTCGTTGATATCAGCCGGTAAGCAGTGTAAGTACAGGGCCTTGCCATCCTTTGTAGTCTTCATAAGCTCTTCTGTACAGCACCAGTCTTTGTGGTCTGCGTTCTGAGCCAGTAATTCTTTCTCCAGAGCTTTGATGCCTTCTGTATCGCCTTCGCCGTAAAGGTTCGTTCTCTTTTCCATTGCTGCGAATGGAGCCCAGCTCTTCGGGTAAACGATGTCAGCGTCTTTAAATGCGTCAGCCATGTCGTGAGATACACGGAAGGAACCGCCGGACTTCTCTGCGTTCTTTCTGGCAACTTCCTCAACCTCCGGCATTACTTCGTAGCCTTCCGGATGAGCCAGAACAACTTCCATGCCCATACGTGTCATCAGACCGATTACACCCTGAGGAACGGATAATGGCTTTCCGTAGGAAGGAGAGTAAGCCCATGTCATAGCCAGTTTTTTGCCCTTTAAGTTCTCAAGGCCGCCGAACTCATGGATAATATGTAACATATCAGCCATACACTGTGTCGGATGGTCGATATCGCACTGTAAGTTTACTAAGGTTGGCTTCTGCTCTAAGATTCCGTCCTTGTGGCCCTGTGTTACAGAGTCAACAACTTCGTGCATATAAGCGTTGCCCTTGCCGATGTACATGTCATCACGGATACCGATCACGTCAGCCATGAAGGAGATCATGTTGGCTGTTTCACGAACGGTCTCGCCGTGAGCAACCTGAGACTTGCCCTCATCTAAGTCCTGAACTTCCAGGCCGAGTAAGTTACATGCGGAAGCGAAGGAGAAACGGGTACGTGTGGAGTTGTCACGGAATAAGGAGATTCCGAGGCCGCTCTCGAATACCTTTGTGGAAATGTTGTTTTCTCTCATGAAACGGAGAGCGTCAGCTACGGTCCAGACAGCTTCCAGTTCTTCGTCTGTCTTTTCCCATGTTAAGAAGAAATCATTGTTGTACATTTCCTTGAAATTTAAAGCGTTTAACTTGTCGATGTAATCCTGTAAGGTTTTCATATTGGTATAAAGCCTCCTGAAATAAATGTAATGTTATTTGGTATCTATCCTGCATGCTGTCCAGCCCGTCATAGATTTGGGGAAGGAATGAGGGCCGACGGCAAGAGTGATTGTTTTAGGGGTGGCTGCAGGTTTTAAGGAGACCTGCAGCCGGCATATATGGTTACAAAATGGCAACTGATTGGCTAAGTATTATTTCTCGCAGTAGATAGAAGGCAGCGCTGCGTAAACTGCTGCACATGTTACTAAATCCTGCTTCCATGTCTTCTCGTTCGGAGCGTGAGCCTGAGCCTCTGCGCCAGGTCCGAAGCCGATACAAGGAATTCCGTTGCGTCCCATGATGGAAACGCCGTTGGTGGAGAATGTCCATTTGTCTGTCAATGGACGGGCAGTTCTCATGGCAAGTGTTTCTTCTGCGCCGATACGGGTATCGCCGTATAAGTTCTTGTAAGCTTCTTCCAGAGATGCGGTTACTTTGTGATCCTCCGGAATAACCCAGGTCGGGAAGTAGCACTCGATCGGATAGGTAAGTCCTTTATAGGAAGGACGGGAATATTCATACATGGATACGGTTACGTCTCCGCCGTACTTCTTTACACTCGGTAAGTTACGGATTTCCTCTAAGCAGCTTTCCCAGGTCTCACCGGCTGTCATACGACGGTCTAAGGATACCGCGCAGGAGTCAGCAACCGCACAGCGGCTCGGTGATGTGAAGAAGATTTCGGAAACAGTGACAGTGCCGCGGCCTAAGAAGTTTGCTTCTTTCCATTCTGCGTTGTAGCTCTCGTCTAACATCTTAACGAGACCTTTTACTTCTTTGTCATCGGCTGCGTCGTTTTCATTTAAGGCACGTACATCCTGAAGGATATCGGCCATCTTGTAGATCGCGTTGTCACCGCGCTCCGGAGCGGAGCCGTGACAGGAAACACCCTTTACGTCTACACGGATTTCCATACGTCCTCTCTGGCCGCGGTAGATTCCGCCGTCAGTAGGCTCTGTGGATACAACGAATTCCGGACGAACCTTATCTTCGTTGATGATGTACTGCCAGCAGAGACCGTCACAGTCCTCTTCCTGAACAGTACCGGTTACCAGAACGGTGTATTTGTCGCTTAAAAGTCCTAAATCCTTCATGATTCTGGCTCCGTAAACGGCTGATACAATACCGCCGCACTGATCGGAAACGCCGCGGCCGCCGATTTCGGTGTCATTCTCGTAGCCTTCGTATGGATCGAAGTTCCAGTTGTTCTTGTTGCCGATACCAACAGTATCGATATGAGCGTCAAAACCGATTAAGGTTGCGCCGGTTCCCATGTAACCAAGAACGTTGCCCATATCATCGATAACAACCTTGTCAAATTCAAGCTTTCTCATCTCTTCTGCGATGCGGTCGATATGAGCTTTCTCGTCACAGCTCTCGCCTGGGAATTTTACGATGTCTCTTAAAAATCTGGTCATGTCAGCTTCGTAATTTTTTGCTGCCTCTTTGATTTTTGCGTAATCCATGATTTTAATACCCTCCGTTTTTTATTTTATAATGAAGTTCAATTGCCTAACGTTCTTTTCCTTCCCAAACGATCGCTTTGTAGCGTTCCGGGTCGGTGTCGCCCTCCGTAGAGAAGAGGAGAACTTTTGAATCCTGATTCAGTCCTAAATGCTCTCTTAAATCCTTGTACTCATCCATGGTCATGATGCAGGCCAGAATACCGAATGGAGCTGCACCGGACTCACCGGACGTGACTGATACGTCTCCCTTAATCGGAGCTGCCAGCATTCTCATGCCTTTTGCTGCTGCCCAGTCAGGAGCAGAGACGAAGGTGTCAACGTGGTTCTTTAAGATATCCCAGGAGATAGTGTTCGGCTCGCCGCAGGCTAAACCTGCCATGATGGTCTGCATATCGCCGTCCACGATCTGAATGCCGCCGTCGCCGGCTTTCGCACCCTTGTAGAGACAGGCTGCAACATCAGCTTCCACAACGACAACCTTTGGCGGGTTTTCCGGATAACGATTTGCGAAGTAGCCCTGTACAGCTCCGGCAAGAGAACCAACGCCTGCCTGAACGAATACGTGAGTCGGTCTGTCGCATCCGTATTCCTCTAACTGTTCGCCGGCTTCCATCGCCATGGTTCCGTATCCCTGCATGATCCATGCCGGAATCTCTTCGTAGCCGTCCCATGCGGTATCCTGTACGACAACGCCGTGCTCTGTCTTAGAAGCGGCATCGGCTGCCATGCGGACACATTCGTCGTAGTTGACTTCCTCGATGGTAACGTCAGCGCCTTCCGCCTTAATATTATTGAAACGGGTGATGGTGGAGCCCTTTGGCATGAAGACAACTGCCTTCTGTCCTAACCGGTTAGCCGCCCATGCAACACCTCGTCCATGGTTTCCGTCTGTGGCTGTAAAGAAGGTAGCCTGGCCGAATTCCTCGCGGAGTGCTTCGGAAGTCAGAACACTGTATGGAAGATCGGAGACGTCTTTACCTGTCTGCTGTGCTATGTACTTCGCAATCGCGAAGGAACCGCCCAAAACTTTGAAAGCGTTTAAACCGAAGCGGTAGGATTCGTCCTTCACATAAACCTGGCCGAGTCCTAAATATTCAGCCATATGGTCGAGCTTTGCAAGCGGTGTTTTGCTGTACTGCGGGAAGCTCTCATGGAATTTCCTTGCCTTTCCGATTTCTTCCAGCGCCATGACAGGTAAATTCTTGTCATCTGTCTTCGGCATGGTGTTAACCACCCATTCGATTGGATTCATGATGTTTGATTCTCCTTCTTATTTTAATAATAAATTTAAAATGGAAATTTTATTGAAAACTTATTTATTCTCTTTTCCGGCATCCATGTAGCTGTAAAGCGTGAACTTGGATATTCCGAAAAAGTTGGAAACCTTGTCGCCGGATTTTGTAATCAGGAATGCCCCGGCATCGTTTAAATACTGAATCGCTGTGATCTTGTCATCCTTGCTCATCAGTGCCACCGGTTTGCCGACCAGCTGTACGGACTGTTCGATGAGCGTATCTAAAAGGTCGTTGACGTTGTGCGTGATCTTTCTTGGCTGCCGGTCTTCACTGGACATCTCCGCGGTGGAGATGAGAGAGCGGATCGAGTTGTCAACAGTGAGCAATCCTGTGATGTCATAATTTAAGGAAAAGATATAATCAATGGTACCGTCCTTTCCTCTTATATACATGGTACTGGATTTTAAAATCCTTCCGTCATCTGTCTTCGTTAAATAAGACAGCCGGTCTTTTAAGCATTCAGGATTCCGGTTCAGCGTTTCAAGAACGATTTCCGAAGGTCCGTCTCCCAGTTTTCGGTTGCTTACGTGACCGTTTTCGATATAGACGATGGAGCTTTCTATATCCTGCTTTTTTAAGTCGTGGATGACTACCTCACAGGCGTTTCCAAAATGGGATGCCACACCGTGTGCAATCTGAGTCAGTTGTTCGAGCTTTGAATCCATCTTGTAACCCCCCTTACTTGAATTCTTATACTCCCATCATAACATAAAAAAATGAAAAATCAATACTTTTTCTAAAAATTTTTTAGGCAAACTAATTTTTTTTGTATTTTCATCTTGCATTTCTTACTTTTAGATGATACACTGTACCTATAAAGATATTTATGGTACAAACTGCATAAAAATGATGAGAAGGAAAAAGTTCTCAGGGACAATATGCAAGAACAACGCACGGGAGGCGGGGAAGGTCCCATGTGCACACTGTATACTCAAAATTTTTAAGATTTTGACGAAAAATTAGGAAAAAGAGAGAAAAGGAGATGGAGACATGCTGATTATCGGTAATGGAAGAATGATCACAAGAAACCCGGAGGCTCCGTTTTTGGAAGATGGAGCAGTGGCGATGGATGGATCCACTATTATGAAAGTAGGAACGACAAAAGAGATAAAAGAAGCATATCCCGATGCAGAATATATCGACGCCAAAGGCGGCGTCATCATGCCGGCGTTTATCAACGCGCATGAGCACATTTACAGCGCATTTGCAAGAGGCTTAAGCATCAATGGCTACGATCCCCACGGTTTCCTGGATATCCTGGACGGAATGTGGTGGACGATCGACCGCAATTTAACACTGGAGGAGACAAGGCTTTCCGCCATGGCAACCTATATCGATTCCATTAAGAATGGTATTACCACCACCTTCGATCACCATGCAAGCTTCGGCCACATACGCGATTCCCTGTTTAAAATAGAAGAAGCGGCTAAAGAGACCGGCGTTCGCTCCTGCTTATGTTATGAGATTTCTGACCGTGACGGCATGGATAAGGCCAGGGAAGCGGTAATGGAGAACGCGGCATTTATCAAACACGCGCTGGCGGACGACAGCGACATGATCGCCGGAATGATGGGTATGCACGCCCAGTTCACAATCTCCGACGAGACCATGGCCCTGGCGGCAGCCAACAAGCCGGATGAAGTCGGCTACCACATTCACGTGGCCGAAGGCATCGAAGACCTTCACGACTGCTTAAAGAAATACGGCAAGCGCATCGTAGACCGTCTTATGGACTGCAATATCCTTGGCCCGAAGACACTGCTTGGCCACTGTATTTACGTAAATCCTCACGAGATGGAATTAATTAAGGAAACAGATACCATGGTCGTACATAATCCGGAATCCAACATGGGCAACGCCTGCGGATGTCCTCCAACCATGGAGATCGTTCACAGAGGAATCTTAACCGGTCTCGGCACCGACGGATACACACATGACATGACGGAATCCTACAAGGTTGCCAACGTACTTCACAAACACCATCTCTGCGATCCAAACGCCGCCTGGGGCGAGGTTCCGCAGATGCTGTTCGAAGGAAACGCAAAAATAGCCAACCGTTACTTTAAGAAGCCTCTCGGCGTATTAAAAGAAGGCGCCGCCGCCGATGTCATCGTAACCGATTACATTCCGCTGACCCCGATGAACGCAGGCAACGTAAACAGCCATATTCTTTTCGGCATGACTGGCAGAAGCGTGACAACGACAGTCGGAAACGGAAAAGTCCTGATGAAAGACAGAATTCTTACGAATATTGATGAAGAGAAAGTCATGGCTGACTGCAGGCAGGCGGCAAAGGAACTGGCTGACCGCATCAATAGTAGATAGGGAAATTTTGATGAGGGAGTTGGGGGTGGGCTGGCGGTTACGTCCTTTCTGCGGGAGACGAAATTTTATATAAATCTAAAGCATGATTTAATAAAATTTGTTCCCGCAGAAAGGACTGTGTACGGGCAGGCTGAATACTCCCTCGCAAAAGTTGCTGGTGGAATAGAGGGGCTGGCCGATGGGATTGGCGGAATAAATGCAGAAAATGCAGGTAGAAGATTCCAGAGAGAAAGTCTTTTGTTTGATGTAAAATGAAGGCAGCAATTGTAATTTTAAAGAGATATCTAAATAGCAATCACAATACCAATAAAGCAGAAAGAAAATATTAGAAAATTCACAGCGAGGTGTTTTCTTTTTTCAGCGGCAGCCAGGGAAGCAGCGGGTTTTGGAGGGAAACAAATTTTATTAAATCATGCTTTAGATTTATATAAAATTTCGTCTTCCCTCCAAAAACCGCGGACCCGGCAGCCAACAAATTCAAAAAAAGATAAACACCCGCGAATCAGGAGGTTAATGATGGGAGACAGAATGACACCAATGCCATTTCCGCAGTTAGTGGAGTGGGTAATGAAGGAACATGACGATAAGGGGACTGTGTTTGGGGTTTACAGACCTTATCAGGCGAAGGCGGAGAATGACAGGAAAATCTTTGGAAGGACTCTGGAGACTCCGGTTGGTCCGGCGGCGGGTCCTCATACCCAGCTGACCCAGAATATTGCAGCAGCTTACTATGCGGGAAGCCGGTTCTTTGAGCTTAAGACGGTTCAGATCATCGACGGCGAGGATCTTCCGGTGAGTAAGCCCTGTATCAAGGCTGATGATGAGTGCTATAACTGTGAGTGGTCAACGGAGCTTTACGTTCCGCAGGCACAGGAAGAGTACATAAAGGCATGGTTTTTACTGAGCGTTATGGCGAAAGAGTATGGACTCGGCGCCATGGACGGATTCCAGTTCAATATGAGCGTGGGATACGATCTGGAGGGAATCAAGTCTCCGAAGATTGATTTGTTTATCGAGTCCATGAAGGATGCAAAGGATACGGAGACTTATAAGAACTGCAGAGAGTATCTGCTGGAAAACGTCTCCATGTTTAAGCATGTGACGAAGGAGGATATTGAAGGGATTTCTTCTAATATCTGTAATTCCGTTACTCTTTCCACGCTGCATGGATGCCCGCCTCAGGAGATCGAGCGGATCGCTACGTATTTGATCGAGGTGAAGGGACTTCATACCTTTATCAAGTGCAATCCGACACTTCTGGGATATGAATTTGCAAGAAAGACCATGGATGAGATGGGATACGATTACGTCGCTTTCGGCGATTTCCATTTCCTCGATGATTTACAGTATAAAGACGCGATTCCGATGCTTCAGAGGCTGATGAAGCTGGCCGGAGAGAAGAATCTGGAGTTTGGCGTGAAGATCACCAATACGTTCCCGGTTGATGTGAAGCAGAATGAACTTCCAAGCGAAGAGATGTACATGTCAGGAAAATCGTTGTATCCGCTGTCTATTTCACTGGCTGCGAAGCTGGCGAAGGAATTTGACGGACAGTTAAGAATCTCTTACTCGGGCGGTGCTGATTACCATAATATCAAGAGCATTGTAGATGCGGGAATCTGGCCGGTAACGGTGGCTACCACTCTGTTAAAGCCGGGCGGATATCAGAGACTGGATCAGATGGCGAGTGAACTGGAATGCGGAAGCGTGGAGTTTGCCGGAGTGGATGCAGAGAAGGCCGCGAAGCTGGCGGAAGCTGCGATTACGGACGAACACCATGTAAAGGCAGTAAAGCCGCTTCCATCCAGAAAGATGAACAAACCGGTTCCGCTTACCGACTGCTATGTGGCGCCGTGTAAGGAAGGATGTCCGATCCACCAGGATGTGACCACGTATTTACAGCTTTCCGGAGCAGGCAGGTATGAGGAAGCCATGAAGGTGATTGCAGAGAAGAATCCGCTTCCATTTATTACGGGTACTATCTGTGCACATAACTGTATGAGCAAATGTAACCGTAACTTCTATGAGGATCCGGTCAATATCCGCGGCGTCAAGCTGGTGTGTGCGGAAGGCGGCTACGACGCCCTGATGAAGGAAATCAAGGCTGGGGAGTTAAAAGGAAAAAAGACTGCTGTTGTAGGCGGCGGCCCGGCTGGTCTGGCGGCTGCGTATTTCCTGACAAAGAACGGCTGTCCGGCGACGATCTATGAGGCGGGCGACAGCCTTGGCGGCGTAGTAAAGCACGTGATTCCGGGATTCCGTATTTCTGATGAAGCGATTGCAAAGGATGTGGCTCTGGCTACGGCTTACGGCGCTGAGGTGAAGCTGAACACGAGAGTGGAGAGTCTGGAAGACTTAAAGAAGGCCGGATATGACTACATCATTCTGGCGACTGGCGCTTCAACGCCGGGAGTTTTAAAACTGGAAGCAGGAGAGGCTATGAATGCACTCGATTTCCTGGCACAGTTTAAGGCCAACGACGGAAATGTAAATATCGGCAAAAATGTCGTTGTCATCGGCGGCGGAAATACCGCCATGGATACGGCCAGAGCCGTAAAGAAAACAAAAGGGGTGGAACACTCCTATCTGGTATACAGAAGAACGAAACGCTTCATGCCGGCCGACGAGGAAGAACTCGTAATGGCAGTGGAAGACGGCGTGGAGTTCAAAGAACTCTTATCTCCTGTGAAGCTGGAAAATGGAAAGCTGATCTGCAGTGTGATGAAGCTTTCTGATTACGATGCTTCCGGCAGAAGAGGCGTGTCCGAGACAGGTGAGACGGTGGAAATCCCGGCGGATACCGTGATTGCAGCTGTCGGCGAGCAGGTTCCGACCGATTTCTTAAAGGCCAACGGAATCAATGTGAACGACAGAGGAAGAGCCATGGTAAACGAGGAGACACTGGAGACCAGCGTATCCGGCGTTTATGCAATCGGTGACGGTTTATACGGACCAAAGACAGTTGTAGAAGCTATGCGTGACGCCAGAATGGCTGCGGAGGCAATCATCGGTGCAAAGGCGGCAAGAGACTTTGATGATACGGTGGAGGATCTTGGAAAACTCTATGACAGACGCGGAGTGCTGGCTGAAACGAAGGAATTTAAGGAAGACAGCACACGCTGCCTCGGCTGCTCCAATATCTGCGAGAACTGTGCAGAGGTATGTCCGAACCGTGCCAACATTGCGATCCATGTACCTGGAATGGCGAAACACCAGATTATCCATGTGGATTATATGTGTAATGAGTGCGGTAACTGTAAGAGCTTCTGTCCATACGACAGCGCTCCGTACTTAGATAAATTTACCCTGTTTGCCAATGAAGCGGACATGGAAAACAGTAAGAATCAGGGCTTTGTCGTCCTCGATCGGGCTGCAGTTTCCTGTAAGGTGCGCTATCTTGGAAACATGTATACCTGGAATGCCGCGGACAGCGACAGCGTAATTCCGGAAGGCTTGCGCAAAGTAATGGAAACTGTCTGCAAAGATTATGATTACCTATTAGCATAGGGAAAGCGGGTGAACTTATGTATACCTTACTGGTGAATGGAACGAACGTTACCGTGGAAGAGGACCGAATGCTGATCGATGTGCTGAGAAATGATCTGGGGCTTAAATCCGTTAAGGATGGCTGCAGCGAAGGCGCCTGTGGAACGTGTACGGTTCTGATTGATGGAAAGGCCACCAAGGCCTGTGTCCAGAAGGTTTCAAAGATGGAAGGAAAATCCATCGTAACAGTAGAAGGGCTCAGTGACAGAGAAAAAGAAGTATTTGTCTATGCCTTTGGAGAAGCGGGAGCCGTGCAGTGCGGCTTCTGCATCCCCGGCATGGTTATGTGTGCAAAGGGACTGATCGACCAGAATCCGGATCCAACCCGCGATGAGGCGGCCTTTGCAATCCGCGGCAATATCTGCCGCTGTACAGGATATAAGAAGATCATCGACGCGATTCTGCTTGCGGCAAAGCTGTTCCGTGAGGACGCGAAGGATTTAAAAGCCCCGGTGGTAGATCATATCGGACAGCGCGCGCATCGCGTGGATGTACCGGAAAAGGTGCTCGGTTACGGGGAGTACGTGGATGATATGGAAGTGGAGGGTATGATATACGGAAGTGCCATCCGCACACCGTATCCGAGGGCAAGGGTCCTGTCCATCGATAAATCCGAAGCGCTTGCGCTGCCGGGAGTCCGTGCGGTCCTAACCGCCGATGACGTTCCGGGAGGCAATAAAGTAGGTCATTTAAAGAAGGACTGGGACACCATGATCCCGGTGGGTGAGATCACCCGTTACGTGGGAGATGCGGTCTGCCTGGTGGCGGCCGATACGCCGGAGATTCTGGAAGAAGCCAAAAAGCTGGTGAAAATCGAATATGAGGAGCTGCCGGGTGTGTTCAGCCCGCAGGAAGCCTTAAAACCGGATGCGCCGCTGGTTCACGAGACAGGCAACGTGCTGGCTCATGAGCATCTGGTACGGGGCGACGCGAAGAAGGCTATCGAGAACTCCAAATATGTGGTGACAAAGGAATACTATACTCCTTTTACAGAGCATGCGTTCCTGGAACCGGAATGTTCCATCGCTATCGTAGATCGGGAGAAGGAAGAGGCTCTGATCTATTCGTCAGACCAGGGAACGTATGATACACAGCATGAATGTTCCGGAATGCTGGGCTGGGAGCGTTCTAAAGTCCATGTCATCAACAAGCTTGTAGGCGGCGGATTCGGCGGCAAGGAAGATATGTCGGTACAGCATCATGCTGCTCTTCTTGCTTACCATACAGGAAAACCGGTCAAGGTGAAGCTGACGAGAAAAGAAAGCATTATGATTCATCCGAAACGCCATCCGGCGTGGATGGAATTCACCACGGCCTGTGATGAAAACGGATATTTAACCGGTATGACGGCAAAGGTGATCACGGATACAGGCGCCTATGCTTCCCTGGGAGGACCTGTGTTACAGAGGCTCTGTACCCATGCGGCAGGCCCTTACAATTATCAGAATATCGATATCGACGGCACTGCCGTCTATACGAATAATCCGCCTGCGGGTGCGTTCCGCGGGTTCGGCGTAACCCAGAGCTGCTTTGCTACAGAGTGCAACTTAAACCTCCTGGCAGAGATGGTGGGGATTACCCCGTGGGAAATCCGCTACCGCAACGCCATACGGCCGGGTCAGGAACTTCCCAACGGTCAGATCGCCTCTCCGGGCACAGCCCTTGCAGAGACGCTGGAGGCGGTGAAAGAAATCTATGACAGCCACCCGTATGTGGGAATCGGCTGTGCCATGAAGAATGCCGGCGTCGGTGTCGGTCTCCCGGACTGGGGCCGCTGCCGTATGACCATCGAGGGCGGAAAGGTGCATGTCCGTTCTGGAGCTTCCTGTATCGGCCAGGGACTGGGAACCGTGCTGGAACAGGTGGTCTGTGAGGCGCTGGGTGTCACAGGAGACCGTGTGGTCTATGTGGCAGCTGAGACGAACCTGGCGCCCGATTCCGGTACGACCTCCGGTTCACGCCAGACCCTGGTGACAGGCGAGGCCGCCAGAAGAGCCTGTATGGATATTCTGGAAGATTTAAAGGGCGGAAAGACCCTGGAGGATTTAAATGGAAAAGAGTATTACGGCGAATACTTAGCCGCTACTGATCCTATGGGATGCGGCAAGAAGAATCCGGTATCCCACGTGGCCTACGGCTATGCGACCCAGGTGGTGTGCCTGAATGAAGACGGTACCATTGAAAAAGTGGTTGCGGCCCACGACGTCGGAAAAGCCATTAATCCGCTGTCCGTAGAAGGGCAGATCGAGGGCGGCGTAGTGATGTCCCTGGGATACGCCCTGACAGAGGATTTCCCACTGGATCACGGAAAACCTCTGGCTAAGTTTGGTACGCTCGGCTTATTCCGCGCGGATAAGACTCCGCCGGTTGAGAGCATCATTGTAGAAGAAAACAAGGATCCGCTGGCATACGGAGCAGTGGGAATCGGAGAAATCACCTCCATCCCAACGGCGCCGGCAGTCCAGGGCGCCTACTACAAATTCGACGGAAAATTCCGTACTACACTGCCTCTGGAAGATACTGCATACAGAAAGAGTAAAAAGTAAAAAGCAAAACCTTGATAAGGGCGCAGAGGGCCGGGCAGTATGGTCCTGCGCCCTTAAAGTAAAAATACGTTTCTCCGCCTGAAACGGTTGTATGCAAAAGAAAAATAAGGTATACTGAAAATAAGTTATTTCATTGAACATTCACAGAAACTTATGCAGTGTTGTGCTTATGCATGCGAGCGGAGAATGGAGGCCGTCATGTTCAGAGAATTGAGAAGAAAAAATCAGCAGTTATCGGAAACGGAAGCCAGGAGTATTTTGAAGAACGGAACCCATGGAGTGCTGTCTGTCCAGGGAGACGACGGTTATCCGTATGGTGTTCCGATGAATTATGTGTACGGGGACGACGCAATCTATTTCCACTGTGCAAAGGAAGGCCATAAGATGGAGGGCTTTCGGCGCTCCGATAAGGTTTCTTTTTGTGTTGTGGGAGAAGATGAGGTGATACCGGAAGCATTTTCGACCGCTTATACCAGCGTGATTGTGTTTGGCAGAGCCGTGATTGTGACGGATGAGAAAGAGAAGCGGGAGGCATTAAAGCTTCTGGCGGAACGATTTTCCCCGGATTTCGGGGAAGAGGGCGAGGCAGCGATCCAAAGCGATTGGAACAATGTCTGCGTTGTACGGCTGAATATCGAACATTCGGTGGGAAAAGCAGGCGTGGAACGGATTAAGCAGGAGGAAGCCCGATACGCTTCTTTCCTTTAACTGACAGCGCTGCGGGTATTCAGACAGCAGAAAGGAAGGATTTATCCCATGAAAAAAGTATTAAAAGGCGGTACCGTGGTATCGGGTGATGGCTGTAAAAAAGCTGACGTTCTGGTAGAGGATGGGAAGATCGGAGCCGTGGCTCCGGAGATTACGGACGAGGAAGCGGAAGTGGTCGATGTGTCGGGGAAGCTTTTATTTCCGGGATTTATCGATGCTCATACCCATTTTGATCTGCATGTATCGGGAACGGTCACTGCGGATAATTTTGAGACTGGAACGAAGGCGGCCTTATCCGGCGGCACAACCATGATTATTGACTTCGCAACACAGTACAAGGGAGAAAGCTTACATAAGGCTCTGGAGCACTGGCATGAAAAGGCCGACGGCAACGCGTCCTGTGACTACGGCTTCCATCTGGCCATATCCGACTGGAATGCCGAAATCAGCGAGGAACTGAAACAGATCGTGGACGAGGGAGTGACTTCTTTTAAGATCTATATGACCTATGACGATATGGTGCTGGATGACAAGTCCATCTACCAGGTCTTAAAGCGGCTGAAGGAGGTCGGCGGAATCGCCGGCGTTCACTGCGAAAACAAGGGAATCATCGAAGCTTTGACAGAGGAAGAGAAGGCGAAAGGCCACCTCACCACCGACGCGCATCCGAAGACGAGACCGGCCGTGGTGGAGGCGGAGGCGATCAGCCGTCTGCTCAAAATCGCGGATCTGGTACATACGCCGGTTATCATCGTGCACTTAAGCTCGGGAGCCGGTTATCAGGAAGTGAAGTATGCGAGGGAACGGGGCCAGGAAGTGATACTGGAGACGTGCCCGCAGTACCTCGTTCTGAATGAAAGTGTCTACAGCTTACCGGATTTTGAGGGAAGCAAGTACGTGATCGCTCCTACCATCAAGAAGGAGACGGACAGCACAAGGCTGTGGAACGCCATCAGAAAAGACCATATTCAGACGATTTCGACCGATCACTGCAGCTTCACCACCGGCCAGAAGGCGGCGGGAAAAGACGACTTTACGAAGATCCCCTGCGGCATGCCCGGAGTGGAGTCGAGGCCGGCTCTGATCTACAGCTTCGGCGTTCTGGAACGCGATTTGAAGCTGGAGCAGATGTGCCGTCTGCTCTCCGAGAACCCGGCGAAGCTTTACGGGGTATACCCGCAGAAGGGAGCCATTGCTCCCGGAAGTGACGCGGATATCGTTGTCTGGAACCCGGATACCGAATGGACCATGTCCGTGGAGAATCAGGTAGCCAATGTAGACTACTGTCCGTTCGAGGGCATGAAGGTGAAGGGAAAGGCGGAGCAGGTTTACTTGAAAGGTGAACTGGCCGCCAGGGACGGAAACGTGGTACTGGAGAAGAAGGGAAGCTACGTTCCGAGACAGCGCCGGATGGAACTGGATTAGGGAAGCGAGGGCTGAACTGCTGCTGAATCGAAAGGAAAAAGAAGTATGATCGTTTACAGTTGGGAACATGACGGACTTCGGGAGCGCCCTACTCTGTGGGAGGCGTTAAAGCTTTCCGCGGAACGCCACAGGGGGATTGCCCTGACCGGCGGAGGCGGAAAGACGAGCGTCATGTTCCGGCTGGCGGACGAACTGGCGAATATGGGAAAGACGGTCATTGTGACGACGACGACCCATATTTTTCATCCGCCGGGCCGGAATGTGGTGGAGACTGACTGCGCAGAGGACGCGGCGAAGCGGTTGGAGAGAAATGGTTCAGTCCTCGTGGTCGGTGTTCCTGGGGCTGACGGTAAGCTTAAAAGCCTGCCCTTAGCCGAGGCTGCCAGGCTGAAGGAACTGGCCGACGTCCTGCTGTATGAAGCTGATGGGGCCAAGCAGCTTCCCATAAAGGTTCCAAAGGACGGAGAGCCTGTGATACTGGAGTGTACCGACGCCGTTATCGGCTGTATGGGACTGGACTGCATCGGCGGTGAGCTGGAGGAATTCTGTTTCCGCACAGAACAGGCTGCCGAACTGCTGGGTCTGCAGAAAGAACCGGATGGATATTGCAGTCACCGGATCACATGCGGCGACGCGGCGAAGATTCTCACCAGTGAATCCGGTACGAGAAAGCTGGTGGGAGAAAGAGACTACCGGGTAGTGATGAACAAGGCGGATAATGAGGAACTTATAGCGAAGGCAGTCAGGATAGCAGGAGATATGGAACGGCTGCATCCGGTACCGTGCGCGGTGTCCTGTTTTCTGCGCGGGGACCATTTGTAGCAAAAGAGAAAGGCGGCGAAGATGGAGCAGGAGAAAATACTGCGTTTCCATATGAAACTCAGGCTTTACTATGAGGAACGGAACTTTGGGCCGGGAGTCGCGGGCCTGATGCAGCTTGTGCGGGAACGCGGTTCCTTATCGGCCGCGTGCCAGGAGATGCATATGGCATATTCCAAGGCCTGGAAGATCATACACAAGGCGGAGGAGGACTTAGGCTTCCCACTTATGGAAGGAAAACGCGGCGGCGAAAATGGCGGAACCACGGTTTTGACCGAAGAGGGAGAAGCGTTTTTAAATAAGTACTTACGGTTTGTGAACGAAGCAGAAAATGCGGTTGCAGAGTTGTTTGAAAAGTATTACAGTTAGACAGGAGTATGGGGACGGGCAATATCCCATTTTAATTTTATTATGGATATTCTCGCTTGAGAATATCGCTGCGGCATGGAGGGGCTGCCTGCAGCGATAAAGTAAGGATTAAACCGAGATTAAAAAATCAAGGATAAAGGAGCAGGAGTCATGAGAGAAATCAGGACAGAAGATGCGGTTGGTCACGTACTGTGCCACGACATAACGCAGATCATCCCGGGGGTGATCAAAGATGCGAAGTTTAGGAAGGGTCATGTGGTAAGGTCGGAAGATATTCCGGTGCTGCTCTCGCTGGGCAAGGAGCATTTATACGTCTGGGAAAAGGACGAGTCGAAATACCATGAAAATGAGGCGGCTGAGATACTTTGCGGCCTGTGCAGAGGCGATTATATGGAACGAAGCGGAGTGAAGGAAGGAAAGATTGAACTGACCTCCACGGTCCGCGGGCTTCTTAAGATCGATACAGAACTGCTGGACAGAATCAACGGACTGGGGGAGATGATGATCGCTTCCAGGCACAACAACACCCCGGTAGAGCCGGGAGACAAGCTGTGCGGAACCCGTATTATACCGCTGGTCATCGAAAAAGAGAAGATGGAGAAAGCCGTGGAGGTCTGCGGCGGAAAGAAGATATTTACCATACTTCCGTATCAGGACAAGAAGGTGGGAATCGTGACGACGGGAAGTGAAGTCTATCACGGACGGATCAAAGACGCGTTCGGCCCTGTCCTGAAGGAAAAGGTGAGGGAATTCGGCGGGGAAGTGATGGGACAGACGATTACGGATGACAATCCGGAGCATACGAGGAAGGCGACCCTGGAATTTATCGCACAGGGAGCCGACATGGTATTGGTGAGCGGCGGAATGAGCGTGGATCCTGACGATAAGACGCCACTCGCTATCCGCAGCACTGGAGCGCGTGTCGTATCGTACGGAGCGCCTGTGCTTCCGGGGGCCATGTTCCTGCTTGCCTACTATGAAAAGGATGGCCGCCAGATACCGGTGGCAGGCCTTCCGGGCTGCGTCATGTACGCCAGGCGCACGGTGTTTGACCTGGTGCTGCCGCGCCTCATGGCGGATGATCCTGTGACGAAGGCAGAGCTGGACAAACTGGGAAGAGGCGGACTCTGCCTGTCCTGCGAGGTCTGTCATTATCCCAACTGCGGATTTGGAAAGGGCTGGTAAGATGGAAGGACTGACACATTTTGATGAACACGGCAACGCCCGCATGGTGGACGTAGGAGAGAAGGCCGTGACGGACAGAATCGCAGCGGCGCATGGCTTTATTCACGTAAACCGTGAGGTCTATGAGGCTATAAAACAGGGAACAGCCAAAAAAGGAGACGTGCTGGGCGTGGCGCGCGTGGCCGGAATCATGGGGGCGAAGAGAACTTCTGATCTTATACCGCTCTGCCACGTGCTGATGCTGACGAAGTGTACGGTGGATTTTATTCTCCATGATGACAGGATGGCAGTGGAAGCCGTCTGTACCGTCAAGACCAGCGGAAAGACCGGCGTGGAGATGGAAGCCCTGACCGGTGTAAATGTGGCTCTGCTCACGATCTACGACATGTGCAAGGCCATGGACCGGGGCATGACCATGACGGATATCACTCTCCTGCTGAAGGATGGCGGGAAGAGCGGCCTCTACCGGAAAGATGGAGAACGCCTATGAGAGACGGCAATGGAAGAAAGATCGATTATATCCGCATTTCCGTGACGGATCGGTGCAATTTGCGCTGCCGCTACTGTATGCCGGAGGAAGGCATCGACTTAATGCGCCACGAAGACATTCTCACCTACCAGGAGATTTTAAAGATCGCAGAGACTGGGGCAAGACTCGGGATCAGACGCGTGAAGGTGACAGGCGGGGAGCCGCTGGTGAGAAAGGGTGTCTCCCAGCTGATCCGGGAACTGAATGCGATCGAGGGAATGGAAGACGTGACGTTGACCACGAACGGCCTTCTGCTGGGGGACATGGCTCCGGAGCTTGCGGAGGCAGGACTTTCCAGCGTCAATGTCAGCCTGGATACGCTGGATCCGGAACGCTTCAGTCAGATTACCAGGCGGGACCGGTTCGTGGATGTCATGAAAGGGATTGAATCCGCTGTCAGGAGCGGACTGAAGGTGAAGATAAACTGTGCGGTGATGGAGCATTTGAGCAGGGAGGATGTGCTCGCCTTCACCGAATATTCGGTGAAAAGCGGGATTCCTGTCCGCTTTATCGAGATGATGCCCATCGGACAGGGAAGAAAGTACCACGCCATGGATAATGAGGAACTGCTCAAAATCCTTTCTGAGGAATACGGCGATTTA
The DNA here is from genome assembly GCF_014288005.1 of Hungatella hominis. Lineage (NCBI taxonomy): Bacteria > Bacillati > Bacillota > Clostridia > Lachnospirales > Lachnospiraceae > Hungatella > Hungatella hominis. Next base: position 124,993 of record NZ_JACOPB010000017.1, read on the forward strand.
AGGGAAAGCACGGAGCCGAGGGGAAATGGACCGGCGGTCTATTACACCTATGCATCGGGAGCGGGCTGTATCGGACTGATCAGCGCCGTTCACCATAAATTCTGCGGAAGCTGCAACCGGGTGAGACTGACGTCGGATGGGTTTTTAAAGCTCTGCCTCGACAGTCCGGCCGGAGTCGATTTGAGGACACCGCTGCGCAGCGGCTTATCTAATGAGGAATTAAGATGCCTGATGGAACAGTGGATCAGAGTGAAGCCGGAAAGCCATCACTTCCTTTCCCCGGAGGGACGTGAGGGAGAACTGCCGCTTTCCGACGGTACAAGGGAAAAATGTTTAAATATGAATCAAATCGGAGGATAAAAACATGGGTCAGGTTATGGCTGTCTGCATCAGCGAGAAAAAAGGGACACAGAAAAAGGGAATTTCAGAGGGACATTTTATAGAGGAATTCGGTATTGAAAATGATGCACATGCGGGAAAATGGCACCGCCAGGTGAGTCTGCTGTCCTATGAGACCATCGAGGCATTTAAGGAGCGGGGAGCCGAGATCGGCGACGGCGCCTTCGGTGAAAATGTGATTGTGAAGGGGATCGATCTGGTCCGCCTTCCTGTGGGCACCAGGCTGTCCTGCGGCGATATCCTTCTGGAGGTGACGCAGATTGGCAAGGAGTGCCACAGCCACTGCGAGATTTTCAAGAAGATGGGGGAATGCATTATGCCTGCCAACGGGATTTTTACCCGGGTGCTGCATGGAGGCGTGATGAAGGAAGGGGATGAAATAAACGTATGTACAGAGCAGGAATCGTAACGCTCAGCGATAAAGGCGCGGCAGGCGAGAGAGAAGATAAGAGCGGAGCCGTGATAAAGGAAATTCTGGAGTCAGCGGGCTATGAGGTGGTGGCTCAGAGTCTGCTTCCAGATGAGGGAGAGGCGCTGAAGGCGGAGCTCATCCGCCTGAGTGACCAGGTGCAGTGTGATCTGGTGCTGACGACGGGCGGAACCGGATTTTCCAGGCGGGATGTGACGCCGGAGGCCACGATGGCGGTAGCAGAGCGGAATGCTCCGGGAATCGCGGAGGGGATTCGTGCCTACAGCATGACCGTGACGAAACGTGCCATGCTGAGCCGCGGTGTGAGCGTCATCCGCGGAGGCACGCTGATTGTCAATCTTCCGGGAAGCCCGAAGGCGGTTCGGGAGAGCCTGGAATACGTGCTGGATACGCTGCCGCATGGTTTGGACATCCTGTCGGGACGCGGCGGAGAGTGCGCCAGGAAGTAGAAAGAGATTGAGTGAAAGGAAGAGAGTGTTGTGGAAAAAGTCTTGATAAAAGGGGCCGGAGATCTGGCAACGGGAATAGCCTGCCGCCTGCATCGCTGTGGATTTTCCGTAGCGATGACTGAAATTGCGGTTCCCACAACCGTGCGGAGAACAGTCGCATTTTCCCGGGCGGTTTATGAAGGAAATGCCCTGGTGGAAGATATTGAAGGGGTACTTTGCCGAAATACGAAGGAAATAGATAACACTGTAAATCAGGACAAGGTAGCGGTAATTGTCGATCCGTCGTGTGAGACGTTAAAATCCTGGAGACCGGATATCGTGGTGGACGCTATCTTAGCCAAGGTGAATCTGGGATCAAAAATGTCGGATGCGGATATTGTCATCGGTGTCGGCCCCGGATTTACGGCAGGTGAGGACTGTCACGTGGTGGTGGAGACGAAACGCGGCCACAATCTGGGACGCTGTATCTGGGAAGGCAGTGCATTTCCGAATACGGGTGTCCCCGGAATGATTGGAGGATACGATAAGGAGCGCATTATTCGCGCCGAATCTGACGGTATATTTACGGGAGATGTGAAGATCGGAACGTTGGTTAAAATGGGTGACGTGGTAGGACACAGCGGAGAAACTCCCATATACGCAGAGGTGGGAGGCGTTGTACGAGGACTGCTTCAGGATGGTGTGGCAGTGACAGAGGGAATGAAATCGGGAGATATCGATCCAAGGGGTGTCGTCGAACACTGCTGGACCATTTCCGATAAGGCAACCGCCATAGGGGGCGGAGTGCTGGAAGGCATCTTTCATATAAAGAAGAAAAGGGGAGTAAAATAGTGAAAAAAGCAATCTTATTAGCAGGTGCATTAACAGTGGCGATGGCGGCGCTTACCGCTTGTGGAGGAACAGGAAAGGCTGAACCGGAGACGACAACACAGGCAGCTTCAGAGGCAGCAACAAAAGCACAGACCGTGACCATCGCAGCGGCAGCAAGTCTGGAAACCTGTTTGAGAGATGAACTGATTCCATTATTTGAAAAGCAGAACCCTGGTTTTACAATCGAGGGAACGTATGACAGTTCAGGAAAACTTCAGACCCAAATCGAAGAGGGGGCCGGTATCGACGTATTCTTTTCGGCGGCGACGAAACAGATGGATGCTTTAGATGACGAAGGCATGATTCAGGGCGGAAGCGTCAGGAATCTTCTGGAAAACAAGATCGTTTTCATCGTACCAACCGGTGACGAAGGAAACTACTCCTCTTTCGAGGATATTGCAAAGGCCGAAAACGCAGCGCTCGGAGATCCGGACAGCGTGCCGGTAGGCCAGTATTCGAAGGAAGCGCTGACCAACCTGGGACTCTGGGATGAGGTGCTTGCTAAGGCCAGTCTGGGAACGAACGTAACCGAGGTTTTAAACTGGGTTGCAGAGGGAAGTGCAAAGGCCGGAATCGTATATGCAACAGACGCAGCGCAGACCGATAAAGTAACGATCGTGGCGGAAGCACCGGAAGGAAGCGTTAAGAAGGCGATTTATCCAGCAGGCATCATCAAAGACTGTGAAAATCCGGAGGGCGCAAAGAAATTTATCGATTTCCTGGCCAGCAGCGAAGCTATGGATATCTTTTTAAAGAACGGATTCGCAGCGGCAGACGGGGCCGTGAATGGTAACTAAAACGCCGAGGGTTCATAATGTGCCAGAGATAAGGAGGAGAAGCAAGTGGATTTGTCACCGGTTCTCATTTCACTAAAGACATCAGTTATATCGATTATTTTCACATTTTTTCTGGGAATATGGGCGGCCAGAGCGGTGATTGCCCTGAAATCAGAACGGGCAAAGGCTATACTGGACGGAGTACTCACACTCCCTCTCGTTCTTCCTCCAACAGTGGCCGGGTTCTTTCTGCTTTACATATTTGGAGTGAAGCGTCCGATCGGAAAGCTGCTTCTTGCTGTATTCAGCTATAAAATCGTGTTTACCTGGCAGGCAACGGTGCTTGCGGCGGTGGTGATATCATTTCCGCTTATGTACCGTTCTGCAAGGGGCGCGTTCGAACTGGTCGATGAAAATGTCTTAAATGCGGCGAGAACCCTGGGGATACCGGAACGGAAGGTTTTCTGGAAGATTCTTATGCCGATGGCCATGCCGGGAGTTCTCTCGGGCGGTGTTCTGGCTTTTGCCAGAGGACTGGGAGAATTTGGAGCAACGGCCATGATCGCCGGAAATATTGCGGGAAAGACGCGGACGCTGCCCCTTGCCATCTATTCAGAGGTGGCGGCGGGAGACATGGAGGGAGCGGGGAAATACGTGATTATTATTGTTGCCATATCCCTTCTCATCGTGGCAGGCATGAATACGGCCGCCGCAGGCAAAAAGAAATTTTCGTAGGAGTGAGCCATGAGCCTGAAGGTAGAGATCAAGAAAAAATTGAGGGATATGACTTTAAATGTCGCCTTCGACACGGAGAGAGATTCCGGAATCACAGGGATCTTAGGCGCTTCGGGATGCGGCAAGAGCATGACCTTAAAGTGCGTTGCGGGAATCTTCACACCGGACGAGGGAAGAATCGAGTTAAATGGCCGTGTGCTGTTTGATTCGGCAAAAGGGGTCAACGTAAAAATTCAGGACAGAGGAGTCGGTTATCTGTTTCAGAACTATGCATTGTTCCCCCACATGACCATACGGGAAAATGTGGAGATGGCCCTATCCTGCCCCAAGTCAGAGCGGCGCGAAGCCGCCATGCGGTATCTGGACATGTATCATATCGGAGAACTGGCGGACCGGTATCCTTCCAGACTATCGGGCGGCCAGCAGCAGAGAGCTGCCCTGGCCAGGATTATGGCATCGAAGCCGGAGGTGCTGATGCTGGACGAACCATTTTCCGCTCTGGACTACTATCTGAAGGAGAAGCTTCAGTTGGAACAGCTGGAGGAACTGAGAAACTATGACGGTGATGTACTCCTTGTTACGCACAGCAGAGATGAGATATATCGTTTCTGCAGTACAATCCACGTGATCAACGAGGGTGAAATTGTGGTGTCGGGGGCCGTAAAGGATGTCTTTAAAGAGCCTGAGACCGTGTCGGCGGCCAAGCTGACCGGATGTAAAAACATTCTGGACATCAAATATGTGGATGCCCACACATTTTACGTGCCAAATTGGGATATTCAGGTTATAATGAGAGACAGAGAAGTCCCAAAGGACAGGCCGTTTATCGGAATACGCGCCCATTACTTTACCGCCGCCCATGAAGCGGAAAAGGAAAATGTGATGGAGTGCCGCTTAAAGCAGATTCTGGATGACCCCTTTGAGGTTACACTTATTTTGGAAAATGATCTCTGGTGGAAAATACCGAAAGGGCGCTGGAAGGATGATATGAAAGAGCGGGTGCCGGAGCGCCTGGTAGTTCCGGAGGAGAGTATTTTCTTTTTAAAGGACAGGTAGAATGGAGGATTTGGCGGATGAAACTGACTCTTATACTGCTGGCAGCAGGAAACAGCAGGCGGTTTGATGGAAACAAGCTGCTTACCCCGTTTCACGGGAAGCCAATGTATCAGTATATCGTGGAGGAGGTGGAAAAACTGCCGGATGGCCTTTTCGATGATAAAATCGTAGTAACACAGTATCAGGAGATTATGGAAGACCTGGAAAAAAGGGGGTATGTGGTGGTAGAGAACGTACAGAGCAGTCTGGGAATCTCTCATTCGATCCACCTGGCCCTGGAAGCCGCGGCATCACCGGGCGGTGAAGAAGCCTCGTACTGCTTCGCGGTCTGTGACCAGCCGTATCTGAAGGCGGCCACCATAGAGGGCCTGATCGAAGGCTGGAAAAACAGCAAAAGAGGAATTGGCTGTCTGTGCAATATGGGTGAGTTCGGAAACCCCGCGATTTTTTCGGAGGCATACAGGAATGAGCTTCTGGCGCTGGAAGGCGATGTGGGAGGAAAACGGGTTCTGCGCAGGCATATAGACGACCTCTATCTGCATGAAGTGGATGATGGCCTGGAACTTGTGGATATTGATGTGAGACCTCTATAAGGAAGGGGGCATGCTTCTTACGCTTCCGGGGCTTTTGGAAGCCGGAGGCAGGGACATCTGGGGGAAAATGAGAGAGAAGTATCTCCTCTCGTTCCGGTCACAGCAGGTTGCGGAATTCGGCAATGCGGTCTCGTGTGTCGGGAAGATTCTGAAGGTCTGTCCGGAAAAGGAAACGACGATCATTCCCCTTCTTTTGAATATAGATGGTCATACGTTTCTCCATCACGGTGTGCCGTCTCCGGAATGCCGGAATGTTGCAAAGGGACATATTCTGGAATGCTTTCTGGAACAATTCCCAGGTTCTGCCTATAGAGAGGAAATGGCAGCCTTTGCAGAATGTAACCTGGAAAATGACAGAAAACAGGTGTGTGCCAGGGCGCGTCCATTTGGCGACTGCCGCGAGGGTCAAAACCCCGTAGCCTGCTACGGGGTTTTTGACTTGCCTGCCCAGGAATCAGCGGCCTTTGCATCCGCTTCACAGGGAACATCAGGGAGTATCGCACGCGCGGCTTCTTCCATCGTATTTTTTAACAGAACAACCGCATCGTCCACTTCCTCTTCCGGGACTTCCATCAGGATTTCGTCGTGGACGATGCCTACGATTTTCTTGTCACTTTCCCGGATCCGGGAGGCCAGAAGGCCGAGGGCAGATTTCAGAATATCGGCGGCCGTGCCCTGAACCGGAGTGTTGGCCAGATCGGCCAGACCTGTGTTTGGAGAAAACAGGAACCTGCGTCCTGTGAGCGTCCGGCCTTCCAGGGGATGGCTCTCTCTTAAGTCATGGTGCCACCAGTTGATCCCGTGGTAATTCTGAAAGAAGGCACTGCGAAACTGTTCTGCTTCTTCTAATGTCATATCTACGCCATAGGACTGACTCGAGTACTGTCTGAGTCCTTCCGCGCCCATACCGAATATCAGACCGAAATTCACAGCCTTTGCAGCCTGACGCTGCGCTTTTGTTACCTGACTGATCGGAACATTGGAAATCAGGGAAGCGGTGAGGGCATGGAGATCCTCGCCTTTCTGACAGGCACTTTTCATTCTGGAATCACCGGAAATCTGTGCCGCTACGCGCAGCTCGATTTGGGAGTAATCGGCAAGAACCAGTTTTCTTCCATGGGGTGCTGTAAAGCAGCTGCGAAAATCGGCTTCCCGCGGAATCTGCTGAATATTGGGATTGTAACAGCTCATTCTTCCGCTCCAGGCGCCGATCTGCATGTATTTCGGATGGAGCCGGCCTGTCTCGGGATGAATCTGGGCCGGAATGGGATGGAGGAAGGAAGAGAGGGATTTGGAGTGCCTTCTGTATTCGGTCAGCGCCTGTACCAAAGGCTGGTTATGGTAGAGAGCCAGGCTTCTTCGCGATGTGGAGTTGACCGGGATTCCGTACCGGTTCAGTAGTTTGAGCACATAGGGATTACTCTCAAAGTTGACGTCCAGGGCTTCCTCGCCGCCCCACAGGGTAAGCTGGTACGTGGGAGTGCCGCTGTAGGTATAGAGGGTTTCCAGAGCATCGTTATACTGTTTCTCGGTCTTCCTGCAAAGCGAATCCCACTGTTCCAGATCGAGATTGATTCCGTCATATTCTGTATGGGCGATGGCGGAAACGCAGGCAAATTCAATGGAGGCAATCCGGTCGAGACTGTGATGAGCCAGGAGCGGCTTCATCACACCGTACAGCTTCAGCAGAATCCCTGCATCCAACGCGGCATAGGCCAGCTGGGATCCGGTCAGAGAAGTGCTGTCCCAGGGGCCTGTCTGCTCTGTCTTATCCATCCTGATGCCGAGATAGTGGTCCGCCACCGCCGCCAGGCCCGCCCGCAAAGGACCGCCGCACGGCCGGAGTAATTGAGCGGCCAGCATGGTATCGAAGACTGGAAAGCATTCGATTCCAATACCCATGAGAAACTGTAAGTCAAACTTGGCATTGTGGAACAGCTTTTCCGAAGGGGTGTCCAGAAGCTCTCTTAAGCAGGAAATTCCATCAGGGAGAAATACCGCACAGTCAAAGATAAGCACAGGAATACCAGGAGCGCTTATCTGGATCAGACGGAGCCGGTCGCTGTGCGGGTCGAGCCCGGTAGTCTCTGTGTCTATGGCGAGGAGCGGCGCTTCTTTTATTGCCTTCTGGTAGGGAAGCGTGTCGGAGGGGGAAGAAATAACCAGGTAGTCAATGGATAATCCGGTATTATCTGTCGGTGTGGCTTCGGGTGGCGTGATTTTATTTTCCATTGACGGCTCCTCTCTGTTTCGTTATAATAGAACGTACGTTCTTGCTTCTTCCAGTATACTATATTGTGGGCGGAAATGCAATTAATAATGTGGTATTTTACTATATTAGGATTGTGAACCAATGTCATTTAGTTTATGAGGGTCAACAGAGACTATTCATTGTCAGATAGTTGCGTAACAGGCTTAAGAGAGGGTATAAACAGTTTCCTATGCGGGACATGCAGAGAATAGAAGGAA
>NZ_JACOPB010000018.1:0-128906 GCF_014288005.1 Hungatella hominis
TAATTATTAGCAATAACCTCTGATGGAGGGAGAGCCTCTCCTTCAGTTATTCATTAGAACAGATACCGTAACTATTAACTTGTAGTCTTGATTGACTACACCATTATTATACTAGGAGGAAAAAAGTGAAGAAAAGAAACATTGCAGCAGCAATTTTGTGTGCAACCGTACTTGTGGCATGCTCACAGACAGAAAAGGGACCAGTACAGAAGGAAACAGAAACTCCTGCAGCCAGTCAAGAGACATCATCCGTAGCAGTTGACGAACCAAAGATGAAAGACTCTGCTGCGGGGCAGACAATCACTGTGTATTATGCTGATAATCCCGATGTAGTTGATCCAATTAAGGACAAGGTTGGTGAGTTTGAAGCGGCAACAGGAATTAAAGTTAATATTGAGACTGTTCCCGAGTCAGAGTCCAGAACAAAAGCCCCTTTGATTCATGCGTCCAAGTCGACAGAATATGATGTGTTCGTAGAGGCTACCAATGGATTCGCCGGTTCCGTAAAAGCCGGCTGGTATGATCCCGTTGATAATTATCTTCCGGAGGATTTTGATCTTGAAGATTTTCCGAAAGCAATGCTGGAGCTAATGACTGCGGACGGCCATCTCTATGGCTTACCAATTCGTTCTGAAACGAATATTATGATGTACAGAAAGGATGTTTTTGAAGAATTGGGAATAGAGGTACCGCAGACATTAGAGGAATATCGTGCCGCAGCAGAGAAAATGACCAGAGATACAAATGGGGATGGGAAGATTGATTTTTACGGTACTGCCCACAGAGGAGATCCGGGGCAGAGTGCATACTCGTTTACGTATTTCCTAAAATCAATGGGTGGACATTTCTTGAATCCTGAAATGAAAGCCGATATGACGTCGCCGGAAGCAAAACAGGCTCTGGAATTATATTGCGAGTTAAATCAGCAGTTTGCCCCTCCCGGAGGAATTGTATATACGTGGGATCAGGTATTTGGAGGTATTCAGAATGGCACAGTTGGGATGATTATTGATTCCTCAATCCAGGCAGGTATTCTGGAAGATCCTAATAAATCTACTACGGTTGGAAAGATCGGTTATGCGGTTCCGCCAAAGGGGGCTGCAGGATCAAAACCGGATTTGAAATGCTACGGCTACTATATCTCTGCCTATTCTCTAAAAAAAGAGGCGGCCAGTCAGTTTATTCAATGGGCAACTGGTTCTGATCTGCAAAAATATGCGTTTGATAAATATGGCGTCGCTGCTCTAACAAGAAACAGTGTTCTGGACTATGCCAGCAACAAAGCACCATATTTTCTGGCAATAAAAGAAGCGATGAAAGTCGGGGATATCTACTATCTTCCTTTGATTCCGGAGTGTGATGGAATCTATGGCGCAACCGGAGAAGCGGTGTCAGCCGCATTAGCTGGAACAAAAGGTATAGAAGAAGCACTGCAAGAGGCGAATACAAAGATTCAGAAAATGATAGATGATGCTGCGTATACAGAAATTCCAGAGTTTATTCGCGACGGAAAAGGTTAAAAATATGATTTATGCAGGCTCGTTTCTAGTTTGAACGGGCCTGCTGGATTTTAGCTTATGCTTTAAGAAAGGTGGGGTTCCGTGAAAAAAAATAAGAGAATATACCTCATGTTACTGCCGACGATTCTTGTATATGCATGCATTTCTGCCGTGCCCATTAGTTATCTTTTCTTTTTGAGTTTACATAAGACAAGTATCTATACACCAGGACAATTCACATTTACTGGATTAGAAAATTATCTGTCCATTCTCCGGTCATCTGAGGTTTGGCAGGCAATCGCGTTTACCTTTCAGTTTACGATTTCTGCAGTAAGTATTGAATTTATTTTGGCTTTCGCAATTGCCTTACTCTTTCATCGGAAAATAAAAGGAATCGGGGCGGTTCGTTCCCTGTTAATTATTCCTATGGTAATAGCACCGGTGCTGGCCGCTGTAACATGGAAGATGGCGATGGACTCCAATAATGGGGTGATTAACTATATATTAGGTTTCTTTCATATCCCTCCCATAAATTGGCTGGCAGACCCTAAGATAGCCAAAGTGTCACTCGTGATTGTTGATATCTGGCAGTCAACACCATATCTGTTTTTTGTTATAACATCAGGACTGCAATCTGTACCGGAGGTTTATTATGAAGCGGCCCGGATTGACGGTGCCAGTAAGTATCAGCTGTTTTGGAATATAACGGTTCCATCTCTTAAGAATATTCTGATGATCGGATTGATCTTTCGCACTATGGGAGCGTTTCGTGCCTACGACTCGATCTATGGATTAACTGTGGGAGGACCGGGAAATGCTACTTCAAATGCCTCTTTTTATGCATATAAATTGGCATTTACATTTGACCAGATGGGAGAAAGCGCTGCACTCAGTATCGTGTTCTTAACGATCATTCTACTGATCTGTGCAGGCATGTCAAATTTTATGGGGGAAATATGGAATGCAAAAACGGAAGATTAAAAAAATGATTGGTTCGATTGTGGCTGGGACGGTTATTATTTTGGTTGCCGCCTGTTTTATGTCCCCGATTATATGGATGCTGTCGACCTCCTTTAAAAGTACGTTGGATATTATTTCTGTGCCGCCTAAAATTTTCTTTACCCCTATTTTGGATAATTATCAATCTGTGCTGACAGATTTAAGTGTGCTCCGAGGCTACAGGAACAGTATTATTTGTACCTGTGGTGCGTTGGTTATCAGCTTCATCATAGGCATGCCCGCTGCATATGCTATGGCCAGATATACTTTTAGGGGAAAAAGATTGTTTCTCCTCTGGATATTGGCAGGGTTAATGCTTCCACTGGTTGCACTCATTGTACCTGTTTATACAGGTTTCCAAATACTGGGATTGCTGGATTCTTTAGCAGGCCTTATTTTCGTATATTTATTAATTGATATTCCTTTTGTTATTTGGATGATGGGAACATTCCTGAAAGAAATTCCAATTGAAATTGATGAATCTGCACGTATAGATGGCTGTAGTTTACCGAGACTGCTATTATCGGTACTGTTGCCAATCTCGAAACCAGGGATTGCCTCTGCGGCAATATCATGCGTAATTGCTACCTGGAATGAGTTCCTGTTTGCATTGATCCTAACCCAGACTAAAGCGAAGACGGCCCCAGTCATTATAACGGGTTTTATGTCAACATCTGGAATGCGATGGGGAGAGATGGCTGCCGTTGCCGCGCTGCTGGTGGTCCTTCCTATTATTTTCGGTATATGTATACAGAAATATTACATACGAGGATTAACAGCTGGAGCTGTGAAAATGTAGGGTTGGGAGGAAAGAGAGCGGTACGGTATGAAAGGGAAGAGAAAAAAAGGAAAATTAAGAACTAAGCTGATGATGACGTATTGTACGCTGATTTTGTTATATGCGGTTGCATGCAGTGCAGTGCTCTATTTTGGAACTCAGTACATGGTAATTAATGACGAGATAGACAGGGCAAAAGAAGTTAATGGTGGAATCAGTGCATCACTAGACAGTTTTTTGCGCATTGTTGACCGGATGGCAATACAGATATCCGCAGATGATACAATTCAGCAGATCATGAAAGCGGATTATACATCGGTTGAGAATTCACTCTATTTTCTTAAAGAGAACCAAAGCAAGGCATTTAAGTTAATGGAAGGTTTTCGCAGTATCTCTCCCAATATAGCAGGAATTTTTCTGTACCGAAATGACGGTTACAAATATTTCGATTATTCGAGAAATCTTTCCATGGAGTCAATAGAAGAAAATTCCAGACAGTTTCGCGATGAATTTATACAAAGGGGAGACTATAAAGCTATTATTGGTCCATATAACACCAGATATGATAATGTTCCTTCCAGAAGAGCAATTACACTTATACGCAGGATTCCAAATGTAGATATGCTTTTTAAAACCAGGCAGGATAGAGAACTGGGTTTTATTTCGATTGAGATAGAAGTAGATCAGTTAATTAATGAGATTATTTCTTTCACCGATTTGGGTATATCGGGTGATTTTATGATTCTTTCGGAAGAAGGTCAGGTGATATATTCGACCAGAGGAGAGAAGGCACCAAGGCTTGACAAAAAAATGATCCAGTCACTGCGAGGTGACGAAAGCAGTATATATGGGAAATATATGGGGGAGGATACTCTTTTTACCTGCAGTATATCACCGTACACCGATTGGAGCGTAATTAGTTTTGTAGCTAAGAAGGAACTGAGAAGACCGGTAAAAAAGGTTGGAAGTTATATGCTGATTGCAGGAATAACAGGGGTATTGCTGGCAGGGGCGGTTACTGTTGTAATATCGCGTAATATTGTAAGGCCTGTTTATAAGATAAAGGACATGTTAGGAGAAATAGAGAAAGGAAAGTTTGGAGGAACGGTTGCGATTGATACAAATGACGAACTTTCTCTGTTAGGTGAGGGATATAACCGCATGAGTCTGCGCTTGTCAAAGCTGATCGAAGAGATCTATGAGAGTGAAGAGAAAAAGCGCAAAGCAGAAATTGTAGCATTACAGTCTCAGATTAATCCGCATTTTATTTATAATACGTTAAGTACAATTAGACAAATGGCGGCCATACAGCAGCGGAAAGGAATTGAGGATATGGCAGAATGCCTGATTAAGCTGCTACGCTCTGCCGCGAGATATGAAAACGAATTAATAACCATCAGTGATGAGATTGATCTGCTGCGGGCCTATATCTATATCCAGGAGACAAGATATGTAGGTAAATTTTTTGTAAGTATCGATGTGGCGGATGACGTGCTGAATTGCTTGACAATTAACCTTATTTTACAGCCAGTGGTAGAAAATGCCATTTTTCATGGAATTGTTCCTAAAAAAGGCAGTGGAACTATTCGGATTACTGTGATGGGTGTGGGAGAGGATATCGAATATCAGGTCCATGATGACGGAGTGGGTATGAATCTAATGATGTGGAAGGAAATCCTGGAGCACCCGCAGGAGGACGATTATCAAAAGTTGGGAATTTATAATGTACAGCGTCGTCTTCAGTTAAGTTTCGGAAAAGATTATGGATTGAGTTTAAAAGAAGGGGTAAAAGAAGGGACCACCATAATTATTAGAATACCCAGAAAAAATAGAGAATAGCCGGAGGAAAAAATGAGAGAGAAATTGTTATTTTTAATGGGAAGCTATGAAAATCCCAGGAAGAATGCTGTGGCAGCAACGCTTGCATGGCTTACTGAAAAAGCAGAAATTCATTTTGAAGTATATTATGATGCATACCGGTCAGGGCGTCATTATTGTGGTGAACCCTTTCGATTTAAAGAGGGAGAAGTTCCGGTAGCAGACTATTTTGGATCTACAGTGCTTGGCGGTTTTCATCATGAACAATTTTATTTCTTGAATGCATATTTTGATACAGAGTATGTGATGTTAGATGGGCCGGTTCTTCATGAAAGTGCAGTGCATGCGTTTGCACGACCTATTATTTCCTATGCGGATGATTATGCTGGTCTGTATTCCAGAATATTTGCACATTTGAATTTGGAATTTCCAGATACTGCGACAATGCTGAATGGAAAGACGACTAAAAAACTGCTGTTTGGATGTGATTCGTTATGTTATCCGGAAATATTTTACAGCAGGACCCTGGGGATTGATGCTTCTGTGAAAGAAGAGGAACTGACTTCACTGCAGCAGATGGGAATAAAGAAAATCAGGTGTGTATTTACAGAAAAAGAGAAGGTTGACGAATTAAAGCGCCTGGGTTTTGAAACAGAAGTAATAGATGAATATTCAGAATCAGATGACTACCGCAGTGTGTCGTGCCGTATTAGCAGCAGATGGAAGGATAAGGCGAAACAGGTGGCTCTAACAGACCCTGTTTTGGCGTCATATTGGCTTGCCTGGCTCTGCCGACACCGCTGTTGTTCCATGTTTGATTTTGATATGCCGTCTGTACTGCCGTCACTCATGGATTTTGCGGAGGAAAAGGACCAGCATGTTGTGTTCGGCCGTCAGAACAGTGATCAGAATATACTGGCAATGTCTAAGCGAAATTTGGCTTTGCAGATTATAGATCCGAACCGACCACAGTTTCCAATTATGGATATAGTACGTTGCCCATGGATACATAATAAAAACACATATGATCATTTGATTCCCGATGATGATACATTAATAAAATGGGCAAAGGAAAAAAGGGTTTTGGGATCCATTCTTCTTCACTCCGGAGATGTACGACATGCAGATATTATCCCACGAATTCTTGATTTTGCAGCACTGTATAAACTGAAGATGGGAGCAGGGATCACTGCTCACTGGTATCAATTCCTGCCGGAATTGTGGGAACTTTCTCAAGTTCCTCTTGAATCAGGAGGACTTTTTCCCTATGTGGAGCCACTGCTTTATACTGGGGCGCTTGGGATTGCAGCTGAGGGACAGGGATACATGGATCTGTCGGTGCTTCGGCAGAATATTATGGAATCACGCAGTATGATTGCGGAGGTTGCGGGGGAAAAGGCGGTTCCTAAAGGCTATTACACTTTTTTAGATATCCAATTGCGGGACTATACAAAGGGAAACCCAGCTCTGTACGAGATGCTGGCTGACCTGGGGTTTGATTATCTTGTCACTTCCATGAATCCGGGGGAAAGCGCTGTACAGTATAGAAAGGGCGATTTTGTCTCAATTAATATGTCGCCGCCTTATTTTGGATTCTATTCTAATTTTGTACGGGCAAATGATCTTAATGAGATTGATCTCTGTGAAGATCGGCTGGTTGAATTTGATAAACCGGGCTGGGTATTGGCTGCTTTAGACAGTCCGGTTTGGGGCTTCGAAAATGCGCCATGGGAATGTGGTCCGGAGCTTCGCAGAATTGCCGAATATATGACAGGAGGAGGAAATTCCGGAAGACTAATTAATGTAACGCCGGGGACGATTGCGCGTTATGCCAGGATTTTAAATGATATGTCGCTGGCGTAGATGGGAAACTATCTGGAGGGAAGGGATTATAAATATGAAGAAGCTGCTTTGGTTGTTTATATCTGACTTGAACCGTGACGATGTACATTTGGCTGTCCCTACGGCTGCCTGGATCGCAGAGGAAGCAGGTGCAGAGTTTGAATGTTATTTGGAGTCTGAACGTGATGGAACGTTGTTTGCCAAAACCGGTTCTACAGTTCTGGGCGGCCGGCATCATGCACAGTTTAACTATTTGAATGCGTGTTATGATGTCAAATATATTCTTTTAGGTAACACTTATGTTTTTCGCTCTTCCATCGAACAGTTTCAGGCAGAGATCCTGGTACAAACCGATGAACTTGGCGAACTGTATAAACAATTGATGCATCATGCTCGATTGAAGGCGAAACCTAAGGTTTTTTGTGCTCCACCTCGTTTTATTGAGACAGGAGAGAGAAAACTGGAAATAGGACCTTATCTGTACCCTGAAATTTACTTCGGCCATCTTCTGGCATATCCTGCTTCGATGATAGAATTGGATGGGGGACAGGAGATTGTTGCTTTTTTGCCGAATAAGGAAATCGAGGCAGCACTGCCTGAGACAGCTGATATTGTGGAACGGATTCAAGAGGGAGATTCCTATGGAACGATCACTGTCCGTATTGCAGAACGATGGAAGTACTGTGCTAAGGGGGTGGCATTTGCTGATCCCCCGGCAGTGCTGTCACAGCTTGCCACTTTCTGCCGAGAGAAAAGAATTGCGGTATATGAGGAATGTGCTGCCCGTTCACCTGGTGAATATGTTTTCAATGAATATACAGAAGCGGCAACAGGTATCGCACCTGAGGTAAGGAGACTCTGCCGTGAGCTTGATAACCGGGTAATCGTAGGACGACAGACAGGAGATGGAGACTTATTTGAATGGTCCAGAGATGGTATTTGCATAAAGATTATGGATCCGAACAGGCCAGCATTTCCGCTCGTTGAAACAATACCTCAGATATGGGTAAGACAGGAAGGCGATATTTATGAGGAAGAACCGAATGATGACCAGCTTCATCAATATGCTAAGGAGGGAAAACTGTTAGCCACTATCCTGTTTCATTCAGGAGAAATGGCCCATAATGAGGCTATGCTTAATCTGGTTGAATACAGTTCTGTTACACGATTAAAAATAGGAATCGGAGTTCATGCATCCCGTTATGAAACGTGTCCGCAAATGTGGGAATTGATTGGAATTCCACATAGCCGGGGCGGTGCCAAAGGACTTGTGGAACCGGTTCTTCACTGTGGCGGAATGGGGATTTTAGCAGAAATAACGTGTCCTCCGGAGTATCTCTATGCTCACTGCATGGAGGCGATGAAAAGGATTCGTAATATTGCCGGTGACAATGCGGTGCCTCGTGGTTATTATGCTTTTGCGGATACGGATTTACAGACGGCCTCTACGGTGAAAGAAGAGATTTATAAGGCGGTACAGGCAGTGGGACTGGAATATTTCATATCTACTGTTCAACCGGGGCGGAATCTGATTATTTATGAGAGTGATGCGATGACGGCTATTAACCAGACCCCTAAAACTCTTTGCTTCGGGTCGCCTTTTGCGCGGTTAAGCTCCGTGGAAGAATTGATCCATAACCTGCCTCATATCCGGCCGGGTTTTATGATAGCAACTATGGATTCCCCTGTAGTATCATTCAATCCATATATTTGGAAAAAAGGGACAGATTTTGTTAAAATTGCGGATTATTTACAGCATTCAGACGATGTCATCAATGTACTTCCCAGAACTGTGGCTCGGTATGCAAAGATTTTAAGAGAGATGGGACTGATACCCAGTTTGGAAGAAAATAACAGGAGAGTAAACGAATTATACAGATGATAAAAGGAGGAGTCTATGTCGGCCTTACGTGAGAGGATAAATAGATTTATACTGGAATTGGAAGACAGGCAGTATCAGCCTTTAGAAGTATATAAAACAGTTTATTGGAAAAAGGGAAAGTTTCACTCTCCGGAGGATGCTGACCGTAATGGGCAGCCTTTTCAGCGATTTTGTGATAATGATCGCTGGGGAGGTGAATATGCACACGCATGGTTTCGGGCCAGCCTTCACTTAAAACCGGAATATGCTGGTAAATGTCTTACTGCAAAGATTTCTACGATTCAGGAACATAAGAATTCGTTTCATCTAGTGTCCTGCTATGCAGGCAGTTCGGAAAAACGATGGGATATCATGAATCCACAGTTTATTTTTTTCCTGAATGGAAAGATAAATCAGGGAATAGATGTAAATCATAATCAGATTCTTATTGATGAAAGATGCGGAACAGAATACCAGCTGGATTTTTGTGCGTATGGCGGTATGAATCAACATTTATTTGATTTTCGCCTGGAATTCTTTGAAAACCTGAAATTGATAGGAGAATTGAAGACAGATATTGATATGGCGGCCAAGTGTGCCGATATGTTGGAAGAACATGATAGTGATAAAATATATATCATGAAATGTCTTCAAATGGTGATTGATCAGGTTCCACTTTATTTAAGTGGAACAGAGGAGTTCCTGCAAAGAGTAAAGAGTGCAGACCAGCTTCTGAAGCTAAAAATTTACGAACAAAAACGGTTTATATCGGATGTGACTGCCACATGCATTGGGCATACTCATATTGATGTGGGGTGGTTATGGACAGTAGAGCAGACAAGAGAAAAGGTACTTCGCAGCTTTTCGACTGTATTAAAATTAATGAGGCACTATCCACAGTACATATTCATGGCAAGTCAGCCTCAGTTATACCAGTTCGTGAAAGAGGAGGCTCCGGAGTTATATGAAGAGATTCGTGAGAGAGTAAAAGAAGGAAGATGGGAGGCTGAAGGATCTACCTGGGTTGAACCGGACTGTAATTTGATTTCAGGAGAGTCTATGGTACGACAGATATTATATGGTAAGCAGTTTTTCAGGACTGAATTTGGCGTTGAGTGTAAAATTTTATGGCTTCCGGACGTATTTGGATATAGTGCTGCCATGCCACAGATTCTGAAAAAGGCGGAAATTGATTATTTCCTAACCTCAAAAATCAGCTGGAATCAATACAATAAGCTTCCGTTCGACGCATTCTCATGGAAAGGGATTGATGGAACTGAGATCCTGTCTTATTTTCTGACAACGAGAAATCCATCCTATTCTGAAGGGGATTTTTATACTACATATAATGGAGATATCCTTCCGGAAGCCATAGAAGGAGGCTGGAGGCGTTTTCAGCAAAAAGAAGTGACCAATGAAATTTTAATTGCTTATGGCTATGGGGATGGAGGTGGGGGAGTAACTGCCGAAATGCTTGAAAATCAGGAGCGGCTGTCACAATCACTTCCAGGCTGTCCAAGAGTACAGACGGGAACTGCACGAGGTTTTTTCGAAAGGCTGGAGCGTGCGGCGAGCCAGAAAACGGATTTCCCCTGTTGGGAAGGCGAGCTATATCTTGAAAATCATCAGGGAACTTATACCTCCATGGCATTGATGAAACAATTAAACAGGCGCTGTGAATTTGGAATGCTGGAGTCAGAGAGCCTGTGCGTTATTTCAGAAAGGCCGGAAATGTATGAAACGGCAATGCATTTTCAAAAGGACTGGCAGGTGGTGCTGCTTAATCAATTCCATGATATTTTACCAGGTACCTGCATCAAAGAAGTATATGACAGCGCAATACCGCAGATGGAAGCTGTGCGGAAGCGATGCGACGAGTATGCAATCCAGACAGTAAAGTATATCTGTTCAGATATTGCGGCAGATCGGGATGCACTGTTGATTTTTAATATGCTGCCCTTTATCCGTGAAGGGTATTTAAAATTTGAAGGGCTGGATCAGTATCAGAATGGTCTGTATTATTTATGTGACAATGACGAAAACAGATATGATGCAATCATCGAAAACGGAGTATTATCCGCATGGGTCGGACAGATACCTTCCAAGGGGTGGAAGGCTTTCTATTTGGAGATACAGGATAAGAAGATAGATGGTACTTCTCTGAAAGCAGATGAACGAATTTTAGAAAATCAGTATTTTTATATAGAACTGTTACAAGATGGTACATTTGCAAGAATATATGATAAGCGGTGTAGCAGGGACCTGTTAAAGCCGGGGGAATATGGAAATGTACTGGAGGTATATGAGGATATACCGGAAAAGTGGGATACATGGAATATCGAAGCATATGCTGACCGTAAGAGGTATAAAGTAGATAGGGAAGCAAACATAACATTTATGGAGAATAATGGAATAACTGCAGCTGTTAAAATAAACAAATGCTTTCATCATTCTCAGTTTGAACAGGTAATTCGAATCTACAGAGACAGCGGGCGAATTGACATAGAAAACCATATTATGTGGAACGAGCAGGGAATGCTTTTAAAAGCTGTATTTCCGTTTGATATAAATACGGATTTCTGTACAGGAGATATTCAATTCGGAAGTATAAGACGCCCTACTCATAATAATACATCATGGCAGCAGGCGAAATATGAAATGTGTATTCATAAATGGGTGGATGTATCGGAAAGAGGATATGGCATTAGTGTCTTAAATGATTGCAAATATGGCTGTGATGTAAAGCACGGAAAAATCCGCCTCACGTTACTCAAGGCTGGACGGGCTCCATATCCGGGGATTGACCAGGGGGAGCACAGGTTTATCTATTCTCTGTATCCGCATATGGGGACATGGGAAGAGGCCGATACCGTTAAAGAGGCATACGGCCTGAATTTACCCATGCGTGCGGTTTATGTAAAAAAACAGGCTGGTAGTCTGCCGCCGATATACAGCTTTGCAAGCTGTTCGGCAGAAAATGTTATAATAGAGACACTAAAACCATCGGAGGATAATTCGGGAATCGTGATGCGAATTTATGAAAGTTCCAATAAACGTACGGACTGTATAATTAAACTTGCTAAAACATACTCTAAGATAGTGAAATGTAATCTATTGGAGAGAGAACAGGCAGTTATAGCAACGTTTAGTGACAAAATTGCAATGACCGTACGACCATTTGAACTGATTACAATTAAATTATTGGAGTGATTGTCCAACACATGATAAACAAAATATTTCAATTGGAATAAAATGCTGATTAGCAAAACTGTTTTTAATCTAATACCTGCTTCCACAGCACAAGAGAAACTTCAAATTCATCTTCTCCCGGAGTCAGATAAAACTGACCGCCGTTCATCTCTACCATGCTGCGGACACTGGAAAGACCGATTCCATCCCCCTCATGTTTGCTTGAGTAAATCCGGTTTTCATGAATCGTAAATTTCCCATTCCAATGATTCTTCACAGTGATAAGCAGATTTCCCTTTGTTATCTTTGAATAGATGGACACAGAGCGAAGTTCCTGCGGCAGCTTTTCTGAGGCTTCAAAGGCATTTTCCAGAAGATTGCCAAGCAGTACGCCAAGATTCCAGGCTTCCAGTTTCAACTCTGCCGGAAGAGATACATGGATAGAAAATGGTATCTGCTCCTGTAAGGCGCGCTGCTGAAAGTAGGTCAGAACGGCATTGGCTGCATGATTATCACAGATTACCGGCCAGTCGGCCAACTCCATGCTGTTTTCATAGCCTTCCAGATAGTTTTCCAGCGCATCATACTGCTTTTGCTTAGTCAGTTCTTTTATGGCGGCAATGTGATGGCGCAGGTCGTGCCTCATTTTGCGTGTTTCTTCAATGCTGGTCGACAGGATCCTGTAGTTTTCCTCCTGGAGGGAGAACTGCCTATTCATCAGCCGCATATTCTCAGCGAGAGCGGTACGTTCCGCATAGGCTCGGATTGTATCGAACCAGAGGCCGCCGGCCAGAAGAAGGATAAAGGCGAATCCTGCATTTTCTGTCTGCCATCCGAAACGCACCGGTTCAAAGACCGGAGCAGATGTCTGTGCAAAAAGGGCGGCTGCGATCGTACAGAGACCCGCCAGGAGCAGGCCTCCCATGGTCTCCGTCTGTTCCCTGTTAAAGAATGCAGTGGTAATGAGCCAGCTGAAAAGAACGAGTTTAAAGCCGTCTAAGAAGACCGAGTAGAGTAACATGGCGGTTAAGCTTCCGTTTAACAGCAGGGCGGGAACCACAAGAGAAGCCAGAGCTACAGACACGCAGGCGGAAGCGGTAAATCGGCGCGGCCTGCCTTTGATGCCACAGAGACTGCAGTGCAGCGCACAGATTGCAGTCAGAAACAGGTAGAAGCTTAAATCTTCCAGATAATAAGTCCAGTATCCTGCGCCAAATAAATGAAAGAGCGGATACATGACATGTATGGTGAAGAACAGGCATACTAAAGAAAACAGTATCATGCGTCTCCTTTCTCCGACGATTTTGATGCCGATGAAAAGATACAGGATTCCAATAGTCAGTGATGCAACGACCATGATACACGTGCGCAGAATCCGTAGGGAGATTAAATTGGATACTGCCTCTACTGATCCGAACGCCGGAGGATAGACTATGCCGCTGTAATAGTGTCGTGTATCTGCAGCCTGTATGACCAGCTCTGCTTTTCCAGCCGCGGAAAAGGTAATCATACCTGTGCGGATGGAGGGGGACGGATTGACAGCGTTTACATCACCTAAAATACTGACAGGCCGGCCGTTCACCCAGATTCGTGAGGCAGAATAGATTTCAGGCAACTCCAGTGCATATTCATTTACTTTCGGGGGAAGCAGAATGGACAGCCGATACGTGGCGCAGCCATGAGGATCGCCGTTTTGATCTCCGGCTTCAAAGCCGCCGTACTGTCCCAAATAGATAAAATGTGGCTTTTGCCCGTCAAATTCGCCGGGGGCAATCAGCTTTTGCGGATAGAATTCCCAGCCATAGGTCAGGACAGACAATGGCTGTCTGTCTGACCGCAGATCAAGAATCCCCTGCTCTCCCTGTATTCCGGGAAAATGGTATTTGTTATCATACCGGTATTGCAGAAAAAACAGAAGGATTGTGCAGATTACGACGAGCAGAAGCAGACAGAGCCGCTTAAGGTAAATAGTTTGCTTCATGATTATCTCTTCCTTATCATATACAGACCAGCGAATGCGCCGCCTGAGACTGCCGAGATTCCTACGAGCAGGCGCAGAGGGGAAAAGAGAGAACGCGGTGACGCGGTATGAATTTCATCTGTTTCGTTTTGTCCAGTATCAGATGGGCTCTCGTCTGCTTTATCAGATGCAGAACGGGTTTCCGGACCAACAGCATACGTTTGGTCTGTTTTGCCCGGAACTGTCTGTTTTACCGTGTCAGCAGGAGCATTAACCGGTTTATCGGAGATGGATTCGGAGGAACTCTTTTCAGCAGGTGGAACAGCCGGTGCTTCGGCAGGTGGATAAGTCGGCGTTCCGTTGGGTGGAACAGCCGGTGCATTCGTGGGTGGAACTGTCGGCTTTTCTGTGGGTGGAACCGTTGGAACTTCTGTAGGCGGCTCTGTTGGATTGGAATCAGGTATATCACCCCCATCCTTCTTGTCGAACAATCCTTCCGGTGGCTTTTCGAACCGCTTTCCGCCGCCCCGGTCACCTCCGATATCGGCAGAGTATTCAAACAGCCCCGTTGCCGCATTGCGGGAAACAGTTACGTAAGCAGAGTAGCGCTCCAGATCAGAAGCCTCCGTTTGCTCAATTTGAAAGGAATAGCCCATATGATCCAAGTATGTATCTTTTAAACAGGAGACGGACAGAGAATCATTACGAAGCGACGTGTTGCTGCTGGTTGTAATGTCATACCAGTTTTCGCCCCAGTCTGTGGAGCACCAGACAGTCAGACCGGTAAGATCGTCAAATTCCAGAGGTATCCTGTCTTCATCAGTAATGGAGAAAAAATTTAGCGTTACCTGCTCCGTTTTCTCCGGCGTATCTTCCGATGGGGATAAAACAAAATCCCGGTTCTCGGAATAAATCGATATCGTAAGTGTCAGCTCCGGCATGGTTTCAAACTTCAGAAGGTAACCGTAGTCCTTTTTGATTTCGTCAAAGAAATCTCCATGAATAATCGTATCCCCTTTCCGGTTCCAATCAATGGCGTTCAGTTCTTCCTGATTCCATTCTACCGGAATTAATTTTTTTGCTTTCCACAGGCCGTTTGGCCTGTCTCCATAGAAAACAGAGATTGTATTAAAAAATACCCAGGCGATATCTTCCGGGCAGCCGATGGAAGCCCGGGCTATGAGCGGCAGGGGATCGTAAACATAGGGGTTGCCTATCCGGTAATCCAGAATCTGATAAGGCCCATTTTCGAAAGGCTCATCATCCCAGTTACTGTTTCCCCAGTCCTTTCCGCCCATTTCGCCGCCGGATGGTATGATGGAAACGGTTTCGATCAAGCCGTCAATCCCGATATCAGCTTTCACAATATCGGAATGGTATGACAAAACACCGCCCAGTCGAAGATCGGTGACCTGAAATAAACTGTTCTCCTCTAAATTGGAAACTGTAAGGTGATCTTCCTCCGCCCATACCCGGTTGTCTCTGGTAATATTGCGCCAATTAGCCCCGCCGTCACGGCTTTCATAAAGCTCATAGTTTAAATCGGATATGGTATAGGATTCCCCATTCATGATATAGGAAAGCTTCAGGATATTTCCGTCAGTTTCAGGAGTAAAGCTCAGCGTGCCTCCTCGGTCGATCTTGATGATAAAAGAAAGGAGCGGCGCATGATCCCAGTCGACCGAAACTTCGCAGGAAGCGGTATCCAGAATACCCGTTACCCTGTATTCGCCTTCTCTGTTAAAATCCACTCCGGACAAATCCCAATCCGCATACAACCACAGAGGATCCTCCAGAATTCCGTCGGGCCCCTCTAAATATACATCGATCCAAAGGGGAAGTTCAGCATCAGGATTAAATTCAGCCCCCATTTTGACAAGCAGCGGTTGAGATAAGTACCAGAAATCATAGGACGAGACAGTGTAGATGATGCCGCCTGATGCAGCATTACCTGGAGTGGCCTGATTCTGGCCAGTACTGCCTCTGTTCTCTGTCTCTGGCTCTGATGCGGTTCCCGTATCTGAAGAGGCGTTGCCCGGTGTAGCTGGATTACCAGTTACTATAGTATTTTTGCCTTCATACGAGTCAGCGAGAGCACTTACAAAAGTCCCCGCTACAGCGGAGAACAGTACGGTGGCGGCCATCATGGCGTATACCGCAATACGATGTATTCTCATGTTTTCTCACCTGTCATAGTATCGGTCAGGTATCGGCCGTACTCCCTCTCAAATGTTTTTTCACAGGCACGGCTTAAGGGGACTTTCTCGCCTGTGCTTAAGTACAGATCGTTTCCGCTTCTTTTTTTTATGTAATCCATGTTTACAAGAAAACTGCGGTGCGTGCGCAGAAACCGGCTGTCAGAGATATGATGCATCACGGTATCCAGTGTGGAACGGAGAGTGATATCGGAATCAGCATGAATCACGGTTTGATTCCGGAATACTTCCGCAAAGCGGATTTCTCTGAGTGGGATGCGGATTTCTTTTCTTCCCGCTGTAAAGAAGGCAGATTTAGAGGAAGACGTCAGCATGCGTTCACACCGGTCCAGAGCCTTTTTGACCCGATCATAGGTGACCGGCTTTACCAGGTAATGCGCGGCATCCACCTCGTAGCTTCTGGCGTAATGCTCGGTACTGACTGTGACGAAGATAATTGCGCAGTTATTTCCATTTGCTCTCAGAATTTCGGCTAAATCCATGCCGGATAAATTGGACATATAGATGTCCAGAAATAGAATTTTGATATCTGGATCCTGACAGGCCGCTTCCAGAAGCTGCTCGCTTTTATTAAATTCCAGAATTGTATAATCAAAAAGATTATCAAACGCATATTGATTGATGAATTTGCGCAATTGATTGAGAACAGGCTGTTCGTCGTCACATATTGCTATTTTCATACAAAAATCCCCTCTCTAATTTCACATATTACAGTCTATTTAATCATAGAAACAGGATAGCCGCAAGGGAAAACTATGCCGGTTATCCCCGTTTTGCTGCCAATTGTCCCATTTTTATTGTTTTAAAAGCAATTTGGATTTATTTTTAAATGAATATTGCTAAAATACGTTTAAAACAAGATAAATAAATATGTTTTAAACGAAAAAAATGGTGTGAAATAGCAAGAGTTATAAATAGACAGACTTGGAGGGGCCGCTATGCAGGTGGCAATTTGTGATGATAATGTGTCTGACCGCGTAAAGGTGGGGGAGCTGCTGGCACAAAAGATGAGGAAACGGGGAGAATCGTTGGAGATCACCTATTTTGACTGTGGAGAGGATTTGGTGGATCAGTATGAGAGCGGGGCAGGGAGTTACGACCTGATATTTTTGGATATTTATATGAAATTTATGAATGGTATGGAGGCGGCACGGCAGATTCGGCGCTGGGACCAGCGGGTTGCACTTATATTTCTCACAGCCAGCCGGGAGTTTGCCGTTGATGGCTATTCTGTCGCTGCAAGCGGCTATCTGATTAAACCGATTGAGCAGGAAAAGCTTGAGGCAGCCGTCAACCGGTTCTTTTCAGAACGCTATCCCAGAATCCGTCAGAGTATTCTGGTGGTAAACGGAAGTTCAGGAAGACGAATCGCCTATGATGATATCATGTATATAGAAAGCCGGAGAATGAATGTACGGATTGTGTGCAGCCATGGGGCAGAGCATTCGATCCGTAAAAAACTGGATGAAGTACAGGAAGAACTGTCCGGCTGCCGTTTTTTAAGATGCAACAGAAGTTATATAGTCAATATGGACTACATTACAGATGCCGATGAAGATTTTACAATGGAAAATGGGGACAGGATTCCGATTAAGGTGAGGGAGAAGAAGCAGATTAGAAAGCGGTATTTCGACTATATTATGAAAAATTAAACAGAATTTTTCCTGTTAAAAGAGTCTGGATGGGCAATCGGAGACGGCTGAAAACCCATTAATTTTTGTACCGAAAAAACGGTGAGCAGCCGTCCGTAAATAAAAGAAGGACTGAATCTGATGAGAAGTATTTTGTCAGGTTCGGTCCTTTTACTTTTCTGGTCTCTTACAATCAATTCTTTTTGCAGGAAGCCGAACATGAAACTGCTTTTTCTTGTAGAAAATCTTCGGTTATGGTATACTATGAGCACTTAGTGAGGTATTACACGAACTTAGCGGGTTCTGAACTCTGATGAAGCGGAGGTTTCAATCATGACATGGATTTTATGGCTTTTGGCGGCTGCCTGTGTCATATACTATGTAGTTATCGTCATTTATTCGGGTTTTACCACTTCATTTTCCTTTATCTGGATGGTATTTGCAGCAGCCTGTCTGCTGCTGGCGCTGGGCTGGGAATACTATATGAAGCATAAGGACCGGGTGCCGCTCTGGCTGCCCGTGTCGGTTATCACAGTCTGCTGTACGGGGATTCTGGTGTTTTCCATGGTGGAGATACTGATCTTTACCGGTGTGGCCAGCCGGGATACGTCGCATCTCGACTATCTTATCGTGCTGGGAGCCAGAGTAAAAGAAGACGGGCTCAGCAGATCGTTAAAGAGCCGTCTCGATAAAGCGATTGATTATCTGGAGGAGAATCCGGGAACCGTGCTCGTACTCTCCGGCGGTCAGGGCGAGGATGAGCCGGTCAGCGAAGCGGCTGCGATGCGGGATTATCTCCTGTTTAATGGTGTGAACGAGCGTCAGATGATTCTGGAGTCGCGTTCCTTCAGTACGGTGGAGAATATTGCCTACAGCAGAGTCGCGATCGAGGAAGATCAGTTGAGGAGAAAAGCACGTCATGCCAGGTCAGACATCTCAATGGATCCGGGAACCTATGAGGTGATCGAGGATAAGCCATTGAAGATTGGCGTACTGACCAGTGATTTCCACGTATTCCGCGCCGAACAGATTGCAAAGAAATGGGGCATTCCGGATATCTATGGAATTTCCTGTGAATCCGACCCGGTTCTGCTGGTGCATTTCTGTGTCCGGGAATGTGCGGCGATATTAAAAGACAAATTGGTTGGCAACATGTAATTATGGAAAAAAGAACAGAAGAGTATGGAATTTGTACCGGGCGGAAGCACCGGCTGCCGCAGGCGGGGATATTTCCCCGCTGTTTTGCTACAGTTAAGGGGTGCACACCGCCCGTCATTTTATACGATAAGGATGGAAAATTCTGGTAATATGTCTGCAGAACGCCATATTTCCATTCTGTTGTAGAACCGCCCTACTTGTGGTATGCTATATTGGACTGGAAAAGTAAAGTTCCGTTCTTCTTTTACACATAATAATGAAAACGCCAGAGAATGGGCAAGATGGTAATAAAGAGAAAATGTTAAGGAAGGAATGAAGAAATATATGAGACAGTTAGAGAATTTGGCAGCCTATGAGGTTGTGGAAGAAAGACAGTTGGATGAGATGAAAGCCACAGGAACCGTGCTGCGCCACAAGAAAAGCGGAGCGCGGATTTTTGCTGTATCATGTGACGATGAGAATAAGGTATTTTCCATTGGATTCCGCACGCCTCCGGAGGACAGCACCGGCGTGGCCCATATTCTGGAGCACAGCACCTTATGCGGTTCTGAGAAGTTTCCGGTAAAGGATCCGTTTGTGGAACTGGTAAAGGGATCCTTAAACACGTTTTTAAATGCCATGACGTATCCCGATAAGACGGTTTATCCTGTGGCGAGTTGCAATGAAAAGGACTTCCAGAATCTGATGGATGTCTATATGGATGCCGTTTTTAATCCTAATATTTATAAGGAACCGAATATTTTCATGCAGGAGGGCTGGCATTACGAGCTGGAGAGTCCGGAGGCAGATTTAATCTATAACGGCGTCGTCTATAATGAGATGAAGGGAGCGTTCTCCTCACCGGAGGAGGTCCTGGACCGTTATACGAGAAAGGTTCTGTTCCCGGATAACTGTTATGGGCAGGAATCGGGCGGAGATCCCGCGTTTATTCCGGATCTGACGTACGATCAGTTCCTGAATTTTCATAAGAGATATTACCATCCTTCCAACAGCTATATCTATCTGTACGGTGACATGGATATGGCGGAGAAGCTGGAATGGCTGAATGACCAGTATCTCTCCAAATACGATATCGCTGAGATCGACTCTAGGATTCTGCCGCAGGAGCCGTTTGACCGGCCGGTGGAGGAAGAGACCCATTACTCTATTACTGACGGAGAGTCCGAGGAGCAGGCCACCTATCTTTCCATCAATACCGTGGTTGGCAATGACTTGGACCCGCAGCTTTACGTGGCGTTCCAGGTTCTGGAATACACTCTTCTGGATGCGCCGGGAGCACCGCTTAAGCAGGCGCTCATTGATGCCGGAATCGGCCAGGATATTCTGGGCGGATATCAGAACGGCATCCTTCAGCCCTATTTTTCCGTAATCGCAAAGAATGCGGATAAGGAGCAGAAAGGGGAGTTCCTCGCCGTAGTAAAGGGAACACTCCGCAAGCTGGCGGATCAGGGAATCAACAAAAAGAGCTTAAAGGCCGGATTGAATTTCTATGAATTCCGTTACCGTGAGGCAGACTACGGTTCCGCGCCCAAAGGGCTGATGTACGGCCTTCAGTGCATGGACAGCTGGCTCTATGACGGAGATCCGATGATGCACCTGACCTATCAGAAGACCTTCAGTTATTTGAAAACTGTGGTTGATGAGGGCTATTTCGAGCAGCTGATCCGCGATTATCTGCTGGATAATCCATTTGAAGCCGTATTGGTGGTCAGTCCGGAGAAGAATCTGACGGCAAAGGAAGACGAGAAGACGGCCAGACGCCTGGCTGCCTACAAGGCCTCGCTTTCGGAGGAAGAGATCGATGCTCTCGTCGAGCAGACCAGGGCGCTTCGGGAGTACCAGGAGACACCGTCTCCTCAGGAGGAACTAAAGAAGATACCCATGCTTTCCAGAGAGGACATCGGCAGAGAGCCGGAGGAGATTATCTGGGAAGAGAAAGAGGTCGAAGGCGTGAAGGTGATTCATCACGAGATGTTTACCTCGGGCATCGGCTATCTGAAACTTCTGTTTGACACCTCCCGTGTGCCGGAAGAAGACTTATGTTATGTCGGCCTGCTCAAATCCGTGCTGGGATTCGTAGACACAGAGCATTACACGTATGGGGATCTGACGAGTGAGATCCATTTAAACAGCGGCGGTATTAATTTAAGCGTTACGTCCTATCCGAATTTAAAGAACAGCGCTGATTTCAAAGGCGTATTTATCGCCAGCGTCAGAGTGCTGTATGACAAGCTGGACTTCGGTTTCTCCATTCTCGGTGAGATTCTGAAGAATTCCATTTTGGACGATGAGAAGCGGCTGGGAGAGGTAATCAGCGAGACCAGATCCAGAGGCAGGATGAAGCTGGAGGGAGCATGCCATTCGGCGGCTGTAGCCAGAGCAACCTCCTATTTCTCACCGACCTCCTATTATAATGACAACACCGGAGGAATCGGATATTACCAGTTCTTAGAACAGTTAGACCGGGATTACGCGGATCGTAAGAAGGAGATTATCGCCAGGTTAAAGCAGGTGATGGAGCGCCTTTTCACCGTGGAAAACCTGCTGGTCAGCTACACGGCTGATGAGGAAGGCTTCCGGCAGCTTCCCGCGGCGCTTCGGAAATTAAAGGAAATGCTTCCGGAAGGCAGCAAAGAGACGTATCCATTTACGTTTCCTGCCGGCAACCGTAACGAAGGCTTTAAGACGGCCTCCCAGGTCAATTACGTGGCCAGATGCGGAACCTTTGCCGGAAGCGGATACGCCTATACAGGCGCGCTGCGCATCTTAAAGGTCATCTTAAGCTATGATTACCTGTGGATCAATTTAAGGGTAAAGGGCGGTGCCTACGGCTGTATGAGCGGCTTCGGGCGTTCCGGTGAAGGGTATCTCACCTCCTACCGTGACCCGAACTTAAAAGAGACGAATGAGATCTATGAGGGCATTGTGGAGTATCTGGAGCATTTCGACGTAGATGACCGTGACATGACGAAGTATGTCATCGGCACCATCAGCGATATGGATGTACCGTATCCGCCTTCCACGAAGGGAAGCCGCGGCCTGTCCGCATACTTATCCGGCGTGGATGATGGTATGATGCAGCAGGAGCGGGATGAGATATTAAACGCAACAAAGGACGATATCCGTGCGCTGGCTCCGATCGTGAAGGCGGTTCTTGCCACCGGAAGCTTATGCGTGATCGGCAACGAGGAGAAGATAGAAGCGAATAAGGCGATGTTCTACGAGACAGAGACCTTGTTCCACTCATAAAGATGAGCCGTCTCAACTGTTGCAAAAGAATAAAAATTGACATCGACTACGAAGGAGAATGAATGGACAATCAATATAAATCGGGTTTTGTAACACTGATCGGACGCCCCAATGTGGGAAAATCCACGCTGATGAACCATCTGATCGGCCAGAAGATCGCCATCACGTCAGATAAGCCCCAGACCACCAGAAACCGCATTCAGACCGTCTTTACGGACGAGAGGGGACAGATCATCTTTCTGGACACTCCGGGGATCCACAAGGCCAAGAACAAGCTTGGCGAGTATATGGTGAGTGTGGCGGAGCATACCCTGAAGGAAGTGGATGTGGTGCTGTGGCTGGTGGAGCCGACCACGTTTATCGGAGCGGGAGAGCGCCATATCGCGGAGCAGCTTCAGAACGTGAAGACACCCGTGATCCTGGTTATCAACAAGATCGACACCATAAAGAATCAGGACGAGATTCTGGAATTTATCTCCGCCTACAAGGATGTATGCAGCTTTGCGGAGATCGTTCCGGTGTCGGCGCTGAAGGATAAAAACACGGATCTGATGCTGGATTTAATCTACAAGTATCTGCCCTGCGGACCTCAGTACTACGATGAGGACACCGTTACGGACCAGCCCATGCGCCAGATCGCTGCGGAGCTGATCCGTGAAAAAGCGCTGCGGCTGCTGAGTGACGAGATTCCCCATGGAATCGCCGTCACCATCGAGAAGATGACAGAGCGGAAAAACGGTATGATGGACATCGAGGCCACGATTATCTGTGAGCGCGACTCCCACAAGGGAATCATCATAGGCAAGGGCGGCGCCATGTTAAAGAGAATCGGCAGCGCGGCGCGCCGGGAGATCGAGGATCTGATGGACACCCAGGTGAACTTACAGATATGGGTCAAGGTCCGGAAGGAATGGCGTGACAGCGAACTGTATATGAAAAACTACGGATACAATGGAAAAGAAATTTAGAAACGGGTGATCGATGTGAGAGAGGCTGTCAGGCTTACAGGGATGGTGTTAAAGGCCGTTCCGTCCGGGGAGATGGACAAACGTCTGGTGATCCTTACGAAGGAGCGCGGTAAAATCACGGCGTTTGCCAGGGGCGCCAGAAGGCCGGGCAGCATGCTCATGGCCTGCGGCCGTCCCTTTGCCTTCGGGCAGTTTACGTTATATGAAGGGCGGGATGCCTATTCCCTGCAGTCGGCGGAAATCTCCAATTACTTTGATGAGCTTTCCATGGACGTGGAGGGAACGTGCTACGGCTCCTATTTCCTGGAATTTACGGACTACTACACCAGGGAGAATATGGACGGTACGGCCATGCTGAAGCTGTTATACCAGTCGGTGAGGGCCCTTTTAAAGCCGGCGGTTCCCAATGAGCTGGTCCGGCGCGTGTACGAACTGAAGGCCATGGCCATCAACGGGGAGTACACGGAAAAGCCCCCCAGGGAGGTCAGCGACTCGGCCAATTACGCATGGGAATTCGTCGTGCTGTCGCCGATTGAGCATCTCTATACCTTTGCGCTGACCGACGCCGTCTCCCAGGAATTCGGGAGGTGCGTGGAGATTAATAAGAAGCGCTTTATCGACCGGGAATTTCATTCCCTGGATATTCTGGAGGCGATGACGGGGCGGCGGCCTCTGTGAAAAGTGCTGTCTGATCTATTGGAAAGGTATGGCGGAGGAACTCGGCTGTGCCTTTTCTTTAAAAAGAAAAGGGGAATGCGGGTGAATATAAAAGAACTGATAGGTGAGACAAATGTTTATGATAAAAAGCAGGCATTAGAGGAACGCAGACCTAAAAGCTGGTGTAAAAGTGTCAGTGCATTTGCAAATGGAAATGGCAATAAGCTGATTTTTGGTGTTGCAGATGATGACACTATTACAGGGCTTGGTGATGTGAGGCACGATTCGGAAGTAATCAGCGAACAAATAAAAAGCAGGATAGACCCAATCCCCAAGTTTGATCTGGTTATTCAAACTGTAGACAATAAAGAAATTATCATTCTGGAAATCAGCAGAGGACTGGAGACTCCTTATTATTATGTGAGTGAAGGGACCCGCACTGCGTATCAGAGGGTGGGAAATGAGAGTATACCGGTTGATGCCAGGGGTCTTAAGGAACTGATATTACGAGGAATTGATTCTACTTATGACAGCAGCATTTCACGATACGAATTTGAAAATTATTCGTTTACTAAACTGAAGGCGGCCTATAAACAAAGAACTGGAGAAAACTTTGACGAGGACGATTTTATTTCTTTTGGCATTGTTTCGGAGGATGGAAAATTGACAAATGCCGGGGCATTGCTGGCGGATGAATCCCCGATCAGACACTCTCGCTTATTCTGTACGAGATGGAACGGAGTGGATAAAGCGGCAGGAACTATGGATGCGCTGGATGATAAGGAATTTACAGGAAGTCTGGTGGTGCTCCTGGAAAATGGGCTGGACTTTGTAAGGACTAATTCAAAAGTGAAATGGAAAAAGACTGGGGAAGAGAGAATTGAACTGCCGGACTATCCAAGAAGAAGTGTTTTGGAGGGACTGGTAAACGCATTGATTCATCGCCAGTATTTGGATTTGGGGAGTGAGGTACACATTGATATTTTTGATGACCGGCTGGAAATTTACTCGCCGGGTGGAATGTGCGATGGTTCGTTTATACAGGAGCGGGATATTAATAAAATTCCATCAAAGCGCAGAAATCCGGTTATTGCAGATATTTTTAACCGTTTGAAGTATATGGAAAGAAGAGGAAGTGGATTTAAGAAAATCCAAAGTGTATATCAGTCTCAATATTTATATACGGATAGGCTGAGTCCCCAATTTTATTCAGATAAAGAAAATTTTATTCTGACGTTGAAGAATCTTAATTATGAAGGAGCCGAAAAAGGAGCCAAAAAAGGAGCCGAAAAAGGAGCCGAAAAAATGAAGATTCAAAAAATGGAGGAGCGAAAAGAAAAAATACTGTCATTGATAAAAGCAAATCCCAGTATCACACAGGGTGAAATTATGGAAAAATTAAATCTGTCCAGAAAGCAGGTACAAAGTTTAATGAAATTATTAAACAATCAGGGGCAGATCCGAAGGATTGGCTCTAACAGGAATGGTTATTGGGAGGTTTCTTGACTATAAACTATTGAAATGACGGAATGCATTTGGTATAATGCTTTCATATGCGCCAAATGCAGGAGGATGATGAATGAAAAAAATGAAAGCGGTCCTGGCGGTTCTCATCACAGCGGGGATACTCGCCGGATGTGCCGGAAGAGGGGGAACAAGTACCTTTGAGCCTAAGAGCAGCGGCATTTTCGTGACGGATGCGGGAACATTTTCGACGGCTACCGTTGAGACGTACGACAACCAGGATTATTATAATGAAGAGGAATGGAAGACCTTCCTTGAAGAAAACGTGGCGGCGTATAACGCGGAACACGGAGAGGGAGCGGTTACCTTACAGACATGCAGTTTAAAGGAAGGCACTGCCAGCATGATCTTTGATTATGCGACAGGAAGCGACTTAGCCCAGTTTACGGCCCTTTACGAGGACACAGCCAATTTAGTGAACTCCATCGATATCATTCCCGTGGCTCAGGCCCTGGAAGAAGCGGGGGCGGCCGGAACGATATTTGTCAAGACGGCGGACGGCAAGACGGCATCTACGGATGAGATTGCAAAGAAGACCGATTACCACGTCGTAGCCGTGGACGGCGGACCGATAAAGCTTCAGACAGAAGGAAAGATTATGTACACCTCCGACGGAGTAAAATTAAACAGCAGCTTCATCGCAGAGATCTCCGAAGGAAAGAATTACATCATATTCAAATAAAGAATCCGGATGCGGATGGAATAAAAGAAGAGAGGTTTGAGGACATGGAAAAGACAATGGAAAAAATTGTAGCGCTGGCAAAATCGAGAGGATTCGTTTATCCGGGTTCTGAGATTTACGGCGGCCTTGCAAATACCTGGGATTACGGCAACTTGGGTGTGGAACTGAAGAATAATGTAAAGAAGGCATGGTGGCAGAAATTTGTCCAGGAAAGCCCGTACAACGTGGGTGTGGACTGTGCGATCTTAATGAACTCACAGACCTGGGTGGCTTCCGGCCATTTAGGCGGCTTCTCCGATCCGTTAATGGACTGCAAGGCCTGCAAGGAGCGTTTCCGCGCAGATAAGCTGATTGAGGATTACATGGCCGAGCACGGCATCACGATCGAAGGCTCTGTAGATGCCTGGTCTCAGGAAGAGATGAAAAAGTACATTGATGACAACAACATCTGCTGTCCCAGCTGCGGAAAGCATGATTTCACCGACATCCGCCAGTTCAACTTAATGTTTAAGACCTTCCAGGGCGTTACGGAAGACGCCAAGAACACAGTTTACTTAAGACCTGAGACAGCACAGGGAATCTTTGTAAACTTTAAGAACGTTCAGAGAACCTCCAGAAAGAAAATTCCGTTCGGCATCGGACAGGTCGGTAAATCCTTCCGCAACGAGATTACGCCGGGCAACTTTACCTTCCGTACCAGAGAGTTTGAGCAGATGGAGCTGGAATTCTTCTGTGAGCCGGGTACCGACTTAGAGTGGTTCTCCTACTGGAAACAGTTCTGTATCGACTGGCTGAAGGCGCTGGGCATGAAGGAAGACGAGATGCGCGCCCGTGACCACGCTCCGGAAGAGCTCTGCTTCTACAGCAAGGCCACCACGGACATCGAGTTCCTGTTCCCATTTGGCTGGGGCGAGCTTTGGGGTGTTGCGGACAGAACGGATTACGACTTGACGCAGCATCAGAACACATCCGGCCAGGATATGTCCTATTTTGATGATGAGAAGAAAGAAAAATATATTCCATACGTAATCGAGCCGTCTCTCGGCGCCGACCGTGTGACACTGGCATTCTTATGTTCTGCATACGATGAGGAAGAGATCGGCGAGGGCGATGTGCGTACCGTTCTCCATTTCCACCCGGCTATCGCGCCGGTGAAGATCGGTGTGCTACCGCTTTCCAAGAAGCTGAACGAGGGCGCAGAGAAAATTTACGCCGAGCTTTCCAAGTACTACAACTGTGAATTCGACGACAGAGGAAACATCGGCAAGCGTTACAGAAGACAGGATGAGATCGGAACACCGTTCTGTGTAACGTACGATTTTGATTCCGAGGAAGACCATGCGGTTACGGTCCGTGACCGCGATACCATGGAGCAGGTGAGAGTTCCGATCACCGAACTGAAGAACTATTTTGAGGATAAATTCCGTTTTTAATGCGGGAGTGATCGGATGATTCTGGAAAAATTAAAACGTATGGAAGGCTTTACCCACCAGGAGCAGGCGGTGGCGCGGTACATTCTGGACCACGTAGAGGAAATCCAGCAGATGTCCACCGAGGAGTTAGCCAGGGTATCCTTTACCAGCAAAGCCACGGTTGTCCGGCTGTGCAAAAAGCTGGAGGTGGAGGGCTATCAGGAACTGAAATTAAAGCTGGTCTCGGAGATGGTGCAGAACATCCGGGTCAATCAGCTCTTAAGCAAGGAGCCGATCACGGAGAAAAGCACATTTTCGGATATCCTCCATACGCTGCCGAAGCTGTATGACAAGGCCATCACCGACACGGAGCTGTGCATGGACAGGAACGTCATGATCCGCGTCTGCAACCGGATTAAGGCGGCGGACCGGATCGATATCTATGGCAGCGGGATCAGCTATATCCTGGCCCAGTCGGCAGCATTTAAGTTCGCCACCCTCGGTATGGAGTGCGCGGCATATGAGAGCGTCAACGCGCATTATCTGTCCGCGGGAAAAAAGAAGAAAACGGTGTCCTTTGTGATCACATATACCGGAGCCAACAAGAACATGATCGAAGCCGCCCGGTATTTGAAGGAAACGACGGAAACGTTCGTTGTGGGGATTGTAGGCCGTCACAATGAAGAGATCCGTAAATGGTGTCACGAGATCGTGGAAATCCCTTCCAGAGATTCCCTGCTCAGCCTAAAGGTGATCACCTCCTTTACTGCGGCCACCTATGTGCTGGATATCTTCTTTTCCATGCTTCTGGCCCAGACGTATGAAAAGCATGTGAAATCCTCTCTTGAGATGGTTTGCCATGAGACGCTCCGGATCGGTGTGGACTACTGGAATCTGAAGGAACCGCCGGAGGACGGGGAAAGCTCTTGATGATAGGCACAATAAGAATCTGTTTTGAACCGCTGTTTCAAAAAAACAGCGGTTTTTTTGATGATTTTTGAAACGGTGAACCATTTCCCGTTTTCCGTAGTGAAGAAATGGGTATGATGTGTTACGATGAGTCCATCAAAAGAAAAGAGGGGACCGAGTAAATGGATTATAAAAAACTTGCAGAAGAAATCCTTATAAAAATCGGCGGAGAAGAGAATATCTCCGGGCTTACCCATTGTGCCACCAGACTCCGTTTTAATTTAAAAGACGAGGGAAAGGCGCAGACGGAGGCCTTAAAGAAAGTGAACGGCGTCATGGGCGTCATCAGCAAAGGCGGCCAGTATCAGGTGGTCATCGGCAGCGACGTGGCCAGCGTATACAAGCCGCTGACGGAGATGTGCGAGCACACGGCGGAAGACGAAAGCGGCTCAGGGAAAGACAAGAAGGATGACAGGAAGATCGTAGCGCGGATGGTGGACACACTTTCCGGCATCTTCACACCGATTCTTCCGGCTATCACCGCCGCCGGTATGATCAAGGCGATCCTGGCGCTTTTAACAGCGTTCAGCCTCGTGGACAAGACGGGCACCACCTACCAGACCCTGAATTTTATGGCGGACGCGGCGTTCTATTTCCTGCCGATTCTGCTGGCGAATTCCGCAGCTAAAAAGTTCAAATGTAATCCTTACCTGGCGATGATGCTGGGCGGTATGCTGCTGCATCCGGATTTTATCAATATGGTGGCGGCCTCGAAGGAGAGCGGGGAAGCGATCCGAATCTTCCTGCTTCCAATCACTAATGCGGGATATTCATCCTCCGTACTTCCGATTATCCTGATCGTATGGTTCATGTCCTATGTAGAGCCGATCGCAGACCGGATTTCTCCGAAACCTGTGAAATTCTTTACGAAGCCTCTGATCACAGCCATCGTGACGGGAATCGTTGGCCTGGTGGTCATCGGACCGATCGGGACCATTATCAGTAACTTAATCGCTTCCGGCGTACACAGCTTAAACAATTACTGCAGCTGGCTGGTACCGGCTCTGGTAGGTGCATTTACACCGCTTTTAGTCATGACAGGAACCCATTACGGACTGATCCCTATCGGCATCAACAACCGTATGACCATGGGCTACGATACCCTGATCTATCCGGGTATGCTTGGCTCCAATGTGGCGCAGGGCGGCGCGGCTCTGGCGGTAGCATTCAAGAGTAAAAAATCTGAGATCAAGCAGCTGGCATCCTCGGCCGGAATCACGGCAGTCTGCGGAATTACAGAGCCTGCACTTTACGGTATCAACATCCGCTTCAAGACACCACTGTACGCGTCCATGATCGGCGGCGGTGTGGGCGGCTTCCTGATGGGAATCTTAAATGTTAAGAACTATTCAGGCGGTTCCCCGGGATTTTTAACACTGCCCAGCTATTTAGGCGGCGACACACTCACCAGCTTTTACTTTGCCTGTGCAGGCGCGGCGGTCAGTGTCGTGATTGCGTTCATTATTTCCTATGTACTGTATAAGGATCCGCAGGACGAGGACGGTAAAATGAGTGCCAAAGACCAGCTTAAGGATTCCTCAAATACGAAGACGGTTTTTGTCGCTGCTCCGCTTACCGGCGAGGCCGTATCCCTGGAAACAGTCAATGATCCCACATTTGCGGAAGGCATTCTGGGAAAAGGCATTGCGATACAGCCGTCGGAGGGACGCGTGGTATCTCCGGTGAACGGAACCATTGCCACGATCTTTGAGACCGGCCACGCCATGGGGCTTGTGTCGGAGGACGGGGCGGAGATTCTGATCCACGTAGGCCTGGACACAGTAAATTTAAAGGGAAAACATTTCCATGTAAAAATGAAGTCCGGCGACACGGTAAAAGTGGGAGACTGCATTCTGGAATTTGATTTAGAAGCGATAAAAGCAGAAGGATACGATGTGATCACACCTGTCATCATATCCAATCATTTTAACTACAGTTCTGTCGACGCGGCGGCTGAAGGCCATGTGAAGACAGGAGAACCGCTTTTGAGGCTGCATTGATGGAGGGACGAATGATGACATTTCCGGAAAACTTTTTATGGGGCGGCGCGGTTTCCGCCAATCAGTGTGAGGGAGCGTATAACGAAGACGGGAAAGGTCTTTCTGTCCAGGATGTTCTTCCCCACGGCCTGCGGGGAGAACGGACAGAGGGTCCCACCGCAGACAATCTGAAGCTGGAAGCGATCGATTTCTACCACAGCTACGAAGAAGACATCCGTCTCTTTGCAGAGATGGGATTCAAGGTATTCCGAACCTCTATCGCCTGGTCGAGAATCTTTCCTGAGGGAGACGAGGAGACGCCCAATGAGAAAGGGCTGGAATTTTATGACCGCCTGTTTGACGAATGCTTAAAATACGGGATAGAACCGCTGGTTACGATATCCCATTATGAGACTCCGCTGGGGCTGGCGGAAAAGTATGACGGCTGGAGATGCCGGAAACTGATCGGATTTTTCGAGCGGTACTGCCGCACCATTTTCACCAGATATAAGGATAAGGTGAAGTACTGGCTGACATTTAACGAGATCAATTCCCTTCTTCACGCCCCGTTTATGAGCGGGGGCATTAAAACGCCGGCGGAACAGCTGACGGAACAGGATTTGTACCAGGCCATGCACCACGAGCTGGTAGCCAGCGCCCTGGCTGTAAAGCTGGGCCATGAGCTGATGCCCGGTGCGAAGATCGGCTGTATG
This sequence comes from Hungatella hominis, assembly GCF_014288005.1. Classification (NCBI taxonomy): domain Bacteria; kingdom Bacillati; phylum Bacillota; class Clostridia; order Lachnospirales; family Lachnospiraceae; genus Hungatella; species Hungatella hominis. The sequence continues at coordinate 31,105 of NZ_JACOPB010000018.1, forward strand.
ATTCTGGGAATTACGGTCTATCCCCTGACTCCCGATCCGGACGATATCATTGCGACCATGGAGAAAGACAGGGAAACGCTCCTGTTTGCAGATATTCACGCCCGCGGAACGTATCCGAAGTATCTCTTAAACTATTTTAAGGATCATGGAATTGAGATCCGTATGGAGCCGGAGGATCAGGAAATCCTGAAAAACACAGTGGATTTCATCTCCTTCAGCTACTATTCCAGCATCTGCGCCACCACCCATAAAGAGCTTGGCGAGCCGACCGGCGGCAACTTGTCAAAGGGGTATAAGAATCCGTATTTAAAGGCTACCGCCTGGGGCTGGCAGATCGATCCCAAGGGGCTTCGCTACACGCTGAACCGGCTCTATGACAGGTATCAGCTTCCGCTGTTTATCGTGGAAAACGGCATCGGTGCAGAGGATCAGCTGGTGACTCTGGAAAATGGGGAAAAGACGGTGCTCGACGACTACCGGATCGACTATCTGCGGCAGCATCTGATCCAGGTGCGCGAAGCCATATGCGACGGTGTGGAGATTATGGGCTATACATCCTGGGGCTGTATCGACCTGGTGAGCGCCTCCACGGCGGAGATGAGAAAACGGTATGGCTACATCTACGTGGACCGGAATGATGACGGCACCGGAAGCTTGAAGCGGTACCGCAAGAAGTCATTCTGGTGGTATCGGGACGTGATCGCAGGCAACGGTGCCAGTTTATAGATCAGAGAAACAAAAAACGTACTATAGCAAGGAACCGGTTCGGGAATGACAGCATCGTATCATTTCCGAACCGGTTCCTTGTTTTTGTTTAAGCTGTGTGGTTATTTATTATCTTATTTCCTGACACGGCCTGTCGGGCTGTGGAACACGTTTCTGCCCTTCCTCCAGGACGCATTCTGCGATCAGACGGGAGAATGGCTCCATATTGTATTCTTTTCTGGATATAGTGAGTGCATGGTGATACGCTTCCTGACGCTCTGGGCCGATAGAGATGGGGAGGTAGCCGGCAGAAATCAGAATCTGGTTCATGAGCAGTAATGCAGTCTCTTCATTTGCATCGTCAAAGGGCTGAATATCAATCAGTCGTTTACCAGCCATGGCCGCCAGTTCAATGGGATGGAGCGAAGACTTTGAGGACTGGATCTGATCCGCCAGGTGACCTGTTAGTCTTTTAATATCTTCCGGATGAGGCGGATGATACCTGTCTGCGAAATTGGTGGGCATACCGGTACGGTATGCATCAGACGGCAGGGCACTGCTGCCCGCCATGGCCGTTCTGTGAAGTTCCTTAATAGTGTCTTCCGTAACTGTGAAAGCTTCAGGAGAGCTGCATTGACAGCTGTCTGCCTGCTGTAAAAGATCCTTTAATTGTATCATGATAGATTCCTCCTGAACTTATTATACCATAAGGTAATAAAAGGGGGCAATGGGGAACGGTCAATACATTACCACCGGTGAGACGTATTAAAAACAGTTGAAATTCAATACAACCCTCACGAATGTTCTATACATAATATATGAAAAACTGCTTAAAAAAACAGCGTAATCATGAAAAATAAATACATAATAGACAATAAATATGAATTATGATATTATAATGTTATAACATTATACACCTTAAAGAGGGAGGTTCAATCATAATGAGGAAAAGAACATTAGCGGTATTATTGAGTGCAGCGATGATAGCATGTTCCATCACAGGCTGCGGCGGAAACGGTGGTAAGGAAACAGAAGGACCGACGGCACAACAGGAGGAAGCAGCGGGAAAGAAGACAGAGAATAAAGAAGCAGAAGCGGCAAAGACAGAGGCCGGGGGAGGCGGCGGTATTACAGGTAAGACAGAGTTTGCCAATGACAAGCTTCTCAACCTTGATTTAAGTATCATTCAGGGATATGAAGAGAGTGCCAAAAATGTGACAGGAATTGATGTGACAATAGTAACATCACCTGATGTGGCCGCTTATAAAACATCGATTCAGCAAAGTATTCATGATAAGAGTGCACCGGGGTTATTTACCTGGTGGGGCGGCTATCAGCTGCAGACTCTGGTAGATAACGGGCTGGTAGAAGATTTGACGGATCTATGGAAGGACTATATTACGCCTGCAGGTGTTTCCGCTGATATTGCAGACGCATTTACATATGACGGTAAGATTTATGCAGCTCCTTACAGTATACTTTATAATGTGATTCTTTACAACAAAGAGGTATTTGATAAAGCGGGGGTGAAGGAACCGGAGACTTTCGATGAATTTCTGACAGTATGTGAAACGCTGAAAGCGGCTGGAGTAACCCCGATCGCGTTTAAGAATGACTCATGGGCGGGCTTTATCTGGTTTCAGTCTCTGATTGCGGCCTATGAACCGCAGCTGTATCAGGATCTGTGTGACGGAACCGCCAAATACACCGATGAGCGTGTTGTAGAGGTAATGAATATCTGGAAAGAAATGATAGATAAGGGGTATTTTACAAAACCGATCTCCATAACCGATATGGAGAAGCAGATAGCAGGTGGTGAGATTGCCATGATTCTGGAGCCAAACCGTGAAATTAGTCCGCTGGTAAAAGATTATGGTATGGTTTCCGGAGAAAATCTGGATTCGTTTGTACTGCCATCCATGAATGGAGGCAAAAAAATAATCTTCTTTGAGACTGCTCCGATCTGTGTTGCCAAAGCAAGTGCGGACAGGGGGTCTGCGATGAAGGCTCTGGAAAAATGGTACGATAAAGATCATCAGAACTATATTTATCAGAACATAGGTTTAGCCAATACCAGCACAGTAGATGTAACTGATCCCGCATATGCGAAGACGCTGGAATACTCTGCCAGGCCGGATGAAATCTCCCTGATGCTGAGATATTACGAGAATACGCCCGAGGATATCAGAAATGTTGCTTTAGATGAACTGATGCGTTTTGAACTCGGTAACGGCACGATCGAGGATGTACTGGCTGTTATTCAGGCCAAGGCAGATGAATACTGGACCAGCACAAAATAGGACATGACAGCAAATAAGGCTGCGGCAGTAAGACAGCGGCAGCGAGGCGGTAAAAAAGGGTCCGGCGCTGCAAACGATATGCGGTGCCGGGCCAGAGCCACCTGGCCTGAATATATCGTTTACAGCACCGCTCTCTGCGTTGGAGAATGATTACAATTGGAGGTTTATCATGAAGGAGAGGAACAAAAACAGAAAGGTAAAAATCAATACCGACTATCTCTATCTGGCACCTGCGGTACTGTTTGTCGGCTGCTTTTTTATCAGTTCTATTCTTTTTACCATAAATTTGAGCTTTTTTGAGTGGGATGGCTTTTCGCCCATGGAATTCACTGGCTTTTCTAACTATATCAAACTGTTTCAGGATCCTAATTTCAGAATCTCCTGTATGAATACAATTATCTGGGTTGTTTGCTCTCTGGTGGTTTCTTTAGTGATTCCGCTTCTTTTTGCAATTCTGATAACCAACAGTTTCTGGCCGTCAGGCTTTAAGAATGTATTTTATTTTCCGACTGCGTTGTCGGGTACGGTTGGAGGTCTGGTGATTTTTACAATTCTTTCTCTGTCCGGCCTTCCCCAGATATTTAAGTATATGGGTATGGATGATCTGGTTTATGACTGGCTCTCCATTCCATATGTGAATACGTTTATTATGATTGCCACCGGATTGTGGCAGGGAATAGGGCTCAATATTCTTCTCTTCATATCTGGTTTACACAATATTGACAGAAGCCCCATCGAGGCGGCTCAAATCGAAGGCGCGGGAACTATAAAAATGTATCAGAAGGTAATTCTTCCGCTGCTTAAGCCTACGATCATCGTAGTACTTTTAATGTCATTGGTGAACAGCTTCAAGGTGTTTGACAGTATCTGGGTTATGACCAAGGGCGGTCCATACCGGACCAGTGAAACGCTGGCACTTACCATGTATCTGGAATCCTTTGCATACGGAAGACTGGGAGCAGGTGCAGCAGTAGCTGTGGTGCTTACCGTTGTAATTCTGATTGTTTCGTATTTTAATATCAGAAATACATTCCGGGAAGACTGAACCTGATTTATGGTATCACAACAGCGATACAGAAATGGAGGAAGACATGAAGAACAAAAAAAACTGGCTGATTAACGGTATTTTATGCCTGCTTACCTGCGTGTGGCTTGCACCGATAGTCTTCGTACTGTTAAATACATTAAAGGGTAAGCAGGAGTATAATCTGGGAAGTCTCTGGGAACTGCCGGAGGGGAATCAGCTGTTTGCCAATTTTAAATATATTATAGACAGTAAGGTTATTTTCAGCGGGATGACCAGCAGTTTTATTTATGCGGTATTAGGAGCAGGCGGGGCGCTTATTATGGCAATTCTGGCGGCATATGCAATCGCCCATTTACGAATCAGGCATCGGATGTTCTGGTTCCTGTTTATCTACAGCGGAACTATTTTCCCATTTCAAATCTATTTAATTCCGATCTATAAGGCATATTCAAAGGTCGGGCTTTACGATACGAGATTTGGGATGATCCTATTTTATATGGCGATCTGCATCCCATTCTGTATGTTCGTTCTGCGCAATTTCTTCATGGGAATAGATAAGGAAATCAGTGAATCAGCCAGGGTAGACGGCGCTTCGAAATTTCAGGTTTTGACAAGAATTTTTCTTCCTATGGCTAAAGCGCCGATTGCGATTTTATTCATGTCTCAATTTAACTGGTCATGGAACGATCTGATGTTTGGCCTGACATTCACGAAGACCCAGGGGATCCGTACCGTTATGGCGACGGTATCTTTAATGGACAGGGGAAATGTACCGGTGCTGTTCCTGGCCTGTCTCATTGTTTCTCTGCCGACGATTATTCTATTTGTTCTGCTCCAGAAAAATTTTGACAGCGGCTTTGTCTATACGACAAAGTGAAGGAGGGACATCAATGCTTAATAGAGAAAAGGGTTCGCCGCCTCTGTACTATCAGTTGAAGGAGGTATTGAAACAGGAGATTGAAGAAGAAAAATACAAGAAGGGAGACACCTTTCTAACAGAGCGGCAGCTGCAGGAGAAGTTCGGAGTAAGCCGCGTTACAGTGCGCCAGGCAGTCAGTGAATTGACAAATGAAGGGTATCTTCAGTGTTCCAGAGGTATTGGAACTGTTGTGGTATTCAATAAGATTAACGAGAACTTAAAGCAGGTCATAAGCTTTTCCGAGGAAATGGCGCACCATGGTATTACTATGAAAACAAGCCACTGCGTTATGGGCCGGGAAAAGGCGGGGAAGACGGTGGCGCTGAATCTTGGAATCCCGGAGGGCAGTTACTGCTATAAGCTGGAGCGCGTACGCTGTGCACAGAATATTCCGATTGTATACTCCATTACCTGGCTGACCAACAAATACCGGCTTCCTATTGACGATGACCTGTATCGTAATTCCTTATATGAGCTGTTAAAAGAAGAGTATGGTATCGTAATAGCACGCGGGTGCGATTCCTTTGAGGCGGCGCTGGCAACAGCCGTGACAGGAAAGTTTTTAAACATAGAGCAGGGCCAGCCTGTGTTTAAGCGTATTCGCAATACCTATGACCAGGACGGAGATATTCTGGAATATACCATATGTTATTATGCGGGAGAGCGGTATAAATATACCATAGAACTCTGATGACCGGTTCCGGAAGACAGAATGGAGAACAGGATGGAAAAGAAGAAAAATATAGTATTTATCTGTACGGACCAGCACCGTACGGACACATTATCGGTATATCAGAAGGATACGGTGTGCCGTACACCCAATTTAGAAGCTCTCGCGGCAGAGTGCGTGGTGTTTGATAACGCCTACGCCAGCAATCCGGTCTGCTCCCCGGCCAGGTGTTCTATGCAGACGGGGTTGTATCCCTCTAAGACAGGGATGGAGACAAATTTATACCAGACCGGAACCAGAACCCATGAACTGCAGGATACGGATTTTTTGCTTAGCAGAAGACTGACACGTGCCGGCTATGCTGCGGCTTATACAGGGAAATGGCATCTGGGATTTGGGAAAGAAAAGGCTTCTTCGACGGAGGGCAGAATTCTGCTGGACCGGATGAGACAGGGGTACATGGAAGGCGCCGCCTATGTGGGATATGGAACGCTTCCCACAGATATCGGATATATTGGAGACGATTTTCCGGGGCACGGCAACGGAGGGTGGGCCTATCCCCAGTTTCAAGAGTATCTGAGAAAAAACGGGCTGACACTGGAGATTGTCAACCAGGGACCACAACGGCGGGCAGGCGACCATTCGTATATGGGAGAGGTGGTTTCTCCAATCGAAACAACCATTGAATACTATGTTGCCGGGCGTGCCATGGAACTGACAGAGGAGATGGCAGAACAAGGAAAACCATTCTTTATGAATCTTAATTTCTGGGGCCCTCATGAGCCGTTTTTTGCACCTTCGGCCTTTTTGGACATGTACCGTAATATAGAGCTGAAGCCATGGCCCAGCTTTGAGGAGCCGGCCGAAAATATGCCGAGGATTTATGAGATGCTTCGCCGGCCGGAAGCAGAATGGCCGTTTTTCCAGGAGACGCTGCGCCACTATTATGCGTGTGTCAGCCATATTGATGCTCAGATTAGGAGATATATCACTTATTTAAAAGAGAAAGGATTGTATGAGAACTCCGTCGTCATCGTGTCAGCCGATCACGGAGATAACCAGGGCTGTCATGGAAAGCTGGAAAATAAATCGTATGGCATGTATGATGACACGGCGAAGGTACCACTTATGATCAAGCCTGCGGCCTCCAAATATGAGGGGTATCATCAGCCTGCGCTGGTCGGTACCTGTGATATTTATGCTACGATTTTAAACCAGGCGGGTTTTGTGCCGGAGGATTCTCATGGCTTCGGGGATGGGCGTGATTTGAGTGGATTCTTTACAGATCAGACACTGCCCTGGCCTGATGAGATAGTGACGGAGGGGATGGGAGCCCTGGATATCGTGGCGACACAACGGATGTTCCGGAAAGGAAAGTATAAATACGTCTTCACCGCAGGGGATATGGATCAGCTGTTTGACTTGGAGTCAGATCCTGCTGAGATGGAGAATCTGGCATACAGGGAAGACTTTGATTCGGTTCTTGCAGAAATGAAAAACAGCTTCGCGGACTGGATGAGGCGGCATAAGGATCCGGCCCGAGCCGGCTTCTGCAAGATCAACAGGATCAAAGAATGGACGGTTTAACTGGCACAGCAGCATCGAGGACTGGAGGACTAACATGGCATTAAAGAAAACATGGACGGTATATCTCATTCATCACTCCCACACAGATATAGGTTATACGGAGCGTCAGGATAAAATTATGAGATACCATTGTGATTTTATCATTCAGGCTATCGATATCCTGAATAGGATTCATGCAGGAGAGGAGAAGAAGGCAGAAGGCTTCGTCTGGCAGTGTGAGAATTTCTGGCAGGTAAAAAACTTCTATGAAAATGCTTCAGAAGAGTACATACGGGATTTCGAGAGGTATGTGAGGACCGGAGAGATCGGGTTATCCGGCAATTACTTAAATATGACGGAGCTGGTATCCGCGGAGGTGCTGGACAGCAGAATCCGCATGGCAAAAGAGTATGGGGAACGAATCGGCCATCCTGTCACCAGTGGTATGTGTGCGGATGTCAATGGGATGGCATGGGGCTATGGCGATGCCTTGTATGAGAATGGCGTTACCAGTTTTTTTACCTGTATTCATCCGCATCACGGCATGTTTCCTCTGTATAAGAAGCAGCAGCCGTTCTATTGGGAGACACCGAAGGGAAAGCGGATTCTGGTCTGGAATGGAGATTACTACCATCTGGGCAATGAGCTGTTCATCGCTCCTCACGGCGGTAATACGTATCAAATCAGGGATGAGTATCATGAACCCTTTATCAGCCATATGATTTTAAACCGGTCATCTGAGAATACAGATCAAATGGAGTGGGAGATCGGGCAGAAGCGTCTGGAACGATATCTGGAAAATCTGCAAGAAGAATCGTATTCGTGGAATTTTATTCCGTTTATGGTATCGGGGTGTATTACGGATAACGCGCCGCCCAGCGCCGCGGTAGCAGAGCGGGTGAATGAGATGAACCAGAGGTACAATGGGCAAATCACATGTAAAATGGTGAATTTAGAGCAGTTCTTTGACTCTGTAAAGGAGCAGTGCAAAGAGATACCCTGTTATCGGGGTGACTGGAATGACTGGTGGGCTGACGGAGTCGGTTCTACACCTGCGGCAGTAAAAGTTTATCTCGATGGAAGGCGAAAGTATGACATCTGCGAGAAATTGGGGGAAGAGGAAGGCGAGCGTGAAAAGGCGCTGAAAGAAGAGGCTGCGGAAAATATGATGCTGTATGCGGAGCATACCTGGGGGTACTCCTCTTCCGTAATCGAGCCGTGGGAATCACTGGTGGGAAGCCTGGAATGGAAAAAGGCGTCGTATGCTGTGAATGGTAACAGCGCGGCATCTAAGTGGCTGGACCGCCTCCTGGCAAAAAAAGGGGAGATCAGTATCTGCAGGGACAAAGGGCAGCGATACCGGATCATAAATCCTCATAACGTAGCGGTGAAGGATGGAGTATGCCTGTATATTGAACTGTGGGAGTACGTGGAAGGTATCCGTTATGATACAGAGATTCCGATTGAGGTGAGGGACTGCGTAACGGGCCAAATCATTCCCAGCCAGATTCACATGACTGCCAGGGCGACAGCAGTGGAAATCATATTGACTATGAAGCCGAAAGAAGAGCGGATTGTGGAAATTCGCCTGGCCAGCCAGAGAAAAACCGTAACATATGAAAACAGAGCGCACGTGGGAGCCGAAGGCGTTGCCGACCTGCTGGAAGACGGAATGCGCAAGGATGATGGCTGTGTGGAAACACAGCATTACCAGGTTTTGTTTGATCAGGAAAAGGGTATTTGCTCTGTGAAAGATAAGCTATGGGGAAGAGAACTTTTAAGAAATGGTATGGAAGACGCTCCATTTTCCGGAATCTATGAGGTGACCGGAATGAATGGGGATGCCCGTGAAATCAGAAGAAGCATGGGAAGAAACCGTAAGTCGACTGCGACGAAGCGGTATCACAGTGTTTTAGAGAACATCGGGATCGTGGAACGGGGAGACGTCTATACTGCGGTCCAACTTAGCTACAGCCTTGAGGGTTGCCGCTTCTATACCGTTTACTTGAAAATCTATGAAGAAATGAGAAAGATAGAGGCCAGAATACGCATCCATAAGGACAGCGTGTGGGAACCTGAGAATCTCTATATTGCACTTCCGTTTACTGCCGGAGAAGCCAGTGTGAGCTATCTGGATAAGACTGGCTGCGTAATCCGTCCGGGAATCGACCAGCTTCCGGGAAGCTGCCAGGATTTCTATCTGCTGCAGAATGGTGTGGTATGGGAACAGGAGGGCAGAATTGTAACGGCTGCCTTTAAGGATGCGCCTATGGCGGTCTTTGGAGATTTGAAGGCTGCTCCGGTCAGGCTTTGCAGCGGAGAGAATGGAGACAGAAATCGTGCGCCTCTGTATTCCTGGGTGATGAATAACTTTTGGGAAACAAATTTTAAGGCGGATTTAGGCGGCTTTTATGAGTTCACTTATACGGTCAGAACTATGGAAGGAAAAAATCCGGCAGAGGCGCTTGAAATCTGTGAAGCAGATAATGAGGGGCTGCTGGCATTCTATATTGAAAAATAAGGAGTTGGAAGTATGGATTATCAGAAAATTAAAAAAGTTCATGTAGTATATAAGACGCATCTGGATATAGGATTCACGGATATGGGGCAGAACGTGCTGGACAGGTATATGAAGGAGCATATTCCACATTCCGTCCGTCTTGCGAGGGAGATGAATACCAGAGAACAAAAGAAGTTTATCTGGACAGTGGGATCCTATCTGATCGATTACTATTTCCGGCATGCGGATGCTGCTGCCCAAAAGGAGCTTAAGGAGGCGATTGAGGCCGGAGATATCTGCTGGCATGGCATAGCCGGTACGACCCACACCGAACTTCTGGATATGGATCTGTTTTGCTATGATTTAGAAATTGGCCGCAGACTGGATGACCAGTATGGAAAACACACGATTGCGGCGAAGATGACAGATGTTCCTGGTCACACGATTGCCGTTGTGGATGCACTTGCTGACCATGGAATCCATTTTCTGCATATCGGTGTTAACGCATCTTCCATGGTACCGGAGGTGCCGCAGACATTTGTATGGAAACATGGAAACAAACGGGTGATCGTTCAGTATTCTGCCCAGTACGGGGCGCCTGGTTATGTGGAAGGTATGGATGAGGTTCTGGAGTTCGCCCACACCGGAGATAATTTGGGACCCCAGTCCGAGGGAGAGGTGGAGACTGAATTTGAGCGGATTCAGAGCTTGTATCCTAACGCAAAGGTAGAAGCCTCCACTTTGGATGCATATGCTGAGAGTCTTCTTTCCGTGGAAGAGAGGCTGCCCGTAATCGAGGAAGAGATAGGGGATACATGGATCCATGGAATCGCCTCGGACCCATGGAAGGTCAGCCGTTACCGGACGCTCATTCAGCTTAAGAATCAGTGGAAAAGGGAAGGCAGATTTTTTGAAGGTACCAGGGGATACGATGCGTTTATGATGAATCTGATGCTGATCGCGGAGCATACCTGGGGATTGGATTATAAAAAGTACCTGGCGGACTTTAAAAACTGGACTAAGGAAGATTTTCAGAAGGCAAGAGAGCAGGATACGACGACTCTGGAATTTTTAACGAACCGCAATGCACAGATGCGGGAAGTGTTGGATATTGATTTCAAACGGTACCGGGGCGGTGTCTTTACCGGATCTTACCGGCAGTACGAAAGCTCTCATGAGGAACAGAGAGAATATTTGAAAAAGGCGGTTGAGGAGCTTCCGGCGGAGCTGAAAGAAGAGGCCATGCGTGCCCTGGATGGCTGTGTCCCGGAAAAAGAGAAGCGAAACGGTCAAGCCGCCGGAGTAGGGGAAACGCTGCAGATTGGTGGCTGGAAAGTCTCCGTGGATGGGAGCGGAGCACTCCGAAAGCTGGAAAGAAACGGAAGGGACTGGGCCAGATATGGTGTTTTGGGACGTCTGGGTTATGAAACCTTTAACGCTTTAAACTGTGTACAGAATTATTACCGTTATAACCGGGCGTTTTATGAAAATGGCTGCTGGTCTGAGGGAGATTTCTCCAAGCCTGGTCTGGAGTTTGTAGAGGATTTAGAGAACCGGTATTATGAGTTTGGCGTCAGAGGAATACAGGCAGCAGGCAATGAACTTGTTCTGAATCTGGCAGGCGACGAAGAGGCATCAGAAAAATACGGATGTCCGAGGGCGGCACAGATAAAATATACATTTACGGAATCCATTACTTGCAGTCTGGCGTGGTTTGAAAAGGATGCGAACCGAATGCCGGAGGCGCTGTGGTTTGATTTTGTACCAAATGTGGAGAATCCAAACCGGTGGCTGTTGGAAAAGATGGGAACGCAGGTTTCACCACTTAATGTGTTAAGAGGAGGCAACCGTCTGCAGCACTGTGTGGAGAAGCTGGCTTATGAAGGCGCGGATGGAAGTATGGAAATAGAAAGCCTTCATGCGCCGCTGGTCAGCGTGGGAGGCAGAAATCTCTATGATGACTACCGGGAACTGCCTGATCTGAAAAAGGGGTTTGCCTTTAACTTATTCAATAATAAATGGGGAACTAACTTCAGAATGTGGTGTGAGGATGATTGTAAGTTTGAATTCAGAATTGCCATATCGGAAAAGTATTCATAAAATAGCCAATACTATTAACCATAAAAATGACCGGGAATGGCGAACACATGTATTTTGTGTCCGACACTCCCGGATATTTTTATGGCGGGCAGGATGCGGGGCGGTATGACTTTATCTCTGTCCCTTGTCGTAAGGCACGCCTTCCGCCTTCGGAGCCTGGGAATTCTTCGATGTGAATACCAGCACGATCAATGTGATGATATACGGCACCATCTTGTAAAAATAACTGGGAATTCCGAGGCTGCTTAAGAACGGGATTCCGGAGTAGGCAGCGGCCACTGCCTTCATCAGTCCGAAGAACAGGGAGGCCAGCATGATTTTCACCGGTTTCCACTGGCCGAAAATCAGAACGGCCAAAGCCAGGAAGCCGTATCCGGCCACATCGGCGTTAAAGTTGGTGGAGGTCGGAACGACGAATACCAGTCCGCCTAAGCCTCCGAGAGCTCCTGAGATCAGGACGCCCGCGTACTGCATATGGTAGACGTTGATGCCCGCCGCGTCGGCCGCCTGGGGATGCTCGCCGCAGGAGCGCAGGCGCAGTCCAAACCGCGTCTTGTAGAGTACAACGGTGGAAAGCACGAAGATTGCGATTCCAATGTAGGTGGTAATGTAGGCGTTCTGGAACAGCAGCGGTCCGATAAACGGTATTCTGCCAAGTATGGGAACCGAGGTGATCCGGAAGGTATTAGTAAACTGTACCTGCTGTACGCCCTGAATGACGCGGGCCACGAAGATGGCAAACGCGGGGGCGAACATGTTTAAGGCGGTACCGCTGATAACCTGGTTCGCCTTCATATTGATAGAGGCGTATCCATGGAACAGGGAGAAGAACATGCCCGTCGCCATGGAGATTAAGACTGCCAGAATCAGCTGCATCTGGCCGCTCATGGTGCCTCCCGTGAAATGGATAAACAGGATCCCTGTAAATGCGCCCATGGTCATGATTCCTTCCAGCGCGATATTGATAATACCGCTCCGTTCCGAGAACATGGCGCCCAGAGCCACGATCATAAGAGGAATCATGAAATACATGGTCTGCTGAAAGATAAAATAAATAACACTCATGCGTCTCCTCCCCCTTTCGTCTGTGCCTCTTCTTTTTCATGGCGCGCCTTCTGCACCTTTCCGATCAGCATCTTTACCATGAGGGCAAAGGCGCTGAAGTAGATGATAACCGCGACAATGATATCGATGATTTCTGTTGAAAATTCAAACAGCTGCAGATAAAATCCGCCCGCCGTTAAGTAAGCGATAAAGATGCCGGAGAACAGTACCCCGATCGGATTGCTTAAGCCCAGCAGGGCTACGGAGATACCGGTAAAGCCTTCGGAAGCCAGAACATCCTTGATCTCGATGTGCTTTCCGGTTCCGGCCAGATAGAGGAGGCCGCCGGCCAGTCCGGCGATGGCGCCTGCAATCATCATGGACATGATGATGCTTTTCTTTTCATTGATTCCGGCGTACTTGCTGGCATCGCGGTTGAAGCCAACCGCCTTCAGCTCATAACCGAAGGTGGTCTTGTTTAACAGCAGATAAATCAGGATAACGACGATAATGGCAATGATGATGCCTCCGTTGACGCTGGAGCCGGGGAAAATCTTATCCAGTCCCATCTTCGGGATATTTGCAGTAGCCGCCACGTTTCTCGATTCATTTCTCAGATTGTTAAACAGGGGCTTGCTGCTCTTTACGATCCAGTTGACGAGATACATGCCGATGTAATTCATCATGATGGAAGCGATAACCTCATTGACGTTATAGTATGCCTTTAAGAGGCCGGGAACGAGGCCCCATATGGCGCCCATGACGACGCTGGCCAGCAGCGCCACAAACCAGTGCGCCGGCCCCAGGGAGGTCCACAGGATCCCTACGTAGACGGCTCCGAAGCCGCCCATGATGAACTGTCCCGGTGTCCCGATGTTGAAGAGTCCCGTCTTAAAGGCGAAACCAACAGAGAGACCGGTTAATATGATGGGTGTTGCATAGTAGAATACCTGTCCGATGCCCTTTGCCCCGTGAGTAAATGCACCCGTCAGGATGGTTGCAAACCCGGGCAGAGCCTGGGCCGGATTACAGAGAAACAGGATGATCAGGCCGACGATCAGTCCCAGCACGATGGCAAAGACGGAAGACAGGATGCCATCATAGGAAAGTCCCGCTCTCTTACGCTCGGCGGAAAGTAAATCCCGTGGTTGTTTCTGTTTCATGATTTGCCACCTTCTTTCTTCGAACCGGCCATGTAAAGACCTAATTCCTGTACCGTAACTTTCTTGGGATCTAAATCAGCCACAATGGAGCCCTCGAACATGACGAGAATCCGGTCGCTTAAGTTCATGACCTCGTCCAGCTCCAGCGATACCAGCAGTATCGCGGCTCCCGCGTCACGCTGCTTGATTAACTCCCTGTGGATATATTCAATGGCGCCCACGTCGAGACCTCTCGTAGGCTGTACTGCCAGCAGGATGTCGTGATCTCTGGAAACTTCCCGGGCCACGATCGCCTTCTGCTGGTTGCCGCCGGACATGCTTCTGGCGCTGGTGTAAGCCCCCTCACTGCTTCGGATGTCGTAATCTTCAATCAGCTTATCCGAATAGTCGTAGATGCTGTCATTCTTTAAGAAGGAATACTTCTGGAAGTCCTTCTCAAAGTACTGCTGGAGCACCAGATTGTAGCCAAGATTATAGTCCAGCACCAGTCCGTGTTTGTGGCGGTCCTCCGGAATATGGGAGAGACCGTGGGTGTTTTTATAGCGGATGCTCTTTTTCGTCACATCCTCACCGTTTAACAGTACGGTTCCCTCACTCATCCCGGCCAGGCCGGTGATGGCGTGGATCAACTCTGTCTGGCCGTTTCCGTCGATACCGGCGACACAGACGATCTCACCCTTCCGGACCTGGAAGGTGACATTGCTTACGAGATTCTTCGTGTGGCCCTCTTTGGTGGCCTTGACGGACAGATTCTTTACCTCCAGCACCACGTCCCTGGGGGTGGCGGGGCCTTTTTCCACGGTCAGATTCACCTTGCGGCCTACCATCATCTCGGACATTTCCTCCGGCGTGGTGTCCTTTACCTCTACGGTTCCGATATATTTTCCACGGCGCAGGACCGTACACCGGTCGGCGACCGCCTTGATTTCGTTAAGCTTATGCGTGATAAAGAGGATGGATTTCCCCTCCTTCACCAGATCCCTCATGATCTGCATCAGTTCGTCGATTTCCTGAGGCGTTAAGACGGCCGTGGGCTCATCGAAGATCATGATCTCATTGTCGCGGTAAAGCATCTTCAGAATCTCGACTCTCTGCTGCATGCCGACCGTGATGTCGGAGATGAGCGCGTCGGGATCGATGGTGAGCTGGTATTTCTCACTCAAATCCATGATTTTTTTCCGTGCGTCGTCCATTTTTAAAAAGCCGTGTTTCGTGGTCTCCATGCCGAGGACGATATTCTGGAGAACCGTAAAATTATGTACCAGTTTGAAATGCTGATGTACCATGCCGATGCCCAGCGCGTTGGCATCCAGCGGCCCGGTAATCTTTTCTTCTTTTCCTCTGACTTTAATGACGCCAGCTTCCGGCTGATAGAGGCCGAACAGCACGCTCATGAGCGTCGATTTCCCTGCGCCGTTTTCGCCGAGAAGGGCGTGAATCTCACCCTTTTTCAGCTGCAGAGTGATGTTGTCGTTAGCGATGATGCCGGGAAATTCCTTCGTAATATTCAGCATCTCGATAATATAATCATCCATGAGAACCCCCTTGCAGTGCAAAAAAGGAGATGCCGTAAGATACCCGTCTTCAGTTGTGACTGGGGAATCAAACGACATCTCCTTTCTTATGTAGATTCGATTATTCTACGAAGTTGATAGTTGTCTTTTCAAGCTTTAAATCCTTGGTGGGATCGTTGTTGTCTTCAGACGGCTGTACGAGAGTAATCTTGCCATCCTTTAACTGAGCATAGACAACGTCGTAATCTGCCTGTGTGAATGTCGTAAACTTGGAGGTCTCCATCGGAAGGCCGATGCCGTCATTCTTCGCGGAGAAGATACTGGTCTTGCCGCCCGGGAAACTGCCTGCATAGAAATCTCTTACGCCGTCGTAAACAGATACGGAAAGCTGTTTCATAGCGGAGGTGACCACGGTGTCGGATTCGTAACTCTGGTCAACGTCCACGCCGATTACCTTGGCGCTCTTTTCTTCTGCCGCCGCCATAACGGAGTTTCCAACTGCGCCGCCGCATCCGAAGATGACTTCCGTACCGTTCTGATACCAGGATGCAGCCATGGACTGCGCTTCCGGTGTCGCGGCAAATGCGCCTGTGTAGTTGTACATAATCTCGATGCCGTCCACGCCCATCTCCTTGGCCGCGTAGTCAGCGCCTTCTGCAAAGCCGTAGCCGTAACGGATTACGGCCGGAACTGCCATACCGCCTAAGAATCCCAGCTTGGTATAGCCGTCTTTTACTGCCGCATACCCTGCGAGGAAACCAGGCTCATCTTCCTGGAACAGAATCGGCATTACATTGGCCTCGGTTCTGTATTCCGAGTAGTCGCCGCTGTGAGGCTCGCCATCCAGAAGAATGAAATGTACGTCCTTGTACTGGTCCTGTGCCAGATAAACAGGCTCTTCAAATAAGAATCCAGGGCATACGACCAGTTTTGCACCGCCTTCAATTGCCAGACCGATGGTCTCTAAATAAGAGTCCGTCGTTCCTTCCTGAGGCTGGTAGTACTTGTAGGAAATACCATTCTCTTCCGCGTATTTCTTCATGCCTTCCCATGCGCCCTGGTTGAAGGATTTGTCGTCGATAGTACCGAGGTCGGTAACAAGAGCCAGTTCATAACCATCGGAAGTTTCCGATTTCACTGCGGTACCGGCTGTCGTCTCGGCCTCTGCCGCTTTGGCTTCTGCGGCAGTTGTGGTCTCGGCGGGAGCGGCTGTCGTGCTGCCCGAACCGGAATTCGAAGAACCGCATGCACTTAAGGATGCAGCCATCATGACCGCCAGTGTTACTGCTAATGCTCTCTTTTTCATAATACGTAATTCCTCCTATCGTTTGAAAGATTGTTATTAGAGCTAATTCTACTTTACCATATTTTGGTATCAGAAACAATGTAAAGTAGGGCAATTTTACAGAATTATTATAAAGCAGCTTGTTATTTAAAGAAAAAATGGTAAACTGATAAAGGATTTCAACAGAAGGAGGAATATTGTGCAGAAACTAAATCTCTTGGAAGAACCGGTACAAAAGCTGTTTATCAAGTATCTGATGCCGTCCATCAGTGCTACGCTGGTTACTTCTATTTATATTTTGGCCGATACGCTGATGATCGGCCGGGGCGTGGGGCCTGTGGGAATCGCGGCCTTGAACCTGCTGCTTCCCTTATTCAGCCTGTTCTTTGGAACGGGCATGCTCTTCGGCGTCGGAGGAGGCGTCCTCCTCTCGATCTCGAAGGGACGCCGGGACGAGCAGGCGGCAAAGGAGTATTTTACGGTGGCTCTCTGGCTGGCCGTGGCCTTTGCGGTCTTCTACATTGCAGGCGGGCACCTGCTTTTTAAGCCTGTGACGGAATTTCTGGGCAGAAATGATACTATGGGAAATTATGTCGACGAGTACGGCCGCGTTCTGGTTACAGGCGCTCCGGTCTTCCTGTTCTCGGCCTTTTTACAGGCATTTGTCAGGAACGACAGGGCGCCAAAGGTATCCATGGCGGCGGTTGTGTCCGGCGGTGTGACCAATGTGGTACTGGATTATATATTTATATTTCCAATGAAAATGGGGATGGCCGGGGCAGCGATCGCCTCGGTGATCGGTTCCCTCCTGACGGTTGGAATCCTGCTGACCCATCTTTCCTCGCCGGACAACACGCTGAAGGTGGTGGCCCGCCCCGAGTGGAAGAAGGCGTGGGAGGTCGTGGTCAACGGATTTGCCAGCTTCCTGCTGGAGATGTGCAATGGCGTAGTGACATTCTTATTCAACCGCCAGCTCCTTGTCTACGTGGGCGATTTGGGTGTGGTCGTATACGGAATTATCTCCAACAGCGCGCTGATCGTGGCGTCCATCAGCAACGGCATCTCCCAGGCCGTACAGCCGATACTCGCTACCAATTACGGTGCGGGAAGAAAGTCCAGATTAAAAGAGACGCGCCATATGGGAGAGATGGCGGTGACCATATCGGGCATTCTGTTTACGGGAATCGGCCTTCTTCTGCCGGCCCTGGTGACCGCGGCCTTCGTGAAGCCGACGGCGGAGATCCTGGCCATGTCGGTCCCGGCCGTGCGGATCTATTTCCTGTCATTCTTCGCCATGGGCTTTAATATCCTTTACGGCACCTATTTCCAGTCCGTGATGAAGCCGGGATACTCCCTGTTCATCTGTATGATGAGAGGGATGGTGATAAATGGAATTCTCGTGTTCCTTCTGCCGGTCGCTTTCGGCGTTACCGGAATCTGGTCCGTCATGCCTGTGACGGAATTTGTAACGCTGATCATCTGCCGGTTTCTGCTGGCAGGCCAGAATAAAAAACTGCCGTCTACCGGCGTGTCCAGGGCTTAAAGCTGTCTGTAAAGAGCAGCTTCAGAAAAATATTCTTATAGTCTTCTAATCGCAGAAAGCTGTATATTCCGGCTTTCTGCGCAATTCGGAACAAATCCATAACGAGAAGATAGTATTCAAAATAAAAATGGAAGCGGCTCATGCATTCCGGTTTGACCACCAGATGCATGAAGTCCCATTTTTCACAGTTATCCGTGGTCAGTCTGTCCCGGTATTCGTTAAACAGCGCCGTGCCCGGTATGGGCGTGAAAATGGAGACTCCCGTATAGGTGATCCGGTGTGCGTGGATAAAACGCCGCATTTTCCGGAAATCCTCTTTCTTGAAACGGCTGTCGATGATGAAGAGCCCCACCAGATGAATGCTGTATTTTTGAAGCATCCGGATGGTCTTAATGTTGAGAGACTGGGAGGAATGCTTCTGATAGGAGTCCAGAAAGCTGTCGGAAACCGCCTCCAGGCCGACCATGATGTAACGGAAGCCGGCCTCCGCCAGTTCCCGGATTAAGTCCTCATGAACGGCGATAAAATCCGAGCGTCCGTAGCAGATAAAGGTCTTTCTGATATTCCGCTCCCGGAGCAGCCGCATAAATTCTTTCAGCCTTGGGACATCGAACAGGAAGTCGTCATCTGTGATCTGGATATTGCTGCAGGGGATGGTCTCCAGCTCCTCGATGATCTTTTCCAAGTCCCGCTGGCAGTAGGTGCCGCAGTTGAGCTCCCGGCCATAGCAGAAGGCACAGTGGTAGGGACAGGAAGATGAGGTCTTTAAAAGGGCTACAGGGGAGACGTCTAAGTAGCGGTAGTGGTCCTGATAGGTGGAAAAGGTGCTTCGGTCGGGGATTGGGAGTTTATTTAAATCAAACGGTTTCATGGGATTTTTGTGCCAGCCCCCATTTTCCGGATAACAAAGTCCGTCAATCACAGACAGCTCCGGCGGACAAAAACCATTTTCCGGCGGAATAAGCCCCTCCGCCCTCAGTGCCTCCGCAATCGCATAAATATTGTCGGAACGGCATATGTAGGACACGGCGGGATCGAAGAAACGCTCCGGGTTCAGCTGGGCATGGGAGCCGCCGATGATGGTGACGCAGCCGGGGAGAAGCGCCTTCGCACGCCGGGCGTAGGAGAGCATTAATTTTTCCTGCGTGATATAGCCGGTGACGGCCACCGCGACGGGGGTGTATTCGTTAAAAATCTCATCAAAACTGCGCCTGTCGAAGGAGGCTTCATAGATCATGCTTTCCACATCATATTCCTTCAGCATGGCTTTTATATACTCCAGTTCCAGCGGCTCCGTCTTAAGGGCCATATCCAGGCTGAAGCCGCTGTCTGCGGCCTCCGGTTTTACCAGCAGAATCATACCATTCCTCCTTTCAATTGCGCTGTCCTCTGATCAAATTATATGGTAGAATAGGGAAAAAGGCAAGAAAGGAACTACAATGGAATACATTTATATACTTCTGCTCTACCTCCCCTCCGGCTTCGGCCGCCTGACACAGCGGGCGACGGGCTACCGGTACACCCATGCGGCGGTGTCGCTGGACGATACGTACACCCATTTTTATGCATTTTCCAGGCTTCGGGCCAAGACGCCTCCCATCTCCGGATATATTGAGGAGAAGAGAATCTATTATACGCTGGGGGAGGATGTGCCCATTTACACGAAGATTTTCCGGGTACCGGTCACCAGGGAGGGATACCGGAACGCCATCCGATATATGGAAGACGTGAAAAATGATCCCGAGATCATGTACAACTTAATCCATATGCTTCTGATCCCGGTCTTCGGAGGTCATCCGCTCTATAAGGCGTTTCACTGCGGCGAGTTTGTCGCGAAGGTTCTGGAGGCGGCGGGAATCAAACTCCACCAGCCTTATTACCGTTATACGCCAAAGCTGTTTTCCGAACTGCTGGAGCCGTATTTCTTATACGAGGGGACTCTGGATAATTCCAGCCGTGACGGAATGGAGGACGACTTTTTCCGGGAAACGCCGAAAAAGGAATACCTTGCGAAAACGCTGTATATTATAAAGGAACTGCTTTTCCGCCAGGTCTTTCACCGCGCCTCCGGACACTTCCGCCCTGAAAAGGTGCGTTTTCGTGTCACGGACAAAATGTGAGATAATATAAGAGGAAGAAATGGGATATCTGATAATAAGCAGAACCTGTCAGATAATGGAAAATCGTATATGCGAACGAAAATCGCATATCAGAAAATGACAGAATTTGAAAGCACTTTCATAAAATTGTACTGAAAAAAGAGCGAATTTTTGCCGGTAAATCAAGAAAACCTCTTTACTAGAAATTGAATTATGATATAATATTGACAGGTCTTTTGCGCGTTTTTTTATTATGGCGCGAAAGCGAACCGATAACTTTATTTGAGGAGGAAATACTTATGGCAACAAAATGGGTTTATTTGTTCAAAGAAGGCAGTGCCGACATGAAGAACCTGTTAGGCGGTAAGGGAGCTAACTTAGCGGAGATGACTAATTTAGGTCTTCCGATTCCACAGGGCTTTACTGTAACGACAGAAGCTTGTACAGACTATTATACCAGCGGCAAGAAGATTACTGATGAGATTCAGGGACAGATTTTTGACGCTCTGAAGACATTAGAGGAAATTCAGGGTAAAAAATTCGGTGATACCGAAGATCCGTTATTAGTATCTGTACGTTCCGGTGCAAGAGCATCCATGCCTGGTATGATGGATACAATCTTAAACCTGGGACTTAACGACGTTGCAGTGGAAGGCTTTGCCAAGAAGACAGGCAACCCAAGATTTGCATACGATTCTTACAGAAGATTTATCCAGATGTTCTCCGACGTTGTTATGGAGATGAGCAAGACTTTCTTCGAAGGCATCCTTGATGAAGTAAAGGAAGCTAAGGGCGCTAAGTACGATACAGACTTAACTGCCGATGATTTAAAGGAAGTTATCGCAAAATACAAATCCATTTACAAAGAGAAAATGGGCGAAGAGTTCCCGCAGGATCCGAAGGTTCAGTTAATGGAAGCTGTTAAGGCTGTTTTCCGTTCCTGGGACAACCCTCGTGCGATCGTTTACAGACGTATGAACGATATTCCTGGCGACTGGGGCACCGCTGTCAACGTACAGGCCATGGTATTCGGTAACATGGGCAATACCTCCGGTACAGGCGTTGCATTTACACGTAACCCATCTACTGGTGAGAACGGCATCTACGGCGAGTATTTAATCAATGCTCAGGGCGAGGACGTTGTTGCAGGTATCCGTACACCACAGCCGATCACAAAGCTGGAGCAGGATTTACCGGAATGCTACAAAGAATTCATGGCAATCGCTCATAAGCTGGAAGACCATTACCGCGATATGCAGGATATGGAATTCACGATCCAGGAAGGCAAATTATACTTCTTACAGACACGTAACGGCAAGAGAACTGCTCCGGCAGCCATCAAGATTGCCTGTGATTTAGTAGACGAAGGAAAGATTACACCACAGGAAGCAGTTTTAAGAATCGAAGCAAAATCCCTCGATCAGTTACTGCATCCGACATTCGATACCGCTGCATTAAAGGCAGGCGAAGTAATCGGTTCCGCTCTTCCGGCATCTCCTGGTGCTGCAGCTGGTAAGGTTTACTTCACAGCTGAGGATGCAAAGGCTCATCATGAGGCAGGCGAGAGAGTGATTCTCGTTCGTCTTGAGACCTCTCCTGAGGACATCGAAGGAATGCACGCAGCAGAAGGTATCTTAACCGTTCGCGGCGGCATGACCTCTCACGCAGCAGTAGTTGCACGTGGTATGGGTACCGCTTGTGTATCCGGCTGCGGCGAGATCAAGATTGATGAAGCAGCTAAGTACTTCGAACTTGGCGGACATACCATCAAAGAAGGCGATTACATCTCCTTAGACGGTTCCACAGGTAAGATCTACCTTGGCGATATCGCTACAGTAGAAGCTACCGTAAGCGGTGACTTCGGCAGAATCATGGGATGGGCTGATGAGTTCAGAACACTCCATGTAAGAACAAACGCGGATACTCCTGCGGATACATTAAACGCAGTGAAGTTAGGCGCAGAAGGTATCGGCCTCTGCCGTACCGAGCATATGTTCTTCGAAGAAGACAGAATCCCGAAGATCAGAAAGATGATCCTTTCCGATACGGTTGAAGCAAGAGAAGAAGCATTAAATGAACTGATTCCGTTCCAGAAGGGTGACTTCAAGGCGATGTACAAGGCTCTGGAAGGCAGACCAATGACAGTTCGTTACTTAGATCCGCCGTTACATGAGTTCCTTCCGACAAAGGAAGAGGACATCGAAGCTTTAGCTGCTGATATGGGAATTACTGTAGAAGCAATTAAAGAAAAATGCGATGGCTTACATGAATTCAACCCAATGATGGGCCACAGAGGCTGCCGTCTGGCAGTTACTTATCCTGAGATTGCCAAGATGCAGACAAGAGCCGTTATGGAAGCTGCAATCGAAGTAAAGGCAGAAGAAGGATACGACATCATTCCTGAGATCATGATCCCGCTCGTAGGCGAGAAGAAGGAATTAAAGTTTGTAAAAGATATCGTAGTTGAGACTGCAGAAGCAGTTAAGGCAGAAAAAGGCTCTGACATCCAGTACCACATCGGTACCATGATCGAGATCCCGAGAGCTGCATTAACAGCAGACGCTGTTGCGGAAGAAGCAGAATTCTTCTCATTCGGTACAAACGACTTAACACAGATGACATTCGGATTCTCCCGTGATGACGCTGGCAAGTTCTTAGATTCTTACTACAAGGCTAAGATCTACGAGTCTGATCCATTCGCAAGACTTGACCAGACCGGTGTTGGACAGCTTGTTGCTATGGCTGCTGAAAAGGGCAGAAAGACAAGACCTGACATCAAGCTTGGTATCTGCGGCGAGCATGGCGGCGATCCGTCCTCCATCGAGTTCTGCCACAAGGTAGGCTTAAACTACGTATCCTGTTCTCCATTCCGTGTGCCGATCGCAAGACTGGCTGCGGCTCAGGCGGCGTTAAACAACAAATAATAGTTGAAACTGTTTTGAATATGTGATATATTTTCACTAAGCAAAAAGAGAGCAAATCTTTTATGTAGGCATCAAGAGAAAACCCCGGGAGTGCAAGTCCTGGGGTTTTCATTTGGGTTAATTGTCGCTGTTATCTCCTATCTGGCCATTTGCAAATAAAGTAAGCAACAATACTTGCTGCGATAGAGAGAATAAAAGTGAATATATCCATTATGTAAGCCCCCTCCTTCCTGTTGCCAGAATGGGTGCGACAAGTTTTATTGTGCGTGATTAACAGTAGAATACGAGAGATTCCGATTGTTGAATATTAAATAAATTTAGGTTCTGAATAAAAGTGAAAACCTCAGAGGCGCTGATCTGAGGTTTTCTTTTAATACCGTTTTAAACTTGAAACATATCCGTATGATATTCAAGATCAGGAACAGGTATAAAATCAGAGAGAGTTCGAAAAATGTTACCGTAACAAGTTAAATGTATGGTAAATAGTGGAAAATATATTTGCTTACAGGAAGCAAAATAACGGAAAAGCTGCCTGAAACCATGGAAATACCGAAGGATGAAGGCCCATGGCATACCTTTTCAGCGATTGGACCGGGATTCCGGGGACTGTGTTGGCGGTTGTGTAATACCATTTAATCGAGTATAATAGTTTAGAAGAAACAGTATAACAAATGAGGCAGCGATGCCGGAAAACGGGGGATAAAGAGGATGAGGAGAAGAGTGGCAAGGCGTTTGGTATTGAGATATGGAATCGTTGGTCTTCTGGCTGCGGGGCTGCTTTCCGGGTGCTCCGGCACGGGGGAACTGGAGGCTCAGAACCAGGAGCTGAAGTCGCAGGTGGAGAGCCTGTCAGCGGTAATGGAGAGTCTCGAAGGCGAGAAGGAAAGCCTTTCTTCCGAACTGGCATCGGCGAAGGAGCAGAAGGAAGAGGCCGGGAAGAAAGCCGCGGCGCTGCAGGCGACGATCGATGAGATGGCTAAGGAAGCGGAAATCCAGGATGGAGATGTCGTCGTCAGACTGATTGGGAAAGAGGATGTGGAGAAAGACTCCTCCAAATGGATATTTAACAGCTACAGCAATTTGAAGTTTGAGATTACAAACAATACGGACAAAGATATACAGGGAATCGAGGGAAAATTAAAGATCATGGATCTGTTCGGCAAAGAGATTTTAACAGCCGGATGTGATTTTACCGGACATACCATACCGGCGGGGGAGACTGTGGTCAACGATGATCTGAGCTTTGAAATCAATGAGTTTATCAACGAGCATATGAAGCTGTATACGACAGCGTATGAAGACTTAAAATCAGAGTATAAGGTGACACAGATCGTATTTACAGACGGGACAGTAAAGGAATAGGTGAGCAGCCGCACTGGTGTCTGCGCGATTACATAGAAAACCTCGGGCTGGTCCTGAGGTTTTTCGCTGTCTGCATAAATTACGGCAAAAAAATGGTCATTCGCGGTCAGATCATACGGCCCGGGCCGGAAAAGACTATAATAAAACCATCAAATGACCCGGAAAGGAATGGCAGTTTATGTATGAACTCAGAGAAAAGAAAGAAGAAGGAACGAAGAAACCCGTATGGAAGAAGGCGGCGGCATGTATTCTGGCGCTGTTGTTATTTTTTGCCTGCTCCGCGCTGCTTTATGTGACGAAGCTGGCGACATCCACACAGAAAATCCCGGATGCGGACATCAAGGCGATCAGCAATGATTATCTGAATGAAGCGACGGAGAAGCAGATGGACGATTACTGGACAGTGGCTATTTTTGGCGTGGACAGCCGCAACGGCAACATTGGAAAAGGAACCAGCGCGGACACGCAGATGCTTCTCACGCTTAACCGCGCCAATGGAGAAATCCGGCTGGTATCCGTTTACCGCGATACGCTGCTGATGAGCAATGTGAAGGAAGGAAAGTGCCGGAAGATAAACTCCAGTTATTCGGAAGGCGGGCCGGAGCAGGCTGTCACGGCATTAAATGAAAACCTGGATTTGAAAATCGGGGATTACGTTTCCTTTTCCTGGAAGGCGGCTGCCGACGCGGTCAACCTGCTGGGGGGAATCGATATGGATATCACAAAGGCGGAGTATGCGTATATCAATGCCTTTATCACAGAAACCGTGGATAGTACGGGAATCCCTTCGGTACATTTAACGGGCCCGGGGCCGGCTCATCTCGATGGAGTCCAGGCCGTCGCCTACAGCCGGCTGCGTCTGATGGACACCGACATGAACCGGACGGAGAGACAGCAGAAGGTGATCGAGGCCGTATTGGAGAAGCTGAAGCAGGCGGATATTCCGACGATCAACCGTCTTCTGGAGACGGTGCTGCCACAGGTTGCAACCAGCATAGACGCAGGCGACTTTCTGGAACTGGGAAAGAACGCCGGAAATTACCATATTGTAAAAACCGAAGGCTTTCCGACCGTGTACAAGGCAGCCACGCTTGGAAAACTGGGAAGCTGTCTGATTCCCAACACGCTGGAATCCAATGTGACGGCGCTTCATGAATTCCTGTACGAAGATCAGGACTATCAGAACTCAGACCGGGTGAAAGAGATCGGGGGAGAAATTATTAAACAGGCATTGGGAGAGTGAGGTGACACTATGATTCGGATAGCAGTTTGTGATGATGAGCCTGCGTTTGCAGAGCGGGTGAAGACGCTCATTGAAGCAGAGTGCCGCGCGCTTTCCGTTTCGTCGGAGACGGTTCTCTATACCGACAGCGGCATGCTGGCCTATGACATCGGGGAGAAGCGGTATTTCGATATGCTTTTCCTCGATATCGAGATGCCTGGTTTCTCCGGCATGGAGCTGGCGGATTTAATAAAGGATTCGCTGCCCCAGGCGCTTGTCTCCTTTATAACCTCCCATACAAAGTACGCGGTCAAGTCCTTTGAGCTCTCCATCTTCCGCTATATACCGAAGGTGGAGGTGGAAAGCTGCTTATCCATGGCGGTTTCGGATGGGATCCGGCTGCTTTCCTGGAAGGTGAAGGAGTGTTACGTGGTGGAAACACCGCGCCAGATCATGAAGGTGGCGATGAGCGACATTCTCTATATCTATAAAAAACAGAAATACTCTTGTCTGGTTCTGCCTGGGGAGGAGGTGCCGGTCCGAAAGGCGCTGGGACAGGTAAAAGAGGAGCTTGGCAGAGAGGAGTTCCTGACGATTGAGAGAGGCTACATGATTAACCTTTACCATGTCAGAAAAATGGAAGGCACATCCGTGGTTATGGACGATGGGACTGTGCTGCCGGTGAGCCAGAGCCATGTAAAAGAAGTGAGAGAGACCATTACCGGTTTCTTCCGGAGGCATCTATGAATACCATATTTCAGCTTTGTGAACTTGCGGCCTATTTTTTGGAGGCATTGATCTGCTATTTTTTTATCCAGCTGTTTTTCCCTGAGAAAGCGAAGGGGAAACTCAGCTTTTTCCTGTTGTCAGGTGTTCTGCTTCTGACGCTGCAGCTTGCGGATTCTCTCCATGTGTATCCATTTCTGGTTACCCTGTGGTTTGTCTTTTATATCTGTATGACGACGGTTCTCATTTTCCACGTGGATGTGTTTTATGCCGTCTCCCTGGTGAGCTTCTATATTCTGTGTGTCTATATTATTGATTTCTTCTGTATATCGGTGATGGGGGTATTTTTGAAGAACCAGCAGTTCGCACAGATGGTCATCGCACAGCTGTCGCAGTGGCGTCTGGTGTATCAGGCTGCGGACAAGCTGCTGCTGACCGGAGCGTATTTTCTGGCGAGGAAAGCATTTCGCCGGGAACTGGCCTATAATCCCCGGATGATGTTCCTGACCTCGGGGCTGGGGCTGTGCGGCGTCGGATTTCTGTCTTGGCTCACGATTCAGGAGACGAGCCTTCATGCACTGTTCGGGTGGAGCATGTGCATTATCTTGCTGTTTCTCATCTATTTCCTTCTGTTGTTTTACTCGAAATACGTGGGAGAGCAGAAGCAGCGGCTCGCCCTGGAAATGAAGGAGCAGATGATCGACAGGGAGTACGATCTGATGGTCCGGCAGCAGCAGGAGCAGGAAGAACTGTCACATGACATGAAAAATCATTTGCTTGTGCTTTCTTCCATGATCGGAGAGGGGAAAATGACAGAGGCGGAAACGTATCTGGAGCGAATGGGAGAGCCTCTGCGCCAGCTGGAGATGATGGTGTGGACAGGCAATCCGGTGCTGGATGTGCTGTTGAACAATGCCAGAAACAGCGCGGCAAAGAAAAAAATCCGCTTTACCATTCAGGCGGATGCGCTAACGCTGGGAGATATGGAAGACCGGGAGACGTGCAGCCTGTTTTCCAATCTTCTGGACAACGCCGTGGAGGCAGCAGACCGGGTCGAGAAGGGAGATCGTTGGATTACCGTTAAAATGCGAAAGGCGGGAGACATGATATTCATCGAACTGTCCAACTCCATGACCGGCAGGCCCTCCGTCAAGGACAACCGCCTGGTGACGACGAAACGGGAGGGAACCGGCCATGGGCTGGGACTTAAGAGCGCGGAGCGCGTGGTGGAAAAGTACGGCGGCAGTCTGGTCTGCGAATACGGAGACGGTGTTTTTACGGTTCTGGTGTCCTTCCTGGAAGGGCTGCGAGACCTCTCATAATCCGGCCGTCATCCCAGAAGGCGCCGTGGCCGCCGAGACGGATTGCAGGCTTGTGTCTGCCGTGAAAGTCACTGCCGCAGGTGATAAGAAGACGGTTTTTCTCAGCAACATCCACGTAATAGGCCGCTGTCTCCTCATCGTGATAGGAGGAAAATGCCTCGATTCCGTCAATTTCGCGAAAGAGCAGACTCTCCAGCAGCTCGGTTTCGCCGCGGTCGAGATTCTGACCGGGGTGGGCCAGGACGCTGATTCCTCCGGCATCGTGGATCAGAGACACGGCGTCGGCAAGGGAGATGTAGTGGACCGGTACATAGGCGGCCTTACCTTCTGAGAAGAAATCCCAATAAAACCGCACATTTGGCATGTCGCTTTTTGCTCCGCCCGGAAGATATGGGCGGAGTATTTCATATTGCGGGGCCTCTTTTTTGGCGAGGAGAATATCCGCGATCAATTCGCCTGGAACGACGCCGTCGCTGGAGGCTGCCAGGACCTCAGCCTCATCGACCGGGATTCCTGTGGCGCTCTGAAATAATCGGATTTTCTCTCTGGCCGCCATTTTCTCCTGCTCCAGAATATCCTGTTCAATCTGCGCGAACTCCTTTCGCGTATGGTCGAAGCAGTATCCAAGCAGGTGGAAATTCCTGCCTTTATGGGTGCAGTCCAGCTCGACTCCGGAGATGACGCGAAGGCCGGAGGCGGCACAGGCCGAAAGGGCTTCTGACTGGGCCGCGGCGACGCTGCGTACCGAGTTGTGATCCGTTATGGCGATTAACTCCATGCCCTGTGCCCTGGACATTGCAACGATTTCCTGTGGTGTGTATTCTCCGTCGTCACTGGCGGCTGAATGGATGTGTAAATCAAGCTTTGACATTGAAGATCTCCCTTCTGTTTCTTTGATGGATGTATGATCTGGTATGGCTGGGACTCTGTGAAGGATGAAAACCAGGGCGGTTTAATGTTTCTGTGATTCCCGAATTTTCTGCCGCCTGCGGAAATAAAAGTAAGTAAACTGCAGGAGAAGAATTCCTGCGGTTGAAATCAGATAGAGAACCCGGATACCGGTAAATGCGGCGGAACCGGCCACTGCGGATCCAATCGCAGCAGAACCGGCCGCTGCGGTGCGGGCGTCGAGCAATCCTTTGACTGCGCCTCCGGTCAGCGGGCCGAGGATGGAGCCGAGACCGATGGCGGCCGTATAAAAATTATCATAGACAATCCGGTTATCTGCTGGCATCAGTTCGTATCTGCGATTAAATACGGAGATCACAAATCCGGCGTTGGCAGCCGAGGATATGAGAAATGCGGCCGGAATGAAAAGGTACCAGTTCTGAGCGGTGGCGAAGGACATGAACAGAGTCTCACCTGCAAAGAACCAGATGGACATTTTTAAGGTGAATTCATGGCCGCAGCGGTCACTTAACCTTCCCCAAAAACTGAGCAGAACGATCTGTGGAAGAGAGATGATCATGTATAGTCCGGTCACGATCTGATAGGGAAGCGCCAGATATTTCATCATGTAAACCATGGTATAGCTGTCGGAAATGGTAAGCAGCAGGTAAAAGATAAAGATGTAAGCCACGAAGCCTGTAAAGCATCGGTTTTTGAGAGGCAGTCCGGCGATGTCACGGAAGCGGCAGCCTCTGCTGGAGGACTGGTACGGTTCTCCGTCGGGTGTTCCTGCCAGAAGAATCACTTCAAAGATTCCCATCAGGGCTGCGGCGGCAAATAGGATGGCGAAACCGATGTATTTCCCTCCCATGAGATCCATAAAACGGCCTCCAGCCAGCGACAGAACCACTGTGACCGTGAGTGTCAGCGTCTGTCTTAGAGAAATGTACC
Organism: Hungatella hominis; assembly: GCF_014288005.1. Classification (NCBI taxonomy): domain Bacteria; kingdom Bacillati; phylum Bacillota; class Clostridia; order Lachnospirales; family Lachnospiraceae; genus Hungatella; species Hungatella hominis. The sequence goes on from NZ_JACOPB010000018.1 coordinate 60,935, forward strand.
GGCCGCTCCTTTTTTCATCGATGAAACCCAGCATCCACTGGTTCAGCACCACTGTCGTCTGGGCCTGAAGTGCGAAGGCAGTGACGACGGTGGGAACGAATACGTAAAGCTGCATCCTGGCTGGAAACAGAACGGGTATGGTGACAAGGAAAAGTGTTGCCAGGCGGGAGAGGACCGTGAGTGCTACCGTCAATTTTTTGCGGCTGGTAAATCGCTCCAGAAATGCCGGGAATACGAGGATCAGCACGCCGCAGATATTGACGATGACGCTTAAATAACTGACCAGAATGTCATCGGCTCCCATAAGAATCGCGAGGCCGCTTAAAAAAACACCGCTGGTCAGATACGTGAACGCTGTGCCGAATCCGGCCTGGACGAGAAAGCAGGTACGGGGCCGGGAGTCCGGCAGGCCCTTACCTCCGGGCCGGGGGTTCATGGCTGCTCCTTTATAAACTGAACGTCGTCAAAGATTTTCCCGGCTGTTAAGTATGCCATGCCGTCGTGATAATCGTGCCAGAGATCGGCCGAATACAGAATCTCTGCGGACATGTGTCTCGGAAGAAGAGCGGAGAAGCCGTCGCTGATGGGACCGATACAGTCTTTGCGCAGATCGGGGCCGCCCAGAACGACATACTGGGGATTTAAAATGCCGCAGATCCAGCCGATGATACGGATCATCAGATTGGTGTAAGCTTTGTCATCCACTGCTTCCATCAGCCACTCGTCGAGAATCCGGCCATCCTCCATGGGAACCAGTCCCAGCTCCCCGGCGAAATTGCGAAAGCCGCGGACGACCCGCCCGCCGACGATGAAACCGGCGCTGACACACGTTTTTTCCAGGTGAAGATACGCCATATTCGTGAGATCCGGGGCCTCGCAGGGAAATTCCCTGGCATAGCAGCGGCCGAAGCCGATGGCTGTGGCATTTAAGTCATTCTCCATAACAATGGGAATGTGGTACCGCCCGGCGAGGCGGTCTCCTAAGTCATAGCGGCATAATTCGTCGCTGCAGCCACTCCCTTTCCAGAACGAACCGTCTTCGACGATGCCCGGAACGCCGATTCCGATGGACTTGATATCCTTTCGCGCCATGAGTTTATCGAGGTACGCGGTGATGGCCGGCTCGTAGTCCTCGCCCGTAAACTCCAGTCGGCAAGTCTCTAAAATCTCTCCACAGATTCCTACAAGCAGTCCGTGCATTTCACTGCCCGAGATGCAGATCGCCGCGCCGTAGTACTTATCCGGCTTGAAGCGGTACCGTTCCGCCTTTCGTCCACCGCTGGATTCGTCGTGTCCAATGCTTTCGATTTCCCCGTTTTCCATCATCTCGGCCAGGAGAGAGCGTACCGTCGTAGAGCTGATCTGCGTCTCACCGGCGATTTCCGCCCTGGTCGCAGTGCCTCTGTTTTTGATCACTCTGCGGATCAGTGAAAGATTCGCCTGTTTTAAAAGCCGTGGTCTGGCGGTTAATGTATCCATAAGAATGCCTCCTCAAAACTTTTGTTGGAAACTTTTATAAGTTTATAATAAAAGTATATGCGGGAACGAAAGAACTGTCAATAGAGAAATAATATTTTTCTCTGTTGACAGTTCTGGAGATCAGTAAAATACTGAGGTTATTCTTCTAAATTTCAATCACTTTCCCCTTGGAAAGTCTTGACTCCTCCGCCGCAAATGCGACGAGGTGGCTGTTGATAGACTGCTCCAGCGAGGTGATCCCCTCCGGTTCCTTTCCGGTCTGAAGCATGTCGAGGAATTCTTCCAGCATGCGGTTGTCGCCGCCGGCGTGGCCGCTGAAATCCTCGGCCAGCCGGGAGATGTCGATAATCTGACGCGGTTTTCCAAAGAGACCGATCTCGATGGTGTTTTTGTACATGTCGCCGGTGAGATCGCCTTTGGTGCCCATGATCTTGCAGTATCGGGAAGCGCCGTCGCTGGTAAAGCCGCTCATGGTGAAATTAATGGTGCTCCCGTCAGTGTTTTCGATGTTGGTCACCTGATGGTCCACCACATTGTTGTCACAGTGGTAGACACAGCGGCCGTAGGGGCCTGTCTTTATGGCTTCGTAGATCGTGTCTGTCGTCGGATGGAGGGCTAAAATGTCCACCGGCCATTCGGTGTGGCCGCAGGCGATTCCGGTCTTTTCGTTGGTAACGTAGATTTTTTCCGCATCAAAGGGACAGGAGTTTTTGGCAGCGCAGCCGTCGAGGCAGCGATGCGCAGCGCCTTCCGGAGCGCAGGATTCCTTGAATAAATAGGTGTTGCCCATGGACGTAACGCGGAGCGGCGTCTTGTCCGCCAGCCATAAGTAGAGGTCGAAATCGTGGCACGTCTTCTGAAGGCACATGGGACTGGTCGTCTCGCTGTTTCTCCAGTTTCCGCGGACAAAGCTGTGCGCCTGATGCCAGTAGCCCACGTTCTCGATGGCCTGGATGGTGACGACGTCGCCGATGATGCCGGAAGCAATCAGTTCCTTCATCTTCGAGAAAAATGGCGTATAGCGGAGCACGTGACAGACAACAATTTTCCGGTCGTATTTTTTCGACGCTTCCAGGAGCTGACGGCACTCAGTGGGATCGGGGGAGATGGGTTTTTCCATCAAAATGTGGTATCCTCTTTCCAGAGCGGTAAGCGCCTGGGAGACGTGATCGCGGTCCTGGGTGCAGATAAAGACGGCATCGGCCATCTTGGGCTGGGCCAGCAGCAGCTCCGCACTGGCAAAGCAGCGCTCCTCCGGAATGTGGTACGTCTCGGCGGTCTCCCGAAGAGCGCCGGGATCGATATCCGCGGCTGCGGTAATCTCCATTTTGTCCGGGTGAAGCGAGGCAAATGGCGCATAGGTGATTCTTCCCCGGCTTCCAAGGCCGACGATGGCTACGGTTGTTTTCATGTGAATTCCTCCTGTTTTATGATAAATTGTTTGTATGAATACGCATGGTTACGGTGGTACGGCGGCTTCCCGGTTCAGACTCGATGGTGAGCTCCGACGACTTTTCAAAATAGAGCTTGATCCGCTTATAGAGGTTGGCCAGGCCGTAGCTCCCCGAGACCGAGCCTACCGGATTCGTCTTTTTAAAGGATTCCTGGATCCGCTCCATGGTCTCCTGATCGATGCCGGGGCCGTTGTCGGTGACAGATATGACACAGCCGTCGCCATTTTCCACAATGCGAATGACAATGTGAACCGGTGAAGAGGTGGTTTCTACCGCGTATTTCATGGAATTTTCTACTAACGGGTGAATAAGCAGCTTGGGAATCTGTATGGAGCGCACCTCCGGCTCCACCTGGTATTCCCAGGTCAGACGGTCCCCGAACCGGAACTTCTCCACCTGCAAGTACTGTTCCACAAATGTCAGCTCCTGATCGATGGTGATGCGGTCGCTCCCCTTTAAAATGTACTGGAACAGTTTGGCCATGGCCATGAGAATTCCGGCGTTGTCCATGTCATTTTTCTGGATCAGGCTCCAGTAGACCGATTCCAGGGCATTGATGATGAAATGAGGGTTGACCTGGGACTGCAGCGCGGTGATTTCCGCTTTGGTCCGCAAAAGCTCTTTTTCAAATACCTGCTCGATCAGACGGTTGTTCTTTTCCACCAGAGCATTGTAATGGATGTTCAGTTCGTTGATGTCAGAATTGGAGTAATGCCGGTCGTTGGCCTGCAGCTTTCCGTCGGCGATCACCATGGATTTTCTCATGTCCGACAATGGCTTTGAGATCATACGCGCAATGAAGAGACTGCAGATCAGGAATACGCCGGTTCCGATGAGAAAGCCGTAGATCACGATGCCGCTCATCCAGGAGATATCATTGGAGGTCAGTTCCTTCGGAATATAGATGGAAAATGTCCAGCCGGAGTACGAGGAAGTGGAATCGGCCAGCTGGTAATTCCGTTCGAAGGCTTCCGGGTTCATGTCCTTTAGCGTCTTTCCATAGGAAACACGGGCGCCGGCGCAGTCGGTCAGCTCCAGCGTGCAGTCGCCCAGCGCGTTTAAATCCTGGGCGATAGAGTCCATTAAATCCGGTTTCAAATGAACCACGACGTATCCGCCGTGTTCAAAGGCGTAGTCCGCCAGGAGAATCCGCTTGACCGCCATGATGGTATGGCCGCCTCCGGACTCCGATTCTGACAGCAGCCATACGGCCTTACCGTTGTATTCGTCGGCCAGGGCGAGGGCGGTCTCCGGGATGGCGTCAGAGAGCGGCTCCTTGGTGTAAGGATAGATCTGGGCCTTTTTACTGTAGAGTTCGATGGATTCTAAGTTGTCCGCGTAATTGATTGTATTCATGGTCTTTAACCGGAGAGTGGAAAAACTCTCCGAGGAAAATGACGCGTTCTGATTATAGTCGTTTAAAATGGTCTGGACCGCCAGGTCGTTGCAGAGACGCTGAAGAGATGAATCCATCTCGGTCAGCGAGGAGTTAAAACGCTCCTGAGCCTGCTTGACTGTGATTTCTATATATTTGGATGACTGCTGAAGGATATAGCCGGACATATTTTTATATAAGTAACCGCCGATGCAGAGAAAGGCGATGGCCATCACCAGCATGGAGGAGATGAATATCTGCCCCGACGTGGTGTTTCCCAATAATTTCAGTTTCTGTTTCATGGCACCTCCGGTTGCGTATGGACCATCGTATGTTTGTGTTACAGCATCATCATACCAAATTCATATGGTAAAATCAAAAGATATGCATCAAGAAGAAAAAATAGTGGAATTTTACAAAAAAATAGTGTGGTTTCTTTCTTTGTTGTCTATTATATACTAAATGTATCTTATAAAGGAGGGATTTACAGATGAAAAAAAGATTAGCAGCAATCGTCTGTGCAGCCGCGCTGGGAGTTACATCACTCACTGGCTGTGCATCAGGAAAGCAGGAGACTGCAGCAGGTACGGAGACGGCCGCAGCGGCGGCCACGGAGAAGGCGGCAGGCGAGGAGAGTAAGGCGGAGACGGGCGGGGAAACAGCGGCCAGCCAGGAAGCCGCGGAGATCACATACTGGGATACGGTTGGCAGCGTGTCGGACCGTGAGGCCAAGCTGGCCATGATCGAGCGGTTCGAAGCAGAAAACCCGGGAATCACGGTAAAATATGAGGGAATGGAAGGCGAGGCCTACAAGACTAAGATTAAGACTGTGGTAAGCGCCAACAATCTGCCGGATATTTTCGGATACTGGGTGGGAGAGCAGTTTAAGACGCTTGTAAACTCCGGAAATGTGGAAGATTTGTCTTCCGTCTTTGAGGAGGACACGGCATTTCGCGATACCTTTGTGCCGGGCAGCTTAGATGCGGTTTCCTATGACGGCAAGGTCTACGGCGCGCCGACCTCCATCACGTGTATGGCTGTCTGGTATAACAAGGCTATCTTCGAGGAGAACGGAGTGGAAGTGCCGAAGACATTTGAGGACTTAAAGGGCGTGATCAATACACTGTCCGATAAGGGCGTGACACCGATCATCGTGGGAGCCAAGGACCGCTGGCCGCTTCTCGGCTGGTATTCCTACCTGGCACAGAGAATCGGCGGTGTCGATCTGTACAATGAGGTGTGTTCCGGAGATAAGAATTTCACGGAAGACGCATATGTACAGGCTGGCGAGGAAATCAAGGCTCTGGCGAAGAAAGGTTTTATCAATGGATGCATGTCCGTAGATGCTACGACGGCGGAAGCCTTGTTCGCGGCAGGTAAGGGCGCAATCTTAATTACCGGTTCCTGGTCGATTCCGACCTTTACGGAAGACCCGGAGCGCGCAAAGGATTTCTCCTATTTCCCGTTCCCTGTGGTGGAGGGCGGAAAAGAGGACGAGGCCGGCTACTTATACGGCGGCGTTGCCAATACCCTGGCGATCAGCAGGTCAACGAAGAATAAAGACGCGGTTGTGAAGTTTTTAAAGTACATGATGAGTGAGGAAGAGCAGACCTTAAGTGTAGAGCGCACAGGAACCTTCTCGACCGTGAAGGTATCCCCGAAGGAAGAGAACATGGATCCGCTGGCATACCAGTTCAGCCAGTACGTATCCGACGGTGTGGAAGGCTTCATTCCGTATACGGATCAGGCCCTGCCTCCGGAACAGGCGGAGAACTTATTAAACGCTTTAACCGCTATCGTTGCGGAAGACAACGCCGACGTTAAGGCGGAGCTTGCAAAGATCAAATAAATTTCACTAATTGGTACAACATTGGGGCCGCGCACGGAACACCTCCGAATACGCGGCCCCGAAAGGAATAGGTAAGAGTATGAAAAAAATTCATCCCGCGGTGCGGTGCCTCTTCATATTGCCTGCGGTTCTGTGGTTTTTTGCGGCGGTGATCGTGCCGGTCCTGATGGCGGTCTATTACAGCTTCTTCAGCTGGGACGGGGTGACCGCCAAGGTGTTTATCCGCTTCGATAATTACAGGGAACTGTTTAAGGATCCGGTCGTCTGGAAGTCCCTTACCAATTCCCTGAAGATGGCATTCTGGTGCGTTCTGCTTCAGCTGCCCATCGGCATGGCGTTTTCCGTCATTCTTTTTAACCGGAAGTTGAAGGGACGGGGATTTTTCCGGACCGTGTACTTCCTTCCGGTGGTGCTGTCCTCCTCCATGATCGGTATCTTATGGGGGCAGATCTACGATCCCAACTTCGGACTGTTAAACGGTCTTCTGGAGGCGGTGGGATTAAAACAGCTGCAGCAGATCTGGCTGGGGGACATGAAGCTGGCGCTGGGCTGTATCATTGCGGTGGTGGTCTGGCAGTTTATCGGCAATTATATTTTGATCTACTATACGGCCCTGCATAACATTTCCGAGGATGTGCTGGAATCGGCCAGGCTGGATGGAGCCGGTGTTCTAAAGCTGTTCCGTTACATTGAACTGCCTCTGATGTGGCCGGTGATCCGTCTGACCCTGATACTGGCCACGGTCAACTCCTTAAAATACTTTGACTTAGTCTACATTATGTCAAACGGAGGACCGAACCATGCCAGCGAGGTTCTGGCTTCCTATGTGGTAAAGAATGCGTTCAATTCCATGAGGATCGGCTATGCGAACACGGTGGCGGTGCTTCTGCTGGTTCTGGGAATCTTCTTTATTGTTCTCTATAACAAGATACTGGCTCCGTCATCGGCCAGCGATTAAATATCACCGAAGGAGGTTTCCGAATGAAAAAACGCAGTATATCACCAGGTAAATGGATTCTGTATCTCATTCTGGCAATTCAGGCGGCAGTCACCACGTATCCGCTGATCTGGATGGTCGTGTCCTCTTTAAAGGACAATGTATCCTTTTTTGCAGATCCGTGGTCCATACCCAAGAATCCTCAGTTTGTCAATTACGTGACGGCCTGGAAAGAAGGAATCCAGGACTACATGATAAACAGCATTGTGATCACCATCGCAACGCTTTTTATCGTCATTATTCTAAGCTGTGCGTTCTCCTTCATGGTCGCCCGTTTTCCGTTTAAAGGGGGCGGACTTCTGGTTGGAATGTTTTTTGCAGGCATGATGATTCCGGTTCACTGTACTCTCGTTCCTCTATACAGCATGATGAACGGACTGGGATGGCTGGACAGCTTATGGGCCCTGCTCTTTCCCTATGTGGCGTCGGGACTGCCGCTGGCCATCTTCCTGACTTACGGCCACTACCAACAGATTCCCATGGAACTGGAGGAGGCGGCGAGAATGGATGGATGCGGTGTCATCCGGATGTTTCTCTACATCTTTCTGCCGCTGGCCAAGCCGGTGATTTCCACTATTGGGATACTGACGGCAATCAGTGTGTGGAACGAGTTCATATTTGCCAATATCATCATCTCTGACCCGCTTAAGAAGACACTGCCGGTAGGCCTTCTGGCGTTAAAGGGAACGTACAATACGAACTACGCTGCGGTCAGCGCGGCGTTGACTATTTCTGCGATACCGATTATCATAGTCTATATCCTGATGTCAGGAAAGATTCAGGCTGGTATGGTGTCGGGCGCGGTGAAGAGCTGAACGGGGGAAACCATGGAACGGACCTATACACTAATGCTGGTGGAGGATGAGCGGAATATTCTGTATGGCATGAAGAATGCCATCCTCTGCCACAAGCCCCAGGTTACTGATATTCTGACCGCTGAAAATGGACGGGAGGCGCTGGAGCTTTTGGAGGAACGGGTTCCGGATATCATCATTACGGATATCCGCATGCCGGAGGTAGACGGCACCGAGCTGGTCCGCCGGATTCGTGAACAGGGGTACGAGATGCCTGTGATCATTCTGACGGCCATGACGGACTTTGCCATTGCCAGGGATTTGATCCATTACCAGATTCAGAATTACATCGTGAAGCCATTTTCGATTGAGGAGATCTTAAAGGAGACGGAGGTGGCCATCGGAGAGCTGAAGAAGCGCAGCCAGATGAAGATGGCGCAGAAGATCGTGAAGGAGTTCCCGGAACTGGTGGAAACTCCGCCCTCCAGCGAGAACCAGCTGATATCCCAGGCCGTGGAATACATAAGCAGCCACTTGGACGGCGCGGCCTCTTTAAATGACATTTCAGGGGCGCTCCATGTGAGCAAGGCGTATCTGTCCACGCTGTTTAAGCGGGAGATGAATACGACCGTGACGGATTTTGTGACGAAGCAGCGGATGAAGGAGGCGAAAAAGCTTCTTCTGGAGACCGATATGCTGGTATCAGAGATCTATTTGAAGGTGGGCTACCAGAGCGATAAGTACTTTATCAAGGTGTTTAAGGAGATAGAAGGGGTGACGCCTCTGGCCTACCGGAAACGGTGGAAATGAAAATCACTATCAGATTCGTCTTATTTGTGCGGCTGAATCTGGAAGATTGTAAAAAAAATAACAAAAGAAATGAAATGGATTATTGACTATTTCGATTATTTGTAATAAAGTAAGTATTAGCCTATGGCGTGTAACTTACAAGGTATAGGTAATATCAAATAAACTATTTGGTTACTATACACTAATACAGAAAAGAGAGGTTGAATAAAATGGCAGAAATCGATTTAAGTCAGTATGGTATCAACGGAACAACAGAAATCGTCTACAACCCTTCATTTGAAACATTATTTGAAGAAGAGACGAAACCAGAACTGGAAGGCTATGAAAAAGGCCAGGTAAGTGAACTTGGTGCAGTTAATGTTATGACGGGTATTTATACAGGACGTTCACCTAAAGATAAGTACATTGTCATGGATGAGAATTCAAAGGACACTGTATGGTGGACTTCTGATGAATATAAGAATGATAATCACCCGGCCAGCCAGGAAGCCTGGGATACAGTAAAGAAAATTGCGCAGGAAGAACTTTCCGGCAAGAGACTTTTCGTTGTAGACGCATTCTGCGGAGCGAATAAAGATACCCGTATGGCAATCCGTTTCATCGTTGAGGTTGCATGGCAGGCTCATTTCGTAAAGAACATGTTCATCCAGCCTACAGCAGAAGAACTTGAGAACTTTACTCCGGATTTCGTTGTATACAATGCTTCCAAAGCAAAAGTAGAGAATTACAAAGAGTTAGGTCTGAACTCTGAGACAACTTCCATGTTCAACATCACCAGCCGCGAGCAGGTAATCGTAAATACATGGTACGGCGGAGAGATGAAGAAGGGTATGTTCTCCATGATGAACTACTATCTGCCGTTAAAGGGCATTGCTTCCATGCACTGTTCTGCCAACACAGATTTAAACGGCGAGAATACCGCTATCTTCTTCGGACTTTCCGGAACAGGCAAGACCACACTTTCCACAGACCCGAAGCGTCTCCTGATCGGTGATGACGAGCACGGCTGGGATGACAACGGCGTATTCAACTTCGAAGGCGGCTGCTACGCTAAGGTTATCAACCTGGATAAAGAATCCGAGCCGGATATCTACAATGCAATTAAGCGCAACGCTCTGTTAGAGAACGTTACCCTTGATTCTGAAGGCAAGATTGATTTCGACGATAAGAGCGTGACAGAGAATACACGTGTATCCTACCCGATCGACCATATCGAGAAGATCGTTCGCCCGGTTTCCGCAGCTCCTGCAGCAAAAGATGTAATCTTCCTGTCAGCAGATGCGTTCGGCGTACTTCCTCCAGTATCCATCCTGACACCAGAGCAGACTCAGTATTACTTCCTGTCTGGATTTACAGCAAAGCTTGCTGGTACAGAGCGTGGAATTACAGAGCCTACACCTACCTTCTCCGCTTGCTTCGGCCAGGCTTTCTTAGAGCTGCACCCGACAAAGTATGCAGAGGAGCTAGTTAAGAAGATGGAGAAGAGCGGCGCAAAGGCTTACCTTGTCAACACCGGATGGAACGGTACCGGCAAGCGTATCTCTATCAAGGATACCCGCGGCATCATCGACGCGATCCTGGATGGTTCTATTGCAAACGCACCGACAAAGCAGCTTCCGTACTTCAACTTTGAGATTCCGACAGAGCTTCCGGGCGTAGATCCTAAGATCCTTGATCCTCGCGATACATATGCTGAAGTTTCCGAGTGGGAGACAAAGGCAAAAGATCTGTCCCAGCGTTTCATTAAGAACTTTGCAAAATATGAGGGTAATGAAGCAGGAAAAGCTTTAGTTTCCGCAGGTCCTCAAGTTTAAGAATAAGATGTGTCAGATTGGCCCCCGGCAGTTGCTGCCGGGGGTTTTTGTGCATCAGAGAGGTGGTCAGACTACACAAAGAGCTTTTTGGACAGAAAGGCGTGCCCGCATTAGCGAAGCAGAAAATGGGTTTTACAGGTTTAAAAGAAAATATTGTCTGACGTAGCTGATTAGAAGCATATTAAAATAAAAATATACAAAGTGCATAAATAATACCCCTGTATACGCTTTAAAAAAGGGAATATATCTGTCATGATTTACAAAAAAAATATTACCTATTGATTTAAACGTATAAACAAACTATAATGTGTCCATAGGATAGCAGCAGTTAGATGAAAACAGATAATGCAGCATATTTTTGAGGAGGTCGTGATTTGAAATCTTATGAAGCAATGGAAGAAGAGGCTCTGGCAGTCCGCAGAGACATCATTGAGATGCTTTACCAGGCGGGAAGCGGTCATCCCGGCGGTTCCCTGTCAGTGACGGATATTCTGGTGTGTCTTTACAACAGGATCCGGGTGGATGAAAAGCAGCCGGACATGGAAGACCGGGACCGGGTGGTACTCAGCAAGGGACATGCAGCCCCCGCGTTGTATGCCGTGCTCGCGGAACACGGTTTTTTTTCAAAAGATGCATTTAAACGTTTAAGAAGACTGGGTGGCATGCTTCAGGGCCATCCGGATATGAATAAAACGCTGGGTGTCGATGTGTGCACCGGTTCTCTGGGACTTGGGATATCGACCGCCTGTGGGATCGCATTGGCCGGAAAAGTAAGAAAGAAGGACTACCATATTTATGCGGTTCTGGGAGACGGTGAGCTGCAGGAAGGAATTGTGTGGGAAGCTATGACGGCCGCGGTTCACCATAAACTGGATAACATGACGGTAATTGTGGATTTAAACGGACTGCAGATCGACGGTCCGGTGGAAAAAGTAATGGGGCTTGGCAATTTGAAGGGGAAACTCCTGGATTACGGTTTTAAAGTGGTGGAAGTGGATGGCCATGATTTTGAAGCGCTGGATGCGGCCATTGCGGTGAGAGAAGCAGGCGTTCCGATCTGCATACTGGCTAAGACGGTTAAGGGAAAAGGTGTTTCCTTTATGGAAAATCAGGCCGGATGGCATGGACAGAAGGTAAATGAAGAAGATTATAAGGCTGCTATGGAAGAACTGAAAGGAGGGAGATAAGATGACTGAACCAGCAATGAGAGAGGCTTACGGAGACGCCCTGCTTAAGATGGGAGAGGACGAAAGCGTTGTGGTTCTGGATGCGGATCTGGCGAAAGCGACATCCTCCAGCAAATTTGCCGCGAAGTATCCCGATCGGTTCTTCGATATGGGGATCGCGGAGCAGAATCTGATGGGAACGGCAGCAGGGATGGCGATAAGCGGGCTGAAGCCATTTGCATCGACCTTTGCCCTGTTTGCAGCGGGACGTGCCTATGAACCGATCCGCAATGCAATCTGCTATGCAAAGGCGCCGGTGAAGATCGTGGCTACACATGCGGGACTTTCTCCGAATTCTGATGGTGGAAGCCATGAGACAATCGAGGATATTGCCCTGATGCGGGTGCTTCCGGGCATGACGGTTTTAAGCCCCTGTGATTACAGGCAGGCTCTTGACATGGTGTTACAGATGAAAGATATGGATCAACCGGCTTATATCCGGATGTCGAGGCACCCGGTGGAGACGGTGACCAAAGAGGGAAGCCATACGGAGATCGGTAAGATCGACGTGCTCCGCGAAGGCGGAGATGTGTGCTTTACAGCCACGGGGGTTATGGTGGCACAAGCGCTGCATGCGGCAGAGGCTCTGGAAGAAAAGGGAATACACGCTGCGGTTTTAAATGTACATACCATCAAGCCTCTGGATAAGGAGACACTGATCCGCTACGGTAAATCATGCGGATGTATGGTGACGGCTGAGGAACACTCGGTAATCGGAGGATTGGGATCAGCGGTGGCGGAAGTTCTTTCAGAATGCGGCGGATGCCGTTTGAAACGCGTCGGTATTCAGGATAAATTCGGACAGTCCGGCGATCTGGGGGAATTGATGGAGAGCTATGGACTGACGGCAGAAAATCTTATTGAGACCGCATTAAAACTGATGGAGGAAGACAAATGAATAAGATCCCGGTAATCATTGACTGCGATACAGGAATCGACGATATGATCTCCTTTGCTGTGACACTCACTTCGGATAAGCTTAACATTCTGGGAATCACCACGGCAGCAGGAAATCAGGTAGTGGATATCACCACACAGAATACATTAAACGGAGTCACTATCATGGGAAGAACCGACATTCCGGTGGCAAGAGGTGCAGAAAAGCCGCTTTCGAGACCGCTTCGGGATGCCGGATACATACATGGCGAAAACGGTCTGGGAACGTACCGGTTCGCTGAAATGACGGCAAAACAGCCGGAAGATGTGGACGCAGTGGAACTGATGAGAAGCCTGCTGGCCGCATCAGAAGAAAAGGTTGTGATTCTTGCGATCGCACCGCTTACCAATGTGGCAAGGCTGCTGATGGATCATCCGGAGGCAGGAGAAAAGATAGATAAGATTGTGTTTATGGGAGGTTCTTTGAGAACCGGCAATCCGACTCCGGTATCCACCTTCAATGTGCTGGCGGATCCGGAAGCAGCAAGATATGTGATGAAGAGCGGCGTTCCTTTCCACATGTGTCCTCTGGATACAACCAGGGAGTTATATCTGACAGCAGAGGATATCGAATCCATCGGGAAAATCAGCAATCCGGTTGCTCAGATGAACTATGAGATGTGCCGTTTTTACAATGATGCTGTGAATAAGAACAACAACGCAGATAAGCGGTTTAAGGGCCTGTGTATCCACGATCTCTGTGCAGCAGCGTATGTAACGGATCCCCAGCTTTTCACGACCGTGAAATATCAGGGAGATGTGGAGACGGAGGGAGAACTGACTCTGGGATTTACAGTTCTGGATTATGAAAATATCAGACAGGTGCCGGAGGAAGAGAGGAATGTCACCTTTATCCGTTCCGTTGACAGGGAAGGTGTCTTGAAGATCTATTTCGAAGCACTGAAAAGCTTTGAAGAACAGGGGGAAGAAATCAATGGATAAAATACCGGTAATCATAGACTGCGATACAGGAATTGATGATATGATATCCTTTGTACTGACACTTTCGTCGAAGCAGCTGGATATCCGGGGAGTCACCACCGTGGCGGGAAATGTGTCTCTGCCGTACACAACGTATAATACCATCAATGGTCTGGCCTATATGGGCAGAGGCGAGATTCCGGTGGCGGCCGGAGAAGCAGCGCCCCTTGAGCGTTCGTACCGTGATGCCAGTGAGATTCACGGGGACAGCGGATTGGGAGAATTTACATTTGACAATCCCGTGGATTACGGCCCTGTGGAGACCGGAGGGGTGGAATTTTTATATGAGAAGCTGATGGAATCAAAAGAGAAGATCACGATACTGGCGCTGGCGCCGCTTACCAATATTGCAAAGCTTTATCTGGAGCACCCGGACTGTAAGGAAAAGATCGAGAAGATCGTATTTATGGGAGGATCTGTTTTCAGCGGAAATCCGACTCCGGTTGCGACATTCAACGTGTGGGTGGACCCTGAGGCGGCAAGGATCGTTATGAAGGGCGGCGTTCCGTTCTTTATGTGTCCGCTGGATACCACCAGGGAAGCTTATCTGACAGAGGAGGAGCTGGAAATCGTCGGAACCATCGAAAATCCAGTGGCAGAAATGGTCTATACCATGTGCAGCTTCTACTGGAGCCAGGAGAAAAAGAATGTAAACGGCCATAAGCGTTTTAAAGGGTTATGCATCCATGACCTGTGCACGGCGGCGTATGTGACGAATCCGGAACTGTTTCACTCCACGAGATACTACGGAGACGTGGAGACGAAGGGACCGCTTACGGAAGGCTTTACCATGATTGACTATGAGGATATCTTGAGTAAGAGCGAGGAAGAGAAGAACATCGACTATATTGATTCTGTTGACAGAGACGGAGTGATGAAGGTTTTCTTTGAGGCGCTTAAATCTTATTGAACATTCTGAAAGAGATTTCGCTGCCTTTAAGGCGGATGAACCTAGAGTAAAAGGAGAAGATAAAATGAAAAAAGTATTAGCAGCGGTACTGGCGGGAGTTATGGCATTTTCTTTGACAGCATGCGGAGGCGGAGCAGCGAATGACGCGGGAAGCAGTGGAAAGACGGAAGGAACAGGGGAGAAGACATACAAGGTCGCACTGATGGCGGACGGCGCCGGCTTCGGTTCCCAAAGCTTCAACGACGTTGCGCTGGAAGGACTGGAGAAGGCGAAGACAGATTTTGGGATCGAGCTGACGACACTGGAGGTTAAGGAAGTAGCAGACTTTGCAAACAGCTTGAGAAGCCTGGCACAGCAGGGCTGTGATCTGATCATTACACCGAGTTCCACGATCAAGGACGCGGTGACGGAAGTAGCCGCAGAGTATCCGGATACATTTTTCGGACTTCTGGATGTTCAGGTGGAGGGCGTATCAAATGTGGTTTCGTCCAGTTACCGTGAGCATGAGGCGGCATTTTTACTCGGCGCTCTTGGCGGATATTTGACAAAGACAAACCAGATCGGCTTTATCGGCGGTGTCAGCGGCGTGATTCAGGACCGTTTCCAGTATGGATATATGGCCGGGGCATGGTATTCCAACCCGGAGGTAAAGGTTACTTCCTCCTATACCGGAAGCTTCAGCGACGTGGGTAAGGGAAAAGAGATCGCTACCATGATGTTCAGCGATGGCTGCGACTATGTGGCGCCGTCCGCAGGCGCATGCAACTTAGGCGTGTTCCAGGCATCTAAGGAAGCCGGCGCCGACAAGTGGAGCTTTGGCGCAGCCAACGGACAGTTTAACCAGATGCCTGACAAGATCGTGGCTTCCCAGGTAAAGCGTGTGGACAATGTCGCTTATTCCATGGTGGAAAAAATGGTAAACGGAACGCTGAAGGGCGAGCAGAGCGAATACGGCTTAAAGGATGGCGGCGTGGATTTAATGTACTCCACTGAGGAGGCCATGAAGACGTCAGTTCCCGAGGATATCAGGGATAAAGTAGAAGAGATTAAAAAACAGATTGTAGATGGAACCATTAAAGTTCCGGCTACTCAGGACGAATATAACGCATATGTAAAATAGAACCCGTATCGAGATGAAATGACATGCATCGCACGTAAGCGTCTGATAGACGGGCGCTAAATGCTCATAGCCAGGAGAGGGGTAGCGATATGGAATATGCAATTGAATTAAAGGAACTGACGAAACGGTTCAACCAGTTTACGGCCAACGATAAGATTTCTTTTTCCGTAGAAAAGGGAGAGATCCATGCGCTGGCAGGGGAAAACGGCGCGGGTAAGACGACTCTGATGAATATGATCTACGGTCTCTATACGCCGACCTCAGGAGAATTACGGATCAACGGGGAGCAGGTTAAATTCACCAGCTCAAGAGATTCCATTGCCAAAGGCATTGGCATGGTGCATCAGCATTTCATGCTGGTTCCAAAGCTTACGGTGGCGGAAAACATCATCGCGGGCCAGGAGACCGGATCGGCGCTTAAGCTGGACCGGAAGACGGCGGAAAAGCAGATTGCCGAGCTGTCCGATCAGTACGGTCTGAAGATTGATCCGGCGGTGAAGGTCGGCGATCTGTCAGTGACCATGCAGCAGAGGGTGGAGATTTTGAAGGTATTATACCGCCGCGCGGAAATTCTCATCTTTGACGAGCCCACGGCCGTGCTGACACCACAGGAGATCGATGAGTTCTGCGATATTCTGTTAAAGCTCAAACAGCAGGGAAAGACGATTCTTTTCATCAGTCATAAGTTAAACGAGGTCATGAAGATATCGGATCAGGTAACAGTAATCCGGCTTGGCAAGGTGATCGGAACGGTGAAGACCAGTGAGACCACGCCGGAGGAACTGACCCGGATGATGGTGGGACGAGATATCTCCCTGGGAGGAGGCGCCCGCGAGGAGATGAAGGCACCGAGGGAGATATTAAAGATTGACCATGTGTCTTATAAGAACAGCAAAAACATTAAGAAGGTGGATAACTTAAGCCTTTCCGTGAAAGCTGGAGAGATTTTGGGAATCGCCGGAGTGGACGGCAACGGCCAGGAGGAACTGGTGGAGATGATCTGCGGACTGCGGAATATGGATGAAGGCGATATCCGCCTCGACGGAGAATCCATTAAAAACCGTCCTACGGGAATGGTTCAGGATATGGGAATCGGATATATCCCGGAGGACCGCCACAAAGACGGACTGGTACTGGATTTCTCCATTGCGGAAAATGTGATTCTCGGACAGCACAGGAAACCTTTGTTTGCGAAGCACGGGCTGATCATGAAGAAAAAGGAGATCGGGGAGACGGCGGAGAGTTTAAGGGAACAGTTTGATATCCGGTGCTCCGGTGTAGATTCGGCAGCGTCCACGCTGTCCGGCGGAAACCAGCAGAAGATCGTAATTGCAAGAGCTATTTTCCGAGGACCGAAGGCAATCCTGGCGGTTCAGCCCACCAGAGGCCTGGACGTAGGAGCGATAGAATACATACACAAGGCGCTGGTGGAGCAGAGAAACCAGGGAAAGGCCGTGCTGCTTTTATCATTGGAGCTGGATGAGATTCTGTCCTTAAGCGACCGGATTGCGGTTATTCATAAAGGAAAAATTGTGGGAATCGTAGATGCCCATAAGACAACGAGAGAAGAACTGGGGCTCATGATGCTGGGGCATGTGACCGGAAAGGAGGAGGAAGCATGACGAAGGAGAAGAAGAACGAAAAAAAGAAAGATGGCTTAAACGGTGTGCTGATGCAGGTCGCCATTTCCATTATTTCGATCGTATTTGCTTTTCTGGTAGGAGGAATTATCATAGCAGCCATGGGCGAGAACCCATTTAAAGCGTATTCTGTGCTGATTAAGGGCGCCGTGGGAACACCGGTGGCGCTGACGGTTTCCTTAACCAAGACAGTGCCGTTAATCTTAACCGGTCTCGCCGTGGCGGTAGCTCAGAAGAGCCGCGTGTTCAATATCGGTGCCGAGGGGCAGCTCCTGGTGGGCGCGTTTGCCGCCGGCTACGTAGGCTTCACCTTCCACCTGCCTGCGCCTCTTCACATTCTGCTCTGTCTGGCGGCAGCCGTGATTGCAGGCATGTTCTGGGCGTTTATTGCTGCATTTTTAAAGTATTCGAGAAATGTTCATGTGGTGATCGCAACCATAATGCTGAACTATATTGCGACTTCTCTGGTTCAGTATTTTGTCTGCGGACCGTTCAAGGAGCCGGGGGCTACCTTTAATGCGACATCGGCGATTGCCGAGACGGCGAAGCTGCCGCAGATTCTGCCGCGGCCGCTGTCTTTAAACCTGGGATTTGTCATTGCGCTGGTAATGATTGCCGCATGCTGGTTTTTGCTTAATAAGACGACTACCGGATATGAGATGAGAGCGGTCGGTTCCAATCCAAACGCCAGCCGCGTGGGTGGAATCAATATTAAGAAAAACATGTTCATGGCTCTGGTTTTAAGCGGCGCGCTGGCCGGACTGGCAGGCGGAATCGAGGTATCGGGAAGTTTATACCGTGTGATGGAGGGCTTTTCTCCGGGATACGGCTTCAATGGAATTCCCGTTGCCATGATGGCAAACGGCAATCCCATTGCAATTTTCTTCTCAGCCTTTCTCCTGGGAGCCATGAGAAACGGTGCGCTGGCTATGCAGATTCAGCTGGGAATCTCCCAGGATATCGTGGATATTATTCAGGGTCTGGTTATTATCTTCCTGGGCTGTGATTATATGATCCGTTACTACATAAACCATGTACGTCTCGAAAGGAGGAAACTGGCATGACAGGAATGATCTCGATTCTACTGTTGTCAACCCTTCGGATGGGGACGCCTCTCGCCCTTACTGCTCTCGGCGGTACGATGTCCGAGCGTTCCGGTGTTACCAACATTGGTCTGGAAGGAATTTTAACCGCCGGCGCCTTTGCCGCGGTCGTGGGCAGTTATTTCACCGGAAATCCCTGGATCGGCGTTCTCTGCGCGGTCGTTATGGGGATTGCCATTTCAGCGATTCACTCGTTTATCGCGGTAACAGCCGGCGGCGCCCAGAATATCAGCGCCATGGCCCTCGTCATGCTGGCCAACGGTTTTTCCGCAGTGGGATTAAATGCCATCTTTAAGAGTGCAGGCAACTCGGCCCAGGTAAACGCCCTGCCGACCACGCCGATCCTGGCGTACATACCGGTCGTGGGAGAGTTTTTAGCCAAGCTTTCACCTTTCGTTTATATTGCATTTATTATGCTGTTTGTGGTCTGGTATATTTTGAAGCACACGCCGCTGGGACTTCGCATCACCATGGTGGGCGAGCAGCCGAAGGCGGCGGAGACAGCGGGAATCAGCGTTGCGAAGATACGGTACTTCTCCGTACTGGCGTCAGGCTTCTTAGGCGGATTGGGCGGTGCTTACCTGTCTCTCGGGCAGATGAATCTCTATCAGGACGGAATGGTTTCTGGTCGTGGTTATCTGGCGCTGGGTGCAGTAATCATGGGGAAATGGAACCCGGTGGGAGCATTTTTCTCTGCTATGTTCTTCGGTTTATTTGAGGCAATCCAGATATATGTTCAGATGATACCGAATTTCCCGGTGCCTCACGAGTTTATTGAAATGATTCCGTATGTAGCCAGTCTTATCGTTCTGGCCGGCTTCATCGGAAAGGCGGAGGGACCGGCCGCCAACGGCAAACCGTATTCCCGGTTCGTAAATTTAAGGTAAAGAATCAGCCGTGCGGCAGTTTGCATGGAAAAGTGTGTTATCCGTGCTTCTTGTTTTCGTGTTGTTTGAAAACATGAAGATGCACGGCTGAACAGGTACGAAAGCGGGCCGGCAGTGCCCGCTTAAGTGCTTATAAGAAGGAGGGAAAAACAATGAGACAAGGGGATCTGATCGTTAATCCTACACTGGCCTGCGGGAATCCCTTGAATTTTAAG
Source organism: Hungatella hominis (assembly GCF_014288005.1). Classification (NCBI taxonomy): domain Bacteria; kingdom Bacillati; phylum Bacillota; class Clostridia; order Lachnospirales; family Lachnospiraceae; genus Hungatella; species Hungatella hominis. Next base: position 80,525 of record NZ_JACOPB010000018.1, read on the forward strand.
GAAGATTTAGATATACTTGAGAAAACAGGAATTAAGATTCTGCATATCGACATTATGGATGGCCATTACGTGCCGAATCTCTGCTTCGATACCGGGATGGTTGGGCGAATCCGGAAAAACTACTCGTTTCTTCTGGATGTCCACTTAATGGTGACGAATCCGGAGGCCTATATCCAGCCGCTTGCGGCGGCCGGAGCGGATTATGTAAGCTTTCATTTTGATGCGACCCATTTTCCGATCCGAATGCTGAATCAGATACGGGAAAACGGCATGAAGGGCGGCGTGGTGCTGAATCCTGCCCAGTCACCTGAGCTGCTTGCAGGGACGCTTCCTTACCTGGATTTTGTACTGGTGATGGGCGTGGAACCCGGATTTTCCGGTCAGAAGTTCCTGGAGGGAACCGTGGAAAAGGTGAGAAAGCTTAAGAGTATGCGGGAGCAAATGGGGCTTTCCTATCTGATCGAAGCCGACGGCGGCGTGGATCGGGAGAATACCGTTACCCTGTTAAAGCAGGGGGCGGATATCCTGGTGTCGGGGGCGTTTGGTGTGTTTGAAGGAAGAAATGGGCTCGAACAGGACTGCAGGGAGTACCAGGAACTGGCGCTTAGGGCAGCCGGAGAGAAGCAGATGGATTTATAAGTAACGGAATTTATCATAAGCAGCAGACAGACGAAGGGGGGAAATGGTGTGGCGACAATTAAAGATATTGCAAGAGTAGCGGGCGTGTCTACAGCGACCGTGTCCATGGTCTTAAACGGAAAGGACTGCATTACCAAAAAGACGAAAGAGAAGGTGATGGCGGCCGCCAGGGAAGTGGACTATATCCCGAGTATTGCGGCCAAATCGCTGAAGACGAATCGCAGCTATACCATAGCCCTTTTTGTAGGAGATATCGCAAACCCGTTTTTCCCGGAGATTATAAAGGGGGTGGAGGCGGCAGCCAAGGACCGGAATTACAGCGTCATAATCTATGACCTGTCCGGGCAGGATCAGGACTTTGTGGAGCAGATCGATAAGGCGGCCAGCCAGAAGGTGGATGGCTTTTTTATCACCGGCAGTACGCGGATCTCAGAGGAAGCAAAGAAGAGACTTTTAATGATCGCGGACTCGGGCATCAAGATGATATCCTGCAACCGGTTTATGGAATGGGGCGAATTCCCGTTAATCTATACCTCCGAGGGAGAACAGGTGGACGGCCTGCTGAGCAAGCTGGCGGCGCTGGGCCATAAGCATATTGGCTGTATCTCCGGCTATCCGGAATACTGGGTGGCGGAGCGAAGGGAAGATTTCTACCGGAAGACGCTGGAGCAGTACGGTTTATACCATCCGGAGTATATCGTGAACGGCGGTTTCTTCATAGAAGATGGTATCCGCAGCACAAAGAAGCTCTTAAAGGAACAGCCTCAGATTACGGCTGTGATGTGCGTAAATGATACCCTGGCAATTGGCTGTAATGCGGCCGCCAGAGAACTGGGACTTAAGGTTCCGGAGGACTTGTCCATATTCGGCGTGGATGGCGTGGAGTGTCTGAAATATTTTGCGCCGCAGATTACAACAGTGGATACCCATCGGTATGAGTATGGCTACAAGGGAACCGTCAGGCTGATCGAGCTGATCGAGGACGACGGGAGCAGGAAGCAGGAACTGCTGGAGACCATGGTATGTTCCTGTTCCATTCAGCAGGGAGATACGATTGCCCCTCCGAGAAAAGAAAATTAGAGAATCGTAAATCGATAAAGAAAGGCTGGATTAAAGCATGAGAATAGGAATTGGATGTGACCACGGCGGTTATGAGATGAAGGAAGAACTGAAAAAAAGGCTGACTGCCGCCGGCCACACAGTTGCAGATAAAGGAATTTACAGTGTCACCGAAGTGGATTATCCGGACATAGCCGTGGAGACGGCCAGGGGAGTTGTGGACAAGGAGTATGACTGCGCGGTTCTGGTGTGCGGAACAGGGATCGGTATGAGCATTGCGGCCAACAAGGTGGATGGTATCCGCGCCGCGCTTGTGACCGATACGTTTTCGGCCAGGATGGCGAAGGAGCATAACAATGCCAACATCATCACGCTGGGAGCCAGAACGGTGGGAATCGAGCTGGCGTGGGAGCTGGTAAACGCGTATCTGGGAGCGGAGTTCCTTGGGGGCAAGCATCTGGTGCGGGTTGAGAAGATTATGGGGCTGGAAGGAAAAGCAGAATAAAGAATAATTGTCTGAAAAATCAGGTAAAGAATGCACTGCAGGCCAGACTGCGGCAGCTTTTTTACCTGATTTTTTTTAATTTTAATTTTGGATAAAGTGCGAGGTCAGAATTCATAAATTTATTTTAAATGATATGAATGATATAAAAAATATAAACGATATAATAAATGTTGACTTTGATATATGACAATGCTATATTATATTTAAATGAAACAGCTGCTGTATAGAAATATACCATCTATTTGGAACATTTTACCATGAGAGAAGGGGGAGGTATTTTGAATTACATAAAAAATGATGAAAGAAGAAGGAACAGGCACGGATTTGGAAATCAGAATGTTATGGGAAGAGTCTTTACTGCACCGCCGGTTCTTCTGTTTTTCTTATTCACCTTTATTCCGATTATTATGGCGGTGGTGATCAGCTTTACCGACTACGATATTGTGAACGCGCCCCGGTTTGTGGGGCTGTACAATTACAGGAAGATGATAAATGATGAATTTTTCTGGATTGCCCTCAAGAACACGTGCGTATATACGCTGCTGTATGTGCCGGGCGGCCTGCTCCTTTCTCTGGGAGCGGCCCTGTACTTAAATGTAAACCGGAAGTTCGTGAGTGTCTTCCGGACGTTTTTTTATCTGCCGGTGCTTTCCTCCACGGTGGCGACCGCCACACTGTGGTTCTGGATTCTGAATCCGCAGCTGGGCCTGTTGAACGGAGTTCTGGAGCTGTTTGGCATTTCGGGGCCTGCCTGGCTCTACGACAGCCGGTGGGCCATGCTGGCCGTGGTTATGATGAGTCTCTGGGCGGGATTCGGGACAAATATGATGATCTTCTTATCCGGTTTGAAAGGGGTATCCCAGTCTCTGTATGAGGCCGCCAGAGTAGAAGGCGCCAACCGGTGGCAGATTTTTACGCACATCACATGGCCGTCCATCTCCAAGACCACGTTTCTGGTGACGACGATGCTGATTATCTCCAGCTTTCAGGTGTTTGACCAGGCGTTTATCCTGACGAGAGGAGGCCCTGGCAACGCCACGATCACACTGGTCTATTACATTTATAACAATGGCTTCAATAATCTGAATATGGGCTACGCCTCCAGCATTTCCATGGTCCTGTTTCTGATTATCCTGGTGTTTTCCGTATTGAATACCAGGCTGAACAATGCGGATATTTAAGAGAGGAGGAAGAAGATGAACAGCCGTGAAGTGAAAAGACGTACAAAGAGTATTTTATGGTATACGGGAGCGGTCCTGATATCTCTTGCCACCGTGTATCCGTTCCTGTGGATGGTATCCACATCGTTTAAGCCGGAGGCGGAGATTTACTCCAACTCCCTGTCCCTGCTGTCCTCGAAATTTACACTGTCCAATTATGCGAAGGTATTCAGAACCATGCCGTTTGCCAGGTATTTTATGAATTCCTTTATCCTGGCGGCCAGCGGTGTGGCGACAAACTTATTCTTCGGTGCGCTGGCGGGATACGGGTTTGCAAAGCTTAAATTTCAGGGTAGAAAGGTGTCGTTTCTGATCCTGCTGTCGTCGATGATGATCCCGGCGGTCGCCACCATGATTCCTCAGTTCCTTGTTTTAAAATTCTTTCCTCTGGTGGGAGGCAACAACTTATTCGGACAAGGCGGAAACGGTTTTATCAACAGCTACTTTGCCATCATCATTCCGGGAGCGGTAGGGGCATTTGCAGTATTTTTTATGAAGCAGTTCTTCGAGACTCTGCCGGACGAGCTGGCCGAGGCTGCCAGAGTCGATGGCTGCGGAGAGTTTAAGATATTCACGAAGATTTACTTTCCGCTGATCAAGCCTGCGGCCATTACGCTGGCGATCATGACATTCCAGTCGGGCTGGAACAGCTTTATGTGGCCTCTCATCGTGCTGAACTCCGATAAGATGAAGACGGTTCAGGTGGGGCTGGCCACGTTTCAGTACCAGTATGATACCCAGTACGGCCCGCTGATGGCAGGCACGGTGATCGCCACCCTGCCCATGGTCCTGCTGTTCTTATTTGCGCAGAAATACTACGTGGAAGGAATTGCCTTCAGCGGAGGAAAATAAATAATATTCAAACCAGAAAAAAGGAGAAAACGAATATGAAAAAGTTAATGGCGGCCGTTTTGACGGCCACGGTAGCGACAGGTCTGCTGGCCGGATGCAGCACGGGCAACGGCGGAAATGGTGAGAAGGGCTCTGAGGCGGCTGGAAAGCAGGAAGTGACCATGTGGGGCTCCATGAGCGGCGACGCAGTGGAGTACATCAACCAGATGACTGAGAACTACAACAATTCCCAGGAGAAGTACCACGTGACATACGCAGTACAGGACAGTATGGAGGAGAAGTTAGTAACCGCCATCGCCGGAGGGGACGTGCCGGACATCGTTATGTGGGATCGTTTTACCACGGCAACATACGCCGCAAAGGGAGCGTTTATGCCGCTGGATGACTACATAGCCGGCGACAAGGTGGATATGGATCAGTTTTACCAGCCCACAGTCGAAGAAATGAAGGGAAACGACGGCAAACAGTATGGCGTTCCCCTGACGGTGGATACGAGAATTCTCTTCTATAATAAGGACCTCTTAAAGGAAGCCGGAGTGAATCCGGAGGAAATCAGTACGTGGGATGCCTTAAAGACCGCCGCAGCGGCACTTACAAAGAGAGATGCAGGCGGAAAGCTGGAGCAGTCCGGTTTTTCCCTGTCGGATCCGGGGCTTTTCAATAACTGGATTCTCCAGGCGGGCGGAAAGATGGTGGATGATACGGTGACGCCACCGGTTACCGCATTCAATTCCGAGGCGGGACTGGCTGTGCTGAATTACTGGGATGAACTGCTGAATCAGGAGAAGGTCTATGATCTGGGCTTCGAGGATGGCTTCGGGGGTAACGGCTTTAAGGCAGGCAAGGTAGCCATCTGCTTCAACGGGCCGTGGGCGCTCAAATCCTTAGATGAGTCGGGAATCTCCTACGGTGTACTGGAACAGCCCGAGGGACCCGGAGGAGTGCGGTCCGCGATTATGGGCGGATTCGGCCTGGTAATTCCGAGCAAGGCAAAGAATCCGGATGCCGCCTGGGACTTCATCAAATGGTGGACGACACAGCCGGAAAACGGCGTGGAATTTGCGAAGCTCAGTGCCAATCTTCCAGCCAATAAAAACGCGGCGGCAGACGATTACTTCATGAACGACGAGATTTTATCCGTATTTTCCAGGACCATGCTGTATGCTACGACGAGAATGCCGGTTCCGGGATACTCCGATGTGGAAGGTCTGGCACTTCGGCCGCAGCTGGATCTGTTTGTGGGCGGAACGCTCTCCGCAGAAGAGGCTCTGGCCACGGCTCAGAAACAGGGCGATAAGATTTTGGCGGAAGCAGCTTCTAAATAACGCTTCCCGCGAGAATAAAGAGGAGACAGAACGATGGCAAACTTAAACGATGCATTAAACCTGGCCCAGGAAGCGCTGGAGCGCTGTTACTGGGATGAAGAGAAGCAGTATTATGAGCACCATTTTCCGAGAAAAGAGGAGGAAGCCTTTGTATACTGGTGGCATGCCCATACGGTAGACGCCCTGCTGGACGGATACTTACGCACCGGGGATGGCGTATACATGGAACGGATCAGGAAGGAGCTGACCGGCACCTGGAACGCCAATCACCAGACCTTTCTCCACAACTGGTATGACGACATGGAGTGGATCGCCCTGGCGCTTCTGCGTCTCTGGGATGTGACAGAAAACGACGCATGCAGAGACCAGGTATTTACGATCTGGGAAGATGTGAAGACGGCCTGGAACGATCATATGGGCGGCGGACTGGCCTGGCAGAAAAAGCAGCTGGATTATAAAAATACGCCTGCCAACGCACCTGCGGCGATCCTGGCATTCCGTTTATATCAGAGATTTGGAAGGCCAGAGGATTTGGAGTGGGGCGAGCGGATATTTCAGTGGAATTTACGCCATCTGGTGGATCCTGACAATGGATTTGTCTGGGACGGAATCAACCGGCTGGGCGACGGAAAAGTAGATTATGAGTGGGAGTTTACGTACTGTCAGGGCGTATTTATGCAGGCAGCTTTGGAGTACTACCATATCACAAAGGATGAGGCGTATTACGAGATGGCGCTTGCCACCTTTCGGGAGGCAAAACGGAGGCTGGCCGACAGCCACGGCGGTTTAATCCCATATGAGGGACCGGATGACTGCGGGCTGTTCCGGGGGATTTTCTTCCGTTACTGCTGTGAACTCTATGGGGAGAAGAAAAATGAGCCTGAGATCCGGGAGATGATTCACTTCCACGCGGAGACCGTGGCGAGCCGGGGAATGAACCGGGAGGGGCTGGTCGGCGGCAGCTGGGATGAGCCGAAGACAGGAACTGTGGATCTGGCCCAGCATCTGAGCGGAATCATGGTGATGGAGATGGCGGCAAGGTGCTGACCAGGGAGCGGGAGCCGTTTGACTCCTGTAAGGACACATGGTATTATATAAATGATATATCATTGTGAAGAATGGAGGAAGTCATGAAGGGAAAGCCATTATATGAAAGAATTTATCTGGAGATATTAAATGACATACGGTCAGGGAAGTATGAGACCGGTGTGCGGCTCCCTTCTGAGAAAGAACTGTGTGGAATCTATAATGTGAGCAGGATAACAGGAAAAAAGGCGATGGATATGCTGGCGGAGCGGAACATTATCATTCGGATGCCGGGGAAGGGATCGTTTGTCAATGACTCCTGGGAGCAGGCGGCAGAGTCGCTTCCACAGGAGACAAAGACGGATTCTCCGGTGATCGGTGTGATCATGGACGGTTTTGGCGGCAGCTACGGGTATAAGCTGATTCTGGGAATTGAGAAGACCTGCAGGGAACTGGGATATTACATGGTGCTTCACTGTACCAATGGCAGCAGGGAAGAGGAGAGCCGGGCAGTGGACCGGATGCTTTCCCTGGGCGCACAGGGAATCATCATCATGTGTGTGCACGGAGAGAATTTTAACTCGACTGTGCTGAAACTGGCGGTGGAGGAGTACCCCATCGTACTTTTAGACCGGAGGCTGAAAGGCGTTCCGGTATCGTACGTGGGGACGGACAACCAGAAAGCGGCCAGGGAACTGACGGACTGGCTCCTGGACCAGGGCCATCGGAATATCTGCTTTGCGTCCCACTGCGGAGTGGACACCCCTACGATCGCAGACCGTCATCTGGGCTTTCTGGACAGCCATTTAGAACACGGTCTGACCACGAATGAGTCCATGTGGCTGACGGATTTAAAGGCGACGCTGCCGTCCCACCGCACGGAGGAATCGCTCCGCGAGGACTATGATAAGGTGAAGGCATTTATCGGAAGCCATCCGGATATCACGGCATTTTTCGCGGTGGAATACGATATTGCCAGAATCATCCGGAGTTCTCTCGTGCAGCTGGGCGTGGAGGAGAAGTATACGATTGTATGCTTCGACGGCTATGACAATATAACCGGGGAAGAGGAATTTACCCATATCAGCCAGGACGAGATCGCCATGGGACAGACGAGTGTATCCCTTGTGAGAGATCAGTTAAATGGCAGCCGGAATATCGAGCCGGTGCTGATTCCGTATAAGATTATACCCGCGAGCAATTAGACTGAGACAGTTTTGCAGCCACTAAGATGGGGGGAAGAAAATTTTCAAGAGCACTCACAGGCTGAATGGAGGAAAAATGATAGAGAGACCGGAAATACTGACAGAGACAGCTGACGAGCTGGAAAATTACTATAGTAAAGCGTACCCGCCGCTGGCGCCGCTTGTGAAACCATGTTTTTTAAATACCATTGATACGACAGTAAAGAAGCTGGGGGAAGAGGAGTATTTCGTAATCACCGGAGATATCGAGGCCATGTGGCTCCGCGACTCTTCTTTTCAGGTGATGCACTACGTGCCGTTTGCAGCAAAGGACGAGAAGCTGCGGGCAATTCTGCGTGGCATTATAGGAAAACAGGCGAGTCAGATTTTGACGGATCCGTATGCCAATGCGTTTAACGAGGTTCCGGACGGCAGAGGCCACCAGGATAAAACGCAGTTAAACGACTGGGTATGGGAGCGGAAATACGAGCTGGATTCCCTCTGTGCGCCCCTTTATCTGGCGCATGCCTACTGGAAGGAGACGGGCTGTGCCGATATCTTTACAGAAGAATTTGAACGGATGATGGCCGTACTACTGACGGTGGTAAAAACCGAGCAGGATCATGATAATTCAGCCTATACCTTTGAGCGGTCCGACTGCCCGGAGACCGACACACTTCCGTGCGGCGGACAGGGGAATCCGGTGGGGCGTACGGGAATGTCCTGGTCTGGCTTTCGCCCATCCGATGACTGCTGCACGTATGGCTATCTGATTCCTTCCAATATGATGGCAGTGGTTGCGCTGGGGTATGGGGAGGAGATACTCCGGAAGGTATTAAAGAACATTTCCCTGGCAGAGGAATATGCGAAGACGAGGAAGCAGATCCAGGAGGGAATTGAAGCGTTTGGAATGGTGGAGCATCCGCGCTGCGGGAAGATGTACGCCTACGAGACAGACGGACTGGGCCATTATAATCTGATGGATGACGCCAACTCTCCCAGCCTTTTAGCCATGCCGTACTTACATTACTGCGGCTGTGAGGATGAATTCTATGTCAATACGAGAAAATTCATACTGTCCGGGGATAACCCGTTTTACTATCGCGGCGCCTGTGCGGATGGTGTGGGAAGCCCCCATACGCCGCAGGATTACATATGGCATATCGCGATTGTCATGCGCGCGCTGACCTCGGCTGACCGGGAGGAGATACTGGCCTGCTTAGAGCAGCTGGCCGGAACGCACGCGGGGTTTTACTTCATGCATGAGAGCTTCCACAAAGATGATCCCACCCGGTTTACCCGCTCCTGGTTTGCCTGGGCCAACAGCCTGTTTTCCGCGTTGATGCTGAAACTGAAGGAAGAAGAGTTTTTCGTGTTTGGAGAGAAATAGGATGGTAATATCAACAGAGTTAGTTCGTAAATGAATTGACACGCAGTTTCCCCGGGGAATCTTCTGGTAAAGGACGGAAGCCTTTGCGGTGTGATTGATTTCGGTATAATAGGGACAGGCGATTCTGCCTGTGATTACGCAATGGCCTGGGAGGCAGAACAGAATTTTGCGGCGAAGGCGTACAGATTTCAGCAATGGCTGGAAACGAAATCTGTGCGCTTTTCTGATTGCCGCGGCGGCTTGTGCAGAGCGTGTGCGGGAGAGCGTTAAAACTGTTTGACACTATTTATGGAGGGGAAAGATGGGATTATCAGTTGGAGAGGAAACGAGATTCGGAATGAATCACGCGGCCGAAGAGGGGCCGAAGGAGAGACGGAAAAATGTTATCTGGTTCATCAGCGACCAGCACAGGGGGCAGGCGATGGGAATTCACGGTGATCCCAATGTGTCAACGCCCAACATGGACTGGCTGGCCCGCACCGGCTGTGACTTTGAAATGGCGTATTCCGGCATGCCGCTGTGCAGCCCGTTTCGGGGGTCCATGCTGACAAGCCGCTATCCGCACCACTGTGTGCCGGGCCATGAATATCCGCTGGATCCGAAGCTGCCGACGGTTGCCAGTGTATTCCGGGAACATGGTTACGAGACTCTTTACCTGGGGAAATGGCATCTGGATGGATTTCACGAGAGCGAGGGCAGGGCGGCATTCCATCTCATCCCGAAAGAGCGGAGAGGCGGTTTTGAAAAGTGGCTGGGATATGAGAATAACAACAGTCCATGGGATTCCTATGTACACGGAGCCATGGGTGAGGGCGAGGTGATGAAGAAGCTGGAGGGCTATGAGACCGACGCCCTTACGGCTCTTTTGCTCCAATATCTGGACGAAGACAGGGAACGGCCATTTTTTGCAGTGATCTCGGTTCAGCCGCCCCACGATCCGTTTATTGCGCCGCCTGAATTTATGGGAGGCAGGAGCAGAGGAAGCGTTGAATTCAGGCAGAATGTACCGTCGCTGCAAAAGGTCAGGGACCGGGCGGCCGAAGATCTGGCCGGGTACTATGGAATTATTGAAAATGTGGACTGGAATCTGGGACGGGTGATCGGTAAGCTTCGTGACAGGAAGCTGCTGGAACAGACACATGTCATGTACTTCAGCGATCACGGAGACATGATGGGTTCTCACGGACAGTTCCGAAAGATGACGCCTTACGAGGAAGCGGTGAGAATTCCGTTTTTGATTGGTGGAGAGATTCCGATGGATTACGGTGCAAGGGGCTGCAAGGCGGTGAAGCGGGTGATGATAAACCATGTGGATATCGCCCCGACCACGCTGGGATTGTGCGGCATTGAGAAGCCAGACTGGATGGAGGGCTTTGATTACTCCTTCTGCCGGTTAAACCGGAGCGAAACGCACGACGAAATTCCGGATTCCGTATATCTCCAGTCGGTGGCGCCCAACGGGGGACCGGACAGCGTGGATCAGCCGTGGCGTGGAATCGTGACCCTGGATGGCTGGAAGTATGTGAGATTTCACGGAATGCCGTGGCTTCTGTACCACTTAACGGAAGATCCGCTGGAAGAGGTGAACCTGGCACACAACGGGGAATTTCGGGAAAAACGTCTGGAGCTGGAGGCACGGCTCCGGGAGTGGGAGGAAAAAACCGGGGATTTCGAGAGCTCCCGCATTGTAAGAGATTAAAAAGTATGATATACTTTGGAGACAATTAAGAGACTGTTATAAGGGGGACTGCGGACTCGGATTCCGCAGCATATACAGATGAAAAAATATATTGGAAACAAGGCTTTTTATCGGATGATACTTGCGATCGCGGTGCCGATTATGGTTCAGAACGGCATCACGAACTTTGTGGGGCTTCTGGATAATATTATGGTCGGAATGGTGGGAACGGAGCAGATGTCCGGCGTGGCCATCGTGAATCAACTGATGTTTGTGTTTAATATCAGCATTTTCGGGGCGATTTCCGGCGCGGGTATTTTCAGCGCGCAGTTTTATGGCAGTGGAAATCATGAGGGCGTGCGCCATACGTTCCGTTTTAAGCTTATTTTCAGCGTCCTGATTATCGGCGTGGCGGGCCTTCTGTTTCTGGTATGGGGAGAAAGTTTTATATCTATGTATCTTCACGGTGAAGAGGATGCGGCGGGGCTGGCTCTGGCGCTGGATCAGGGGCGCAAGTACATGCTGGTCATGATTCTGGGGATGATTCCATTTGGCATCGAGCAGGTTTACACCAGCACCTTAAGGGAGTGCGGAGAGACGGTTATCCCCATGAAAGCGGGAATCGTGGCCGTTCTTGTGAATCTCGTCTTAAACTATATCCTTATTTTTGGAAAGTTCGGCGCACCGGTGCTGGGCGTAGTAGGCGCGGCGGTAGCTACCGTGATATCCAGATTTATCGAGGCAGGGATTGTCATTCGATGGACGCACTGCCATAAAAAGAAGAATCCATTTATCACAGGGGCGTATCGCAGCCTGTACATACCCGGAAGTCTGGTGAGGCAGATCGTTATCAAGGGGATGCCCCTGATGGTCAACGAGGTTCTGTGGGCCGGCGGCATGGCGACGTTAATGCAGTGTTACTCTGTGCGCGGACTGGCGGCAGTGGCGGGAATCAATATTTCCTCCACCATCGGAAATGTATTCAATGTGGTGTATCTCGCCTTAGGCAACTCGGTGGCCATCATCATCGGCCAGCTGCTGGGGGCAGGAAAGATGGACGAAGCACGGGATACGGATACGAAGCTGATTGCATTTTCCGTGTGTCTCTGCCTTGGAATCGGCGCTGTGCTGGCGCTTCTGGCCCCTCTGTTCCCGATGATTTACAATACGACGGATGAAGTGAAGGCGCTGGCGACGGCATTTATCCGGGTGATTGCGCTGTATATGCCGATGGGGGCATTTCTGCACGCGTCGTATTTTACCCTGCGTTCCGGCGGGAAGACGATTGTGACCTTTGTCTTTGACAGCGTGTTCATGTGGGTGGTCAGCATTCCGTGCGCCTACGTGCTGAGCCGCTACACGGCGGTGCCGATCGTTCCCCTCTATTTCGCATGCCAGATGATCGAGATTATTAAATGCGTGATCGGGTATGCGCTGGTGAAAAAGGGGATATGGCTGCAGAATATTGTGGAGGCGTAGTACTGCAGCCGGAAACAAGAGAATGGGAGGGGGGAGGTGAATTGAAAAAACTCAGGATCATATTTTCTATACTGATACTTTCAACAGTACTGTCAGCCAGCAGTCAAAATGTATTGGAAAAAGACGACTATTTTTGGAATAAAGCGGAAAAAAGCAGGGATGAATTTTATAATTCTTTAGAGGACAACGAAGAATGCCAATTGTGGGAAGATGCTGTGGCCAAGGTGCAGCAATATCTGGTCCCGGGCGAATCTCTGGAAATTGATTGGATCAAAGAGAGAGATGACACGTTTCCACAGTCCGGTTCTGCGGTTCTTGACTGCACCAGATGGACTCCCAACGGAAATTTCCTGATTTTTCAGGTCTGGGTTACCGTGAAAGAAGACCGGGAAATAGTCTGTTCCAATAACTATCTTAATGAGCTTTTTCGACAGTATGCCTATATGCAGGAGTTGGAAATCAGCAGCCTGGAAGTACGCAGCCCTTATGGTGCGTCTGATTATATCGACAGATATGCCAGTGATCTATTCATTACTTATAAGAATCAGGGAGATTTGCCCACATGTATGGAATCGTTCTCATCTGCCTGCCTGGAGCTAAAAGAGTTTTTTACTGTTTTGCCGCAGGAGATCAGCCTGAATGTGAGGTTTGTGCAAGGGGACAATGAGACTGGGCTGTTTTATTTTTGTAATTATTATCCTGTTTATACGATTAATTTTTCATCTGTTACAAAAGAGTCGCTGCGGGAATTGTCTGATCAGGTTCAACGTGAGAATCTTAAGGTAATGAAAACTTTGCGGCCGAAGCTGTATCAGAGTGTTCAGACAGGTAGTGAGGCGGCCTGGGCGGATTATATTGAACCATACCGAACACCGGGATTTACATATTGTACCGTTTACATGGGCCTGCCGGAATCCTATTGGTCGTGGTCTTACAGGGAAGCCCATCAGAACAGTGTGTTGGAATATGATGAATTTTATAAACAGTATAGAAAACAGCTTGAGGAGAATGGCGGGGCGGTTTCTGCGTTTACTTCAGAGAGTTACCAGAAATACAATTTTGTCAGTTCCGACTCAGTGAGAACGCGTTTTGCTGATCATATGTTCCAGGGCGGCAGGGCCATCAGCACGGATATGTACACGATCAGACAGCCTTATGGCTTTCTTTACGCATACGAGGAATCCGTATCGATGGATATGATTCTCCCGGATATTCGTAAGTCTCCCTGTCAGGATATGGAGATTCCGGAAATTCGGGAAGCGGACAGAGGCCGTTTTTATCTCCTGTTTCTCAGAAGGCCGGTAGGGGAAGAGGACTCGCTGGAAGAACTGTTAAAACAGGAGCGTGTAAAGGCACGTCTGGCGCCAATCCTGAGGGAGGATGTTCTCTGGGATGAAACCGGAAGCCATCAGAGTGATTATCACAAATTCAACTATGCAAAAGGAGAAACCAGGCTCCGCTACACTTCGGTTTACATGCCTCAGATGGAAAGGGATGAGAACTTTGTATATCTGCTGGTATTTGAGGAGTTTAAGGACAGCGAAGTTTCTCAGAGCCTTTATAAAATGGGGGAACAGATGGTGGACACCTTTGTGATGCTTCCTTACCGGTATCAATGCAGGAAGGGAGATACGCTGGAACGCATTTCCCGGCTTTATACGGGAAGCGGCAAACATGTTCTGGATTTATGTAATAATCCTCTGAATCAGATTACAGACCCGGATCTTATATTGGAGGATGCAAATATAGAGATTCCGTTATATCTGCTTCTGAAGCGGAGCGTGTATTAATTAGGGAGCGGAGGGAAAGCAGCAGGACGGTTTTCTGTCATTAGGATGGAAGACGTTTGGCTGCTTTTTTCGTGATGCGTGTGGGGAGAGTAGGAGATAAAAATAAAAGGCGTTGACATACTAAGTAATTGTATGTTATAAATAACATATGAAAATAATAACATATAAAATCATTGATGTGTGAACCTAATCAATAATACTTAAAGGCAATAACACCTAAATGCCGTTTCATCATCAAAAAGGAGGATTATTATCATGGTAACAATCGATTACACAATTTTAGGAATGCTGAGCTGGAAGCCAATGACGGGTTACGACATGAAGCGCATGATGCAGGATTCGCCGGTCATGTACTGGTCGGGGAATAACAATCAGATATATAAAGCATTGGTACAGCTTCTTAATATGGGCTACGTTACAAACGAGGTACAGTACCAGGAAAGTGCGCCCAATAAGAAGGTTTATTCAATCATGGACAGTGGAAAGGCGGCACTGGAAGAATGGATTCTGGAGACAGAGCCGGAAATTCCGGAGTTTAAAAAAGCGTTTCTGATTCAGATTTCCTGGGCCGGACTGATGGAAAATGAAAAGATTGACCAACTGCTTGACCGGTATGAGGTCCAGGTCAGAAAGCAGATTGCAATGCGGCAGGAGGAGAAGAGGCGTCAGAAATATTTTCCAAACCGGTCTGAGCAGGAGAAGTATGTATGGGACCAGATCTATGATAATCTGTGCCAGTCCTATGAAGCCGAACTTCAATGGACTGTCCGGTTTCGCAAAGGACTGAAGGCATTGAAATGACGACTGAAAAATGCGTGAAAAGGTGGAAAGGGAGAAATATGGTATGCAGACAGAAATTATAACGATGAATCATGTAAAAGCCGCAGTTATTTACAGCGGGGAATGTATTCTCAGGGACTCACAGTCGGCGCTGGATTTCATTATGAGCATGAAATATGAGACTGGTTGTGAAAGGATTGCGCTAAATAAGAAGGCGATCGCAGAAGAATTTTTCATTCTCAGCACAGGGCTGGCAGGCGAAATCTTGCAGAAGTTTATAAATTATGGGATAAAGTTCGCGGTCTACGGAGATTTTTCCAGATATACAAGCAAGCCCCTGAAGGATTTCATCTACGAGAGTAATCATGGAAAGGATGTGTTCTTTACCACTGACCGGGAAGAGGCGGTAAAAAGGCTTACCGAAATACGGTAAGCCCAGAGAAGCCAGGTCTATTGGATTGCCTTTGCCGGAACGCCTGCGACAACCGCATGATCCGGAATATCCCGGATGACAACGGCGCCGGCCCCCACTATGGTTTCGGCCCCAACCCTGATATCGTCGATGATCGTACATCCGATCCCTAAATATGCTTTTCGGCCGATCTCTGTGTGGCCTGCCATGGCGGCCCTGGGACAGATATTGACAAAGTCTCCGATCACACAGTCACCCGGTATTTAAGCTATCTGCGCGAGCTGGAAGCCTTAGAGAAGAGCCTCAGTCATATGGATCATCTCGACAGCTGTTACTATAAAATGTCGACTCTTTATTACGGAATAAGTGTTACGGAGAAGACTATCGAGTGGTGCCGCCATATACGGGAAGGGAAAGTGCTGAAGGAACTGACTGCGAAATAGGAGCAGGCCAGTATGAATAAGCGAAAGTCCGGTGAGGCGGATCGGGAAATGGGGGAAACTTATGTCAGGAAAGTCACCGAGCGGTGCTTTAAGCCCTTACTATTACAAGGGCGGTTATTTTCACGGAATCCATTATGGAAGCTATTTTGATGATGCGGAGTCTCTGTATAGAATGATTGAGAAAGAGGAGCGTTTTATACTGGAATCTCCGGAACGGCGCAGAATTATGATCGATCTCTATGAGACTTCTTTAACGCCTGAAGTGCTGGAGGCTGTGATGCGGCACATAGGCCGGCTGAGTCCCAGAATCGTAAAACTATCCATTGCCGCGGACAGGAAAAGTCTGAGAGTCTTACGCTGTGCCATGAAAAAGGCGGGAGTATTGGACGACGGGCGATATTATCTGTGCACGGATATGGAAGAAGGGAAGACCTGGCTTGTCAGCGACCATTCATGAACAGAAGGATAGATGGAAGCACTGTGTAAAACGCCGGGGCAGCCATCTGAAGTTTGCAGTAAACTGCATGGATGATTTTGAGAAGGCAATAGGCTGGCTTTTATGATAACCAGATGGCCTGCTCCGGCGGCTGGAGTGCAAAATAGAAAGAGCCGGTAATTCGAAGTTTTATAAACTTCTGAATTATCGGCTCTGCGTCTTTGCGTCTGGCTCTTTTATGATTGTTATTTGAAGCTGTTTTAGATCAATCAGACTTTCCTGTCTGCATTTGGGGCAGTACAGGGGGAAATTCTTTAGTTCGGTGTCATCTCTTACTTTCATTCGTGTCTTGTTCCCACAAATCGGACACAGTAACCACATGGCGTTCGGCATTTACTATCACACTCCTAATCGGAAATTCCATGTCCGGATTATGCAAACATGGGTTCCACACATTCTTTTATGAAGTCCATTCTGTCACCGGTATTTTCTTTGAAAAGAGAAGCGATGGCGATGACAAGCTTTTTCTCCCGGTTGACGTAAATTGTATTACCGCTGTCTCCCATGGCTGCAAATGCATTCTCATCTGCGATCCACCACAGATATCCGTAGGGCAGATTTAACTCCTCCCACCGGCTGTGCTCCCTTGTACTTTCGGCAATCCACTGGGCAGAGACGATCTGCTTCCCCTCCCATTTGCCGCCGTCTAAGTAAAGCTGGCCGATTTTCGCCATGTCCCTGGCCGTGAGTGTCAGCCCCCATCCCGCCGCATGAATTCCCTTCGAGTCCATCACCCAGCCGCTTACGTCTCTGGCATTCATAAAGGCGTAGTGTGCTTCTTCATTTTCCAGGGTTACATTGCCTTTCACCGTAATACCGAGCGGGGCGAAGAGATGTTCCGACGCAAAATCGAGCACGGTTTGTCCGGTTGCCTTTACCAGAATGCCGGACAGGATATCCGGGCCAATAAAGGGTGTATAGCGGAATTTCCCTGCCTTCTCCGGCCCTCCCAATAATTCCAGCGCGGTGCTTACCCAGTCATCCCTTGTAAAATATTCCAGATACGGCTCTTTCTGATGTTTGTACGGGGCAGTCATTGTCATCAGATCCCGAAGCGTTATATCCCGTATCGTTGTTTCCCCTTTGTTGTAATTTTCAACCGGGAAATCCGGGAAAAAGTCCAGCACCTTCTGGTTGACGCTCTGAATTTCCCCTCTGTCGGCGGCGATGCCGATCAGGATAGAAATAATACTTTTTGTTACCGAAAAAATGTTGATGCAGCTGGCGGCCGTGCATCCGTTAAAATAGCCCTCGTACTGTGTTTCTCCATTCTTTAGAACAATCATGCCGGCAGTATTACTGTAACGATTATCGATGATCTCTTCCAATGCAGCGATTTTTTCCTGATTCATATTGTTCGTCTCCTTTGTCATTAGGCGCCGTTGTCGGGCAGCCATGATTAAGCACCTTTTATTAGATACCCATTCGTTGTTGTCGTTTCAGCCTGGTTCTGCCTCCTCAAATGATGGGATTACCTCCTCATATCTATAGGGTAAATGCATTAAAAATGTTTTTCAACAACTTTTTTAAAATTTTTCTTTTAGATTGCTCATTTCCGAAATAGTTCCGAAATCGGTCCTGCATCTTGCAAGCAGAGATTTTTGTGTGTATGATGATTATAACAACGGAATAAGAGGTCTTCAGGGCAGGGTGATATACCCGACTGGCGGTAAAGACCGCAAGCCTCTGGTTGTACCATCTATAACGTTTATGAGCACCTGAAAGACATTTTTAGATGCTGATTTTTTGAGGGGATCGAGGATAGAACATGAACAGCAAAGCGAAGAATATCACGGCCATTGCAATGTTGTGTGCAGTTTCATACGTAGTTATGGTTTTCGGGCGTTTTCCGGTTGTATTATTCTTAAAATATGATCCGAAAGATGCTGTCATAGCCTTAGGCGGACTGATATGGGGGCCGATGACCTCCTGTATTGTTTCCGTGATTGTGTCTTTTTTGGAAATGCTATCGGTCAGTGAAACGGGGATTATTGGCTGTATAATGAATATAATTTCCTCCTGTTCATTCGCCTGTACTGCTTCGGCAATTTATAAGAGAAAACGTACATTGACAGGAGCTGTCATCGGGCTGACCGTTGGAAGTGTGACGATGACTGCAGTCATGATGTTATGGAATTATCTTGTCACGCCGCTCTATATGGGATATCCAAGAGAAGCGGTAGCTAAATTACTGATTCCGGCATTTCTCCCATTTAATTTGCTTAAATCGGGGCTTAATGGGGGATTTACGTTTTTACTGTACAAGCCTGTTATAACTGCATTAAGAAAAGGCGGTTACGTTACGGCATCTGTAAAGCAAGGTAAAAAAAGGCCTGCAGGATTGATTTTGGTAACTGTTATGATCATGATCAGCTGTATTCTGTTCATCCTGTCCATGAACGGGATAATATGAGGAAATATGATGGAAAGAATGAGGCATTTCCCTGTTTCTGTGTTACAAGGAATTGTGATCCATGGACGCGGGATTGGTAAATTGGTTGGTATACCTACGGCAAATCTGAACGTTGTAAACGAAAGTGACTTGCCGGAGGCGGGGGTGTATATTTCAAAGGTGATGCTGGACAGTAACGTATATTATGGAATTACCCATATAGGAACACGTCCGACTATCGATAACGATCGTGACCTGTCTGTGGAAACGCATATTTTGAATTTTAATAAAGAGATATATGGGAATACCATGGAAATACAGCTATATAGAAAAATACGCAGTACTCTGAAATTTGATAATTTATCGCTTTTATTAGAACAGATCAGATTGGATTGCCTGGCTTCATCGGAGTTCTGGGGAATAAAGCCTGTCTCGTTGCATTTGTACATGGATATAAAAACTCATACAGTGAAAGTTGATAATCAACAGCTGTCCTTGTCCAAAAAGGAGTTTGATATTTTATATATGTTATACTCAAATCCGGAAGTTGCATTTACAAAGGAACAAATCTATGAAGCGGTTTGGCATGAAGCGTCAAATGGATACTGCCATGCGGTGGAGAATACGATTTATCAGATAAGAAAAAAAATAAAGGTATATTCTGTTCAGCATGATTTTATTAAAACTGTAGTTGGGTATGGTTATAGGATTCAGTTGAAATAGGTTTGAATATACATGAAAAAATGCAAGTGCCGCACTGAAAAATCATGATTGACAGATAAACCGAAATTGGTTTATAATAAAGGTACAAAAGGCAGTTCACTCCAGTGAGTGGCTTCCAAAGAATTTTAACTCAAAAAATAGTCACCATTGCTTTGGTAGGCGGGTGACTATTTTTTTGTACCTATAATCATAACAACAAGTACTCCAAACGCAATCATCAAAGAAAGTGTCTCATATGTACTCATGTCATACCACCCCATTTCGGAGATGGAAGTCACCCAGCAGTAGGAACTGCCTGTACAAATTATACTAGAGGATTAACTGCCTGTAAAGGAACAAATGGAAACAGGCGCTTGTTTATTGGCCAAATTTATAGTAGACTTTATCTAACAAAAATCAAATGGAGAAACAGTTTATGAGCAATCAACATCATAATAATATAAAGATCCTTTTCGTCTGTCGCGGCAACATCTTGAAAAGTCCCGGAAAAGCCAGTAAAATCAATGCTTTTATGAAGCAATCGAGCGCTTATTACACCACTACTACACCATTTACGAAAGTGCCTTGATATGACGGAATAAGTAAGATAAAATATATTGATAAGAGAAACTGAGGTGACATTATGGAAAATCATCTTACGCTATACCAATCGGTCATTACAGATATTAAAAGTATTATTTCCTCTGGACAAGAGGCTGCATACAATGCTTCCAGTAAGGCAATGTTACTGACATATTGGAATATAGGAAAGCGAATCGTAGAGCAGGAACAGGGCGGCAGCGAACGAGCAGAATACGGCAGAGGATTGATTGCTGCTTTGGCAGAGAATTTGACAAAAGAGTTTGGCAAGAATTATTCCAAAAGAAATTTACACTATTATATAAAATTCTATCAGTTTTTCCCAGATGAACAAATTGTGAACGCATGCGTTCACAATCTTAACTGGACACATATCAGGAGTCTTCTTCGTGTTTCGGATGAAAACGCCCGCTATTGGTATATGAAGGAGGCGGTTGACGAGGGGTGGAGTTCCAGAACCTTAGACCGCAATATCAGTACACAGTATTATTATCGACTTCTTCAATCACCGAAAAAAGAGGCTGTAATTGAAGAAATGAAACAGAAAACTGCAAAATATCAGAAAAATCAGTTTGAGTTAATCAAAAGCCCGGTAATTGCAGAATTTCTTGGTTTTAAAAATGAGGATACTTATTTAGAGGGAGATTTAGAATCGGCCATTCTTTCGCATATCAGAGATTTCCTAATGGAACTGGGCAGAGGATTTGCTTTTGTTGCTCGTCAGCAACATATTGTAACGGAAACGGCGGATTATTATCTGGATCTCGTTTTTTACAATATTGAACTTAAGTGCTATGTGCTCATTGATTTGAAAATGGGTAGAATTACCCATCAAGATGTGGGACAGATTGATATGTATGTGCGCATGTACGATGATTTAAAACGCAGTCAGGGAGATAACCCTACCATTGGAATTCTTTTGTGCTCGGAAACGGATGCAGATATTGCCAGATATTCGGTACTCCATGATAATAATCGACTGTTTATGTCAAAATACCTGACTTATCTGCCTACGAAAGAGCAATTGAAAGCAGAGATTGAGCGACAGAAAAATATTTTTTCTATGCAGCATCCAGCCTTACAAGAGGACGAATAGAAGCGGATGAGTAGTTATTAACTCAATATTACCAGAAGGGAATGAACGAAATTATGTATCATAAAATTGTATATCTTACAAATCTACCTTTTATCTCCATAAAATCTCCTTAGTATACTATTTCAAAGCTGACAAATAGTGTGTTGAGACAACTTTAAAAAACATTATCTGATATGTCTAGAGGTATTCCAATGGGTTTGAGCTGAAGAAAAAACAGAACATTTTGAACAAAATCAGAAAGTATACTTTTTAAAAAGGACTTTATTTTGGCAGAAGAACATTTACGAACTATTTCAGGCATAATTAGTCTGGTATAGTATTAGTTAAGCAGATTACATCTACTAAATTCTG
This sequence comes from Hungatella hominis, assembly GCF_014288005.1. NCBI lineage: Bacteria > Bacillati > Bacillota > Clostridia > Lachnospirales > Lachnospiraceae > Hungatella > Hungatella hominis. The sequence goes on from NZ_JACOPB010000018.1 coordinate 101,944, forward strand.
AGAGGGCAGAAATTATAAAGGCGGGGGGCATGAATGCATTTGCACGTTTGTGGATCAGTTAAATGAGAGCGTGGAGTCTTTGTTTGATCAGCGGGAAAATCTCGGAAATATGATTTTAGAGAAACAGAGAGTAAAATGGCTGTTTGCGGAATATGTTTCAATTTCCTCAAGGGAGAAAAATATTCTTGATGAGCGATGTAAAAAGTTACTTCAGGAAAACAACAAAAAGGTAGGGGAAGGAGTGACAGAAAAATTGTATTCTGTGAGGTGTTTGCTTGTACATAGTATGTATATAATGAGCGATTATTCACATGAGCTGCTAGAAGATATTAATAAAGCATTTTTAGATGTAATTATGGATATACTGTTGACCTTCAAAACAACAAAAGAATAGTCGTGAGTTGTGGTGGTCAGCATATGTAAATTAGTATAATTATTTTTTGACAACCCAATAGGAAATGAGTGGTAACAGCCTTTGTTTTGGTTTTGTAGATATAGACATGGACGATTAGCTGACGGATTGAGATTTATACCAGACGAAGACTTTTTATGTCCTGCTTACTACACCATTTGCCCGTGAATTTGCGTAGATTTATAAAGATTAGCGTAGGTTTTAGGCAAAACGCGAGAAATGAAAAAAGCGCCGGAAAGCCCGTAATATTAAGGTTTGAAGGCTTATGAAGGGATATAATCAAGATGATAAAAATACTATTTATTTGCCACGGCAACATCTGCCGCTCCCCCATGGCCGAGTTCGTCATGAAGGACATGGTAGAAAAACGCCGTCAGGCCGACCGTTTTTACATTGCGTCCGCGGCTACCAGCCGTGAGGAAATCGGCAATCCGGTTCATCACGGAACGAGGAACAAACTGCGCCAGTACGGTATTTCCACAGAGGGAAAACGGGCAGTGCAGATGACGAAGGCCGATTATGACAAGTACGATTATCTCATCGGGATGGAGCAGTGGAACATTACCAACATGATGAGAATTCTGGGAAGCGACCCGGAGAGAAAAGTCTCGAGGCTTTTGGATTTTGGGCCGAATCCGAGGGATATCGACGACCCGTGGTATACCGGAGATTTTGATTCTACCTACCGGGATATCTGTGAAGGATGTGAGGCGCTGCTTGACTATATTGACAGATGTGAGCCTTTAAACCGCTGAAAATAGCAAGCCTCCTGTTTTCTGGAACTAAGCGGAAGGGAGACCTTTTATGAAGAGGGGATGCAAAATACCCCTCTATTTTCTTGTGAAAATATACTATCAGTTGTGATAGTTGTGGATATAAATTGTGCATTATATAATAAGAAAAAAGAAACGGAGTGAACAGCCTTGAATCAATATAAAGGGGAAGCGTGGCTGGGAGAAGAGCCACGGATCAGGGAAGAAACCATAACCGAAACAGTGTCCGCGGATATCATTGTGGTAGGCGGCGGTCTGGCCGGAGTGGCGGCCGTCAGGCAGGCGGCGGAGATGGGACAAAAGGTTCTTCTCTTTGAAAAATGCAGATGCGTTCAGGCCAGATCCGGAGACTTCGCCGTCATGGACAGCAAGGTGGCGAAACGCTGGGGACGGGATGATCTGAATAAAACAGAGATTGTCAACAATCTGATGCACGACATGGCCTATAAGGCCAGTCAGAATATTTTGAAACGCTGGTCGGAGGAAGCTGGAAAGGCATTCGACTGGTATCTGGAGGGGCTGGAAGATATTGCGGTCCTGGACCGTACCGATCAGGTCCCCCCAAAGGGCGTAAAATGCTATGTACAGCCGAGGCGTCTGCCTCTCCCGGAAGGTTTTGACAACGCCCGGGAGAATTTCAAATGCTACCAGGTGACTGCATGGATTCGTCCATCCCATATCGCCCTGTGCCGCGGTAATTTTGAACTGGCGGAGAAGACGGGATATGTGACCTCCTTCTTCAATACACGGGTAAAAAAGCTATTGAAAAACGGTGACGGCCGGGTGAAAGGCGTGATCGCCGGGACCAGGGAAGGCGGCCTTATAAAGGCTTACGCCTCAAAGGGGGTCATTCTGGCCACGGGAGATTACATGAGCGATGAAGCAATGCTGAGACGGTTCCTGCCTGGAATGATGGAGACGCCGAAGCAGTGGACCAGCTACGACATGGACCGGCAGCCATCCAACACGGGTGACGGTCATAAGATGGCGCTCTGGGCGGGGGCGAAGCTCCAGGACAGCCCGCACGCGCCCTGCGCTCATCATATGGGGAGTGTGTTCGGCGTAGCGGATTTCCTGCTTCTAAATACCCGTGGAAAACGGTTCGTCAATGAGGACGCGCCGGGACAGCAGTTGGGAAGCCAGATTGAGAACCTGCCGGATAAGACGGCGTGGCAGATCGTGGACGGGAACTGGAGAAGCTATATACCGAAGGAGTATCCGAACCACGGCTCTGTGTGCTTCGTCAGGGAAGATGAGGAGCTGGAGAGCGGGACGGTTTATGATAAGCTTTGCTTTATCGACAACTACATCGCACCGAAGTATGTCCGGAAAGCGGTGGAGGATGGCGTTCTTCTGGAAGCGGAGACGCTGGAGGAGCTGATTGTGAAAACGGGTCTTCCTGCGGATACGGCGCTTGCGTCGGTGGAACAGTACAACCGTCTCTGTGAGAAGGGGGAGGACACGGACTACGGAAAGAGAAAGGACCGGCTGTTTGCAGTAAAACAGGGGCCATTTTATGCAGCAAAATTTACACCGGCAGTCATGATCGCGGCTATGGGAGGAATCCAGAGTGATGAGGAGGCCCACTGCTACGACACAGAAGGAGCGATCATTCCCGGTCTATACGTTGCGGGAAATGTGCAGGGAAACCGGGTAGCCGTGGATTATCCTCTGACCGTGCCTGGCCTGAGCCATTCGCTGGCTCTGGTATACGGAAGAATCGCTGTGGAAAGCGCAGTGAGGGAGAGCCGGTAAAGCTCCAAATAAATAAGGCAGACAATAAATCAATATAAATAGCAAAAACTGCGCAGCTGCGCATGAAAATGGAGGAAAAGAAATCATGAAAAAAGCAGGAAAAGCTGTGGTACTGATGACGGCTCTGGCGGTAACCGGAGCACTGCTGGGGGGCTGTGCGGGCGGCACGGCGGACAGCAGGACGGAAGCGGGGCAGACTGAAGCGGGAAAGACGGAAGCCGGTAAGGGCGCAGAGGATTCCGCAAAGACGGAAGCAGCCGGGGGAGATGCTTCAGAAGGGACTGTAAAAGAAGATATTCGTGTCGTAACATATTTCGCAGGTTCCGATGCCTACGCGCCGGTCTGGAAAGAGGTGTGTGCCGATTACATGAAGGACCATCCGGGCATCACCATCGTTGACGAGTCCCAACCGACTTCTGGAAGCAACGATTTATTCAAGACGAAGGTTCAGGCCGATCTGGCAGCAGGCAATCCGGCGGACTTGGTTCTTTACTATACGGGCGAGGCTTATACGAAGACCTTCGAGGACTCAGGGCTGTTCGTGGATTTTGGAGACATTTTGAAGGCAGACCCGGAATGGGCAGGAAACTTCAAGGAGTCCCCGCTGGAAAATGTTCAGTATCAGGGAAAGCAGTACGCGCTCCCATTCATCGGATATTATGAAGGTTTGTTCTATAACAAAGCGCTGTTTGAACAGTACGGACTGGAAGAGCCGACCACATGGGAAAATATCATGAAGGCAAACGAAGTATTTTCCCAGAACGATATCGTAACGCTGTCCATGTCCCTTGGAATGCCGTATATCACCACGGAAAACTTCATTATGGGCGCTTCGGGCAAGGAAAACCACAGAAATTACTTTGATGACAGCTGGGGCATTGCCATCGACTGCATCGCAGAGCTTTACCAGAAAGGCGGACTGCCGAAGGACACCTTCACCATCTCAGAGGATGATGTAAGACTGCTCTTTTCAGAAGGAAAAGCGGCTATGATGATCAATGGTTCCTGGTGTACAGAGAGCCTTCAGGGCAATCCGGACATGAGAATCATCTCCATGCCGACGCTTCCGGGCGGTACAGGCGGCGAAAACTGTGCGATTGCAGGATTTTCCTCCGGATGGCATATGACAAAAGCGGCCAATGAGAGAAGCGGAGAGACTTTAAAATTCTTAAAATATATGACATCACCGGAGACCATGGCCAGATTCATCGCCTACGGCGGAAGCCCTGCCATCGTCTGCGACGCACCGGAGAATTCCAGCGAACTCTTAAAGAGCGCAGTAACCATGCTGGAGAAGGCGCAGTACCAGGATGCAGCTCTTGACTCTCAGGTGAATCATGAGGCGTATGAGACCTTAAACAATGGAATCCAGTACGTCTGCGAAGGCCAGATGACGAGCGCGGAGGTGCTCAAACAGGCCAAACAGCTGAATGAGTCCGGTCAGTAAGGCGGCCGGGAAAGACAGTGATGAAAGCCGGGGGTTGTGCTCGAACGGGTACAGCCTCCGTGTGCTCATAACAAGTCACTCCACTAAGCTCGTGAGAGACCTCGCTAAGTGGAGATGACATGTATCGCACGTAAGCGGTCAAAGGACGCCCGCTAAGTGCTCATAACAAGGAGGAAAAAACGTGGCACTGAAAGGTAAAAAATATGTTTGGATCTGTATCGCGCCGGCCATGATCCTGATTATGGCGTTTTTGATCTATCCACTCATAAAGACGGTAATATACAGCTTTTCTTCCTGGTATAATTTTGCGCTTACCAGTGAATGGATTGGTCTCGACAATTATAAGCGGATATTCTCAGACATGGTCATGCCCGTGGCATTTAAAAATACGGCGATTCTGATCGCGGGTGTGCTGATTTTCCAGGTGGGATTTGCGCTTTTGCTGGCGATCATGGTGGACAGCGCCCATCACGGATTTAAACTGTTCCGGACGGTTTACTTCTTCCCGATCGTCATTTCCGGTACGGCGATCGGCTTGATGTTCACTCTGATTTACAAGTATGAATACGGACTTTTAAATTACTTTGTCACACTTCTGGGATATGACAAGCAGGTGTGGATCACGCCGAAGACCGCGATCTATCTGGCCCTGATCCCTGTTTTGTGGCAGTATATCGGCTTCTATTTCGTTATTTTCTTAACCGGTATCTCCAAGATTCCGGAGGACATCTATGAATCCGCTATGCTGGATGGCATTACCCCGGTGAAGAAGATTTTCTATATTACGATCCCGATGTTGAAAGATGTGCTGGTTTCCACCGTAGTGCTCGTCGTATCCGGATGTTTCCGCGTATTTGACACCATCTACGTGATCACCAAGGGCGGCCCCATGAATTCCAGCCAGCTGCTAAGCACCTATATGTACCAGACTGCTTTTGAGAAATACAACGGCGGATACGCCAGCGCCATCGCGGTGGTGATGATCATCATCGGCGTATTGCTGACCATCGGGCTTCGGAAGCTTTTGAAGGCCGATGTCGAAGAGTAAGGAGAGACGGCATGGGAAATAAAAAACTAAAAATCAGCAGTATCCTGTTATACGCGGTTCTCATTTTCTGGCTTCTGATAACCGTGATTCCCATTCTGTGGGTATTTGAAAATTCGTTTAAGCCTTCGGAAGAAATTCTGTTAAATGGAGTAGCCTTTCCGAAAAGCCTGGATTTTTCCAATTACCGTTCCATCTTTTCGTATCCGGATGTGAACATGTTCCGCTCCTTCTTTAACAGCTTCCTGATATCCGGAGGCGTGGTGGCGGGAGTGGTCTGTTTCGGAGGCCTGGCTGCATTCGGTCTGGGACGGTTCGATTCGGGAGTCGGAAAGGTGGTGGAGGCCGGCATGGTAGCCTGTCTTCTGGTTCCGGCATTTGCAACTATGATCCCCAACTTCGTTACGGTAAGCCGCCTTCCGATCCGGGAAACGTACCTGGCGGTTATCGTCCCCCAGGTGGCGGGTAATCTCTGCTTCGCCATCATGCTTCTGTCGTCCTATATGCGCTCCCTTCCAAACGAACTGGATGAGGCGGCCATTATCGACGGCGCGGGACCGTTTCAGGTCTTAAAGCACATCACGGTGCCGCTGTCGAAGCCCATGTTTGCTACCGTAGGGATCATGGTATTTATCTGGTCCTACAATGATCTGATTACCTCCCTGGTCTACATATCCGATCAGAAGCTGAAGCCTGTCTGCGTAATACTGACCATGGTCAGCAACATGCACGGCACGGATTACGGCGCCATGATGGCGGCTATCTTTATCACGGTGATCCCGGTTCTCATCCTCTATATGATGTCCCAGGAAATGGTTATCAAGGGGCTGACCGCGGGAGCGGTGAAAGGTTAAGCTGGTACTGTGCTGCGGCAGTGAAAAAAAGGAGAGTTTGGATGAGAGTATTTGTCAATCACATTGGATTCGACGGGACGGATTATAAAACAGCGGTTCTGGAGCTGGAACAGGAGGCGGCGGAGATAAGCGCCTGGCTGGAAGCGGATAACGGGGAACGATATCACGTGGCGGTGAGCAGTCCGGAACGGATTCCGGACTGGTCGGAGGGCTGCTACTACGTCCTGGACTTTTCCGATGTCAGACGGGAGGGGACGTACCGGCTTGCCGGATATGCCGATGGGAAGGCATTTCGATCGGAGATCATCACGGTCACCGGCGATTTCCTGAACCTTCGCATGGTGAATGCATCCAGAGCTTATCTAAAAGGGGAGAGGTCTTCCGGTGAGTGGCTGAAGGCCGACCGGAACGTGGCGTTTACGGGGGCGAGAGAGGGGACTCTGGATTTACACGGAGGCTGGTATGACGCCACCGGTGACTTTGGAATCCATCTGACCCAGCTGTCTCACACGGCTGTCTATAACCCCATGCAGTCCCTTCTGCCTTCCTATGTCTGTTTCGATATTGCGGACCGGATGGAAAAAGAGGAGTTAAGAGACTGCAGAATCTTAAAGAAGGAGCTTCTCGACGAGGCGTACTGGGGCGCGGATTATGCGATGAGACTTCACCGCGAAGGCGGCGGATTTATCCGATCGGTGGACCGGGGAGAGGCGTTTTCCGAGGAACAGTGCCGTTCGGTGGACTATGAGTATTTCCGGTTCAGCGGGCATGAGGAGGATGAAAGCTACTTAGCAGAGACCATTGAAGAGAAGCATTATGAGACGTGTATGCGAAGCGGAGCCGGACTGGCGGCCGCGGTATTGGCCTCCGCTGCCCGGCATAACGGTGCTTCGGGGGAGTATCCCTGCGGCCGGTATCTGCAGGCGGCGGAAGAGTCCTTTCAGTATATGACGGAGCACAACGAACAGTATTCCAGCGACGGAACCTGGAATTTCCTGGACCAGTACTGTGCCCTGGCGGCGGCAGCCGAGCTGTATGAGACTACGGGCTCTGAGAAATACTTAGAGGTGTGCAGACGATTTTTCCGCGGGATGAAGGACAGCGCTGTCGCTATGGAGCAGGGCGTCTGGTTCACGGCCAGGGAGGGAGAACTGTATTTCCATCCTTCCGATGAGGGATTTCCTCTCATTGCCATGATGAAATACGGCAGTCTGGAACCGGATGAAATGCGGAGAAAAGAGGCGATGGACCTGGTGGCACAGGCGTTTGTCCATGTGCTTTCCATCAGCGGAAAACCGTTCGGATACGCGGCATTTACACAGAAGATGGGGGAGACAGAGACCAGCCGGTACTTCTTTCCTCATGATACGAAGGCGGCGCCCTGGTGGCAGGGGGAAAATGCCAGAATCGCATCTCTGGCCGCGGCGGCACTCCGTTTTTCCTGGCAGAAGGAAGCGGGGGAAATGTCGGGGGCGCTCCGTAAGTTTGCCGGGCACCAGCTGGACTGGATCATGGGATGCAATCCCTTTGACAGCTGTATGATCGACGGCTTCGGCAGAAACAACATTCAGTATTTCTTCCGGAACCAGTATGATTTCATGAACAGTCCGGGGGGAATCTGCAACGGAATCACGTCGCGGGAAGCGGATGACAAGGGGCTTGAATTTATCATGGCTCCCACTGCGGAATGTGACGACAACTGGAGATGGGCGGAGCAGTGGCTTCCCCATGCCTGCTGGTATTTAAATGCCATGGGCTGGAAACTGAAACGGGTGAAATGATATGGCTTCCAAATATATTGAACGCAAACGAATATTAGTGAAAATGGAGAATATCGAGCGGTATCCTCTTTCCATCGTTCACGCCCCCATGGGATATGGAAAGACTGTGGCGGTGCGGGAGTATTTAGACACCACTGAGGCGGACTGCGTCTGGGTCTCCCTGGCAGGCTCGGAGGGGGAAGCCGACTATTTGTGGGCGAGGCTGTGCGATGCCTTAAACGAGGTGAATGAGGACCTGGCGGCGCGGTTTTCTGCCATCGGATTTCCCTATGACTGCTTTAAAACCGACGCGCTCTTAGACGTTCTCATGGACTATGATTATAAAAACCATCTGATTCTCGTATTCGATGATTTTCACACGATTGAGGAAAACAACGTGTTTGAGCTGATAAAGGCCATCGTCCGGGAGCGGCTTTCCGGCCTTCATATCGTGCTCATCACCAGGGAACTGGCAAAACTGGATGCGGCGGATTTATACCAGAAGCAGCTGTGCTTCACTATCACGGAGAAATCTTTAAAATTCAACCGGGAAGAGGTGTTCCAGTACCTGGACTTCATGGAATGCCGGATGAGCGAGGAAGAAAGGGAGCGGGTCTACCAGATCACCGACGGATGGGAATCCATGCTTTATATCACCGCAAAGGGAATCAAGCAGGGACTTCCCGTGGGCAAGAGTGCCACTGCCGATGACATCATTGAACAGAACTTCTACCATGACTTAAGCCCGGCGGAAAAGGAGGTTCTGTGGCGGCTGTCGGTCCTGTCATCCTTTACGAAGCGCATGGCGGCCGCAGTGTTGGATAATTCGGAGCTTTACGACGCCTTCGAAATTCTCATCAGCAAGAGTGTATTTTTCGTCTTTCATGAACCCGGCCACACGTACCGGCTGAGAAATATATTAAGAGACTACATCTACGAGCGCGCCCTGATCGACCGGGTGGATTTTACGGAGGTTTACAGAAAGAGCGGGCAGTGGCTGCTGGCCGACGGCCAGTACTCCAAAGCCTTTGAATGCCTGTACCGGGCGGGAGAACTGGAGGAGATTCTCTCCATTTTAAACCAGGATACCCAGAACGACAAGGGAATCTGGAGCAGCGGAAATATCCGCCAGGTGTTTGAAAAGGCCGGCAAGGAGCTGTGCTACCGGTATCCGTTCGCCTATTTAAAATACCTGCTGGCCTGTGCCATGGACAGGAAGCGCAACTATATTCCCCGGGTAAAGCTCTGCCTCGACCGGCTGGAGGAATACTGCCGCGGTTCTGAGTGCAGGGATGAGATGCGGGAAATGGTTCTGGGAGAAATTTGCATGGTGCGGAGCCGGATTTCCTTTAACGACATTGCGGTCATGGCGGAATATGCCAGAAAGGGCGCGGAATATTTCGGCGGCGGCTGTTCCTGCATCGTGACCAAGGAGACGGAATTTACCTACGGGCTTCCCTGTATGCTGATGGGATACGTGAAGGAGCCGGGAAGTGTGGCGGAGGTGCGGGACGCCTTTTGCACCCAGGGGATGAGCTTTGCGGAATCCACCGACGGCTGCGGAATTGGCTGCGATTCCCTGGCTGCGTCCGAGGCTGCGCTGGAGACGGGAGCATGGGAGCAGGCGGAGCTTCACGCCTATAAGGCGTATTTTAAGGCGAAGGCGGCGGAGCAGCTGGGCATCATGATTTCTTCCAAGCTGGTGCTGGATCGTCTGAATCTGATACAGGGGAGCAGCAGGGACCGGATCCTTTCGAACAGTACGTTAAAGGACGAGGTGATCGCGGCCAACAACCCGGTTTTAAACACCACCTTTGATTTGTGCGGCGCCTATATTAACGGATGCTTAGGAAGGGTGGACAGCATTCCGGAGTGGATCCGGAAAGGGGATATCGAAAAGGGCAATTTCCTCTTTCAGGGAACCGGATTTTTCTATGTGGTCTATGGAAAATGCCTCCTGCTGGGAAAAAAATACATTGAACTGGACTCCCTCTGCGAATCCTTTTCCACCTTCCTAAAGCCGTTCCAGTACCATCTGATCCGGATTTATTTCATGATTTATGAGTCTGTGACGAAGAGCTATTTAGAGAGCCGCCCCAGGGGCGGGGAGATCTTGAAAGAAGCGCTTAAGCTGTCGGAGAAAGACCATCTCATCATGCCTTTTGCCGAGAATACGGGCCATGTCAGGCTGATGCTGGAGGCGCTGTTAAAACGGGAAGAGAACCCCTATATCCGGGAGGTGCTGGAGGCCTGCAGGCGGTACAGCAGCCAGCTGAAGCTTTTTCACGCCTGCGAGGTATCGCTGACGGACCGGGAGCTGGAGATTTTAAAGCTGCTGGACGAGGGCTATACCCACGAGGAAATCGCCGGTGAGATCTATATTTCCATCGCCACGGTGCGGTACCACGTCAAAAATATCTACCAGAAAATGGATGTGAACAACAAAATACTGGCGTTAAGAAAAGCAAAAGATCTTAATCTTATTTAATAAAGGAGAAACCCATTATGGAGAGCAATGCGCATATTGTAGAATACTGGAAGACACAGCCGGAGGTCCTGGAGGCGTGTTTAAAGAACAGCCTGCCGCTTACGGATAACTTCGTAAAGCTGTATAAGGAGGTCAGTCCGACCCACTTATATCTGGTGGGAAGCGGCACTTCCTTAAATGCGGAGGAAACGGCAGTCTCCTTTATGAAAGAAATGCTGGATATCGATGTGATTTCCATGCCGTCGTCCTACGTACATAATATCCGCGGAGAACGGCCGCTGCTGGTGTTTCTGTCTCAGGGCGGTTCCTCGACCAACACCCTAAAGGCGATGGAGGAGATGGCGGCATATCCGTATATTACGGTTACGGGGGAAGAGACGTGCGAGATCGCGGCGCGAAGCCCTCACCACATGATTATCGGATGCGGGGAAGAGCCGGTAGGACCGAAGACCGTGGGCTATACGGCGTCGGTCATGATCCTGTACTTGATGGCCATGGAGGCGGCGAGGGCCGTCGGGATCATCGGGGAAGAGAGATACGCTGCTGTCCGCGCCGGACTTTTAGCAGGGATATCCCATATGCGGTACAATATGGAGGCCATTTCCGGATGGGCGGCCGATCATAAGGAGAAGCTTAAGGAGATTGAAAAATACATCTTTATCGGCCATGGAACGGGAGCGGCCGCATTAAAGGAAGGCTGCTTAAAGGTTCTGGAAACCATTAAATATCCCGCATTCAGCTATGAGTTTGAGGAGTATTTACACGGCCCGATCCTCGCGGTGGACGATCACACGGGAGCATTTCTCTTTCTCTCAGGAAAGCTGGGAGAACGGGAGCGTTTCAAGCGGCTGGCAGAGTGTCAGAGCAAGTACTCCGAATACACCTTCCTGATTACCGACGAGGAGGGGGATTCAGACGAAAAGACGTTAAGGATCAGAAAGACGGGAGCCATGTATACGGAAGTCTTCGAAATCGTGGTGATTCCCCAGTACCTTGCCGCTGTGGTCCAGGGATATCTAGGCATCGTGGATGGGTCGCCCCTGTACGACGAGTATACAGCGCTCTGTCCAACAAAATACAGGAATGGTAAATAAGGTGACGATATGGATTACGTATTAGGAATTGACTCTGGGGGAACAAAATTTCTCGTGAAAGCGGTGGGAATGGACGGAAAGGAACTGGCGGAGTACGAAGGGCATCCGGCGGGGCTGTACCGTTTTTCCAGAAATGAGGCGGTTCGCACCATTCAGGACAATTTGGAATGGTGCATCGGTCAGGCCGGGCTGGCGAAAGCGGACTGCCGGGCGATCGTCTGCGGTACCACCGGCATTGACAGCGAAGAGGACCGGCAGGAGGTGGAGGAGATCTACCGGCTGCTTCCGGGATTTTCCTGTCCAGCCCTGTGTGTCAATGATGCCGAGGTGGCCCTCTATGCGGTGACCGGAGGAACGGGCGTCGTAGTGATCTCAGGAACCGGCTCCATCGCATTTGGGCGAAATGGCGGCGGCAGGACGGAGCGCAGCGGCGGATGGCCTCCCTGCATCTTCGGGGACGAGGGCTCCGGCGCATGGCTGAATCTGAAAGCGCTGGAGTACATGAGCCGCGTCCTGGATGGGAGGAAAGAGCGAACGCTGCTCTACGACCTGTTGAATCAGGAGCTTGGAATCAGCGGGCCCAAGGATTTAATCCGCATCTGCCAGAGAATCGAACGGGAGAACACCGGCTTTTTAAAACTGGGACCGGTCGTGATGAAGGCACTGCGGGAAGGCGATGAAAATGCCGGGGAAATCACCCGCACCGAGGCGGAGCTGACCTTTGAACTGGCGGATTCGGTGGTGCAGAAGCTTGAAATCTGGCGGGAACCGGAGTTCACAGTCGGAGCATGGGGGAGCGCTATCGTGAAAAATCCGTATCATTTTGAACTCTTTAAGGAACGGTTTCTGGAGAAATACTCTAATGTGACGGTGACTGTGGCGGTTCGGGACGCGGCATACGGGGCATGCAGGATCGCCCTTGATATTCTGGGCGGTGAAACCGGAATCTACCGGTTTTAGGAGGCGGCTATGAAGAAGAATCCATGGTTTCGTTTTCTGATCCTCCAGTGCTGCGCCGTGACCGTCAGCGTGTCCCAGCTAAAGGTCTCGGCAGTTATGGAGCAGGTGGCCCAGGGCTTTTCCATCTCCATGGGCGCTGCCGCCGGACTGATGTCATTTTTCACGGTCGCCGGCATCGTGCTGGCGATACCCGGAGCGGCTCTGATGGAGCGGATGGGAGCAAATCGTCTCCTGCTCCTTTTAATGGCCTGTCTGTTTGCCGGAAATGCAGTGGGGGCCGTGGCAGGGTCCTATCCCCTGCTGATGGCCGGAAGGCTGCTGGAAGGTGTGGCTTACGCCATGATTATCATGGTTGGCATCGATCTGATCAACACCTGGTTTCCCCACGGCGGCGCAGGAACCGCCACGGGAATTTTCAATACGTTTGCAGCAGTAGGTAATTTTATCACACTGAACGGCGCTCTGATAGTAGTTAAGAGATGGAATGTGAGGACGCTGTGGTGGATCGGCGCGGCGCTGGCGGCTGTGGATCTTATTCTGGTTTTGGCGTTTATCCCCGCGAGCAACGAGCCAAACGGACACGCTGGCGCGTCCATTTGGCGACTGCCGCGAGGGTCAAAAACTCCGCTGCTCGCAGTGGAGTTTTTGACTCCGGAGGAAAAGCCAATTCCGGACCGAAGCAGGAACCGGGAGAACGACGGTAATACGGCCGTGCCTTCCACGGGAGCTATGGTGCGTGAAGCGTTTCGGGACAAGCGTCTCATGAGCCTGGGTGCGGCTCAGATGCTTATGGCGTTTATCCTGTTTGGATTTATCACCTGTTATCCGCTGCTTTTTACCGGCTACTACCATCTGGCGCCGGAGAAGGCCAACTTCTATTCCAGCCTGAATGGCCTGTTTGGCATTCCGGCCTGTATCGTATGCGGAATTCTGGCGGAAAAGACCGGAAATCCCTGCCGTGCGGCCATGGTTGGAGCCGTGGGAACCGTTATTGCCGGACTCACCATGCTGATCCTGACACCCGGAACGTACGTGGTTCATGTGCTGGCCAGCGCTGTATTCCCGGGCGGACTTGTGATGACCTCCATCTTCTGCATGGTGCCCGCCATCGCAAAGCGAAAGGAGTCAGTTGGCTACTATATGGCGGTTGTAAACCTGCTGTACTACACGGGGGTGTTCTTTGCAACGCCGGTCATGGTGAAACTCATGGAAATATCATGGCCGGCGGCAGCCGGAACCGTTGCGGTCATGGCGGCGGCATCGCTCGTTTTTTTATTTCATAGTAAGGTACAGCCTGCGTAATAAAAATACTCCGGGGGAGGCGCACTCCGCGCTGTGCGGCGGAAGAAAGGGCGGCAGGAAAATCCTGAAATAGAGTTGACAGCTGATTCTGTATACGATTATAATAAGTGCAGAAAAAGGTTCATTTCGGAAACGTGAAATGAAGTTGGAAATTGTAACAGTTCAGACGGCGGATGTCTGAACTGTTACGGAAAATCAACAAAAATAGTCACTGAGCCTGCCGGCGGGTGGCTATTTTTTTTAGGAGGTATACCATGGAATGGAGCACACTGTTATGTGAGGACAGAATCAGGAGCCTGGTGAAGAGACCGACGGGAACGGATTTAAGGACGGAGTTTGAAAAGGATTACCACCGTATCATTGGAAGCGCGTCATTTCGTCGCCTGCAGGATAAGACGCAGGTATTTCCGCTGGACCGCAGCGACTTTATCAGGACCAGACTGACACATTCGCTGGAGGTATCGTCATTTGCAAAGTCTTTGGGGCAGAACATATCCGCCAGCATCCGGACCGTGATTAAGGACGAGTCCTTTCTGCCGGAGCACGCACTGGCCATGTGCGATATTTTACAGTGTGCCGGGCTGATTCACGATATTGGAAATCCGCCTTTCGGTCACTTTGGAGAGACCGCCATTCAGGACTGGTTTAAGAGGAGACTTCCCGAGCTGCGCTTTCAGAGGAGCGGAGAGAGGGAGGCGCGGCCGCTTGACGAGGTGCTGAACCGCCAGATGGTGGAAGATTTCTATCATTTTGAGGGAAATACCCAGGCGCTCCGGGTGGTGACCAAGCTGCATTTCCTGGTGGACGAGCACGGCATGAATTTAACGAAGGCGCTTCTGGCTTCTATCATTAAGTATCCGGGATCGTCTCTGGAGGTGGATAAGCACAGCGGAAACATCAAGACGAAGAAGATGGGGTATTTCTATGCTGACCGGGAGGCATTTGACGATATTCAGGCTTCCTGCGGGACGAACGGGGCCAGACATCCGCTGGCATTTATTCTGGAGGCGGCCGACGATATCGCCTATGCCACCGCGGATATTGAGGATGCGGTGAAGAAGAACTGCCTGACCTTCGAGCAGCTGGTCCGGGAGCTGACGGAGTATAAAAAAGAGTGTCAGAATGAACGGTACCGCGATATGGTGTCATGGCTGACGGACAAATACAACCGTGCCGTGAGTAAGGGCTACAGCCGCCCGGATTTATATGCGGTCCAGAACTGGGTGGTCACCATGCAGGGGCAGATGATCGGCGGGGCCACGGAAGGCTTTACCAACAATTATCAAGAGATTATGGCGGGAACGTATAAGAAGGAGCTGACCGCGGGTACGGATGCGCAGCTTCTCATGGAGGCGCTGGGAGAGATCGCCTACCGGTATGCGTTCGTGTCCAAACCGATCCTGAAGCTGGAAATTGCGGCGGAGACTATTTTCAATTTCCTCCTGGATAAGTTCGTGGATGCAGTGCTTTATTTTGATACGGGAAGAAAGCAGAGCGCGGTACAGGAGAAACTGGTCTCGCTCATTTCCGATAATTACAAGAAGCTGTATTTTATCTGTTCGAAAGGGAAGAGCGAGGAGGAGAAGCTGTATCTGAGACTTCTGCTGGTTACCGATTATGTGTGCGGGATGACGGACAGTTATGCGAAGGACTTGTATCAGGAGTTGAATGGGATTGCCTGAGTATTTGATGGGAGCAGAACGGCAAATCGGGAAACCATATCAAAAAACATCACCGTTGAGAATTTGAAATTATAGAGCTTTTGCTTGAGAATGGAGCCAATCCAAATCGAAAAACAGGAAGAATGGCTTAATCAAAACTTTTGGGGAGTATCAAATAAAGTTCATTTCTTTCAGGAAAACATGTATATAATGGATTATAGAATTAGACCAATATTAGAGGGAGAAGATAGCTTGCTTGAAGATTTTTTATACGAAGCTGTCTTTGTGCCAGAGGGAATGTCTGCACCTCCCAAATCAATTATCAATCAGCCGGAATTGCAGATATATATAACTGATTTTGGAAAGAAAAAAGACGATATAGGTTTGGTTGCGGAAGTTGATAAAAAGGCTGTCGGCGCCGTCTGAGGATTTGGAATAGGTACTGCTTTGATGAAAGAAATGCTTCGTATTCTGAAAGACAGAGGGTATAAACAAGCGTCACTTGCTGTACAAAAAGCAAACTATGCTGTAAGAATGTATCAAAAAACAGGATTTGAAATTGTAGATCAAAACGAAGAAGAATATATTATGCTTTGCCGTTTGTGATGAAAGGAAACCCATGATGAACCTGTCCAAATCAATTGACTTCCTTCTTGAAAATGCCGGAGCGGTCATCCAGTACCGGCTGCGCAAGGAGATTTTATGTGGTTTAACTGCGGCGGAAGAAGAAAAACTGCTGGGGCAAATTTATCAGACATCGCATTTCAGGCTCGTGCAGGGCTATGCCAAACCGGACGGCTATATTGGAAGCGGTATGCACAGCTGGGATAACTGGCGCGGTGTTACGCTGCACGAAACGCCTTTGCAGGACGGCGAAGCAGCGGCGCGTCTTCTGTCTTATTACGCGGTTCCCAAAGACCACCCGCTTGTTAAAAACTTTGTCGCCGCCATGCGCGACGAGGACACTTTAAGAGAGGAGTTTTCCTATATCCCGCCGGAAGTCCACCGTTATGAAACCCGCTTTGACGGACTGAACAGCGGCTTTTGTCTGATGACATTGATTTTTGCCATGCAAGCCATGCTGGGATACGGTGACGACGAATACGTTAAGCCGTTTCAAAACACCTCGCTCGAAGCTTTTAAGAGAATACTGCCGCTCTCATCCATCAATGACATTACGAAAACGCGCAAAAGCAAGGCGAAATACAATTATCCGTATATTGAGGCTGATACCTGTTATCCGTGCCAGTATCACCTGGAAACTTTGGCATATACAAGCGCGTGGCGAACGCCGGAAAACAGAAAGCTGATGGCTGACGCGTTAAACCACTATAATGATATTACACAGGGGGTAAACCCGATACACGTTAAAATCGGGAACCGATATTACGTACCGTTTCCACTCCAAATGGAGAACAGCCCAATCAGACCGTTCCGCACGGATTTGATCGATACGATCACATATCGCCGTTTACTAACGGAAATCGCCATGCTCGGCGTGGGTGAAAGCGTCGGTGTGCTCTGTGAAACCGCAGTCAATATTGAGGAGGCGATGAGCCATGACGGAATACTGCGGATGCGGCTAGATTTGCCGCACAACAAGCGGTATTCGCCAAAAAGTATAGATTATCCGACGCCATATACCGATGTGCGGCTGGAGCCGGACTATAGACGCAAGTATGCACTTGAATGTGACTTGACGTTTTGGGCAGTACAGTTTTTACATTTGATGAACATTTGATGCACATCAAAAAAGTCCTTGCTTTTTCCCATTATATCATGTATGATAAAAAAATAATTCTTATGAAAGAAGATTAGAAGGAGTGTAGTGTATGTTATCGGTAGAAAAGGCAGCTTTCCTCTAAAACAGAATACTGCGGAGCGCAGCAGGAAACCGGAGAGAATACCGGTGTCTTTGTGGCGTGATCCACTACCTTTCGTGAATACTGTCGCGCTGTGCGCTTTGCAGGACACGTCTGGCGTGTCTTTTTTTTGTACCCATTTTTAGACGGGCGGCATGACAGAATAATCCCGCGGAGACAGACTGGAAGGTTTGTTTCCGCGGGATTTTTGCGTCTGTTTTGAGGAAAGTTATGAGCATCAGAAGGAGAAAAAACAATGAGAGAGAATGGATTTTTTTATGAGAAACGAAGTAATACGGAGGCTGACAGAAATGAATATAGAAAAATATGGATACCAGAAAGCGGATACGATTGACTGCGGGACAGGAATTCCCTCCAGAGTGACGGCAGTTCACCGCTCCCATTTTGAAATCGTCTGTGACAGGGGAACGGGACTGGCTCGTTTAAAGACGGGAGAATACTACGGCGGTAATGAGAATGTCCCCGCCGCAGGGGATTTTGTGCTCGTAAACTGGCAGGAGGGCAGTGAAAGTCTGATATTAAAGACGCTTCCGCGAAAGACGTATTTTGCGCGTCTGGATCCGTCCTCGTCGGGATACGGGGAACAGGCCGTTGCAGCGAACTTTGATTATGTCTTTATCATGCAGGCTTTGGACCGGGATTTTAATCCGCGAAGGCTGGAGCGGTATTTGACACTGGCGTGGCAGTCGGGAGCGACCCCTGCGGTGATTCTCACGAAGGCGGACGAAGTAAAAGACCCCGCTGCCCATGTACTTGCGGCTGAAAAAATAGCAGCCGGTGTCGATGTATATGCGGTCAGTGCGAAAACCGGCCAGGGGATTTCCGAACTTTCAAAATATATGAAGCCGGGCCGGACCACAGTCTTCCTTGGTTCCTCCGGGGTGGGAAAGTCGACGCTGGTCAATGCTCTTGCCGGAGAATCGATTATGGAGACGGGAGCGATCCGGGAAAAAGACGGGCGCGGCAGACATACGACCAGCCACCGGCAGCTGGTCCTTTTAAAGAATGGAGCTATGATTATTGATACACCGGGGATGCGGGAACTTGGCATGTGGGATGTCAGCGAAGGGCTGGAGCAGAGCTTCGCCGATGTGGAACAGTATCTCGGGCGATGCAGATTCAATGACTGCCGCCATCAAAGGGAACCGGGCTGTGCTGTCAAGGCGGCCATCCAAAGCGGCGAGCTTCCTGCAAAACGGTGGGAAAGCTATTTGAAGCTGCTTACGGAAGCGAGGTTTGCCGACGATAAGGCCGGCTATCTGAGGGAAAAACGCCAGTGGCACAAGAGCATCTCGAAAATGCAGAAGTCAGGAAGAAACGCAGATTACAGAATCGAACCGTGCACGGAGACATTTACCTGCCGGGCCTGCGGAAGGCTGATCGCGCCGGAAGACGCGGGAAGCAGCCACCGCAACCACTGTCCGCACTGCCTGACCAGCATTCATGCCGATAACCTGCCGGGAGACAGGGCGTCGCTCTGTAAGGGAATGATGGAGCCCGTCAGTGTGTGGGTGAAAAAGAACGGCGAATGGGCGGTCATTCACAAATGCAAATCCTGCGGAACCCTAAGCTCGAACCGTATAGCCGCGGATGATAACATGTATCTGCTGATGGAGATTGCAATGAAGCCATTGCATGCGCCGCTCTGCCGGCCGGGCGAGGCGGAAGAAGAGGGAACGAGACGCGCAGAATCGGCAGCAAAGGCAAACAGCCGCTGTCAGGTATGCGGCTCCCCAGTGAACCTGGACGGAGAAAAACGCAGGCATTGTCCTGACTGCCTGTCCGGCGTTCACATCGATGAGGACCGGCCGGGAGATGGGACATCGCTATGCAGAGGTGTTCTGGAGCCAGTCGGTGTGTGGGCGAGAGAGGATGGACAGTGGGAGATCATTCACCGCTGCCGATCCTGTGGTACCTTATCATCTGATCCGGTGGCCGCCGCCGATAACACAACGCTGCTCCTGTCCATCGCAATGCGGCCGCTGGCGTCGCCGCCGTTTCCTTTATGGCAGCTGAGAAAAGAACCGGCGGACTGACCGGAGGCTGAACTGTTACTAGGATTCCGATCCATGCAGATATAGATATGATTGAGATTGTCAGGAAAATATCAAAAACATTATTGCAGGCATAAGGTTTATTTTGTATAATAAAGATAGATTATGGCATAATTTTTAAATAAGGATTGTGAAAAATGATAAAACTGACAAATCTGGATGTGAAAAAAATGACGATTGGCCAGATGGCCAGAATGAACCATATTTCGGAGCAGACGCTGCGGCTTTACGACCGGGAGGGCCTGCTTTCCCCTCTGGGACGGGACGAAAAAAACGGCTACCGCTATTATGACATCCGCCAGAGCGCCCAGCTGGATATGATCCAGTATATGAAGGCTCTGGGGATGCCGCTGAAGGAAATCCGGGTCCATATGAAAAAATGGGACACCGGGCGATTAAAACAACTGCTGGTGGAAAACAGGGATGCCATCGACCGCAGAATCGAGGAGCTGAATTTACAGAAAAGGGCGATCGAGCGGACTCTGGACAGTTACGAGCGGTATGAGGCGGCTCCGCCGGACGGTTCGATCGTGCTGGAATATATTCCAAAGCGCCAGATGTACGTAAAAAACACGAATGTGAACTTTTATGACTATGAAATTGACGAGTATGAGCGGATTCTTCGGGATTTGAAAGAGGATATGGCTGCACACGCCATCTCGCCGTTCTTCTTCGCCAACGCGGGTACCATCCTGCGGAGAGAAAATTTCATGAAGCGGCGTCTCTATTCCGCGGAGGTATTCGTGTTTGTAGACCGGGAGTACGTGGACGAGGAACTCATAACGGTGATCCCGCCCAGCCCCTATCTCTGCATCTACTGTGACCGGTTTGAGAAGGAAAAGGAGTACATCGACCGGCTGCTGGCGGAGATCGAAGAGAAGCATTATACCGTGACTGGAGACTATATCTGCGAGGTGATTGTGGAAATGCCTCTGGATTACACGGAGCGCGGGATGTTTCTGCGCCTCCAGGTGCCCATCCGTATGGGGTAAGACCGCGGAAACTGCGCATGAATCCGGCATTTCAGCCAGATCCGATTTGGTGATACTGCTCAATTGACCTGATACCGTATATAAGCTTTATAATAAAAACAGCAAATGGGGCATGGCCCTGAAACTGTCGACTTTTTATAAGAAAGGAAGCGTTTTTATGATGAATTATGAGAAGATTCGTGTAGTACAGTATGGCTGCGGCAAGATGGCAAAATATATCCTGCGTTATTTATACGAGAAGGGCGCGGAAATCGTAGGTGCTATCGACGTGAATCCGGCAGTAGTTGGAATGGATGTCGGCGAATTCGCAGAACTGGGATTTAAGATTGGTGTGACAATCAGAGACGATGCGGATGCGGTTTTAGACGAGTGCGACGCTGATATCGCGGTAGTGACGCTTTTCAGTTTCATGGATGACTGTTATTCTCATTTTGAAAAGTGTGTTTCCAGAGGCATTAACGTTGTGACTACGTGTGAAGAAGCGATCTATCCGTGGACAACCGCTTCCTCCATTACCAATAAACTGGACCTGCTTGCAAAAGAAAACGGCTGCACCATCGTAGGTGCCGGTATGCAGGATATTTACTGGATCAACATGATCGGCTGTGTAGCAGGCGGCGTGCACCGCATCGATAAGATCGAGGGCGCGGTAAGCTATAACGTAGAAGATTACGGTCTGGCCCTGGCGGAAGCTCACGGAGCAGGACTCACACCGGAAGAGTTTGAAGCCCAGATCGCACACCCGACGACTCTGGAACCGGCTTACGTATGGAACTCCAACGAGGCGCTGTGCAACAAGATGGGCTGGACCATCAAATCCCAGAGCCAGAAATGTGTACCGTATTTCTATGATACCGACCTTTATTCCGCAACACTTGGAAAGACGATTCCGAAGGGCAACTGCATCGGCATGAGCGCAGTCGTTACCACGGAAACCTTCCAAGGACCGGTGATCGAGACACAGTGTATCGGCAAGGTTTACGGACCAGATGACGGAGATATGTGTGACTGGAAGATCATCGGTGAGCCGGATACCACATTCTATGTAACAAAACCGGCAACTGTGGAGCATACGTGTGCAACTGTGGTCAACAGAATTCCTACTATATTAAATGCACCGGCTGGATATGTAACGGTGGAGAAGCTGGAAGAATTACGGTATCTTTCCTATCCGATGCAGATGTATCTTGATAATTAACATAGAAACCGTTTGCAGGTGTGGGGCTGAAATCTATTATTGATTTCAGCCCCTTTTATGTGAGCAGAAAAGCCACGGATTTGTTGACGGCAGACCAGCGAAAGACCATACAATACTTGACGAAATCATGAATTCCGTTTAAGGTAGTAAGAAGCATACGGTTTGATACAAAGGAGAATAAAAATGAAGTTTTTAGAGAAGCATCCCATGATTATGATTGTGATCGGCATCATCGGCATATCCCTGTCGGCGATCTTTGTAAAATATTCGGAGGCACCGTCGGTGGTGACAGCGGCTTACCGGCTGCTCTGGACGGTGGTGCTTATGACACCGGTGGTATTGGGAAAGAAGGAGATCAGGCGGGAACTGGCGGGATCGGATAAGAAGACGGTGGCACTCTGCGCGGTCAGCGGTATTTTCCTGGCACTGCATTTTACATCCTGGTTCGAGTCGTTAAACCAGACGTCGGTAGCCAGTTCCACGGCGATCGTCTGCACCGAGGTCATATGGGTGGCACTCGGCTTCTGCGTGTTCTTAAAAGGCCGGCTTTCAAAGACCGCGGTGGGAAGTATTGCGGTTACGGTAGCGGGAAGCCTGCTCATTGCACTGTCTGATTATTCCGCAGGCGGAAATCATCTGGCCGGCGACGGGCTGGCTCTGGCGGCGGCCGTGTTCTCCGCTGTCTATACACTGATCGGCAGAGAGGCGAGAAAGCATATGTCTACGACCGTTTATACGTATATTGTATACGTGTTCTGTGCGCTGGCGCTCTGCATTTCCACGGCGGTCAGCGGCCTTTCCTTTACGGGTTACGGCGCGGCTTCCGTGGTGGTGGGACTTTTACTGGCGGTATTTTCCACGCTTCTTGGGCACAGTATTTTCAGCTGGTGTCTAAAATTCCTGTCCCCGTCCTTCGTATCAGCCTCCAAGCTGTGTGAACCGGTGGTGGCGGCCGTATTTGCAGCGATTTTATTTGCCGAGATTCCGGCGATTCTGGCTGTGGCAGGCGGATTCGTGACGATTGGCGGTGTGCTGCTTTATTCCCGCGAGCAACGAGCCCAACGGACACGCTGGCGCCTCCATTTGGCGACTGCCGCAAGGGTCAAAAACCCCGCCGCTTGCGGCGGAGTTTTTGACTCGAGAGTTGAATCGCACAGTGAAGCACAGGAGAAAAGGTGATATGTGACTTTATCACGGAAATGATTTTTCATCCCCGCTATAATTACCTCATGATAAATACAGAGAGGTGAACCATGCGATGGGAAATAAAACAGTAATTATCGGAGGTGTGGCGGGCGGAGCCACGACGGCGGCCCGCTTAAGAAGGCGTGATGAAAAGCGGCAGATCATTCTGCTGGAGCGCGGGGAGTACATCTCTTACGCGAACTGCGGACTTCCTTACTATATAGGCGATGTGATAAAAAACAGGGATTCCCTTCTTTTACAGAAGCCGGAGGTCATGAAAGCCCGGTTCGATATCGATGTGAGGACTTCGAGCGAGGTGACGGCCATCCATACAGACAGAAAATCCGTTGAAATCAAGGATAATAAGACAGGGGAGGCGTACGAGGAATCGTACGATGATCTTGTCATAGCCACAGGATCATCACCGCTGGTACCGTCTATTCCGGGGATTGACGGACCGGATATTCACACTCTGTGGACCATACCGGACACGGATCAGATCAAGCAGGTGCTGGTGGAAAAGAAGCCGCGGCGTGCCGCTGTCATCGGAGGAGGCTTTATCGGCCTGGAGATGGCGGAAAACCTGGTCCATGCAGGGGTGGAAGTGACGCTGATCGAGATGCAGAACCAGGTGATGGCGCCTCTCGACCCTGAGATGGCGGAACTGCTTCATGAGAATCTGACCGCAAACGGTGTCAGACTGGTTCTGGGAGACGGTGTGTCCTCGTTTGAGCGGGAAAACGGCCATACGGTCATCAGACTGGGAAGCGGCAAAACCGTAGAAGCGGATATGGTGCTTTTATCCATCGGTGTACGCCCCAACAGCAGCCTGGCGAAAGAGGCCGGGATTACCTTAAATCCGCGCGGCGGCATTGTGGTGGACTCTCATTTGAGAACTTCTGCGGATCATGTCTATGCAGTGGGAGATGTGATCGAGGTGGAGCACTACGTTCTCGGAACAAAGACGATGATTCCGTTAGCGGGGCCGGCCAACAAGGAAGCGAGAATCTGCGCCGATATTCTGGTGGGAGACGAGAAGGAATACAAAGGAACCATGGGAACCTCGGTCGCCAGAATCTTTGACTATACGGCGGCGCTCACCGGCGTGAACGAAAAGGCGCTTAGATCCATGGGAAAGGTGAAAGGGACGGATTATGAAACCGTGCTGATTAACCAGAAATCTCATGCGGGCTACTATCCGGGAGCCGTTTCCCTGATCCTGAAGCTGATATTTGGCATGAACGGAGAGATTTACGGCGCGCAGATCGTGGGGCAGGATGGGGCCGACAAGCGGATTGATACCATTGCCTCGGTCATGAGGATGAAAGGATCTGTCAGCGATTTAGAGGAACTGGAGCTGGCCTACGCTCCGCCCTATTCTTCGGCCAAGGATCCAGTCAACATGCTGGGATTCACAGCAGAAAATGTTTTAAATCATTACGTATCATTTATGAGCTGTGACGAGCTGGACCGCCTATCAGCCTCTGGGACGGAGGGAGATCGTCCGCTGGTCCTCGACGTAACCGAAGAGGTGGAGCGGATGGTGTACCATATACCGGGTTCGTACCACATTCCTCTGGGACAGCTTCGGGAACGCCTGGGAGAGCTGGACCGGGAGAAGCAGATTGTCGTATACTGCGCCATTGGAGTCAGATCGTATAACGCGGCAAGAATCCTTTCACAGAATGGATTTGAAAATGTGAAGGTTTTGGAAGGCGGTATTTCCTTCTATAAGTCCATGCATCACCGCGATTTCGAGGAAAAGGAACGGGTAGAACCGGATCAGGGAGCACTGATGGGGAAACAGGTGGCAGAGCAGGTGGAAGAGAGGGAAGTGATGAGAAAATCCGTGAAAATTGTAGACTGCTGCGGCCTTCAATGCCCAGGCCCGATCATGAAGGTTCATGAATCGATCGGTGAAATGGAAGATGGCGATATTCTGGAGGTCTCCGCCACAGATATGGGATTTTCCCGCGATATCGCATCCTGGTGCAGACAGACCGGCAACACCCTGGTGGGGACAGAACGGAAGGGGCAGGAGAGCATCGTTCTGATCCGTAAGGGAATGGAGAACCGGGACGCCGAACAGGAGACGAATCCCGCCGCTTTTCCCGCACCTAAGGGAAAAACGATGGTAGTATTTGACGGCGATATGGATAAGGCGCTGGCTGCATTTATCATTGCCAACGGCGCAGTCGCCATGGGAAGTCCGGTCACCATGTTCTTTACCTTTTGGGGGCTCAATATCTTAAGAAAACCGGAGAAACGCAAAGTGGAGAAGTCTCTGATTGAAAAGATGTTCGGAGCCATGATGCCGCAGGGCGCCGGAAAGCTGAAGCTTTCTAAGATGAACATGGGAGGTATGGGAACCAGAATGATGAAGAAGGTCATGGCAGATAAAAACGTGGATTCCCTTGAAAAACTGATGAACCAGGCCATGAAAAACGGTGTAAAGCTGGTGGCGTGCACCATGTCCATGGATGTCATGGGAATCCGGAAGGAAGAAATCATCGACGGCGTGGAGTTTGCCGGTGTGGCGACGTATCTGGGGGATGCGGAAAATTCGAATGTAAACCTTTTTATTTAACCTGTTTATTCTCGCGGGGCAGCGGGCCAAACGGACACAATGGCGTGTCCGTTTGACCCGCTGTTCGGCGATCTTCTCAAATATATGTTTATTGTCTGTGAGTGACAGCTTATTGGCTTAAAGCCAAAATAATTGGATTATTAACCATAATATTATAATCCAAAGCAGAATAATAGGTATTGAATAATACCATTTTTCAGGCTTCCCATCTTTCCACATATCTTTTGCCATATCAGTATTTCTTTCCCACACATTTTGAGGAATTAGTTTAATCGTTAATAGAATCAATGCAGGCAAAATAATAATATCATCGAGATATCCAATCATTGGAATAAAATCGGGAATCAAATCAATGGGCGAAAGAGCGTATACAACTGTGATACCGGCAAAAATCTTTGCAAGTATAGGCGTCTCCTTATCTTTCAAACTCAAAAAAACAATTGGAATATCCTGTTTTAACTTCTTTGCCCGCTCTTTTAATGTCATATTATCTCCCATACAATTCTAAACAACCGAATCTTTTTTGCTGCTTCAAATTTATAAGGTTGATTATACAACATTATGTCCATAGATGAAAGCAGGATATGAAAGAAAGTGCTGTAAATAGTAATAGTTACTAATATTGTGACAAAGTCACATACCACGCTGTAAAAAAATGGTATACTTATCCCATATAAGGCAGACAGCAAAGCCTGAAAAGAAAAGGGGGTCATGCGAATGAAGAAATTCATATGTAATGTGTGCGGCTACGTATACGACGAAGCCGCTGGTATTCCCGACCGGGGGATTGCGCCGGGGACGAGATGGGAGGAACTGCCATCGGACTGGGTCTGTCCGTTGTGCGGCGCTCCGAAATCCGCCTTCCGTGAAAAGAAAGAGGAAGAGCCAAAGGCAGCTGCACCGGAGCCGGCTGAGAAAACCGGCGATGACGATGGGGAAGGGGCCGATGAACTCAGGGAACTGTCGTTTGGAGAGCTGAGCGCGATTTGTTCGAATCTGGCAAAAGGCTGTGAGAAACAGTATCTTACCGAGGAAATGGAGCTCTTTTTAAAACTGGCCGGCTATTTCAGATTGAAGGCGGCGCCGGCAGATGCGGAGAATACGGGAGAGCTGCTGACAATGGTTTCAAAGGATCTGGAGACGGAATATCCTCACGCGGAAGCGGCCGCGGGGGAGAGTGGGGACCGCGGTGCCAAGAGGGCTCTTGTCTGGAGCGGTAAGGTCACCAGAATGCTGGAATCCCTGCTGGAGCGTTTTGAAAACGGGCAGGGAGCATTTTTAGAGCATACGAAAGTCTTTGTCTGCGATATCTGCGGATTTGTCTACATTGGCGACGAGGCTCCGGCGATATGTCCCGTGTGCAAGGTCCCGAGCTTAAAAATCATGGAAGTACAAAGTCCAGCTAAGAAATGTCAAGAGGTGATGTGAAAAAAGTTGATATTTTTATTATCCTAAAAAAGGGTAACTTAAATAAGCCTAGCTACATGGAGATTTTAAAATTAGATGTCCAATT